>NZ_VDGD01000008.1:0-340001 GCF_024701725.1 Ochrobactrum sp. XJ1
ATCGCAAATATCCGCTTCCTCACACGGCGTATCGCAAGAGCCTGATATCATTACATTCATTATGATTCAGGCTCTAAGGTGGATTGGCACTACATTGCGCCTGGCAAACCCATTCAGAACGCTTTCATCGAAAGCTTCAATGGACGGCTGCGAGACGAGTTCTTGAATGAAACCCTCTTCTCGTCACTGACCCATGCTCGATCAGCGCTTTCAAACTGGCGCGGCGATTACAACGATCACCGTCCACATTCTGGCCTCGGCTGGCTGACACCTGCCGAGTTCGCTCAGACCATCAACCCGCGACGTGATGCGGTGCTGCGCAGCCGAAATGGCTCCGCACCGCAACCCGCCGCTACCGCCCCAAATACAGCAACCCAAAACCGCTGGAGCGAACTCAAAACTGGATAAAACTTGGGGGCAAGGTCAGCAGCGTACACCCGAATGACAGACTGCTTTACTTGGACAAGATAACCAATTCGGTCGAAACCGGCGAAAAATTTGAACACAAGTTTCGAAATCGCCGCTGGGATGGTGAATATCGATGGACGCAGGGTTATGCTAACCCGCTTCGCGATGAGGAGGGCAATATAATCCGTTGGTATGGCGCCAACATTGACATTCATGACCAAGAAGTTTCTCAAAATGAATTGCGAGAAAAAGAACGTTTCCTTTCGCGCTTGGTTGAGACGTTACCGGCAATGGTTGACTGTGCTGCGCCGAATGGTGAGCCAGTTTACCGGAGTCAACAGCTTCGGGAATTTCTTGGATATGAGCTCGAGGAGTTGGATAGTTCAGGAAAATCACGGCTTGCGGCCACGCTTGATACAAGTGTTCATCCTGATGACTTAGCAGTAGTTAAGAAGAGATATTCGCAATGCCTTTCGTCAGGCGAACCCTACGCGCATAAGCACCGTTTGCAGCGCTTCGACGGCGAATACCGTTGGGTCGAAACTCGCGCAGTGCCAATGCATAATACTGCTAGTGAAATAGTACAATGGAACGTTATATGCATTGACATCGATAGCGAAGTGCGGGCTCAGGAAGCCCTGCGCTTGGCTCAGGAAAGGCTTTTTCGCGCTAGCCAAACAGCAAGTCTCGCCGAGCTATCGGCGTCAATTGCGCATGAGGTTAATCAGCCACTCGCTGCTGTCGTAGCAAATTCATATGCATGTCATCGTTGGTTGTCAGCAACACCGGTGAATCTAGAGCGGGCAAAACAAACGGCTGAACGCCTCATACGAGATGCTAACACCGCCAGTGATATAGTTAATCGAATCAAAGCATTATTTAAACACTCAGCAGATGAGCGCATTCTCACCGATATTGGAAACATAATATCTGAAGCGCGAGCCCTGCTGGCTGGAGATGCATTACGACACCGAGTTGAAATACTCGTCGAAGGAGAGTTTGGCTTGCCACAGTTGATGGTAGATCGAACACAAATACTCCAAGTGCTAGTGAATTTAATGCGTAACGCGATAGAAGCCATGGAAGGCTCTCAATATGGGAGGGTCCTCAGAATAAACGCGGTACCGACAAACGCAGGAGTTCGCATCGAAATCAGCGATCTTGGTATTGGTCTCACCGAGTTTGAAAACATCTTTGAACCATTTGTATCCGCGAAGATTAACGGAATGGGCATGGGACTTGCCATTTGCCGTTCCATAGTCGAAGGGCATGGTGGACGATTAACGGCAGAACCCAACCAGCCGAAAGGAGCGAAGTTCATTATAAATTTGCCAACTGGCTTGTGATAATTATCTAGATTGGTTTCGAGTTTGCGCCCGGTTTGATGGCGAAGTAATGCTCGAATGTCAACGTAAATTGTGATGTACAATAGTTAACGAACTTCACACCCATGGTGGACGCAACATGTACTCATTGATCAGTGGGCTCCAACTGAGCCGTCGCAACATGAAAAACATAAGTACCCGGTCCAGCATATTTCGCGGCAGATTGATCGTCTATTTGACCGTGAAACTTTGAATAGAGTGATACCATCGCGGTGAACCGAGAATGCCGAAAACTGTCAGAAGCGCTGAGTTCGGAAATATCAATAACCCGCGCCCCATATCGCATAGCGGCCGTCTTGACCCATGGATCATAAACGTCGTCAGCCCCTACTCGATGGCCACCGGTAATAATCCGGGACACTGCCAGCGCTTTATCGTCACCAGATACCAGCAGATTCAATGGGTGCGCAAGTCGCCCGATCGCATTTAGTTTACGGATCATATCATTAGTATCGATATCTGGGGCGGCTAATACTATATTATCCAAACGCCTAGCCACCTGAAATCGAGAGGTTCGGCTCAACCCGGCTAGGGTTCCCATCGCAAGCCACGCTCCCATGCTATGTGCAAGGAGGCCGACCTTGATCTTTCCTCCCTGGACGAGGATCTCAATTGTCTCGGCAAGACCGTCGGTCGAAGCTAGCGCAGCGCGCCTGTCCGTGCTGTAGCTTAGCGCGTTACCCTGGGACGGCCAGGCAAATAACACTGGGGTTTGGCCATCTGGGGAATCTGCTGTAAGTTGCGCGAGCCGATAGACCGATTCCTGATAAGTGTTGTTATATCCATGTACAAATAGTCTGACAGAAGGGATACGATTGGCAGAAACTATAGCCGAATAAAACTCGTCTGCAGTGAGGCTCCGGGATGTCAGTGTAACAAATTCCTTGGCCGGATCTGGTGGTGCACTGGGCCACTCAACCAAGTTAGCCTTGTGAGTAGGTGGGATTGATATTACATGCTTTACGAATCTCAGGTGCGGTGAGTAGCCACTCGTAAACGTTGTCCCGGAATCATCTGCTGGGGCTCTGACAGTAGAAACATATACTGTCACGCGTTTGCAGTCGGTTCGAGAAAACGACAAATTCGTAGCGCTTCGTTCTAGCTTGGAGCTACACGCAACAAGCCCGAATAACAGGAAGGCCATTACCAATGCCGAGATTGGTATGCTACTCCGGTTGTTATGAAGTGCCGCGCGCGGCAGCGGCAAGATCACGTTTCAGTCCTCCTGGCGATTTTGTTTTCAGAAACAAAATAGAGAGATAATTTTCGCACTATTGGCTATGGGGGACTATCTTCTAAACGGAGAAAACATCCTATGCTAAGTGATAGGAAGCGCTAAACAGTTTCAGGGCCATTCATTGACAGAAGGTTCAATGAGGAAGATATTTCGACGTGTTGGGAACCGATGTTGGCATACGCTCACCAAAGTGACGAAAACGGCACGTAAGTCTATCTATCATGCATCGCTAATCTGATTGCCAGTCAAAGTTTCGCCTATCTCGCGCCCGACCAGATCGCGTCAGATGTTCCTATATCGAGCAACCCCGCGTCTTCATCGTGACTCGGAAGATACAACGTGAGACAGTGACTATGCACATAAATGCGACTAGTCCGGAGCCATCATCTGCCTACGAGTTACATACAGATTCCCGTTGAATGCACATAAATATGCGCATATATTTATCGACCAAAGGAGCATATCTTATGCCACAATTGGAATCTGCCCGGACATTCAAGCGCGCAACCAATCTTTCAATCGATAATGAGCTTCTTTCTGAAGCGCGCCGACATAAGATAAATATTTCGCGTGCAGCCGAGAGTGGAATTGCGCAGGCGCTAGCTGCTGCCAAGTCAGCACTTTGGAAAGAAGAAAATCGTCCAGCGATGCAAAGTTCTAATGCTTACGTCGAAGCAAATGGCTTACCTCTTGGACGTTATCGTCAATTCTAATGGCGAGATATGACGTTTACTCCAATCCGGGTGGCGGCTATGTGCTCGACGTACAGGCTGACCTACTGGAAGAGCTGAAAACACGTATTGTCATCCCTCTAATTATTAAAGCGCTTGCCCCCATCCCGGCGAAGCGGCTCAATCCGAGCTTCGAGATTGAAGGAGAGGAGCATGTGTTGGTTACACAGTTTATGTCGGCAATTCCGGTATCCGTATTAAAGAACCCAGTCACAAACCTTTCTGCTTCACATGACGAGATCGTATCCGCGCTCGATATGGCGTTTCATGGGTTTTGAACTCTACCGTTCAGTTATTCAAATGGATGACAACATTGATAATCAGTCAAGAAACTAAAACTTGACCTGTCGGCGGCGCGACCTACCTGGCGGCATCAATTGCGACAGACTCTCTGTGCCGTGCGTTCACGTATCACCAAAAAGGACTCATTTTCTCCGTTCAGTTTGCACTTGAGACAAGCGTGCGCGCTTTCCGGAGCCAGCAATTCAGAGCGGAAATCTGTCTCTGCTGCCGCGGGTTGCGTTTTCTATTTCAGGACGCTATCTCTCTCACAATGTATCGAACAGATTGATCTTGCGGCCTAACAACAGCTTCTCGTTTTTGAACCGGCCCAGGTACAGTCGTTTTTCTTGCTGACCTATGCGATTCTTGACAGAAAGCTCTCGTTCAAGTGGGTGCCTCCCAAACCTCTCGATTTTCGCGACAGCTTGCAGTTTAAGGTTTAGGTCGTTGGCCCTGGTCTTTGTGCCAGGACGTTCGGGTTGATCTACCCCTGGAAACATTGATCGGATTTGTAAAACACCGGATTCAACATACCGAGTGAAATGCTTCCCCACACCCGGATACGTATCCCTGCCAACACGCCTGTTCTTATATGCGACGATGAAATGGCACACCAGAGTTGCCATCCGTGACAACTATCCAAGGAACTATGTCAACTCCTGGCTCGCGGAGTTTTTATCACTACCTATAGATTGTTTTTTCCGAATCCATTGCTTGACCAAGGCATGATTACGAAAATATTCGCTCCACGAAATGCTTGATCTTATTTCCACATTAAGCATTGATCTATATATTCTACGATCGAGCCAATTCCGACTAGCAAACCAGGAGAAAATCCACGTGGCTAACGAAACGATTACAGACACAAATCCGACTGTAACGAAAACTGATGCTGCTGAACCTGTCGGCAACCAACCAAAGACGCGCGCTCCGCGGAAAAAAGCCGCACCAAAATCAAAACGAACTGGAACCGCCTCTTCTCCAGCTGCAACCAAAGTTGCTATCAAGGCCGCTAAAGCGGTCAAAGCTGCTTCAAAGGCTGAGCCCGCTACACTACCGCCGTTGGAGCGCAAGCGCAACAAGTACACGCCGGCTCAGCGTGCCTCCATTCTCGCTTCTATCGAGAAAGCAACAAAGGGTGGAAAATCCACTCTCAAGGTTGCTTTGCAGCAGGCTGAAGTGAGTGAACAAACCTACTACAACTGGAAAAACGCTGCTGCAAAGCACAGACCCGTGTCATCTACGGGCTTGTCCAGCGATGATCTTTCGAGTTTGGTTGCACTTGAAGCGGAGAACCTCAAACTACGCAAGGAACTTGCTGCAAAACTGCGCGCCGAGAATGAGGAATTGCGTAAACGTCTCGGCCGGACTTGAGACGAGCCGTTGCCAGTATCTGCACCAGAGACCATCCAGACAGGTGACTCCTGCACAAGTCACCTGTTACGTATTTTCATGCCTGAATGACTTTGGAGATCAGCGCCGCGTTTTTTGTTTGGTTGCTGGATCAAGTACATCGTTCACCACTCGCTCTCAATGGGGGCGATAGATTGTCTACAACCAGCTCAGGAAGCCGATGCAGTCGTACCAGTTTTACAGCAATCCACGCCTACCCGATGACATACCAATAAGCTGCGTCCGTCCGGATCAACCTCATTTGCGATCAAGTCGACAGTGCACCCGCTGGTAAAAGCGGACGCTTTCACGAAGTAGCAAATCTTGCCCCGAGAAGATGTTCTTTAGAATATCGAAGCGCGCGGCAACACCACCCGCCACCAGCACAGGTTTTCTGGCCTGCCAACCTATTGCGGCTATCAGCCGGCCCGACGGAGCCGAACTGGAGATCAATCAGGTGTGAGTGCAAGTGTCGCCTAGGTTGTGTCGGGGCTAACAGCATCAAGGAAACTCACAGTAGGAACGAAGAACAGTGAGCCTGTTACCGCACGACTGAAATCGAGAATATGATCGTAAGTGCCGGGTGGATTGCCGATGAACATATTCTCCAGCATTTTCTCGATACGAGACGGCGAACGGGCGAAGCCGATAAAATAAGTGCCGAATTCTCCTTTGCCTACTGCGCCAAAAGGCATGTTGTCACGCACGATCTGAAGCTGTTCTCCGTTCTCTTCAATGTTCGTAAGTACATTGTGAGCATAAGGCTTCTTTTGCTCATCGCGTTGCTCAATATCAGACAGCTTGTGCCGACCTATTATGTTTTCCTGTTCCTCGATCGGGACTCTGTTCCAGCTATTGAGGTCATGAAGATATTTCTGGACGATCACGTAGCTGCAGCCGGAAAATTCAGGATCCTCGTTTCCAATGAGAGTTGCTGCAAGAGCGGCCTGATCGACTGGATTTTCGGTACCGTCGACGAAACCCAAGAGATCGCGGTCGTCGAAAAACTTAAAGCCGTGCACCTCATCGGCAACGGAAACACAACCTACAAGCCGCGACATGATATGACTTGCCAACTCAAAGCACTGGTCCATGCTGTCTGCCCGGACATGGAATAGAATATCACCGGGTGTCGATACGGCGGTATGAACGCCGCGTATCTCACGGAATACATGCAACTCCTTCGGTCTCGGTGAACCGAAGAGACGGTCCCAGGCCCGCGCTCCAAAACCGGTGACGCAGGAGAGTTGCCCATTCAATCGCCGGAAACCGACACCTCGCACCAGGCTCGAAAGATCAGCGCACAGACCACGCACAGTCTTTTCTGCTTCATGACCGTCATTCATAGTCACGACCAGAAAGATCGCTGCTCTCGTCAGTTTTCCGACAACGGACTGCGAAACCGGGAGAGATGAAATATCGTCTATGGCCATGTTCACTCCGTCTCGGCAGATATTAGGTTTCCAGGGCTTGGCAACCCCTCAACTATGATTACCCAAAGCCAGACTTTCCGCCAAGCTATATCAACCGGCAACCAAAACGATCCACTTATCGGAGATAAGTGGACTTTTGCCCGGCACACACGGACAGCACGGCACGAGCTATGCACTTTCGCGCGGGTGATTGGAACAGCTGACGATGCCGCCATAACCTGCGCAAATGGTTTAAAACTGGTGTCATCGAAGGCTTCATTACTGCTTCAAACGGCTCGGCCAATTCGATCAGGTAGCGTTTGATGAACGTGCTACGATCACCAAAAAAGGACGTTGCGATCGGAACATTCCAGCAATACACCCCCGAACATCTGGCGGGGGGAAGATACAACGAACAGAGGATCGGGCGAGTTTCTAAGGCCATCTTCAATCAAATCTAATCAGGGGGCGACGTCAAATGGTCAGGCAGACGGAATGCCACAAGCCTCGATTGTTTTAAAGATTCGCTCCGCAATAAGCGGAACTGAAAGTCACTGAACGTAAGAAACCAAGTTCGCATGGACTTCGAAAACTCTATAAATGCCCTTCCGAGACTCCCGTGATGTTCACTCGGTTCGTCAGGCTAAATTCTCTTTTAATTATGTCACGTCGTTCGCCAGCGCTGAAGCATTGACTTTTGTCAGTATCGATGACTAATGTCAGAACACCGAGGAAAGAACCCCAATGCCCGTCCGACCGATTGACCAGATCATCCATAAGGCCGCCTGGCTATATTATACGCACGGCCTGCGCCAAGACGAGGTAGCGCAGCGGCTTGAAATCTCCCGCGCTTCGATTGCGATGTATCTGCGCAAGGCCCGCGAGATGGGGATCGTCACGATCTCGACCTCCTCAGAACTGTTTTCAGACGATGTGCTGGCGCGTGAACTGGAAGACGCGACAGGCCTGAACACTGTCTGGCTGGTGCCGGAAGACCGACAAGCGATGGATCCAGCTGCTGAAATGCCTGTCGTCGCAGCTTCTGTTTTCCTTGAACTCCTCAACAAGGGCGACCGCGTCGGCGTTGCCTGGGGCCGCACCGTCTATCACATTGCCGACGTAATGCCTTTCGCAGATCTGAGCAGCGTTACCGTTGTTCAGCTCTGCGGCAATCTCGGTGCGCCCTATTCCTATAGGCCGGACCAATGCACTACGGAAATCGCTCGCCGCCTCAATGCCGAAGGCATCAACTTCTACGCGCCGCTCGTTCTCTCTTCCGAGCGCCTCGCTGACGAATTGCGCGGTGAACCTGTCATCAAAGAACAGCTCGCTACAATCCCGGACTGCAATCTGGCGCTTTATTCCGTCGGCGGTATTGAGGATGACAGCCATCTCGTTAAATGCGGCGCGCTTTCGGCTGCCGACATGCATGCCATGGGCGAAAAGGGCGCTGCCGGGGTCATTGCCGGTCAGCTCATAGATCGCGATGGCCAATGGCTGGATTGCAATCACAACAGGCGCTGCATTTCCGCCGACCTCGCCTCCATTCGCGCCATCAAGAAACGCATGCTTGTCGTGCAGGAAGACAACAAGTTCGAGCCCCTGGTGGCGGCGTTGAAGGGCGACTTTGCTTCCCATCTCGTCATTACCACCTCGATGGCGCGTCGGATTTTGGATCGCTGGAGCGAGGATGGGCTCGGCAAAGGCGGTTCAAGCAAGGCTTGAGCCAGAAAAGTTTGGGTCCGCCGATGCCGGTCGGGCCGGTTTATCGGGAGGCTGACTACCATGGAAAATCTCTGGCGCGATGACGAAGCGGAAAAGGTCATCGCCGAATACGCCGCGAAAGGCGTCAACCGCGATTTGGCGCTGCGTACCTATACGACGCGGCTTCTGGGTGGCGAGCCACGACTGGTGCTACATGGCGGCGGCAACACGTCGGTAAAAACCGAGGTAACAGACCTCGTCGGCGACACGCATGCGGTGCTCTGCGTCAAAGGCAGCGGCTGGGACATGGGAACTATCGAACCGGCAGGCCTGCCCGCTGTGAAAATCGACGCCCTTCTCAAGAGCCGCAAACTCGACAGGCTTTCGGACGAGGATATGGTGACGCTGCTGCGCGCCAATCTCATCGAACCCGCCGCTCCGAACCCTTCGGTAGAAGCGCTACTGCATGCCTTCCTCCCGCACAAGTTCATCGACCACACGCATTCGACGGCTATTCTCGCCATTGCAGATCAGGCCGAGAGCCAGAAGATGAGCACAGAACTCTTCGGCAAGAAAATGGGCTTTGTGCCCTATATCATGCCCGGCTTCGCGCTCGCCAAGGCGGCCGCCGAAGTGTTCGAACAGGACCCGACGGTTGAGGGCCTGATCCTCGACAAGCACGGCATCTTCACCTTTGGCGACACTGCGAAGGAAGCCTATGACCGGATGATCCACTATGTCACGGTCGCGGAGGATCACGTCAAGAACCACGGTCGCAATCCGTTCACGCCCGCCACCCTCCCTGCTTCGCTGGCAAGGCCCGGCGATATCGCCTCCATGCTGCGCGGCGCAGTTGCCGTCGACAAGGGAGAAGGTCGCTACGACCGGATGGTCAGCGTTTTCCGCACAACTCCGGCTATTCTCGATTTCGTCAATGCCCGCGAGGTCGCGGACATGGCGGCGCGCGGTGTCTCCACACCCGATCTTTCAATCCGCATCAAGACCGGCCCTATGGTGTTGCCCGCACCGGCCACGGATGATCTCGCCGGCTACCGTGCCGTCATCGACCAGCACGTCGCAACCTTCGTCGCCAATTACACCGAATATTTCCGTAGCAACGATGCGCGCGACGATGTCAAGCGCACCATGCTCGATCCCATGCCGCGCCTGACGCTGGTGCCCGGCCTTGGCATGTTTGGCCACGGTCGCACCTTCAAGGATGCGACCATCGCCGTCGATGTCGGCGAGATGTGGATCGAAGCAGCACGCGATGCAGAATCCGTTGGTCGCTTTGAGCCGGTCAGCCGTCCCGATCTCTTCGATCTCGAATATTGGTCGCTCGAACAGGCAAAGCTCGCGGGCGCCAAGCCGAAACCGTTCACTGGGCAGGTCGCTGTCGTCACTGGCGGTGCGGGAGCCATCGGTGCTGCCGTCGTCAAGGCCTTTGCAGCCGAGGGCGCTCATGTCGTTGCGCTCGATCTCGATGGCGAGAAGGCTTCGGCGGTTGCGAAGGCTGCCGGAAACAGTTCCATCGGCATTGCCTGCGACATCACCGATCCCGCATCTGTGCGAGCCGCCTTTGATAAGGCAGTCGCAACATTTGGCGGCGTCGATATTGTGGTGTCAAATGCCGGCGCGGCCTGGGAAAGCCCTATCGCCACGATGGACGACACGCTGCTGCGCAAGAGTTTCGAGCTCAATTTCTTCGCTCATCAGACTGTCGCACAAAATGCCGTGCGCATCATGAAGGCACAGAAAACCGGCGGCGTACTGCTGTTCAATGCCTCCAAGCAGGCGGTCAATCCGGGCGCAAAATTCGGTGCCTACGGCCTGCCGAAAGCGGCAACGCTCTTCCTGTCACGCCAGTACGCGCTGGAACACGGTGCCGACAACATCCGCGTCAATGCGGTTAATGCCGATCGCATCCGTTCCGGCCTGCTGAACGATGAGATGATTGCCAATCGGGCTGCGGCTCGCGGCCTCTCCGTCAAGGACTATATGGGCGGCAATCTGCTTGGCCTTGAAGTGACGGCTGAAGATGTCGCCCGTGCCTTCGTGCACCATGCACTAGCCGAACGCACGACGGCCGACGTGACTACCGTCGATGGCGGGAATATCGCGGCAGCCATGCGTTGATTTTTCGGGCTGGTGCAGACAACTTCCTCAGCCTTTCAGACATATAGAAAGGGGCGGTCCGATGGACCGCCCCTTTCTTCATTCCGTCATGCCTAGAGCGGTTGTTTCACCGCATTATCCTACGCAAAGCCGCTTCGCACCTTTGCTGGAAATGCTCTAAATCAGGGCTTCGGCATCCATGCAGGCATGGCAACATCGGCATGGGCGAACTGCGGCAGTTTCGTGCCGAGCTCTTCCATATTCTTGATGTCCTGATCGTTGAGATCTTTCTGCGTAATCAGCGTCGGCGGCACGATGACCTGCTTGCCCGGATTTTCACCGGCCAGCAGCATGGCGAGCGAGCGCACGGAAACCTGACCAACCACAGCCGGGTTGGTCGCTGCTGTCGCGACCCATGCAGAACCGGATTCACGCATGGCGGCGATGTCGGAGGTCGAGATATCCGCCGAGTAAATTTTCACGTCGGAAGACATGCCCGCTTCGTCGACCGCAATCTTCACGCCCTTGGCGAATTCGTCATAGGGTGCAAACATCACGGTGATGTCGGGGTTGGCAGAAATCACCGAGCGCGCCTGATTGGCAACCGAATTGGCGATGGGATTATCCATCGTGCCGAATTGGGCAGCTTCCTTGATGCCCGAATATTTCGCTTTGAACTCTTTCCATTTCTCGTCACGACGGTCGAGCGGCGCGATGCCTGCGACATAGACATAGCCAGCCTTGAAGCTCTCGCCATTGTCCTTGATCGCCTGTTCAAGTGCCAAACGAGCGAGGTCATGATCGGACTGCTCGACTTGCGGGATCTTCTCGTTCTCGACATTCACATCGAAAGCGACCACCTTGATGCCCGCGTCGACCGCACGCTTGGCGGCTTCCTTCATAGATTCAGTCAGGCCGTGCTGGATGATGATGCCCTGCACACCAAGCGCAATGGCCTGATCGACCATATCGGCCTGCAGAGCTGCATCCTGACGGCTGTCGAACACCTGAAGCTGGACGCCCAGCGCCTTGGCCTGTGCTTCAACGCCCGCGAGGTAAGACTGGAAGAAGTCGCCGGTCGACAGATAGCGCACGAGTGCGATCTTCACCTCACCCGGCTTGTCGAAAGGTTTCGGCATATCCGCCGCAAGGGACGGCGTGGCAAATGTTGCTGCAGCCATCAGCCCGAGCGTCAGCTTGCCCAGGGTTCTACGCGTGAAATTCATGTCAGTCTCCTCCACTGATCAATATTGTTAGCCCGCTGAAGGTTCCCGCCTCAGCGTTTGCCTCTTTTCGAGAGCGCAAAGGTGAAAATCAGGGCGATGACGAGCACCGCGCCCTTGACGAAATCCTGGGTGTAGTAAGGCGCGTTCATCATCGTCAGGCCCTGCAAAAGAATGCCGACGAAGAGAGCGCCAACGGCAGTGCCGAACGCATTCGGCTTGGCAGCGCCAAGCACTGCGAAACCAATGAGGGCTGCGGCAACGGCATCGAGAAGCAGATTATTGCCCGAGGCGATATCCCCGCGCCCGAGGCGGGCGGCAAGCAGAATGCCGCCGATCGAGGCGAAGACGCCGGAGATGATATAGGCCGAGATCTTGTAGGCATTGACCGGCGCGCCGGCGAGGCTTGCCGCGCGCTCATTGGAGCCGACAGCGTACATCATCCGGCCGAAGCGGGTATATTCAAGGAAGAACCAGATGACGATGGCCAGCACGATCAACACGACCACCGAAACTGGCACCAGATTGGGCAGGATGAAATCGAAACGATGACGGCCAAGCGCGAGGAAGGCCGGGCTGAAAGCGCCCGTTGCCGTCGAGCCATCCGGCAACGTCATGCCCGTTGCAATCGAGCGTCCTTCGGTCGGGATACGCTGCAGGCCGAGCAGCAGGAACATCATTCCAAGCGTCGCCAGAAGATCGGGAACGCGCATATAGACGATGATGATCCCGTTCACCAAACCGACGAGCACGCCCACGGCTAGGCAGACGAGTGTCGCTGTCAGGGCGTCACCACCCATGACCACCATCACATAGGACGAAGCCATCATGGCGGTAGTCGCAACCGAGCCAATGGAAAGATCGAAACCGCCGACAACGAGTGTCGCGGTGACACCAAGTGCAAGAATACCGGTGATCGACACGGATTGCAGGATAAAGACCGCGCTCTGGGGCGAAGCGAAACCACCGGTTACAGCCGAGAAATAGAGCACCATGCCAGCAAGCAGCACGAGGAAGCCATATTTGATCGCGGTTTCCCGGATATTCAGGACCGCAGGCGGAACTGCGCCGGTGGCGGCGGATTTGCTCTGTTCACTTATCATCATGCACTGACCTGTTGATGGGATTGTCCGGCAATCTCGGAGAGCAGCCGCTCGACATCGACGTCGACATTGCGGTGCTCGCCTACGATGGTGTGTTCCGACATCACGAGAATGCGGTCGGCGACTTCGAAGGCTTCATCGAGCTCCGTCAGGAAAAGAATTGTGGTGCGCCCTGCCGCAGAAGCGCGCAGCTTCTCACCTATGTCGCGACGAGCGGCGATATCGACGCCCTGGAAGGGCTCATCGAGGATGAGCAGTCGCGATGGCTCGGAAAGCCAGCGGCCAACCATAACCTTCTGCTGGTTGCCGCCCGACAGCGTCTGCATCTCGTCACGCTCATTGCGGCAGACGACACCGAGCGACGAAATCTGCTGGCGCGCCGTTGCCTTCTCTGCCCGTCGGCTTGAAATGCCGAAAGTCGAAAGCCGGCGTAAGAATGGCAAGCTGATATTCTCGTAGATATTGAAGTCCGGCACGATGCCGCTAATCGCACGGTCCTTGGCGACAAGGAAAACGCCTCTAGCAATCGCCTGACCCGTTGTCTTCGGTGCATAGTTCACGCCATCCAGCGTCATTTCGCCTGCTTCCGGGGCCCGCGCACCAAACAGCGTTTCAGCAAGTGCCGTCTTGCCGACTCCAACAAGACCCGTGACTGCGACGATCTCGCCATCGCCGAGATCGAAATCGAAGGGTCGCGCCTGTTCGGAAAGCTTAAGGCCCCGCACGCTGAAGACCGGGCGACTTGCGTCGCGCACGGCAACGGCACCAGCCGACACCTTGCGCCCCAACATGGCATTGACCGCGCCCTCGTAATCGAGTTCCGGCCCCTCGAAACGGCCCGTGATGCGACCGTCGCGCAGCGACACGATGCTGTCGGCAAGGCGACGAATATCCGACATGCGATGCGAGATATAGAGAATGGCGACACCCCGCGCCTTCAACCGATCAACGAGGTCGAACAGACGATCCGCCTCGGCACTGGAAAGCGACGACGTCGGTTCGTCGAGGATCAGCACTTTCGGTTCATGCGCCATGGCACGCGCAATCGCCACCATCTGGCGATCCGCAAGTGTCAGGTCAGTGATATTGGCCGAAAGGTCGATGGCAAGGCCCATGCGCGAGGCGACCGCCGCCGCTTCGCGACGCACCCGGCGCGGATTGAAAAAAAGCCGCGCACCACGCCCGTTCAACCGATCGAGCGTGAGATTGGTCGCCACATCGAGATCGGCGACGACGCCGTCATTGATGTTCTGATGCACTGTGACAACGCCGGCACGGATTGCCTCGGCGGGCGTCGCTGGATCAAAGGCAGCATCTGCCAGCGTGATGGTGCCGCCACCACGCGTGTAGACGCCCGAGAGGATGCGCACGAGCGTCGATTTTCCGGCGCCGTTGGCACCCATCAAAACCGTCACTGCGCCTGCTTTGAGGTCGAGGTCAACACCTTGCAAGACCGTCACCGGTCCAAAGGATTTGCGCACGTCCTCAATGCGAAACACTGGCTGTTCGCTCATAAACTCCTCCCACTGACGCCACGTTAAGATAGGCCACCATCAAATGTCAAGGCCATTGACATTTGACAGAATGATGCCTTAGCTGTGGGAAAGACGGCATGGCGGCGCATGGTGGAGGCGGCCCATGCGCAGGAGGAGAGCATTATGGACAGCCACGTCTTCGAGGCGCTGAGTATAGAGACACTGCCCGTTCGGCTTGGCGGCAACGCCGCCCTGAAAGAGACGGTCGGAAGCGATTCGTCGCGCTGGACCATCCGGGAAGTCGGTGACGGCAATCTCAATCTGGTCTTCATCGTCACAGGTGAAGCGGGCGCTGTGATCGTCAAGCAGGCGCTGCCTTACGTGCGCCTCGTCGGCGAAAGCTGGCCGCTTCCGCTCAAACGCTCGTTTTTCGAATATCACGCTCTCAAGCGCCAGGGCGCGCGTGACCCGGGTATGGTGCCGGAAATCCTGTTCTTTGACGAAGCCCAGGCAATCATCGTCATGGAATTCCTGACCCCGCACATCATTCTGCGCCGTGCTTTGATTGACGGTCGCGAACTTCCCAAGATCGGTCGTGACCTCGGCCTCTTCGTTGCTCGTACTCTTTTCCGGGGGTCCGACCTTTCCATGGTGACCCGCGAGAAGAAGGCGGATGTCGCCTTGTTCTCTGACAATGTCGAGCTTTGCGACATCACGGAAAATCTCGTCTTTTCCGATCCCTATTTCGAGGCAAAGCTCAATCACCACACCACACCGCAGCTCGATCCAATCGTGGCGGAATTGCGCGCCGACCGCGAGCTCAAGGTGGAAGCGCAGCGGCTGAAACACCTCTTCTCTGCCAAGGCCGAAACACTATGCCATGGCGACCTGCACACCGGTTCGGTCATGGTGACCGACGATGAGACCCGTGTCATCGATCCGGAATTTGCCTTTTACGGTCCAATCAGCTTCGACGTCGGCATGCTGATCGCCAATTTCTGGATGAGCTATTTTTCACAGGCTGGTCATGAGACTGCACCCGGCGCTCGCGACAGCATGCGTGCCTATCTTCTGGATACGATCGACACACTTTGGGAAACGTTCCGCGCCGAATTCGCTGCCCTGTGGCGTACGGAGCGTAAGGGTATCCTCTATCAGGCAAGCCTCTTCGAAGATCGCCAGGACCCGCTTGCCGCCGAACAGGCACTCAACATCGTCATCGACGAGATCTGGCACGAAATGCTGGGCTTTGCCGGCATCGAAACCCATCGCCGCATCCTGGGCCTTGCCCACAATGCCGATTTTGAAACCATCACCGACCCCGACCGCCGCGCTTCTTGCGAGAGCAAGGCGCTGAAGTTCGGGCGTCACCTCGCCGTCAACCGGCAGCGCATCCATAGTCTTCGGGATATCCGAGAGACCGCGGAGCGGCTTGAAAAGGAGATTCTCGCGTGAAAGTCGGAGAACGCCACTACCATACGATCTGGCTGAACGAAGACGGTCGCTCCGTTGACATCATCGACCAGCGCTGGCTGCCGCATGAATTCCGTGTCGTGACACTGAAAACCGTCGCCGATGTCGCCGATGCAATCCGCGACATGTGGGTACGCGGCGCGCCGCTGATCGGCGTCACCGCCGCCTACGGCGTCGCCATCGCGATGGCGAAAGACCCCTCGGATGCTCACCTCGATGCCGTATGGGAAGAACTCAACGAGACCCGTCCCACCGCCATCAACCTGCGCTGGGCGCTGAATGCGATGCGCGAATATCTGCGTCCATTGCCAGAGGCGGAACGTGCGGATGCTGCCTATAAGCGTGCCGCCGAGATCGCCGAAGAAGATGTTGAGCTCAACCGCGCAATCGGCGCGAACGGCCTCGATGTCATTCGCGAGATCGCTTCGAAAAAGAAGCCGGGCGAGCCCGTGCGCATCCTTACCCATTGCAACGCAGGCTGGCTTGCTACCGTCGATTATGGCACCGCGACCGCGCCGATCTATATGGCCGTCGAGGAAGGAATCCCGGTCCATGTCTATGTCGATGAGACGCGTCCGCGCAATCAGGGTGCCTATCTGACGGCTTGGGAAATGAACGGCCATGGTGTGCCGCACACGCTGATCGTCGACAATGCCGGTGGACATCTGATGCAGCACGGCGATATCGATATGGTGATCGTCGGCACAGATCGCACCACTGCAAACGGCGATGTCTGCAACAAGATCGGCACCTATCTCAAGGCGCTCGCGGCGCGTGACAACGACGTGCCGTTCTATGTTGCACTCCCCTCGCCAACCATCGACTGGACGGTGCATGACGGTGTCAAGGAAATCCCGATCGAAGAACGCAACGCCGACGAAGTGAGCTTCGTCCAGGGCCGCGCCGCCGATGGATCCATTGCGAGCGTCCGCATCTCGCCCGAAGGCAGCCCTGCCGCCAATCCCGCCTTCGATGTCACGCCAGCCCGCCTCATCACCGGCCTCATCACGGAGCGCGGCATCGCAACGCCGTCGCCTGAAGGCCTGAAGGCGCTCTTCCCGGAAAGAAGCTGAGACGATGGTTCTGACCAACGAAAAATCCACCGAGGAAATCGCACTCGGCATCCGTCGACGGGTCTTCTTCCATACGATGAAGAACAATGGCGGCTATCTGAGCCAGGCCTGCTCCGCCGCCGAGAGCCTTGCGCTGCTCTACAATGAGTTGCTGACGCTCGGCGAGCCAACCCTGCCGAAAGTGCCGTTGCCTTTCCGTGGCGTGCCTTCGGCGCATAATCCGGATGCCTTCACCGGCGCCGGATATCATGGTCCCGTCGGTCCGAACTTCGACCGCTTCTTCATCTCGCCTGCCCATTATGCGCTCGTCATCTATTCCGCGCTGATCGAAATGGGACGGATGGACGAACACGCGCTTGATCATTTCAACAAGGATGGCGGCTCCGTCGAAATGATCGGCGCCGAACATAGCCCCGGCATGGAAGTGACCACAGGATCGCTGGCCCAGGGGCTTTCCATGGCGTCAGGCGTCGCCTGGGCGCGGCTGCGTAAAAAGGAGCCCGGCAAAGTCTGGGTCTATATGTCCGACGGCGAATTCCAGGAAGGCCAGACCTGGGAATGTCTTGCGGCGATGAGCTACCACAAGATCGACAACATCCGCGTGATCGTCGATGTAAACCGCCAGCAATGCGACGGCGCCATGTCTTCCGTGCTCGACCTTGGCGACCTTGCGTCCCGTGTGGCGTCCTTTGGGGTCACCTGCCGTTCGGTGGATGGCCACGATCTGGGCGCACTACGTGCAGCTGCCGAGAGCGCGGAGGCTGACAAGCCACTTGTCATCCTCGCCAACACCTCGCCTTACCAGGGCATGGATTTTCTGAAGAAGCGTTTCCCGCGCCTGCACTATGTCCGATTCAAGAGCGCGGAAGAGAGGCAGGAAATGCAGACGGCACTTGCCATCGAACTCGGTATCGATCTCACTGCGATGGAAAGGGCCTGACAATGGTCGAAATCGTCAACCGCCCTTACGCCAAGGCTTTCGAAGCCTTCGCCACCGCGCGTCCGGAAGTTCTGTGCCTTTCAGCTGATCTCACCTCGTCTTGCGAAGTCGATGGTTTTCGCGATCGGCATCCGGAGCAGTTTCTCACTCTCGGCATGGCCGAACAGAACATGTTGTCCTTTGCTGGCGGTCTCGCCATGCAGGGGTTCCGGCCGTTCATCCATACCTTTTCGGTCTTCCTCTATCGACGGCCCTACGACCAGCTGATCAACTCGATTGCCTATTCCAACCGCAAGGTGCGATTAATGGGGTTCCTTCCCGGCATCACCACACCGGGCGGCATTACGCATCAGGCGATTGAGGATATTGCCGTGTTACGCGCGGTACCGAACATGACGATCCTCGAAACGGGCGATGCGACGGAAGTCAAGACTGTGTTGGAAGTCGCCGACAGCATCGACGGCCCGGTCTATGTGCGCATCCTGCGCGGCGAAGTACCTCGTCTGTTTTCAACGCCTTTTGAATTCAATAAGCTACGCACGCTCTCGGAAGGCGATGACATCCTCGTCGTCTCTTCCGGCGTATGTACCGAGGAAGCGCTGCGCGCCACTGGCCCACTTGCCGCGCGTGGTGTCGGGATCCATCATCTTCACGCCTCCACGCTGAAACCTTTCGATAAGGACGGTCTCCTGAGAGCCGCGCGCGGCAAGAAAGGTATCGTCACGCTGGAAAACCACACCATCATCGGCGGCCTCGGGTCGCTGGTCTCGGAAATCCTTGCGGAAGAAGGGCTTGGTATCCGCCTCAAGCGCCTTGGTCTCAACGACACTTTTGCGCACGGCGCCTCGAAGCCATATCTCATGAAGAAATATGGGCTGGATGCTGGCGCTCTGGTTTCGGCAATTGAGGAACTTGTCGGCAAGAATCTCGCCATCGGCGAAGAGGAACTGGTGGAAGTGCGCCTCGATCATGTGCATTCCGCACAGAAGGCCGAGGCGCTTTGATGGCACCGCGCTTTACGGTTACCTATTTCGTGCGCGCCGCCGACGAGGCGGAGGCCAAAGCGCGTGCGCTCGACATCGCGCTGGAACAGACCGTGGAAATCCCGCGCAACGTCGTGCCGAAAGGCTATGTCGAGGACGAGATACTCGGTCGGTTGGAAAGCCTGCTCCAGGATCCCGAAGGCAGACCGGGATTTCTCGCCGCAATCTCCTATTCGGAGGACGATATCGGCGGGGATTTCCTGCAGTTTCTCAACATCGTCTTTGGTAACAGCTCCATCAAGCCCGGCATCAAGGTCGAGGATATCGGCCTGTCGCCGGGCCTGCTTGATCTGTGCAAGGGACCACGCCACGGCATAGTAGGCCTGCGTGCCCGCGCTGGCATCGGCGAAAAGCCGCTCTTGATGTCCGCCATCAAGCCGGTCGGCCTGTCGACTACGGAGCTTGCCCGCCTCGCCCATGATTTCGCGCTGGGCGGTATGCATTTTGTGAAGGACGACCACGGTCTCGTCGACCAGAAGACCGCTCCCTTCGAGGAGCGGCTGAAGGCCTGTATTGAGGCGATCGGCGAGGCGAATGCGAAGAGCGGCGGTCGCACGAGTTTCGTTCCTAACATCACAGGCCCTGCAACCGCGATCATCGAGCGGGCAAAACAGGCGCAGGAATACGGCGCAGGCGGTGTAATGATCGCTCCAGCGCTTGCAGGCTATGATATCGTGCGTACACTTGCTGCAGATCCGGATTTTTCCCTGCACATCGTCTCGCACCCGGCCTTTTCCGGCGCCAACGTCGTCTCACCTGATTGTGGCTTCTCGCACCGTGCCTTTTTTGGCACACTGCACCGCCTGATGGGCGCTGACGCCGTGATCTATCCAAATTTCGGTGGCCGTTTCGGCTTTACTCGCGAGGAATGTCAATCGATCGCAAAGACCTGCTCCGTGGATATGGGTGGTCCCAAGGCCATCGTCGCGGCACCCGGCGGTGGCATGACCTTCGCCCGCATCCCGGAAATGCGCGAAGCTTACGGCAATGACATCATGTACCTCGTCGGCGGTGCACTGCTGTCGGAGCCTGATCTGGTCAGCGCATGCAAACGCCTTGTTGCCGCAACGGAGTGAACAATATCGAACTGCACCCCGCCACGATGGAGGTTCATTGATCGATCGCCAACGTTATGGCTCCCCTCTGCTTCAGTAGCCTCGCTTGCGGTCAATCTCCCCCATAAGCGCTTCGCCCTTCTGCAGCCGCTGCAGATTTTCAACGAGTATGTCAGCCGCTCCATGGCTGTCAGTCACGCAAGCGATATGGGGTGTAAGGATTACTTTTGCATGCGACCAAAGGGGATGCGCCGATGGAAGTGGCTCAGGTGCAGTCACGTCAATGAAAGCCGACGAAAGATGTCCACTATCGAGAGCTGTAAGAAGGGCATCATAATCCGTATGCGGCCCGCGACCGACCAGAACCACACTTGCCCCCGTCGGCAGGCGCGCAATAAACCCGGCATTGATCAAGCCTTCCGTTTCCGCCGTGAGCGGCAGAAGGCAGACAAGTATATCTGTCTGTGCAACGAATTCGTGAAGCCCATCCTCACCGGAAAAACACTGCACACCCTCAATATTCTTCTCGCTGCGGCTCCAGCCGGACAATGGGAAACCGAAAGGCTTGAGCGCTGTCAACGCGGCCTGGCCAAGATATCCAAGCCCCATTACACCCACCCGGCGGCGATGCGCACTTGGCTGAGGAAGCGTCTGCCAAATCTCGTCACGGCTTTGTTTCAGATAAGCGGGCAATTGCCGGAATACGGACAGCACGGCGAGCGTCACATATTCCTGCATCATCCGTGCAAGACCTGGCTCGGTCATGCGGACAATGCGAACGTGAGAAGGGATATCTGCTTCAAGAAATTGCTCTACACCCGCCCCACTTGAGAAAATGATTTCCAATGCAGGGAAGCGCTCCGCCAGCTCTTCAGGAGCCTGCCAGCATAGCAAATGACGAACCCTTGCCGCAGTGTCTGCATCTAACGCGCCGGAGAGGAACTCCATCTCCGGCAGTTCGTGGGCAAACACGCCGCGAATCTGCTCGGTCCGCGCCGCATCCAGATAACAATAGAAAGCCATGACGCCTCCAGCGCGACACAAGGCATGTGTCACGCGTAAATTTGGATCAATGATTGAGAACGCGGCGCAGGAAGTCCTGTGTACGCGGATGCTGGGGTGCGCCGAGCACGTCCTTGGCCTTACCCTGTTCAACGATGACACCGCCGTCGAGAAAAAGCACACGGTCAGCTACGTCGCGGGCAAAGCCCATCTCGTGCGTCACTACCAGCATGGTGAGCCCCTCATCGGCAAGACTGCGCATGACATCAAGCACATCGCCCACCAATTCAGGATCGAGCGCAGACGTGGGCTCATCGAAAAGGATTGCCTGCGGCCGCATCGCCAAGGCGCGGGCAATCGCAACACGTTGCATCTGACCTCCGGAAAGCTGGCCCGGATAATGGTTGGCCCGGTCTCCGAGACCCACGCGCTGAAGCAGATGCTCGCCATATTTGCGAGCTTCGGCCGGCTTTTCACCTTTGACGTAGACCGGCCCCTCAATGACATTCTCAAGTGCGGTTCGATGGGGAAACAGGTTGAACCGCTGGAAAACCATCGCCATTCGCGTGCGAATATCGTGGATCGAACGATCCTTCGCGTTGACCCGCTGGCCTTCGATCAGAATATCACCGCCCTGATAGGTTTCCAGCCCGTTCAGGCAGCGCAGCATCGTGGATTTTCCCGAACCGGAGGGACCTATGAGGCAGACCACTTCACCCTTCTGCACATCAGCACTGATGCCCTTGAGAACCTGAAGCGGACCATAGGATTTGGTGACGTTCTTTATTTCAATCATCGCCATGATCAGTGTCCGTTTCTTTTACCAAAGAGCTTTTCGAGGCGCCCGACAGCCATCATCAACGGCAAGCTCAGGCAGAGGTAGAACATGGCAACCAGCGTATAGACGCTCATGTTTTTGAAGGTCGAAGAGGCAAGCAGCTGACCTTGTAGAGTTAGTTCAGCAACGGTGATGGCCGATGCCTGCGAGCTGTCCTTCAACAGCATGACCATGATGTTGCCGTAAGGCGGCAGGATCACGCGAACAGCCTGCGGCAGGATCACGCGGCGCATCGTCATGAACCAGCCCATACCGATGGACTGCGCGGCTTCCGTCTGTCCATGGTCGATGGCTTCGATACCAGCGCGGAAATTTTCTGCCTGATAGGCCGAATAGGCAATGCCGAGACCGATGATACCAGCCTGAAGAGCGGACAGCGCAATGCCGAATTCCGGTAGAACGAAGTAGATATAGAACAGCTGCACCAGAATGGGGATACCGCGGATCACATTAACGATAGCTGCGGCAATAGCCGACACCCAGCGAATCCCCGATACCCGCATCAGCGCCCAAACGAGCCCCAGAAGCGTCGAAAGGACAAGGGAACCCAGGGTCACGAGAAGCGTGTATTTCACGCCTTCCAGCAAGATCGGGAAGAACTCGCGGATGTCCATGAGAAAATTTTGCATTGGCTTTAACTCTATTTATTTGGCGCGATCAAACGGGGATTAGGCCTTGCGGCCGGTAGGCCCCGTCTCGTGCGCAGACCGAAAAGCATGAAGGGCTTCAGCTCGGACGCGCGCGTGGAGCACACCTGAAATTTCGAGCATGGGGATTGATCCCCATGCTCGCACTGGAATTATTTCAGTCCGTATTTCGCAAGAATTTTCTGAAGCGTACCGTCCGACTTGATGCGGGCAATGGCCGCGTTGATCTTGGGCATACGTTCATCACCTTTACGCAGGGCCAGGCCAAACTCGCCGCCAGCCGAAGCTTCATAACTCTCGACCATCTTCACCTTGGGGAACCGGCCCTGAGAGAGGTAATAGGCAGCCATCGGACCATCCCCGAAACCGGCATCGATACGCCCGGCGTTCACGTCGGCAATGATATCGGGAATGCCCTTGTAGACCTTAACATCGCTGAACAGCCCGCTCTTCTTGAAGAGATCGACGAAAGTGGTCCCCACCTGCACGCCGATGGTCTTGCCCTTGAGATCCGCATAGGTCTTGTATGCGGTATCATCCGAAACCGGTACGAAGACGCCTTCGCCATAACCATAGACAGGATCAGAAAAGTCCACGACCTTTGCCCGCTCTTCCGTGATGAACATTGCCGAAGCAATCATGTCGATCTTGTTCGAGGTTAGCGATGGCACGAGCGCCGAAAACTGCACGGCTTCGAATTCCGGCTTGATGCCGATATCCGATTCAATGGCCTTGACCACATCGACCAATACGCCATCCATCGCCTTGGTTTCCGTGTTCACAAAAGTAAACGGCAAACCGGTGGGCGAAGAGCCTACTTTGACGACCTCCTGGGCCAAGGCAGGCATCGCGCCCCCCATGATGACCGCCATAGCCGCCAGACCGAAAATTTTCTTGAGACGCATGACATTCTCCTTCCTAAATGCAGCGATAAGCCTGTTATTCGTAACGCCGGTTGTGAAACCGCGTTTGATAAAGTGAAATTCGTTGTGACCAGCGTCCGCGTTGCGGCTTCTCACTCGTGGCCACCCTGAGAACCTGTGCTGTTTCTCAATGCTCGCTCACTGGATGCTGTTGCCTCCAACTTACGATCCTTCCGTTCAAGGTCGGCGAAAACCAGCGGCATGAACCAGGCCTTTCCGCGCCACGTAGGAACAAGACGTGGGGGACGAAAATCGAAACTGCTCTCGCTGTTCGGTACGCCCAGTATTTTCTGCGCTGCTTTGAGGCCGAGCCAGGGAGCCCAGACGACACCCGAGCCACAGAAACCGGTTGCATAATGAACCGCTCCACGTTGAAAAATTCGAGGCACCATGTCCCGATTCATCGCCACATAGCCAAACCAGCTATGCGAGATACCAACGCCTTCAAGTTGAGGGAAAACCCTGCACATTTCTGCATAATTGCGCTGCGTGGCACTATCCGGGTCGCCTCGGCTTGTTACGTCACGCCCACCGAACAAAATGCGCCGTCCATCCGGCGATGGGCGGAAATAGTAAGTCATAGCACGGGTGTCGGTGAGCATTTTCAACCCCGGCACCAAGTCGCGCACACGTTCCTCACCCAGATCCTCGGTTGCGATGATTCGTGAACGCAAAGGCACCAGCCGCTGACGCAACCAACGGTCCGAATGGTCGGTATAACCGTTCGTGCAAACAAGGACTTCGCGTGCCTGAGCGCGGCCACGCGCGGTAATTACTGTCTTTTTATCAGCGCCTTGGTCGATCCCTTCTACGCGGCATTCGGCGTGAATCAGCACCCCTTCAGCGAGTGCAAGCCGCACCAGTTCCGCATGAAATTTTGCCGGATGCAGACCGCCTATATCCATACGCACGCTGCCGCCAGCATAGAGGTCCGTGGCGATATGGCGGCGAACCTCGTTCAAGGGAACCGCATAGGATTCAATGCCGGTCGCGCGCTGGATAGCTTCAGCGCTTCGCGCCATATCGTCATATTCGGCGCGCGTCATCGCACCGCTGAACCGTCCCACAAGCTGGAAATCCGCGTCGATGCCTTCATTAGCCAGAAAATCGATCATGAAGCGACGCGCTTCATGGCCTTCAGCAGCAATCTTGACCGCACGTTCCAAGCCGAACTTGCGCACCAGTGTCTTATCGTCGGGACGAATATTGCCACTGGTAAAGCCGCCGTTGCGGCTGGAAGCGCCAAACCCCAGTTGTTCCCGCTCGAAAACCTGAACCTTTCGCCCTGCGCGCGCCAGATGAAGAGCAGCGCAAAGCCCCGCATAACCCGCACCAACAATGGCAACGTCGCAATCCCGCTCGATTTCGTGGTTCTCGATGCTACGCGGCGGAGCGGCTTCCCACCAATAAGGTGTATCCTTGTGAGCCATGTCCGATATGTCCCCCTCCATGTTTTGGATGGATTTTGTTTTTAGTTTATTGAACGTAGATCAAATATGAAGCAGAATAGTGAAAACTAATCAACCCCGATTCAATCCTGTTTGTAGCGAGAGCCATCAAAGGATGCCAAAAGTGAACAAGGCAGAAATATCCCCGACCGCCCCGACCAGCGAGCCTGCGCCCAACGACGCAGGGGATATTGGAGCGCGCATTCGCTTGCGACGGCAGACACTGGGTCTCACTCTCGGTTATCTGTCGGAAGTCTCTGGTCTGTCGACGGGTGCCTTGTCACAGATCGAGCGGGGCCTCGTATCGCCGACTGTGCGTACCCTCTATACGATTGCCGAGGTGCTCTCCATGAGCCCGGCCCAGCTCATCGACCCGCAAGGCTTCGCCGCGGCTGCCCGAGCTAATCCCTATGTATTGCGTGCTGGAGAACAGCCAGAAGTGCTGAACGCTGGTGGCGTCATCAAGCACCGTGCTTCGCCTGAACTCATTGAGACCATGAAATCCTTCGCAGTGCGGATCATTCCGGGCGGGAGTTCCGGTGAGGAATGCTACACGCATTCCGGCGAGGAGCTGGGTTACGTCATTTCGGGCAGTTTCACGCTGCAGATTGAAGACGCACAGTACCTGCTTTCAACAGGTGACGGATTTGCACTGCCTTCAACGACCCGCCACAGATTCTTCAATAATGGTGAAGCCGAAGCCTTCGTGCTCTGGGTGAACAAACCCGAGTGAAGTCGCTCGACAGGCCGAAAAAACGCTGGAGAAAGATGAAAATGGCAAGCAGCCCTGAGAGCTTCACACGCTCATTATGGTGGAACGCAGCTGGCGAGGCAAAACCGAACCATTCCAAACTGAATGGCGTGCACGAGGCGGACGTCGTTATTGTTGGAGGCGGCTTTACAGGCCTTTCCAGCGCGTTGTTCCTTGCCGAACGCGGGAAAACTGTAGTGGTCCTTGAGGCGCGCCATGTCGGCTTCGGCGCATCAGGACGCAACGGCGGACAGGTGATCCCCGGTTTGAAGCATGACCCCGAAGATCTTCTGGCTGCCTATGGTCCAGAGCACGGCAAGCGCATGATCGACCTCGTGGGTGGTGTAGGCGATCTTGTTTTCGGCCTTGTACGCGAACTTGATATCCAATGCTCTCCTGTTCGAGCCGGGTGGATACAGGCCGCCCATTCCCAGCTTGCAACCGCTGCCGTCCATAAGCGTGCGCGGCAATGGCAGGCGCAAGGCGTCGAAGTCGAGATTTTGGATCGCGCGCAGATTACTGAGCTTTCCGGCACGGAGCGCTATTTCGGCGGATGGCGCGATCCCCGCGCAGGTGCCCTGCAGCCGCTGGATTATGCCCGTGGGCTTGCCCGCGCCGCCACGGCACGCGGCGTTCAGATTTTTGAAGATTCCTCCGTTACTTCTCTGATGCCGGAGAATGGCGACTGGATTGCAAAGACCGCAAATGGGTCGGTTCGCGCACGCGAAGCACTTGTCGCCACCAACGCTTACACTGACAACCTTGTACCGGGTCTCGCTCAAAGCATTCTTCCGGTGCAAAGCATGCTGATCGCGACAGAGCCGCTTTCAGAAAAGCAGCGGCGGGAGATCATGCCAGGCGGAGTGGTTCTATCCGAAACACGCAAGATCGCTTTTTATATGCGCCAATCTGAAGACGGGCGTTTTCTTATTGGCGGACGCGGCGCCGTCGGAATGAACGAAAAGAAAGCGCTGATGGAAGCGTTGAAAGCCGGAATGGTGCGGCTGTTTCCACAGCTGGAAGGTATCGGCATCGATTATCACTGGTCCGGGCACGTGGCGCTGACCATGGATGGCCTGCCACATCTTCACAATCCCGCTGCGGGCTTGCATGCCATGCTTGGCTATAATGGCCGGGGCGTGGCCATGGCCACTGCCTTTGGCAAGATGTATGCCGAATATATCGCCGAAGGCCGCCCCATGGTTTATCCGACCACCAGCATACCCCGCCTTGCCTGGCATGCGATCCGCAAGCCTGTCATGGACCTCGGCATCCGCTGGTACTGGATCAAGGACAGCCTTGGTTTCGCATCGAAATAAATCCCATGCAGAAAGAACCTAACGTGCTGAGAAACGTAATCAATCTGGGCGTTGCACCTGCTTGCGGCTCCGATCTGGAAACAGCTTTCCGAGCCATCAGCCTGGACGGTCAGTCGACGGAGCCTTTCGGCTTCGGACGCGCAATCCTTTCTGGCCAAGGAACAGGGGTAGAAAGCCTGTTTTCCTCCATCATAATGCTGTGTGATGGTGCTTTGAATATCCGGGACAATAATGGTCTCGAAATCACACTGACCAACGGTGAGGTAGCAAGTCTGCCTGCAGGCATATTCTCATGGCGCGCACATGCGGCAGATTGTGTCATCCTCACGATACATCAGGAGAGCCTAAGCGTATCCTTCGGTAAACTTGATCTTGACCATCCCATGTCACCTGGCGGAGCGCCCAATCCGGCACTTCTGACCACCCCTGCACCAACGACTTCCCGTCACGAGTTCCAAAGTGACGATCCAATCGCCTGGGGCATCTGGGCCACGACGCCTTATGCTCGTCATCCGATCACCTATTCATTCTCGGAATTGATGATGCTGCGCAGGGGCGAGGTGACATTGTCAAACCCTGACGAGGGAAGCGTGACATTCGTGGCGGGCGATATCTTCCTCGTTCGTCCCGGCGCTGTAGCAGCATGGGATAATCCGAGTGATCTGGAGAAGTTTTGGATTATTCACAGTCCGAGCTAGGCCATTTCCAGTAAACACGCAAAGCACCTAACGAAGGAAATCAGTCCAATGGACTGATTTCCTCTGCCTGCCAATTCCCTCGTGGCAAGACCTGCCCTTCAACCGCCCTTGCATGCTGAAGGAACAGCGCGGCCCACGCCCCATGAGAGACGTCCCTGTATGATGGTCAGCGTTTGTCGGCCGTTCGAATAGGTCGTACCTTCTTTGCCGATAGAAGGTAAATCAATCGCCGCATTGCCGTTAACAGAGACGGAAGCGCGATCACCGAAGAGGCGTACCGCCAACTGAGTGCCATCCTCACACTTGTAGTGGCTAACAGGATAGGGATTGCCAGCACCGATTGACGCACCGGACGCGGACTGGCTGAAAGCCCCAAGTAGCAGGACACAAAATGCTGCGCTCAATAAATTTTTCAACGCGACAATCCTCCGGGTTAGGAGTTATCCAGCGGAAAGTATACGAGATTTCATGGCTACGAAAGTACACTTAATTATCATAACGACAACGTTTACAGACAGAGGGATTGAACGGAGTAAGGCCAAAACGAATTGGATTTCGCTGTAAAATTACCCCGAAATAAAACCCGCATAGCCGTCGTCCAATGTCTTGTGCAGAATTGCCGAATAAGCTGCAAAGGATATGTCGCCAGGTCGCACACGCCCAAATGACGACTCGACAAATTGCCTCATGGGCACGAGCGCAAGCGGTGTCGAAACTGGTGTCAGATGTGCACCCTGCCCGGCACGCAATGTCGTCAGGATGCCGAACATTTCGCCTGTGATGCTTGGGCGGGAGAGCACGGCCATACGGTACTGGCCAGATGTATTCGTGACGAGATAGATGTGTCCCGAAAGATGTGGAACGGAGACAGCTCCCTGTTGTGAGAACGAGACGTCAGAACGTTCACGCTCACGAAAATTGAGATGCCCGGCATCGAAATCCCAACCGATTTCCGTGATGTAAGCGAAGATGGCCTTGTCCTCCCCAAAGGACGGACGCAAGGTCAGGTAATCACCTTCAAGCCATGAAACCGAGGCGCGCGAGTAGGCGCCCAGTTCTTCCGCTGCGTGACTGTTGCCATTTCTGGCCAACTGGGCGGGCGCTTCACCTGCCTGTTCGCGCAGGGCGACGCCCATTGCCTGTTCGAGCCGGATGATTGTTGCGAGCGTGAAGGGCCTGTGACCCGACAGCGCCTTTTCCAAAGTCGAGAGGCTGATCCGCGCTTCATCGGCCAGAAGTTGGCGCGAAATACGCCGTCGGGCGATTTCCTCACGAATCCGGACTGCAACACGGGCATTGATCTGGTCGGGCAGATGAGAGTTCTGATCGGACATGGCTTATCCTGAACTGCGTACTTTTCTGCACAATTCCACACATATGCGTAACCGGCAAGGCGATTTGCGGAAAGTGACGGCTGAAACTTGGCAAAGCTTACGCTGGAGTGGAAACAGTGGCTCCAGCGACAATGGCTCCAGTTCTTCGAGGTGAACAAGGAGCACGTCATGTCACCCGCGATAAATCTACCAAATCATAGCAATAGAGGTCGGGTACTCTCCCGCTTCTGTTCGTTCATCTGGTTCTGCAACATGGCGTTGTTGCCCGCATTGGCTGTCATTTTCTGTCTGTTGCAGATCGTGCAGGCCCGCGCTGAAACACCCGCTCTGGTCACGCCAAACGAGGTTCAATCCGGCAGCCTTCTGCTGGAGACAAACGAAGCCGGACGTTACGTCGAAGCGCCTCGGCTCGCAACGGACGTCGATCTCGATGTGAGTGGACCGACGGTCCGAGCCCGGCTGACGCAGGCATTCGAGAACCCGACCGACGGTTTCGTTGAAGCCTTGTATGTTTTCCCATTGCCAGAAGAAAGTGCGGTCTATTCGCTGAAGATGGTCATCGGTGATCGTGTGATTGTCGCTGACATCAAGGAGAAGCAGACAGCCCGCGAAATATATGAACAGGCGAAAAGCGAAGGCAAAAAAGCAACGCTGATCGAACAGCAGCGACCCAACGTGTTTACCAATGCGGTCGCCAATATCGGTCCGCACGAGAAAGTCGTTATCCAGATCGAGTATCAGCAGGCGGTACGGCTTTCCGATGAGCGTTTCTCGCTGCGTGTGCCTTTAGTCGTCGCACCGCGTTACAACCCGGACAATGCCTACCCGGTTGTCCAGGAAGTCGAAATGAAGAACGGCTGGGGCAAGTCGAGCGATACGGGCAAGCCTGATACTTACAATGCGCCACTCGTGACGCCTTTGGCCCCACCGGCTGCCCTGCGAACAAATCCTGTGAGCATCTCAGTCAAACTTAAGGCAGGCTTCCCGCTTGGAAAGGTTGAGAGCCTTTTCCACAAGGTCAGGATCGATACGACGAACGACGCGACACGGGAAATCACGCTGGACGGAATGGCAGCTGCAGATCGTGATTTCGTTCTGGAATGGAGCGCCGTCGCAAGCGATGCACCGCAGGTCGGGCTGTTCCGCGAACATATCGGCAAGGATGACTATGTGCTTGCCTATGTTACGCCACCGGCGCTTGCCAGCCCAAAAAAGGTCCAGCGTGAGGTCATCTTCGTGATCGATAATTCCGGATCAATGGGTGGTACTTCCATTGAACAGGCGAAGGCCAGCCTGGATTATGCACTGTCGCAACTTCAACCCGGAGATCGTTTCAACGTAATCCGCTTCGACGACACATTGACCAAATTCTTCGAAGATTCAGTCGATGCCAATCAGGAGAATATCACGTCCGCTCGCCGCTTCGTGACGAGCCTTGAAGCGCAAGGCGGCACGGAAATGTTGCCTGCCCTTCATGCCGCGCTTGATGACAGTAATCAGGGTAATGGATTGCGCCAGATCGTGTTTCTGACCGACGGCGAGATCAGCAATGAGCAGCAATTGCTGGATGCCGTTGCAGCACGTCGGGGGCGCTCGCGTATTTTCATGGTCGGCATCGGCTCTGCCCCGAACTCCTATCTGATGAACCGTGCGGCTGAACTTGGACGTGGAACCTTCACCCATATCGGGTCGGCGGCTGAAGTGAACGAACGCATGCGGGCTCTGTTCGACAAGCTTGAAAAACCGGCTGTTACCGATCTGAAGACCAGTTTCTCGGAAAAGAATGTGAGCATGACGCCCTCCCTTTTGCCCGATCTTTATCGTGGTGAACCACTTGTCATCGCAGCGCGAATGGGCAAGGCGATCGGAAACCTTGCTATTGAAGGCCAGATTGATGGCCGTCCGTGGACAGTCAATCTGCCACTCGATCAGGCAATAAATGCTGAAGGCATTTCAAAACTGTGGGCACGTCGCAAGATCGATGATGCGGAAGTGGAACTTACCCTTGGGAAAATTTCCCAGGACGCCGCCGATGCGCGTATTCTCCACCTTGCGCTGGAGCATCATCTGGTCAGCCGTCTGACGAGCCTCGTAGCTGTCGACAAGACACCGTCGCGACCGGCAAATGCGCCGCTGACCCGTGCCGATATTCCTCTGCAACTGCCCGCGGGCTGGGATTATGACAAGCTGTTCGACATCCGTGCGGATCGCACCGTCGGGGATCACGCAAACATGGACATGAATGGTGTAAATGACGCTGTCCGCAGCCACGAAAGCCCTGCATCACCATCATCGCCATCGCAGTCGATCCCGCTGCCGCAAACGGCAACGCCAGCGACACTACTGCTCATGCAAGGCTTGGGTCTGATACTGATTGGCTTGTTCGTCTTCTGGTTCTTCCGCCGCAAGGAGAATGCGTGATGTCTATCAATCCGATTATGACGGGGAGCGCACTGTGGCGCTCCTTACTCCCCACGGTGGGCATCGTGCTGATTGCGCTCGGGATGATAATTGCCAGTCAGGGAATCTGGATCCATGCGAAGGCATTTGTGGCACAGATCCTCCTCGAACGAGCTTTTGCGGAAAGCATTGAAACTGGCGCACCAGTCAAACCCTGGAGCTGGGTCGATACATGGCCGGTTGCCCGCATCGAAGCTCCACGACTTAATGAATCCGCCATCGCGCTGAAAGGCTCCAGCGGTCAGGCATTGGCTTTCGGCCCCGGTCATCTGGACAATACGCCGATGGCCGGGGAACGGGGAACAGCCGTGTATGCTGCGCATCGCGATACACATTTCGCTTTTCTGAAGAATATCGAGAAGAACGATCAGATACTCGTCACCCGCAGCGACGGTAAGGCGATTTCCTATCGTGTTAGTCATATGGCCGTCGCGCGTTGGGATGAAGCGAAGATCGCCGTGAATAGCGAAGGCCGTCATGTTGTGCTGTCGACCTGTTATCCATTCGATGCTATCACGCCTGGGCCGCTCCGCTATCTGGTTTATGCGGATATGGAAGAACCACAATAACCCAGCACGAACTATCGGTTTTCACAAAAACAGATGACGTGATCGAAGCCCGGATAAGCTCTCTTCCTGAAACTGAATGTTGCAAGAAGGCCCAATCCCAGAATTGCGAAAACACCCCCAACGACCAACACGACAGATGTCGTCGCCGATATAAAACTGCCGAATATCAACACCGCTGCCATCGAAGCTATGGCTATCGCCCACTCAATCTTGCGGGGCTTTGGCATCAGATGCCACGTCTCCGGATCAATACCGGCTTCAACGAAAATATCCGGGTCGAAACACAAATTCGAGCGAGCTGCCATGTTCTGTAGCAGAGCAATACGCAGGGCGTCAGCATTGACGAACCACAGACATTGCATGCCACGTTCCCGCAATGACATTGGAAGCGAATACTCGTTCTGCGTTCCGTCGGGCATTTTATAACCGAACGCTATCCGAGGCTCCCGCACAGGCCCTTTCAAAATGAGACGAACGTCATAACGTGCCATCTGACCGGACGCTATGCGCGCCCATTCGATCTTGGTGCCTTGCTTCTCCACAATTCCATTACCTGAACCGTATTCAACGCTCTCCGGTGTAATGGTGATCCAGGCGCCAGCCAAAAGACCAGCGCGTGCAAACATGAAGGCCGGAACAAGAAGCATTGCTGCGATGAGTGTCGATACAATTAGGGCTATCGGATCGAGGTCAGGGCTGGGTCGGATGAGAATCGTGAGTGCAGGAAGCGCCAACGCAACACACGACAGGAGCATGGCAATGCCAAAACACATCCATCGCGTTGCCGTGATATCAGGGATACCGGTAAGCGAGCGATCCTGTCGGTTAGTTGAATCGAATGCTATGATCCGCACAACCGAATCTTGATGCCGCGTTGCTGGATTGACTTGGGAGTGTGATGCTGACGCCTGCCGCTTTGCCAGTTTCGGCTTCATCTTTCGCTTTGCAGTCTGTTTCACCCTTATCGCCGTACCTGTTGCTTCATCTCTCCTGACATACCACCCAAGCGTTGCGCGCAATTTAATGTGACGCTACCATTCCAAATGGATCAACCTCAACGGGCCGGCGAGTTTCATAACCAGAGAAGACGGCTCCCAAAGGCAATCTTGCTGTATACAGAGCATGGCTGCCGGGTAACAAATCCTGTCCAACCTTGACCCGGCCGCGCCTTCACTTTCTCATTATGCATTCAGCGAATACGCCGTAACAGCCTCTCACGATAGGTATCGACAATCACGGCGAGGATGATCACGGTGCCAATTATGATTGGCTTGTAATTATCGCCGATACCAAGCAATTGCAGCCCGGTCGCGAGCACCTGCAAAATACAGGCCCCGGCCAGCGTGCCAACGATTGAGCCCTTACCGCCGAAAAGGCTTGTCCCGCCGATGATGACGGCTGCAATCGCGTTCAGTTCATAGCCAACGCCCGCAATCGGGCTGCCGATGTTCAGGCGCAGGAGATAAACAATCGCAGCAATACCAGCGGTGACGCCGGAAATGACAAATGCAGCGATTTTGTATGTGTCGGGATTGTGTCCCGACAGGCGCACAGCCTCATCGTTGGCGCCAACCGCATAGATCATGCGACCGAAAACCGTAAAGCGCAAAACGAACCAGCCAACAGCAATCACGGCCACTGCGATCAAGAAAATCGACGGGAGAAAGCCTCCGACAATCAGATTGCCGAAGTCGACAAAACCCTGCGGAAGTCCGGTAATGGTAGAATTATTGGAAACCACCCGTGCCGCACCGGCGGCGATGTTCAGCATGCCCAGCGTGACGATAAACGACGGGATTTTCCAGTAGGTTGACACCTTGCCGTTGATGAAGCCACAAAGCCCGCCAACGGCGACGCATGCCAGGACTGCCAGCGGGATTGACAAGGCCGGTTCCAGACCGGACGTCATGATAAGAGCGCCAACGACCGTGCATAAGGCGAGCACAGAGCCGACCGAGAGGTCAATGCCACCAGTCAGGATGACGAAAGTCATACCTGCCGCAAGGACCGTATTGATCGCGATCTGAACGAAGATCTTCAGCGCGTTGCCCGATGTTGCGAAATAGGGCGCAGTGACGGAAAATACCAGCGTTATCAGGATCAACGCCAAGAATACGCCGGCATCACGCAACAGGAAGCGCTTCAGCTTCTGGCGGTCGGCAGCACCGGGGTGTTGGGCAGATGGAGAAATGGGTTCCGTCATGCGTGAACATGCTCCTGATAGGCGAGCGAAAGAATACGCTCCTGATCGAATTGAGATCGGTCCAGCTCCCCAACCAGTTTGCCGTTCGAGAAAACAATGATGCGGTGGCACATGCCGATCAACTCGGGCAGATCCGAGGAAATCATGATAATTGCCTTCTGGTTCGCAGCCAACATCCACAGAAGTTGATAAATCTCGCGCCTGGCGCCGACATCGACCCCACGTGTCGGTTCATCGAGTATCAGTGTGGACGACCCGCGAAACAGCCATTTTGCCAGAACCACCTTTTGCTGATTGCCACCGGAGAGGTTACGCACCGGTGTATCGATAGACGCAGTCTTGACGCGCAGCCGCTCGACCAGCTCAGTTACCGCGCCTTTCTCCACCCGGCTATCCAGCAGGCCACCGTGCGAGATTTTCTTCAGGTCGGTGATCGTGGTGTTGATAGACACGGGCATGTCTAGCAGCAGCCCCTGGCTCTTGCGGTCTTCTGTCAGAAAACCCAGACCATTACGCACGGCATCGCGCGGGTCACGGATAGTCACCGGCCTTCCATCTATATCGATTTCCCCTGCCGACCTTGGATCGGCGCCGAAGATTGCACGCATCACCTCGGTGCGGCCCGACCCGACCAGACCGGCGACACCCAGAATTTCTCCATGACGCACCGAAAACGAAACCGGCGGAGCGCCGCTGTTGCGCTTCACGTTCCTCACTTCCAGAGCGACGGACCCAAGCTTGATATCGGCATTAAAGCCATACTCATCCGCAATGTCGCGACCGATCATCATGCGTACCAGATCCGGCACGCGCAGCCCCTGCAGGTCGCGCGTCTCGACCAGGCGGCCATTGCGCAACACCGTCACGCGGTCGCCAATCTCAAAGACCTCGTGCAGACGGTGAGAAATGTAGATGATCGTGACACCCTTCGCCTTCAGCCGCTGGATGATCGCAAACAACCGTTCAATTTCCGGCGGAGTCAATGTCGCCGTCGGCTCGTCCAGAACCAGTAGTTTGCTGTCATAACCGAGCGCCTTGGCGATCTCGACCAACTGCATTTGCGCAACGCCCAGCTCCGAAACCGGCATACGCGGATCGACCGCCAGACCGACCTCAGCCAAAAGCTCTTCGGCGCGCCGGTTCAATGTCGCTCGGTCCATGATGCCGAAGCGTCTCGGCAGGCTTTCCAGCATCAGGTTTTCGGCAATGGAAAGATGCGACAGCAGGTTGAGTTCCTGATGAACGATGCGGATTCCCTGAACCTGCGCGTCATGCGGGGTCTTTGGCTTGTAGGGCCGGCCGTTCAGAAAAATCTCGCCCGTGTCGGGCTGATATATGCCAGCAAGAAGCTTGATGAGAGTTGATTTACCCGCACCGTTTTCACCCAGAATGATATGTGTCTCGCCACGCTGCAGCTCCAGCGTGACACCGTTTAGCGCAACCACCCCCGGAAAGGTCTTGCCGACATTTTCCAATCTCAAAATGGCGTCGGCTGACTGCATATCTGTTCCTGCCTGCCAGGTGAAGAGGAGCGGCACTCGGAGCGCCGCCCCATAATTGGCAATGTTTGGAAGATCCCGGTTTTCAGAGATCCTGGGCCGTGATGAGCTTGATGTCCGTCTTGACCCAACCGGAGAACTTTTCGCCTGCCAGTTCCTTGAGGCCGTAATCAATGCCCATGGCCGCCATCTGTGCGCCGAACTGATCGACGGTTGCGAGCATCTTGCCGTCCTTGATCAAAGGCTGGACAGCAGGAATGTTGTCGAAGCCCACGACCTTGATCTGGCCCGATTTTCCGGCGGCATCCAGCGCCTTCACGACGCCGAGCGCCATGGAATCGTTGGCCGCCATAACACCTTGAATGTCCTGATACTGGGTCAGGAAATTGGTCATCAGCGTGTTGGCTTCTTCCGTTTCCCAATGGGCAGTCTTGGAATCGAGCAGTGTCAAACCGCCTTCGGCCACGGCATCGTCAAAGCCCTTCTTGCGTTCCTTGGCATTGTCTGCCTCAGGATTGCCTTCAAGGATAACCACCTTGCCGCCCTTGCCGAGTTCCTTGGCAAGCGCCATGCCGGCAAGCTTTGCGCCCTCGCGATTGTCCGGACCGAAAAAGGCAAGGTCGACACCCGCCTGCTTTTTCGCCTCTTCATCGAGCGCCACGTCAATATTGATGACTTTGATGCCGGCCTCCAGAGCCTTTTTAACCGGCGTCACCATGGCCTTGGAATCCGCCGGAGCCAGCACGATCACATTGAACTGCTGCGTGATGAAATTTTCCACAGCATCGACCTGTGCGGCAAAATCACGTTCGTCCTTCATGCCAACAGCGGCAAAGGAGAACTTGTCGGTGTTCTTGGCGGCGTAGTCCTCGGCACCTGCCTGCATCTGCTTGAAGAACTCGTTGGCGAGCGACTTCATGACCAGACCGACTTTGGGCTTGTCAGCTGCAAAAGATGGCAGGGACGGTAGAAGCAGAGCACCGGCGCCCAGTGCGCTCGATGTTATAAACTGGCGTCGTGAAATTGAAACCCGACCCAGCCCTGTAATAATTGAACTTTTAGTCATGAATTCCTCCCCTCACTTCAGTAAAATCTGCCGTGTTACTGTAGCGTAGTGCCGTCGATAGAATACTGTCAAGACGGCAAGATAAAGGGAGACATTCGCGATTTCCGTCCTGCATGACGGAAACCGCGTGGAACGAACCGGATCGCTATCCGATGGAACTGGAGTTCCAATCCTTATCCTACGAAGAGTCAGGCAAGACGCCCATATTGGCGCAGCACGGCACGAAGACGTTCGTGATCTATGGCCTGAACAAGCAGCCGGTCAAAGGGTGTTCCACCCATATCCTCAGCCGCGATCATCGCATTAACCACTGCCTCTTCCACACTATCGACCGCCGCCAGATAGACGGTATCAAGCGGCTCGTCATTCACCATCTCGACGTCCAGAAAGGGCGCGGAACGATGCTGCATAGGTCTCTGGTTGGCGGTGGAAAAAGCGATAAAAATATCGCCCGAATTGTTACCGCCCGGCGTTCCGTTACGGCCGATGCCGATGCTTGCACGACGCGCTAGGCGCTTCAGCTGGTGCGGCATCAGTGGCAGATCGGTCGCCAGCACGACGATGATCGAGCCGCGCTCCTGCAACTGGCTCTGCGGCGTGCCATCCCGCATATGCTGCCCAACCGGCACACCGGCAATGGTCAGCCAATCGCGCTGCCCGTGATTGGCCTGCACCAGCGCACCGATGGTGAAACTGCGACCGCCGAACTCCACGACGCGCGATGCCGTGCCTGTACCGCCCTTGAAGCCATAGGTGATCATACCGGTGCCGCCGCCGCAATTGCCTTCCTGCACCGGGCCGGATGCAACATTGTCGAGCGCCTTGCGCACATCCGCTTCCGTCACAGGAAAGCCGTTGATGTCGTTGAGTGCACCGTCATAAGTTTCTGCGACAACCGGCATGATCCAGAGGAAATCGTCGGTCTGGTAGGTCGAGGCATAGCGGTCAACCATCCAGCGCACTGTCGCATGATGTGCCATGCCGATACCGTGCGTGTTGGTGATAACGACAGGGCCCAGGAAGTAGCCGCCATCTTCGATCCAGTGCGTTCCGGTCATCTCACCATTGCCGTTGAAGCGATGGACGCCTGCATAAACCGGAACCGGGGTTTCAGACTGCTTATGCGGCAGAATGGCGGTCACGCCGCTACGCGCCGGACGCTTGCGGCCGGGGCGCGGCTCGTTCTCGATAATGGTCTGAAAGCCGACGCCAACGCCATCGACATCGGTGATCGCGTTGTACGGACCGGTCACACCAGTGAAAGGAAGCCCAAGATCGCGAGCGCGCGGTTTACGTGTAGGTGTTTGTGAAGTCATATTATTTCTGCCGAGAACGAAGATAGAGACCGAGCGAAGCCACAACGAATGAGAAGGTCAGCATCATCACGGCAATCGCATTGATTTCCGGTTTGATGCCGCGACGCAGCATGGCGAAGATGAACATCGGCAGGGTCGTAACATCAACGCCTGCGATAAAATAGGTGATGACGAGGTCATCCATGGAAATGATGAAGGCAAGTAACGCACCACCGAGAATGCCGGGCATGAGCTGGGGCATGATGACCTTGCGGAACGTGGTCCATTCATTGGCGCCAAGATCGGCCGATGCATATTCCAGCGTGCGGTCCATACTGGCCAGCCGGGCCGAAACAACAATGAAGACATAAGAGATCAGAAAAGTGCATTGGCCGATAATAATCGTGGTCAGCCCCAGATGAATACCCGCGTTGACGAAGAAGATCAGGAGCGCAATGCCCAGCACGATATCCGGCATCAACATGGGCATGAAAAGCGTCACCTGATAGAACCGCTTTCCCAGAAAATTGTAGCGATGCATGGCCAGCGCCAGCGCAGTTCCGAGAACAGTCGATATCAGTGTCGTTGAAGTCGCAATCTTCAGGCTGTTGAACACGGCTGCCACAAGCTGATCCGTCGATTCAATATAGAGTGCGCTTTCCGAAACCACTGTCTTGAAGCCCAGAACCTGCGCATACCAGTCGGTCGTAAAGCCGCTCCACACCATCATGTTCACCGGATTGGCGTTGAACGAATAGACGATGATAAGTGCCAGCGGGATATAGATGAAGGCGAAGAACAACGCGACGTAGAGCAGCAATCCGCCATTGAAGAGAGACCGGGCGATTTTCATGGTTGCGTCTCCCTTACCGCTACAACGCTTCGGCGGCATTGCGCCGGTTTGTCAAAAGCACATAACCAAACAGCAGCAGCAACATGACGGCCATCACCATCATCGCGAGCGCCGACCCGAACGGCCAATTGCGCGCCGACAGGAACTGTCCTTCGATCAGATTGCCGAGCATCATCACCTTGGCTCCACCCAGCACTGCAGGCACAACAAAGTTTCCGAGCGCAGGAATGAAGACAATTACCGAACCCGCAGCAATGCCGGGCGTGGTCAGCGGCAGGACAATCCGGAAGAATGTCCGCACCGGGCCGGCTCCCAGATCAAGCGACGCCTGTACCAGACGCCAGTCCAGCTTTTCAATGCTTGCATAGATAGGCATGAACATGAACGGCAGGAACACATAGACCATGCCCAGCACGATAGCGCCGTCGGTATAGATCATGTCGAGGGGACGCGAGATAATGCCGAGCGACATCAAGGTCTCGTTGAGCAACCCTGTCGGGCGCAGGATCATCACCCATACGAACAGCCGCACAATCAGGCTGGCGAAGAATGGCAAGGTAATGAGGAAGATGCAGAAGTTCTTCCACCTGTCGGGAAGCCTGCTGATATAAAAGGCGGCCGGATAAGCGACCAGCAAGGCGGCAATGACCGTCACGATGGCTATCCTCACCGAGCGGAAGAAAATCGCCAGATAGATCGGGTCGAATTCCTCGAATGCCGGATCCGCGAAACCAAGGATACGCCCGAAATTATGAGGATAGAACTCCCATTCGACGCCACCATAAAGACCAGGCGCGAGAAAACTCGTTACCACCATGATCGCGAGTGGAATGGCAAAGAAAACGATCAGGAACAGTGTCGCCGGTCCGAGAAGAACTGCCAGCTGAAGACGCCGCAAGCTCGCGAGGTTCATCACGCAGCCTCCCCTTCGCAAAGAAGATGGACCGTAGCCGGATCGTAATACCAGCGCGCGGCCTGCCCCGGCTGCAGATCATTGACCGAGTTTCGGTCCACCGCCGGAATCTGCGCCGTCAGCTTGCGCCCGGAAGCGAGGTGTCCGAGCAATTCGAAAGACGAACCGATAAAGGCAATCTGGTCGAGCGTGACATCAAGCGCCCCATGTCTTTCATTGCGCGCGATAAGCGAGAAGTTTTCTGGACGCAGAAGTGCGGTGCCCCTGCCTTTGGCTTTGCCTTCACCATCGTGCTGCAGAACCGTTCCATCCGGCAGCACAAAGCCGTTGGCGTCGACTTGTCCTTCCAGAAGATTGCTCGCACCGACGAAATTGGCGACGAAGGCATTGACCGGGCGATCATACACAACCCGCGGCGCGTCCAGTTGCTGGATGCGCCCATTCGAGAGCACCGCCACCCGATCCGACATTGTCAGCGCTTCCTGCTGGTCGTGCGTGACAAAGATGAAGGTAATGCCCAGCTCGTGCTGCAAGGTCTTCAGTTCGAACTGCATCGCCTCGCGCAGGTTCTTATCAAGTGCAGATAGCGGCTCATCGAGCAACAGCACCTTCGGGCGGGCCACGATGGCCCGGGCCAGAGCCACACGTTGCTGTTGGCCACCCGAGAGCTGTCGCGGCAGGCGGGCCTCCAAACCAGCCAGCCCCACCATCTGCAAAACAGCCCTGACACGCTCCGTGCGCTCCGCCTTGCCGACACCAGCGACTTCCAGAGCATATCCGGCGTTCTGCCCCACACTCATATGCGGAAACAACGCATAGTTCTGAAAGACCGTATTGACCGGGCGGCGATAAGGTGGACGGTCCGTCATGTCGACGCCGTCAATCTCGATCCGTCCGGCATCCAACGCAGCGAACCCGCTGATCGCCTGGAGCAAAGTCGTCTTGCCGCAGCCCGAAGGGCCCAGCAAAGTGATGAATTCATTACGGCCGATATCCAGATCGATACCGTCCAATGCCTTGACCTCGCCGCCCTCCGGACTCGCAAAGGTCTTGGCCGCGGAAACCAGCCGTACAATCGCATCCCGCATTTTCGTTCCCCGAAATGTTATTTAATTAACTCTTGCGTGATTTGGTTATGTTGATATCATTTTCCAGTACAAGTCAACGCCCCGAAGACCGTACTTTGCATCCCTGCCAAGGCAGAGAAATGAAAGCGGGCCGCGGGGAAAAATATGACAAGGGGAACTACAATGACGATCTTCAATGGTGCTGTTCCGCGCCTTGGATTGATTGCGCTCACCGTTCTGGGCATGTCTGCAGGCAATAGCTTCGCAGATGACTTGAACATCTATAACTGGGGCGAATACATCAATCCTGCGGTGCTTCAGAAATTCGAAGAAGAGACCAAGGTCAAGGTCAATCTATCGACCTACTCCTCCAATGAGGAAATGCTGGCCAAGATTCAGGGTGGTGCCAGCGGTTACGATATCGTGTTTCCGTCCGTGCATATGCAGGACATCATGGCCAAGCTCGATCTGCTTGCGAAAACCGATATCAATACATATGAGGGCTTCAAGAACATCGACCCGCGCTTTCTGCGCGCCAAAAGCGACCTCAACGGAGAATATTGCCTGCCTTACGCCTTCGGCACGGTGGGCATTCTCTATAACCGTCGCGTGCTCGGCAAGGACGTGACCGGCTGGAAGGATCTTCTTGCGACGGTCAAGGAAAAGGGTCTCAAGATCACGCTTCTCGATGACATGCGTGAAGTGCTGGGTGTTGGGCTTCTTCTCAACGGAAACTCCGTAAACTCCACCGACCCGAAGCAACTTCAGCAGGCCGCAGACACTGTCATCGAAATGAAGCCGTATGTGGCTGCTTTCACCTATGATTCCCGTCCCATGGTCGGCGCGGGCGACGTTGCCGCCGCGCATTATTTTATCGGCAGCATGGTGGATGTTTTAGGCAATCCGAAAGATTTGGGTTACGTCATTCCGGAAGAAGGTGCGACCATGTACCAAGAAGATATGTGCGTTCTCAAAACAGCCCCGAACAAGGACAATGCCATCAAGTTCATGCAGTTTTACACGCGCCCGGAAATCGCCGCGCTCAACGTAGCCCAACAGACCAACGGGACGCCCAATGTGCCGGCACGTCAGCTGACACCTGACAACATCAAGAACAGCACGGAAATCAATCCGACAGACGAAACGATGAAACGACTCCAGATCTTCGAGGATCTGGGTTCCGGCGTGCGCCAGCTCGACCGGGCATGGACAAAGGTAAAAACAGCGCAATAAGCTGTTGTGCTGGCTCCGGTCTTCATCATCAGGGTCGGAGCCAAAGCGGGAGGGGTAAGTTTGTCCAAAGAAATTCTCATACGTCTCCAAAGTGCGGAATTACGCAAATCCAAGGCCGACAAGCTGATCGCAAGCTATATCGAGCGTAATCTGGCAGAACTGCCATTCGAAACGGCAAAGTCCATCGCCGAGCGTCTTGGCATTTCCCAGATGACGGTCGGTCGCTATTTGCGACGGCTCGGTTTCGACGGGCTGGAGGAGTTAAAAACAGCGTTAAGGCGCGGTCGTTCCAACCCCGCATGGCAGGTCAAGGGGCCGGTTGCCCGGCTCCAGCAGGATTTTCGCGAAGGCAAGCTACTTGCCGGTCTGGTGCAACAGCAGATCGAAAATCTCGGCACCGTCTATGAACTGACTACCCGTCCTGAATGGCAGGAGACCATCGACGCACTGATCGGGGCAAGCGAGGTCTATGTTGCAGCCTATCAGAATGTGCGCGGCATAGCGCAATATTTTGCGTCACAGCTCTCCTATTCGCGTCCGGGAGTGTCCTTCATGGACGGGTTGAACGGCACCTATGCAGAAGTCCTGGATGGCTCCAGGGAAAACCGCGTTCTGTTTCTGCACGATGTCCGCCGTTTCGCGTCAAAAGCCCGCCCTCTAGCCATTGAAGCGCGCCGAATGGGCGTAAAAGTGATACTTTTTACCGATGAATTTTGCCCGTGGGCAAGCGAGGTGGCCGATATTGCGCTGATCGTACCCGGTTCTCACGGTCCACTTTGGGACGGCGCGGCAACGATGACTGCCATCATGGATCTCATGCTTTCGCATATCATCATACAGCTCGGTAGTCAGGTGGATGAAAGAGTGCAGAGTTTGACCCGTCTCCAGGATATTTTTGGCGATTTCGAGAGTTAAAGCATTTCCAGCAAACGTGCGGAGCGGTTTTGCATGAGGCAAATGCAATGAACCAAATACTTAGAGCGGTTTCAGCGACTCCGTTTTAACTGGGAGCGCTCTGGCGAAAAGCTACCCTTCAAAAGTCTGCAAAACTTGCAAAGACCAGTTTTGGAAACCAGTTCCGAGAAATGAAACTCCGATACCGCCTAATCGCATCGGAAGAGATGAGCATACGTGTCTTCATCGCTCCCACGTGAAGACATATTGACATCGCACGGCCCATCTCTTAATTGTTCAACAATATTATTGAACAAAAAAGGGAACGATATGCCTGCTCCAACAATCTCAAAACGCGTGACTGAACTGAAATCAGCCTTGCTCGCTGCCACATTTGCCGTCGTTGCGTTGGCCCCGCATGAGGCCGCAGCCGCGCCTCAGACCGTCAAGGAAAACACACTGTCGGTCGGATCTGACCTGACCTATCCTCCCTTCGTCTACATGAAGGACGGCAAGCCGGCAGGTTTCGATGTCGAGCTGATGGAAGGGGTGGCAAAGCAGCTTGGGCTTGCTGCAGAGTTCAAGGACACGCGCTTCACCAGCCTCATCACTGGTGCACGCGCCAACCATTTCGATGTCATTGCATCGGCGCTTTACGTCACGCCTGAGCGGCAGAAGATTCTCAATTTCATCCCGTACATCAAGGCTGGCTCGTCCCTGCTCGTGCTGAAGGACGCCAAGTTCCGCCCGGCGAACGAAAAGGAGCTGTGCGGCAAGATCATCGGGTCGATGCAAGGAGCGTCCTGGCTCCCGAAGCTGAAGGCACTGTCGGAAGATTATTGCGCCAAGAACAATCTCGGCGCCATCGAGACACGCGAATTCGATACGGATGCGCAGGTCACGCAGGCATTGCGCAGCGGCTCGGTCGACGTGGAATTCATGGATAATGTCGTTGCTGCCGAACTGCTGAAGAAGTGCCCCGACGATTATGCCGTTACATCCAGTGCGCTCATCTATCCGATCATGGTGGGTGTAGCCACCACCCCGCAGAACAAAGAGCTTTTCAATGCCATGAACGATGCTTTCGCCCAGATGCGAAAGGATGGTTCCTATGACGCGCTCGTCAAAACCTATGGCATGGAGCCTGTCACCGACGATGAAATCAAAGCGGTCGTTTCCACGGCTCAATAAACCGGAAGCGGGGCGGACTGGCCCCATTTCCCTCTGCATGGCCGAAACGGGAGGCTTCGCTTGAACTACGATTGGCATTACGCGCTCGGTCTGCTTGCAGACCGGGATTTCTGGGAGGCGAGCTGGGTTGTGATCAAGCTTAGCCTGCTGAGCTGGCTTCTGGCGGCGATTGCGGGCTTCGGTCTGGCACTGGCAAAGCAATCATCATGGTCGGTGATCAACGGTCCCGCACGGGCCTATATCTGGTTCTTCCGAAGCCTTCCGCTTCTGGTACTGCTGATTTTCATCTACAGCCTGCCGCAGGTCTTTCCGGTCCTTCGCACCCTCCTGTCGAATGCTTTCGCGGCTGGCCTGATCGCGCTTGTCATCAGTGAAACCGCTTATATGGCAGAAATCCATCGGGGTGGTTTGCTCGCCATTCATAAAGGCCAGATCGAGGCGGGGCGTGCGCTGGGTCTGAGCTTCCTCGGTATCCAGCGCCTGATCGTCGTTCCACAGGCAATCCGGGTTTCATTACCCGCAATGTCGAATGAACTCGTCACCATCGTCAAGCTCACTTCTCTGGTTTCGGTCATTTCGCTTGCCGAAATCCTGCTTGTCGGCCAGCGGCTCTATACGCAGAATTTTCTGGTGCTCGAGACGCTCACCGTCGTCGCCTTCTTCTACGTCCTCATCGTCACGCTGTTTGATCGCGGTCTTTCAATGCTGGAACGCCGCTCGGATGTGATACGGCGCGGTCAGAAGGCACGCACCTTGTCGCCACAGGAGGTTGCGGCAAAACTGTCCGGCACTGAAGCTCCCGTCGATCGCGCGCAAGGCAAATCCCAGCAAGCCGACACCATTGCCCTGGAAGCAACTGAACTTCGCAAGGCCTATGGTTCGCATGAAGTGTTGAAGGGCGTCAGCCTGACGGTGAAATCCGGTGAGGTCATCTCCATCATCGGTCGTTCGGGCTCGGGCAAGACGACCTTCATTCGCCTGCTCAACGGACTGGAACGTCTCGATGCCGGTGAAGTAAAACTGCACGGCTCGCCGTTCATCTCGGCCGAATTGACGCAATCGGGCAAGCATATTTTCCGGGAAGACGTTTCCCTGATCCGCGATGTCGGCATGGTGTTCCAGAGCTTCAATCTTTTCAATCACAAGACTGTGCTTGAAAACATGCTCCTTGCGCCTCTGTACCACAAGATCGGTGCGCGAGCCGACCTTGAGCGGCAAGCCTTTCATTATCTGAACAAGGTGGGCATGGCCGCCCATGCGGAAAAATATCCGCACCAGCTTTCGGGCGGTCAGCAGCAGCGCGTTGCAATCGCTCGCGCCCTGATGATGTCGCCAAGCATCATTCTGTTCGATGAACCCACTTCGGCACTCGACCCGGAAACCGTCGAGGAAGTGCTGGGCGTTATCCGCTCGCTCGCAAGCGAAGGCGTGACGATGGTCATCGTAACCCATGAAATGAACTTCGCTTTCGAAGTCTCCGACAGAATTCTCTTTATGGACGCGGGCAAGGTCGTCTGCGACGATACGCCGGATAAACTCAAATCCGGTATCTATCCGCAGTTGAAACCTTTCCTGAAGAATATGACGGTCTGAAACATGAACCAGCCTGCCACCCTTCGTGATCCCGCATTCATTCGCGTCGCCAATGCCATACGCGACGACATTCTCAAAGGCCGCCTGTTGAGCGGCACGAGCCTGATCGAGGCCGAACTGATCAATGTCTACGATGTATCGCGCAACACCCTGCGCGAAGCCATGCAGCTTCTGCGTCAGCAGGGGCTGGTCTCGCAGGAGCCGAACAAGAGCGTCCGCGTGAAACGGCTAACGGAAACGGACATTCGCGACATCTTCGTGGTGCGCCGGGTCGTCGAGCTCGGCGCACTCCGTGGGCGAAACTCGGTTCCCGCCGACTGGCTGGAAAGGCTCAACGAGGTGATCCGCAATGAAAGTGAAGCGACCGCCCGCGCGGACTGGACGGCGGTGGCCCGCCAGAGCCTTCTCTTTCACCAGGAAATCGTATCGCTGCATGGTAGTCCTATCTTCGATCAGATGTTCTCCCTGCTCGTGACCCAGCTGCGTCTGGTTTTCGTCACCGGCAACGAACAGGCTTTCCATGAACCTTGGTTGAAAAGAGAAGCCGAAATCTGCCGCCTCATCGCAGCGGGTGACTGCGAAGCCGCCTCCGGTCAGCTTGAGAACTATCTCGCGGATTCAGAGAAAATGCTGACGGCATTGGTCCGGAACTGATCGCAGCCGATTGCGATAGAGCGCGTTTCGCTTCGATTGAAGCAGATCGGCGCTCTAACCTCTTATATTTCAAGCATAATCTTATCGATCCTCGTTTCACTTCGGTCGGATTATGCTCTAACGGGACATGCTTTATGAAACACGATCCGCAAGACAAATCCGGATTGGGATCTGCCATGGCTTGCAACCGGGTTGAAAAGCTCGACCTGGCGCTGTCCGACTATGCGGCGCGTGACTGGAATGCGCGAGAGGTTTTTCTCAACCGGCGGTTCGAGGCGGCCCGCACCGAGCTCGGCCATTGGCAAGCGCTCAGTGAAACCAATCGTGAACTCCCGCCGCTTGCAGGACTGACGATGACGGTCAAGGCCTGCTTCGACACTGAAGGCTGGGTGACCAGCTGTGGTTCGAAAGCATTACAAGAGGCAGCTCCTGCAAATGCAAGCGCTGCTCTGGTGCGCAGGCTTCGCATGGGTGGCGCAACACTGCTCGCGCAGACAAACATGACCGAATTTGCTTATGGCGCGCTCGGGGTCAACACACATTTCGGCACGCCACGCACGCCGCTCGACCCTGCCGGAGAGGCGATCGCTGGCGGCTCTAGTTCTGGTGCAGCGGTGGCCGTCGCGCGCGGATATAGCGATTTCGCCATCTGCTCCGATACCAGCGGTTCAGCGCGCATTCCAGCGGCTTTCTGTGGCGTCGTGGGCTTCAAACCAAGCCGCGGACGCTACGAAACCGATGGAATGCACTGGTTGTCGACCAGCTTTGACGTGCCGGGGATCATCAGCACTTCGGTCGCCCATTGTCGCCTGATCGATGATGTTGCCACCGGCATCCCGGCAAGGAAACCGCGGCGCTCAAAGCAGATAAGACTGGCAGTTCCCCGCCTGCTTTCGGAAACCGCTCTCGACAATACCGTTGAAGATCTTTTCGGGGCTTGCCGGTCCGCTCTGGAAGCAGCAGGAATTGTCGTCCAGGATATCGAACTTCCAAGCTTGATCGAGAGTGCCAGGATTGCCGTCGATGGCGGGATGATCGGTGCCGAGGCTTACGCGCTTCATCGCGAGCGGCTCGCCGTCGATTTCGATAGTTATGATCCCTTGGTCGGAACGCGCATTCAAAAAGGTCGGGAAAATCCCGCCTATCTCTATGTGAATGCATTGAACGCCCTTGCTGCCTGCCGTGAGCAGTTCGACGCGGAAATCGAGGGTTTTGACGGTTTCATTCTGCCGACCGTTCCCATGCTGCCGCCCGCCTTGGCCACGCTTGCAGACGAGGAAACCTATCTGGCGCTCAACCGGCGTGCATTCTCGCTGACAGAATTCGCCAATCGTCTTGATCTGCCCAGCATCTCGCTACCAATCGGGAAGCACCCTGCCGGTCTCATGCTGACCGGACTGCGCGGCGAGGACGAGACGCTACTGGCCATCGCAGAAGTACTCGAGCCGCTGGCCGCCAAGTTTTAACAGCCTTTTTTGACACTGAAATGAGGAGAATACTATGATTGTCGTGACATCCGATGAAATCGCCGGCACCGCACGCGATGCTTCCGGACCCGGTTGGGAAAGCCGCCGCATGATCGTGCGTGACGACGGCATGGGCCATTCGGTCCACGAAACCCGCGTCAAGGAAGGCGCTGAACTGCACCTGCACTACAAGAACCACTTCGAAACCAATTATTGCTTTTCCGGTGAAGGCGAAGTCGAACACAAGTTGAGCGGCGAAGTGTTTCCGATCCGCCCCGGCACCATCTATGCGCTGAACGAAAACGACCCGCATATCCTGCGCGCGACCAAGGGCGACCTTGTGCTGGTCTGTGTTTTCACGCCACCGCTGGCTGGCAATGAAGTGCACCGCGAAGATGGCAGCTACGCTCCCGCCGACTGAAGTATAGAGTTTCGGCAATTGAAAGAAAACGCCGCGATTGATCGCGGCGTTTTTGTTGATCTGCTGTTGGTTCAGAAACCGTGTGTGCGATCATATCCGTTGAGAGCAGGCGGCGCCCAGCCTTCCGGCAGACGTTCTGGCTTGTAAATCTCTACCACCATCGGATGGCAGGCGGCAGTATCGGAAGAATGTTCTGCCGAACAGTCACCCCCGGGACAGGCCGACAGACAGCCAAGAAGATTGATCTCGGCAAAGAATTCCAGATAGTCGCCCGGTCGAACAGGGCTTGCCTTCATGAAATATTGCCCAGTATCCCGGGTGAAGCCCGTGCACATGAACACGTTGAGCACGTCGTGAATATAGGTTTCGGCCTCGTGCAGCGGCTTGCCCGTCTGCTTCGCAAAAGCGCGCGTGAGGTTGGAATGGCAGCAGTGATGGTACTGCCCGCCATGACTCAGAAGATTATTGGTATAAGGATCGCAGCGCGTGCCGATCACGTCATGCACCGCGCCGCCAAATTCGTCGAAACCATACCAGTCCAGACTGTCGTGAGTGATGGTGGCCATCGGACGCAAGTAAGGAAAACTGGAGAACAGCTGGTCTCCCAGCCCCACATGGGTTCCGTTGAGCGCGCGCGTCTTGCCGCTATAGAATTTCTCGTTGAGGTCGTCCGCATTGAACAGGTTGAGATCACCGACCTGCGGTCCCTCGCTGCATACGATACGGCAGAAATGCCCGGCCAGAACGGACCAGCACTCTGCATCCCTCGGCTGCACGGTGATGCGCTCGACAAGAACAAGTTTGTCGCGAAGGGCGCGATAGGCATCGAGATCAGGTCGTGGCAGCGTATCGACCGGATAACAGATCACTGGTTTGACGGCCATGCGAGCAGCGGCATCGGCAGGCCGCGGCGTGATCGAGTTTGTCTTCATGAAGCGCTCTGTCGTTCTCTTGCGTTTGGATCGCCACGATACGCCACCGCGCATTCCATGACGGACAAGTTCTAACATGGAAGATATCGTTCAACAATATTGATGAATAATCATAGGCACTGCCATACTTTATGTCAGCCTTGTTTGAAGAGCTTCAAAGCGACATGCGAACAGCGACGGAACAATACATCTGTGGTGCGTAATAGAACGCCGATCTGATTGAATCAGATCGGCGTTCTAACTGTTTGTTTTGGCGCAGATCTTGTTCACAAGAAATGCCTTTCACTTCTCGGCATTTCCCCTAGTGAGCTATCATGACATGACGCACGGCGGTGTAATCTTCCAGCGCGTAAATCGACATGTCCTTGCCGTAGCCCGACTGTTTCAGGCCGCCATGCGGCATCTCGTTTGTCAGCATGAAATGGGTGTTGATCCATGTGCAGCCATATTGCAGGCGGGCTGCGGCCTGCATGCCCTTGCTGACATCCTTGGTCCAGACCGACGAGGCAAGGCCGTAATCACTGTCGTTGGCCCATCGCACGGCTTCATCGACTTCGCTGAAGCGTGTGACCGATACAACCGGACCGAAGACTTCCCGGCGCACGATTTCATCTTCCTGCAATGCTCCGGCGATGACGGTCGGTTCGAAGAAAAAGCCATTGGCACCGGACGTATTACCACCTGCGGTCACCTCGATATGCTTGTGCTCGCGAGCGCGGGCGACGAAACTTCCGACACGGTCGCGCTGTCGGCGGGAAATGAGCGGTCCGATCTCGTTCTGGCTGTCGTCGTCGAGATTATAGCGAATACTGGAAACGGCCGACGACAGGTCAGCGACGAAACGGTCGTAGATGCGTGCATCGGCATAGATGCGGCAGGCAGCGGTGCAGTCCTGTCCGGCATTGTAATAGCCGAAGGTGCGGATACCGTTGACGACCGCTTCTATGTCCGCATCGTCGAAGACGATGACCGGCGCTTTGCCGCCAAGCTCCAGATGAGTGCGCTTCACGGTTTTGGCCGCGGCCTGCAAGACCTTCTTGCCGGTGGCGACATCACCGGTGATCGACACCATGTCGATCCGCGGATGGTTGATCAGCGCGTTGCCGACGGTTTCACCTCGCCCCAGAACGACATTGACAACGCCCTCGGGCAGAATATCCGCCAGCAGCCTGGCCATTTTCAGCGCGGTCAGAGGCGTCTGTTCGGACGGTTTGAAAACCACCGTATTACCGCCTGCAATGGCTGGCGCCAGTTTCCATGCCATCATCATCAAAGGATAATTCCAAGGAGCGATGGAGCCGACAATGCCAACCGGATCACGACGGATCATCGATGTGTGGTTCGGGATATATTCGGCGGCAAGCGGTCCATGAAGATTACGCACTGCACCCGCAAAGAAGCGATAACAATCCACGATGGCCGGAATCTCGTCATTGATGACAGCATTGATCGGCTTGCCGCAATTGAGCGCTTCCAGCGTGGCGAACCCTTCAGCGTCCCGCTCAATCGCATCGGCGATTTTGAGGAGATAATTGGAACGTTCGGCGGGTGTGGTGCGTGACCAGGTCTTGAATGCCTTGTCGGCGGCGGCGACTGCAGCGTCGACCTGTCCTAGCGATGCCTCGGGCAGCTTGAGAACGGTCTCTCCGGTCTTGGGATTGAGGACGTTTTCTTCCGTCTCCGTACCCGCTTCAAAGCGCGAGCCAATCAGCATTTCGGTGTTCATGTCGTTCTCCCTTGTGTCATTTCCCGTGACCGGCGACCTGATCGCCATCGCGGGTGAGATAGTAGGCTGCGAGGATGGGCAGGAAGGTCACCAGAACCACCACCATGGCCACCACATTGGTGACGGGGCGCTGGCGCGGACGGATCAGTTCCTGAAGCATCCAGATCGGCAGGGTCATCTGCTGGCCGCCAGTAAATGTGGTGACGATCACCTCATCGAAGGACAGTGCGAAGGCGAGCATGCCGCCTGCGAGCAGGGCCGTTCCGATATTCGGCAGGATCACATAGCGGAATGTCTGGAACCCGTTGGCACCAAGATCCATCGAGGCCTCAATCAGCGAACCGGAGGTGCGCCGAAAGCGGGCCACCGCGTTGTTGTAGACGACCACCACGCAGAAGGTCGCGTGACCAAGCACGATGGTCCACATCGAAAACGGAATGTCGAACAGCGAGAAGGCCGAGCGCAACGCGATGCCGGTTACAACGCCGGGCAAAGCTATGGGCAGGATGACCAGCAGCGAAATGCTTTCGCGTCCGAAGAAATGCGTTCGGCTGACAGCGGCGGCGCACAACGTTCCAAGCACGAGCGCAATCAGGGTCGCGATCGTCGCCACCTGCACGGAGAGCGCCAGCGACGACCAGACGTCCGCACGGTTCCAGGTAACTTCGAACCATTGCAGCGTGAAGCCCGGCGGCGGCCATTGATAGCTCTTCTCTTCCGTCGTAAAGGCATAGACGAAGATGAGCAGGATCGGCAGATGCAGGAAGGCGAGACCCAGTCCGGCAGCAAGCTTCAATCCGAAGGAAGCGCGGTTGTTACGATCAGAGCGCATCGAAAGCCCCCTGTTTCTTGGCGATCCACAAATAAATGGCCATGATGACGATCGGCACGACGGAGAAGGCAGCCGCCAGCGGCACATTGCCTGCCGTTCCCTGCTGGGTATAGACGGCCTGTCCGATGAACAGGCGCGACGAACCGATGATCTGCGGAATGATGTAATCGCCAAGTGTCAGCGAAAAGGTGAAGATCGATCCCGCAATGATGCCCGGCATGGCAAGCGGCATAAGCACGGTTCGGAAGGTTTGCGCAGGCGTTGCGCCGAGATCGGACGACGCCTCGACCAGATTGCCGGGCACACGCTCAAGTGCTGCCTGCGTCGGCAGGATCATATAGGGCAGCCAGATATAGACGAAGACGATGAACGTGCCGAGATAGCTGACCGACAGCGAATTGCCGCCGATGACGGGTAAGGACAGGATGCCGTCAAGCAGCCAGGACAGGTGCAGTTTTGCAAATATCCAGGTCAGGATGCCTTCCTTGGCGAGGATCAGTTTCCACGCATAGACCTTGACCAGATAGCTCGACCAGAGCGGCAGCATGATGCCGAGATAGAACAGGGCTTTCCAGCGTCCGCGTGCGTAGCGGGCGGCATAATAGGCAATGGGAAAGGCGATGAAGGCCGATGCGACCGTGACCAGCGCAGCCATCGAGACGGTGCGTATGATGATGTCGAGATTGGCCGAGTTGAAGAGCTGTGCATAGGTGGCAAGCGTGAAATTATAGTCGATCAGCCCGGAGAAATCATCGACCGAAAAGAAACTCTGCAACAGAAGTGCGATCAGCGAGCCGATATAGATGATGCCCAGCCACAGCAGTGGTGGCGTAATCATGAGAAACAGCAGCAATCCCGGACGACGCCAGAACAGGTCGGAGAGGCGACCGAGCATTCCGCCGCGCTGCGGCAAGATGGAAGCCGCCGGATTGGTCCCGGAGTTCGCGAGTGTGGAAACCTGCACGCCGGTCATGCTGCTTGATCCATGTAATGAACGTCACCCGGATTCCAGACAATACGGATATCCGATCCGGTCTCGGGAACGGTTGCACCAGCAGGCAGCATGACATGCAGTCTGGCGCCTTCAGCTTCAACACCGAGACGTGTAGCTGACCCAAGGAAGCTGGCGGTTTCGATCCGCGCCGCGACCCCAACCTTATCACTCTTGTCTGCAAGGCGAATGGATTCCGGTCGGAGGCTTGCCCAACGTCGTTCGCCGCCGAATGCAGCCATAACCTCCGGCGCGACCACATTGGAAGAGCCGACAAAATCGGCAACAAACCGGGTTTGCGGGCGGTTATATATTTCCTGCGGCGTTCCGGCCTGAACGATACGACCATTGTTGAAGACAGCGATACGGTCCGCCATGGACAGCGCTTCGCCCTGATCATGGGTTACGAAGACAAAGGTGATGCCGAGCGCCTTTTGCAGGCTCTTCAGCTCTTCCTGCATCTGCTCGCGCAGTTTGAGGTCGAGGGCACCAAGCGGTTCATCGAGAAGCAGCACTTTGGGCTTATTGACGAGGGCGCGAGCCAGCGCGACGCGCTGTCGCTGTCCGCCGGAAAGCTGGTTCGGCTTGCGTGCGCCATAACCGGGCAGCTTGACCAGTTCCAGCATGTCCTCGGCGGCACGGTGTCGTTCGGTCTTTCCGGCGCCCCGTACCATCAACCCATAGGCCACATTGTCCAGAATGCTGAGATGCGGAAACAGCGCGTAATCCTGAAAAACCGTGTTGACGTTCCGTCGATAGGGCGGAACGCCGCCAGCACTTTCGCCGAAGATCTCAATCTTGCCGTCAGTCGGCTGCTCGAAGCCTGCAATCAGCCGCAGACAGGTTGTCTTGCCAGAACCGGAAGGGCCCAGCATGGCAAAGAATTCACCGGACGCGATGGTCAAATTGACATGATCGACGGCACGGACTTCGCCGAAGTAACGGCTCACATTTTCGAAACGAACTGCTGCTGTCATGGTTCTATCCATCATGGAGCGCCAGCCTCTGTTGGCGGGCGGGCACGTCTTTCCGTTCCCTTCCTTCAACAGAAGGAAGGGCGATCTTCGAGCTTATGATAGTCGATGTCAGCGACCGCCAATGACGCCGATATAATCCGATACCCAGCGATGATAGGGCACGCATTCGCCCTGGCTTTCGCATTTGGCTGTCGGCGTGCGCCAGAAGCTGATCTTGGCGAAATTATCGAAGCCATTGGTCGCGCAACCTTCATCGGTCAGGAGTGCATTACCCTTGCAGGCTGCCGGAACCGACGGTACGGCACCGAACCAGGCTGCGGCATCGCCCTGAACTTTCGGTTCTAGCGAATGCTCGAACCACTTATAGGCACAATTGGGGTGCTCGCTATCCACATGCAGCATGGTGGTGTCGGCCCAGCCGGTCGCACCTTCCTCCGGGAAAGTCGAGCCAATCTTTGCGTTTTCCGATTTCAGAAGATTGACCTGGAACGGCCATGAGCCGGAAGCCACGACACCTTCATTCTTGAAATCGTCAATCTGGATCATGGCATCATGCCAATAACGGCTGACGAGCTTGCGCTGTCCACGCAAGAGATCAAGTGCTGCCTTATACTGGTCTTCATTGAGTTCGTACGGATTCTTGATACCGAGTTCCGGCTTGTGCTTCATGAGATAAAGGGCAGCGTCAGCGATATAGATCGGCCCGTCATAGGCCTGCACGCGGCCCTTGTTGGACTTGCCATCCGGCAAGTTCTGTTCTTCGAACACCACGTTCCAGCTCTTCGGCGCTTCGTCCTTGAAAACATCGGTGTTGTACATCAGCACATTCGGCCCCCAGAGATAGGGCACACCGTAATGCACGTCCTTGACGGTGAACCACGGCGCATTTTGCAGCCGTTCGTCTACGGTCTTCCAGCTTGGGATAAGGTCGGTATTGATCGGCTGAACACGCTTGCCAGCCACAAGGCGGAGCGAGGCATCACCGGAAGCGGTGACGAGATCGAAGCCGCCTTCATTCATCAGCGCGACCATTTCATCGGAAGTAGCGGCGGTCTTCACGCTGACCTTGCAGCCGGTTTCCTTCTCGAAATCCGTAACCCAGTCGTAGTTCTTGTCGGTCTCGCCGCGTTCAATATAGCCCGCCCAGGCTACGATGCTCAGCGCGCCTTCACCTTCGCCAATCGCTTTCAGCGGTTCGGCGGCAATGGCCTGCGTCGCAAAGCTTGCGACAGCCATCAAAGCGGTACAGGATTGCAGAATCTTTTTCATCGACCACTCCCGTTTTTTCACATTCAGTGATTTTGTTCCCGGAGCGGATCGTGTGCTGAAACCTTGCCTTTCGCAAATTCATTTATCGAAAAGCTGATATCGGTTTTTCCGATATCGAAGACTAACGCAGCCTGCCGGAACGGGCCGCTTCGGCAATACCGATGAAGTCACGCGCGGATTGGGGCAGGCTCGATCCCTTGCGCCAAGCCATGCCGATCTGCACGACGGGCAGCGACCCCGAAACATCGCGGCTTTCGATCCGATCACCTTCCAGCGACCATGGGCGATAGACGAGATCGGGAAGGAGCGCGATGCCTGCACCGGTGGCTACCAAACTGCGCACAGCTTCCACTGAACGCGTGCGGAAAGCCACATGCGGACGGGCGCCGAGGGCGGCCAGAAGCTTGCCGGTATTTTCCTCGATTTCATCAACCGTCAGCATGATCAGAGGTTCCTTCGCGATATCGCTTACCGAAATGCTGTCCGTCGGGACCAGCGGATGGCCGAGCGGCAACCACAATCGATAGGGCGAGGTTTCGAGAATTTCCGCGTGAAGTGCCATACGGTCCCGGAGATTGGAGATAACCATCACTGCCACGTCCAGTTCACCACCGACCAGGAGATGTTCAAGATAGGAACCATTATCCTCGATGGCGCTGATTTCAACGCCGGGAAAAGCCCGGCGATAGCGGGCAAGCAGGTCCGACAGCACATAACCCGCGACGAGCGAGGTGACGCCGAGATTGAGTTTACCTTTTTCCTGAATGCGATTGTCCGTGAAGGAGCGGCGGGCATCCGATACGTCTGCCAGAATTTTCGTTGCGTGGCGCAAAAACTGATGACCGTTATGTGTAACGGTAAGGCCGCGAGGGTGCCGTTCGAAAAGCTCTACATTCAGGTCCGTCTCAAGTTCTTTGACGGCTTCTGTAACGGACGATTGGGAAATGGATAATTTCTGCGCCGCACGGGTCACAGACCCCTGTTCGGCCACAGCGATGAAATATTGTAACTGCCGCAGGGTAAACGCCATTTTTTCAATTAAGCAAGCGCGCACTGCTATTGCAATAGGGACTGAGTACGAAGCCTAATCGTACCGTCCATACACCGGTCAGTTACGGTCGAGGAAGCATCCGTCTGGATGAAAATAATCGAAGCTCCCGTTTGAAATCGCACTTCGCTTCGATGAGAATATCGGCTCACAACCAAGTCGATTTATAATTTACAATTACCTTCCACATACCATAATATCTATCATTAAATTACTTTGATAATCAAAATAGTTTTGAATGTAATATTATCTTATTTAACTATGATGAAATATTCGCCCATACTTCTGCTATCTTCAGTAGGAGGACATGCGATGCCGAAGATCGTAGGAACCAATGATGCCGATACTATAGTTGGCACGGAAGAGAATGACCGCATCTGGGCCCTTGCGGGAAATGACATCGTCGACGGAGGCCTTGGTAGCGATATCATCGACGGCGGTGCGGGCGATGACATCCTGACAGCATCATGGCGCAATGTGCCGGAGTTCGATGAATTAAACGGCGCCAGCGGCAACGACCGCCTCATATTCAATTTTTCGGGCGGTGCGGCAAGAGGTGGTGAAGGGGTTGATACGCTCGTTACCGATTTATCCAATCGTTCAGACTCAGTTGCGTTTAACGCAATGCAGGGGCATGCCTATTGGGGAGATGGCAGCTCAAGCTTTGATCACCTCTACTTCACCGATCTGGAACGCCTCAACCTCAAGACCGGCGCGGGCAATGATACTATCGACGCTACGGGCTTCCAGTTTGCCAACATACATGCAGGCGCGGGCAATGATTATGTGCGAGGCGGTACTGGCAACGACCAGATAACCGGTGGAGCGGGCCACGACAATCTACTGGGCGGGGATGGTGACGACCAGATCAAGGGCGGCAGCGGTGATGATGTGATCGACGGCGGTAATGGCAATGACACGCTGTCCGGTAATGATGGCAACGATAAGCTCAGCGGCGGCAGGGGAAACGATACCCTGATGGGCGACGAAGGTAACGACACGCTGAATGGAGGAGATGGCAATGACCGTCTCTACGGCGGAGCTGGAACCGACATATTACTGGGTGGAGCAGGCGACGACTATTTACAGAACACGGGCACGGACGGCGATATCTTGTTTGGAGGCGACGGAAACGACTACTTCACCGCAGGATCAATAGACAGCGGCTATAGTGGCTATTGGTTTGAAATGCACGGCGGTGCCGGAAACGACACGTTTTCGATCTATTCGGATGGAGGACTTGGCACCATTGATGGAGGCGACGGTATTGATACATTGGCCGTCACTTTCGACGATGTGGCAGCCGGTTTCAAGTTCGACGCCGCCGACTATAACTCGACCGAGGTGTTCAACATCAGTGTCATCTCCGCCTATCAGGGTGCTCAGGTATTCGGCGGAAACGGCGACGACCGCATCGTCAGCATCGAGAGTTATCGTGAAGGTTTGAGTGGGAACGATACCTATAATGGTCGTGGGGGCAACGACGTGATCCATGGTGCGTTTGGGCTGGACAGCCTTCTCGGTGGCGAGGGCGATGATAAACTGTATGGTGGCGCAAGCTCTGACCGGTTATTGGGCGGAACCGGTGCAGACACTCTCAGCGGTGGAACTGAAGCCGATACATTCATTTGGGACAATGCATCACTGCAATCCAACGATATTGATCACGTCACCGACTTTGATGTCCAAGGTGGCGATGTGCTTTTGTTCCGGGATACTGAGGTCATAACTGATTTCGCCAGCTTCGTCGCGGCGTCAGTTGATACACCAGACGGTGTTTTCGTCAGCATCGATGGCGCAACGAATGGGATTGTAATTGAAGGTGTCTTGCTGAGCGAGTTGACGTCCGACGACGTTTTGTTCAGCTGAATTGAACTGACATTATGCCGTCCGGCATATGTTTCACCACCAGCGTCAATCCAATAAAATGGACTGACGCTGGTGGTGACCATTTAAAGATGGTCGCGCGGAATAGTCTGGTTCCATTCGCGGATTTTGACTGTCCCGCCATTTTCCTTCGCCGTCAGTACGCCGGAAATGTAGAAACTCTCAGCATCTGAATGCATCTTCGTGGTGCTTTCGATGTCGATCATCCAGCCTTCACGACCCATCTGATAGGCCTGTGTCAGCACATAGGATGCCGATAGCGGGTCATTGTCATTGACGCGCAGCTCGCGCTTGAGGCTGTGGCTCAATTGCGTGCCGAGATCGTCAAAGCGCAAGATGCCTTCGCCGAACAGACCGCCGATGCCTTCCGTCACGTAGAGCGTTTCGCCGGTGACGTGATCCTGTTCGGTCCAGCGGCGCACGCTGCCCGGATCAAGCTGGGTCATCGGTGTTGCCGGGCCATGCGCTGGCTTCTGAAAGGAAACCTTCGCATCATCAGCAGACGGCAGGCGCACGGGCAGATCGAGAACCGATGTGGCGGTGTCGAGCGTCAGCATCACGCGCTTTGGCGATGGCCAGACCATCGGCCAGTAACCCGTTGCAACCGAAAGACGGATACGATGGCCCTTCTTGAAGCTGTAGCCACTATCGTTGAGCTTGATCGCGATTTCATAGGTCTTGCCCGGCACCAGCATTTCCGGCTTGTCATGGCCGTTGATGTGGTTGAGGTTGAAGACCTGATAGCTGACGCGAGTGATGCGGCCATCCGGCAGAACGTCGCTCAGACGCAGCGAAACCTGTGCAACCGGTTGATCAACGGTGAATGTCAGGCGGGCAACCGGCGCACCCAGAATTTCAAGATCTTCGGTCAGGACGGGTGTGTCGAAGTTGAGCGATCCGCCATCGTCAAGACGTTGATCGGTCGGATGCTCGCCGGGGCAACCCGTCGCCATCCATTCGCCGCCAGCCTTACCGTGGCTGTTTGGCGAGGAAATCGAAAGCACAGCCTTGGCGGCATCGGCCTTGCCCAGCGTGAAATCTGCACCAAGCGCGAAGGACTTAGGCGTGATTTCCGTCGACGGCCAGTTCTGTTCGCCAACCCAGCGTCCATTGGTGAAGTAGCGGGAGCCAGTCGGCTCGATGGTGTCGCAGACATAGGCGCGCAGCTTCGGCTCGTCCATGATGCCGGTGCCTTTGCCCTTGAGCCACTGGTCCCACCAGCGCACTGCTTCCTGCAGGAAGCCGATTGCCGGACCCGGCAGGCCGTCCTGCGGATAGACGTGACCCCAAGGGCCGATAATGCCGCGCGCAGGAACCTGCAGGTTTTCGAGCAGGCGCGGAACAGCATTGGTGTAACTGTCGGCCCATGCGCCAATGGCGAGAACCGGGCACTGGATTGCTGACCAGTCTTCGCAGACCGAGCCATGCTTCCAGTATTCATCGTAATGCTGGTGTTCAAGCCAGAGCGCCGGGAAGAATGGCAGGCGTTCCAGACGTTCAATCCATGCATCGCGCCAACCGGCACCCACAATCGCCGGATCGAGCGGACGCGACTGATAGGCGAGCATGATGGTGCCCCACCAGAGATTATCATTGAGCAGCAGGCCGCCCATGTAGTGGATGTCGTCGCGGAAACGGTCGTCGGTCGAATAGGCGGTGATGATCGCCTTCAATGCTGGTGGACGGCAGGCTGCGACCTGAAGGCCGTTGAAGCCCCCCCAGCTCTTGCCCATCATGCCGACATTGCCGCTGCACCATGGTTGCTCAGCGATCCAGGCGATGACTTCCAGCGCGTCATCCTGTTCCTGCTGGATGTATTCGTCAGCCATATGTCCATCGGATTCGCCCGTACCACGCATGTCGACACGGATCGCGGCATAGCCGTTCTGTGCGAAATAGCCATGCATTGGCTCATCGCGGCCACGGGTGCCATCACGCTTGCGGTATGGAATATATTCGAGCACGGCAGGAACGGGATTTGCCTCAGCGCCTTCAGGCAGCCACAGGCGCGCGCCAAGACGGGTGCCATCTTTCAGAGTGATCCACAGGTGCTCGGTGATATTGACGGTCATGATCGGTTCCAATTTCAATAAAGAGGAGCCGGTGCGGCATTAGCGCCGCATCGGTAGTTTAGCTGGCGGCGCGAGCCTTGAGTATGTCGTCCAGCCAGTCGCGGCGCAGCTCCGGAACGGATGTGATGAGCTGCTCCGTATAGGGCTCGTAAGGCGGTTCGAAGATTGCCTTCGTGGTGCCGGTTTCGACCACCTTGCCCTTCTGCATCACCATGGTGCGGTCGGCGAGCCGACGGACGACGCCAAGGTCGTGGGTGATGAAGAGATATGACACGTGCAATTCGTCCTGCAACTTGCGCAGAAGTCTGAGAATTTCCTCAGCCACGAGCGGGTCAAGCGCCGAGGTGACTTCATCGCAGATGATAAGATCAGGCTTTGCTGCCAGCGCGCGGGCGATACACACGCGTTGTTTCTGTCCGCCTGAAAGTGCGCCCGGAAGGCGGTTCGCAAAGTCGGCAGGCAGGCCGATCAGTTCAAGCAGACGCTGGACCTCGATCTCGCGCTGGTCCTCATTCATGCCGAAATAGAACTTCATCGGACGACCGATGATCTCACCAACGGTCTGGCGTGGGTTCAATGCCACGTCCGGAAGCTGGTAAACCAGCTGAATGCGGCGCAGTTCTTCGCGCGAGCGCTTTTTGTAGTTCGCTTCCAGCCGCTGCCCGGCAAGCGTGATGATACCGCTTGAGTGTGGCGGCAGGCCTGCAATAATGCGCGCAAGCGTTGATTTTCCGGAACCGGATTCACCCACGACCGCAAGCGTTTCGCTGCGACGGATGTAGCAACCCACATCGGTCAGGACGAGCTTCTTGCCGTAATAGGCGGTTGCGTTTTTCACTTCGAGCAGGATTTCGCCGGTCTTGTGTTCGGCCTGTTCGCCCGAAATGCTCGATTCACGCTCAGACACCAGACGCTGGGTATAGTCCTGCTTTGGCGCTTCGAGAATTTCTTCTGCAGAACCAAGCTCGACCATTTTGCCGTGACGCAGAACCATGATGCGGTCGGCAATTTGGGCCACGACTGCAAGGTCATGCGTGATGTAAAGAGCGGCAGTGTTGTAACGCTGGATCAGGCTGCGCAGGAGTGCCAGCACTTCGATCTGGGTCGTGACGTCCAGCGCGGTTGTCGGCTCGTCCAGCACCAGAATATCCGGGCGGCAGGACATGGCCATGGCGACCATGGCACGCTGCAACTGACCACCGGAAACCTGATGCGGATAGCGATCACCAAAAGTGTCGGCATCCGGAAGCTGCAATGTATGCAGCAGTTCCAGCATCCATGCCTTGGCTTCTGCCTTGGTCATCAGGCCATGATAGAGCGGGCCTTCCATGATCTGATCGCCAATGCGGTGCGCCGGATTAAACGACGCCGCCGCACTTTGTGCCACATAGGCGATGCGTGCGCCGCGCGCCTTTTCACGGGTCTCGCGGGTGCCATCCATCAGCGAAATATCGTCAACGACAACTGTGCCTTCAGCGATCCTGCAGCCGCCACGGCCATAGCCCATCGCGGCAAGGCCAATGGTGGATTTGCCTGCGCCGGACTCGCCAATAAGGCCAAGCACTTCGCCACGCTTCAGCGTCACATCGACATGATCGACAAGCGTTGCGTCATTGGGTGCTTTGACGACGAGGTCGGAGATTGAAAGAACGATATCCTTGCTCATCGATCAGCTCCCTGCGTGGTCGTGCGTCCGGCCAAAAGCCAGTCAACGACGAGGTTGACGCCAACGGTGAGGATGGCGATTGCAGCCGCCGGAAAAAGCGGTGCGTAGAGGCCGTAGAGAATAGCCTGCTGGTTGTCCTTCACCATGCCGCCCCAGTCCGCGAATGGCGGCTGAATGCCAAGGCCAAGGAACGACAGACCGGCCACGAAAAGGAAGGTGAAGCAAAAACGCAGGCCGAATTCCGCAATCAGCGGCGGCAGCGTATTCGGCAGGATTTCACGCCAGATCAGCCAGCCGAGACCTTCGCCACGAAGACGGGCGGTTTCAGCATATTCCAGCACATTGACGCCCTGCGCCACGATGCGTGCTAAGCGGAACACGCGGGTGGAATCAAGCAATGCGATGGTGATGATCAGAACCGGCAGTGACGAGCCGAGCGCCTGCAGGATGACGAGCGCCGAAATGAGCACGGGAATGCACATGACGGTATCGACGATGCGCGAAAGGATCGTATCGACCCAGCCGCCGAAGATGGCTGCAAGGAAGCCGAGCGGTACTCCAACGCTGAACGACAGGAGCGACGCTGCGAGCGAGACGCCGATCGACATCTGCGCACCGAAGAGCAAGCGCGAGAGCATGTCGCGACCATTCTGATCGAGACCGAACCAGAACTGTGCCGATGGCGGATCAAACGGTGCACCAACGATTTCTTCCTGACCATAAGGCGCGATTAGCGGGCCGAACAGAAACATCAGGAGGCAGAGCGTGACGATCGCAAGACCGACCCACGCCGTCAGGGGAATAGACTTTTTCATCGGGGGTGCCTCAGACGCGGATTGAGCGCGATGGCAGCGACATCGGCGATGATATTGAGAATGACATAGGCCGCGCCAAAGACGAGGGCCGCAGCCTGCACGAGCGGAAGGTCACGCTTGGAAACGGCGTCAACCATGAAGCGGCCAAGGCCGTTATAGTTGAAAACAGCTTCGACAAGCACCACACCGGTGATGAGGTATGCGATGTTGAACGCCACCACATTGACGATAGGCGCCGCCGCATTGGGCAACGCGTGCTTGGTCACAACGCGCTTGGTGCGAAGTCCTTTGAGATATGCCGTTTCGACATAGGCCTGATCCATCACCGACAAAACGGCCGTGCGGGTCATGCGCATCATCTGCGCGACCGTCACGAGAACCAGCGTCAGTGCGGGCAGGGCCGTGGCCTGAATCCATTCGAGGAAGGTCATGCCTTCATAGGTGTCGGCGAGGCTTGGCAGCAGGTTGAAGCGGATCGACAGGAACAGGATCAGCAACAGGCCGAGGAAATATTCGGGCAGAGAAACGAAAGCCAGCGCCACAATGTTGATAACACGGTCGAAAATACCGCCGCGTTTGACCGCGGTGACAAGGCCGAGAAGGATGGCGATTGGAACGCTGACGACCGCGGCAAAGGCTGCCAGTGCCATCGTATTCCAGAAACGTGGCCAAAGCAGTTCTGCAACCGGCTGCTGATTGGCAAGCGAGGTGCCAAGATCACCGGTCACGAAACCTGCAAGCCACGCGAAATAGCGTGCGAGGACCGGTTGATTGAGACCGAGGCTTTCGCGCAGCGTGGCAAGCGCTTCCGGCGTGGCATTCTGACCGAGAATGGCGGACGCCACATCACCCGGCAGGATCTGCGTGCCGGCGAAAATCAACGCCGACACGAGGAACAGCGTGAGGAGCCCGAGCCCCACACGCTTGAGAATTAGAACGAACATTATGCTTCCAGCCAGACTTTTTCGGCAAGGCGCGCACCCATCAGATTGAACATCGGATGCGTGGTGACGCCCTTGAGCTTCTTGGAGGTGGCGTCGAGATAGTCGCCGAACATTGGGATAAGCGCGCCGCCATCATTGCTGATCATGGCCTGCAGCTCGGCATAGATTTCCTTGCGCTTGGCCTGATCGAGCATTGCACGGGCTTCGAGCAATTTGGCGTCAAAGTCAGCGCTCTTCCAATGTGTATCGTTTTGCGAAGCGTTGGATGCATAAGCGACCGACAGGGCCTGATCAGCAGTCGGGCGACCACCACGATAAGACATGCAGAACGGTGCCTTCATCCAGACATTGTCCCAATATCCGTCGGCCGGCTCACGCTTGATATCGATCTCTATCCCTGACTTGGCTGCAGCAGTGCGGAAGATCGCGGCTGCATCGACGGCGCCAGTGAAGGCTGCGTCAGAAGCCGAAAGCTGGATTTTCAGTGAATCCATGCCAGCCTGCTTCAGATAGAACTTTGCCTTTTCCGGATCATAGGCACGCTGCGGCAGTGCAGCGTCGAAGAACGGGTCGGTGCTCGGGATCGGATTGTCGTTACCCAAGCGTCCGTAGCCGCGCAAGGCTGTCTTGAGCAGTTGCTCCCGGTCGATGGCGTGCTTGACGGCAAGGCGAACATTGTTGTCGGTGAACGGCGCCTGCGTGCAGTCCATCAGGAAGGAGAAATGCTGGCCGCCAGACGACTGGACGATGTTGAGGTTCGGATTGCGCTTGAGCAGATCGACCGTCTTGAAATCAAGCTGGTTGATAGCGTGAACCTGACCGGACATCATGGCGTTGGTACGGGCCGACACATCATTGATGACGATGACTTCAACTGCATCGACCCAGGCCGTATTGGGCTTCCAGTAGCTTTCATTACGCGTGAAACGCGAACGCACGCCCGGCTGGAAACGCTCGAAGACAAAAGGACCGGTGCCGACCGGCTTGTTGAAATCGGTCCAGTCCTTGGGAACCACGAGGAAGTGATAATCGGACAGGATGTAAGGCAGATCGGCGTTGCCGCTCGTCAGCGCAATCTTGACTGTAGCGGCATCAACCTTGACGACATCGGTAAATTCCGAAGCGAGCGAACGAGCACCGGATGTGGTTTCGCCGCGATGCAGGTTGATCGAATAGATGATATCGTCAGCGTCGAGCGTCTTGCCATTGTGGAAGGTCACGCCCTGACGAACCTTGAAGGTCCATTCCTTGGCGTCGGCAGACGGTTCCCAGCTTTCAAACAGCTCAGGCACAGCCTTGTTGTTGGCGTCGATTTCGACAAGGCCGTTCATCAGCATGTAAGCCTGATTGACCGGAACCCAATCCTTCAGCAGGCGCGGATCGAAATTGTCTGTGGTAGAGCCGCCTCCAATGCCGAGCTTGAGCACTCCGCCTTTCTTTGGTGTGCCATCACCTTCTGCGGCCATTGCAGAATTGATAAGGCCACTCATGCCACTTGCCGCAACAAGGCCAAAGCCGGCTGCGCCCGACATGAAAGAGCGGCGTGTCAATTGAAACTGGCTTTTTTGCTCAGGCATTCTGTACCCCTGTGTTTAAGTCATAGCTTATTGGCTTTTGCGGGTGGGGTAGCTCACCGGACCCCTTATTTTCAAGGGTTGATGTCGAATTTCTGGGTATGACTTTTGTGCATACCCCCATGCGAAATGTGTGTCTTGGCATTTGCGCGAACAGGAATAAAGGAGCGTTCAACAGTGATGGCAGGGGTGCTTTTCGTTCAGGAAAGCAATCCCCGCTTTTTCAGATTTTGATGATCCTGGAGATCGAAAATGGGTTTGCCGGATGTGATCGGCTTGGTGGGCGCGTTCTTTTACCTTCTGGGCTATGCGCTGATTCAATTGCGTATTTTTTCCGTCGATGATCCGGTCATTCCGTTGCTGAATGTTTTGGGCGGGGTCGCGCTGATCTATTCGCTTGCCTGGAATTTCAACCTCGGCTCCTTCATCTCACAGGTTGCCTGGCTGATAATCACCGTTATCGGATACATCCGTTTCCGCATGGTTGCGCGTCGCCGCGTCGCTCTTCCGCAGGAATGATATGTTTAACAGATCCGATCATCTTTATGTGATTGGATCTGTTCCATTGCTTGCTATCAGCCAGTCGGACACTTCCCGCACGATTTTGCGCTGGTGACGATCAGCTGGTCGCATGAGATAGAAATAGGCGTCCGACCGCATCATGTGGCTGTGCGCCGGGACCAATGTTCCGCTCGCAAGCTGCTCCTTGATAAGCCAAGTCCAGCCAAGCGTGATACCGATGCCCTGCGTTGCGGCGGCAACACAAAGACCATAGTCACCGAGCCGCCATTCCAGTGCACCGGCTGGACGAGAAAGTCTGGCATCATGCCACCATTCCGGCCAACCCTGCCACTCGCGCATTGTATCTTCGATGGCGAGCAGAACCGGTGCCTCCTGTTCCATGATGCCGGGCACGCCTGGCGCTGAGACGGGTACGACTTCCTCCCGGCCCAGCACGGTCAGATTGACCCCGATAGGCCGCTCCTTGCGATAGAATAGCGCAAGATCAAACTCGTCCAGGCGCAGATGTGCCACGTCATCCGTTACACGCAACCGGATTTCGATTCCGGGAATTTCCGCCTTCAGCCTGCCTATTCGCGATAGGAACCACTGGTCGGCAATCCCGCGTGAACAGGCGATCGTGATTTGTCGCGGCCCAATCCATGCCCGCAAGCCGTCTGTGACAGCGCTCAGATCGCCCAGAAGTCGGCTTACCTCCGAGGCATAGCTCTCCCCGATAGCAGTCAACTGCACGCCGACAGGCAGACGATTGAACAGTTTCGAGCCTATGAAGGCTTCCAGCTTGCCAATCTGCCGACTGACGGCGCTTTGGGTGAGGCCGAGCTCCAAACCTGCGCGAGAGAAACTCCCGAGCCGAGCCGCACTGTCGAAAACTACCAGCGCGTTGAGCGGCGGCATGGATTGACGACCGACTGCCAAAGTTTATTTCTCCCGTTTCTCAGAAGGCATGCATCTTTTTATGGTTTAGGTTTTCTGTATCGGGTCCTTGTCAGTCAAGCCCCTCCGATGGATTATCTCGTCACGGATTTTTTGCCGATGAATGCGAGTTCTAGAAATCCAATAGAAGTCAGTCGAACTTACGCGAAAAGCGAATAGTGTCACCCACTTCTTCAATCTGCCTGGAATGATTGAAAGCCGGAATGGTTTTCAGACTAAAGGTCGATCCAATTTTACTTGGCTAGTTTTACTTGGCTAGTTTGATTTGGCTAATTTGGTTTGGAAAGTAACCTAAGAAAAAAGCCGCCCCCGATGAGGGATGCGAGCAACCCGGCAGACATGGGCCACGGATAAGCGAGATTGCGCCCAAGCCAATCCGCAAAAACGAGCAGCAATGCGCCGAGCAGAGCGCTGGCGAGCAGGCGCATCGTCACGCTTCTGAACCCGAGCAGGGCAGCAAAATGCGGCACCATAAGACCGATGAAACTGACAGGCCCAATGGTGATCGTTGCCGCTGTTGTTCCAACACCTGCAAGAGCAAGAAGGATCGCGCGGCTTGACGAGACTTTGAGGCCAACAGCGCGCGCTGTCACATCGCCCAACGGAAAGAGGTCGAGTGGGCGCCTGAAAAGAAGAGCCGCAAGCAGAACGATAATCGCGCAGATGCAAACCAAAGCCGCGTCATTCCAGCCGATATTGCCCATTGAACCGGAAAACCAGTTCAGGAGGCCAGCCACACGCGGATTGCCGCTGGCAAGAAGCAGGATCATCAGCGCGTGGAACATGCTTCCCAAGCCTACGCCGACAAGAAGAACACGCTCTGGCTGGAACGCCATACGCCAGCCGATCCCGGCAATGGCGCTGAGCACCACCAAAGCGCCAATGGAGGCCACAACAAGCTTGGAAAAGCCACCCGCATCGCCAATGAAGAGCACTGCGATTGCAAGCCCGAAGCCCGCGCCATAACCAATGCCAAGCAAGTCGGGACTGGCCATCGGGTTTCGGAGCGTACCCTGTAGAACAAGGCCCGCAACCGCAAGACATATGCCTGCGCCGGCCGCCGTAAAAATACGTGGCACACGCCACCATGTTACGGCCTCTGGTGCGCCAAGGCTCCAGCCTTCAGGTGTTTTCGACACCAGCGCCGATATGATCATGCAAAGGGCAAGAGCGCATGAAAGCGCTAAAAGCAGGTGCAGCGGTTTCTTGATCTGCTCTCTCGCCGGGGTGATTGCCTGCGTTGAAGGCACAGCAGGCAGACGAACGCGGCTTGCCAGAATGACAAGAATTGGTCCTGTGAAAAGGCCTGCAGCGGCACCCGCGGGAATGTTGCCGACGAAAGGCGCTATGGCCCGCAGCAGCTGATCGATACCGACCAGCAGCAACGCACCAAGCAAGGCCGACCATAAGAGCCTGCGCCCATCCTGTCCGGGCGCAAAAGTGCGTGCAAGATTTGGTGCGGCAAGTCCGATCATACCAATCAGTCCAAGACTGCTGGTGATAACCGCAGCCATCGCCGCTGCGGCAGCAAGCAGAACCAGCCGCATCATTGCTGGCGAAATACCGAGTCCCTTTGCCTGATTATCGCCAAGCGAAAGAAGATTGAGCGGCCGTTGCAGGATGAAGATAAGCGCTGCAAGCGGCAGGAGACGCGGGAGAAGATAAAGGCAGACTTCCCAGCCACCTTGCTGCAGGGAACCTGCCTGCCAGGTCAGCAGGTTGATGAGGTAATCATGATTGAAGAGTACGAGCAGGCTGAAGATTGCATTGCAATAAAGCCCGACCATCAAGCCGGCCAGCACGACAGTTGTCGATGAAAACCGTCCGCGAGAGGCGATAAACAGCGAAAGGCTGAGTGCCAGTCCAGCACCGATGAGCGCGATGGCTTCGTTGCCCGCCATCCATAGGCCGGGTGCGAAAACCAGCGTGAAAGCCAGTGCAATCTGCGCGCCGGAGGCAACACCAAGAAGTCCGGGTTCAGCCAGCGGATTGCGCAGAACGGTTTGAAACACTGCGCCGCCAAGCCCGAGCGCACCACCCACAAGCAGGCCAACCGCAAGACGCGGCAGAAAGCTGTAATAACCGATCACATGGCGTGGATCGTCCAGATTGGGAGCTGCCACGATGCGCAGCCATTCCGAAGGCGCAGCAATGCTGAAAAAGCCCTGAACAATGAGCAACAATACAAATGCGACCGACAAACCCAGCATTGCCCAGCGCAGCGGGGAAGCTCGCGTGCGGCCGTGGGTTACTTCAACGCTGCTCACGCCATGTTCTCCAATGCCGAGGCGATGAGATCCGCCAGATGGGCCGCAGAAGGTACACCGCCAAAAGGATGGAATTGATTGAGCCATGCCACGCGCCCGTCGCGCACTGGTCGGAGCAATTTCCACATCGTGTTCTGTTGTAAGGAGCGTTCGGTCTGAACCCGCTGCGAAGGAATATCCACGACGAGAAACGCCGCATCAGCGCTTTCCATCAGCCGATCAAGTCCGACACGCGCCATGCCGGTTCCATTGACCGGGCCTTCCCAGACATTGGAAAGTCCGAGTTTTCGCAACACGGCATCGGGAAGCGTGCCTTCGCCATACATGGTCATTTCACGCCCGCCGATATCAGGCAGCATGATACCCACCGCATAATCATGCTTCGAGACAGTCTCGCGCGCCTTTGCAAAACGGCTTTCCGCGTCCTCAACCACAGAAGACGGCACGGAAGGCGAAACACCGCATAAGTCCGCGACGCGGTTCAGTATCTCGATCGCCAGCCGGTATCGTTCGACATTCGGCGTTGTGATGCTCGGCACCAGCTCGACACGCGCAACATCCGCGATGCGCGGCGTCATCACGAGATTATAGTCCGTTGCGATCACAAAATCGGGCTTCAGCGCTGCAAGGGCTTCAAGATTGATCTCCCAGAACGGCCCGACATCAACGACCGTTTCCGGTAAAACCGGTGCCGCCATGCGCTGACGATAGAACGCTGTATCGGAAAGCCCTACGGGAACAATACCGAATGAAAGCATGGCTTCTGCCGCTGCCCAGTCGATCGCCACCACACGTGGAGGAGATGCGGCGGCGGCTCTGAAACCAAAGCCAGAAAGCCCCGCGCAAAGCGCGAGGCCCGAACCGAACATTATCTGGCGACGTGTCAGCAAAACGCTCGCCTCAGAAACTGACCTTCACACGGCCTATGACCGAGCGGCGATCGCCTTCGTAGCAGCTGAACGCATCCTCGCAGGTGGTGAAATACTTCTTGTCAAACAGGTTTGTGGCATTCACCTGGAAGGTCATGTCCTTGTACTTGTAGCTCACACCGGCATCGACGAGTGTTCGGCCATCGACCTTGATCGTATTGGCTTTGTCGCCATAGCTTGCACCCACATAACGCACGCCGCTACCAAGGCTGAGGCCTTCAAGCATGCCGCTGTTGAACGTGTAATTGAGCCATGCCGAAGCCTGGTGTTCCGGCACCATCGTCACCTGCTTGCCGATAAACGCCGCAGCATCTTCGGTGATTTCCGCCTTGGTATAGGTGTAGGAACCGACGAAATCCCAGCCATAGCTCAGATCGACCTTGCCTTCGAGTTCCAGCCCGCGCGAATGCACCTCGCCCGTCGCCTGTGGCCCATCGATATAGCTGTAGGAAACGACATTCGATTTCACGATGTCGAACCACGCCAGCGTGAACAGCGCGTCGATTTCCTTTGGCTGATATTTTACGCCGACTTCCCACTGACGGCCTTCCGACGGATCGAAAGTGTTGCCGCTGTTATCCGCGCCGAGATTGGGCACAAAGGATTCCGAATAGCTGACATAGGGCGCGATGCCCCATGGCGTCACATAGGTGATACCCGCGCGACCGCTGAATTTCCCAATGCTCTGATCTGTATCACTGGAATCGAGACGATTATGGCTGTTGAGGTCCAGCCAGTCATAGCGCCCGCCCAAAGTGACAATCCAGTTGTCGTTGAACTTGATCTGATCCTGCGCATAAAGCCCGGTCTGATTGTATTTCTGGCGATAGCTTTGCGTTACCGTCGTCGGAACAGAAATCGGAATACCATAAGACGGATTGAACGGGTTCAGCGTTGGGGCCGGATCACGATACTGCGTCACATCGGAATCCGAATAGGAGTAATCAAGGCCGAACAGTGCCTGATGGGAGATGTTGCCGGTTTCAAATTCCGCAATGGCCTGATTGTCGACCACCAGCCCGCTCATATTCTCATCGAAGCGACGCGCCTGACGCGTGATCCCGGTCGGCCCGAGCCCAAGCGCCAGCACATTGTCGAGCAGGAAGCTGACCTGTCCGTAGCGAAGGTTCTGCTTCACCGTCCAGGTGTCGTTGATATGATGTTCAAACTCATAGCCGATGCTGCCCTGCTTCTGGACGCTGCGGTTGAAATCAGGATCACCAACCAGAATATTGGGGTAATTCGGATAAAGGCTGCTGATCGTCGCAGGCAGCACGCTGCCGCCACTATCGTCGCGCAGCAACTGGCCCGAAACCGTCAACGACGTATCCGCATCGGGTGCCCAGGTGAGCGAAGGCGCGATCATGTAGCGATCGTCCTTGACCTCGTCGCCATTGGAATATTCGAACTGCGTGTTGCCCTTGCGAACCACGCCGACCAGACGATAGAGCAGTGTCTTGTCTTCATTGACCGGCCCGGTCAGGTCGACGCCAATCTGCTTGCGATTGAAACTGCCATATTCGACCGATGCTTCATGCGAAGCTTCAGCCTGCGGCTTCTTGGTAACGCGATTGACCAGACCGCCAGCATCGCTCTGTCCGTAAAGCGACGAAACAGGACCACGCAGCACTTCGATGGAATCCAGTTCGTACGGATCGGTACGGAAGAAGGTGTAGGAATTGGAGAGCTGACGCAGGCCGTTCTGATAGGAACTGGTCGACTGCGCGTTGAAACCGCGCATGAAAATCCAGTCATAGCCTTTTGGGTCCGGACCGTAGGTTTCAATGCTTACGCCGGGGACATAACGCAGCATTTCCGTGACGCTTTGCGCATTCTGCATCTCGATCTGCTTGCGGCTGACAACAGATACTGACTGCGGCACCTCGATAAGCGGCGTATTGGTCTTGGTGGCTCCGCCAGAGCTTTCAACGACAACGCTCCTCGACGTGTCGCTGCCACTATTGCCTTCAACGGTAATCGTATCGAGGAGCAAAGACCCATCAGGAGCAACCGCGCCAGCATCGACTGATTGCTGCGCCGATATCGTGACGGTATTGCCGCGCAAACTATATGTGAGGCCAGAACCGGAGAGAATCCGGCCTAGTGCTTCCGAACGTGTCAGCGAACCTTGTGCACCGCCGGAGTTCTTGCCGCGCACAATATTTGCGTCAAAGAACAGCTGAACGCCGGTTTTGTTTGAGTATTGCACCAGCGCTTTGGACAACGGCTGTGCTGCAATATCAAACGACGTGCGCTGCGCCTGGCTGTTGGCAGCGGCTTGCGCCCAAACCGTACTTGGCGCGAATGCCGCGACCGCAACCAGCGCACTTGCCGCGAGCAGATGCGCTGACAGCCCGGTTTTAAGAAGAGCCTGAGAACCTTGGCCACGACCAGTCTGAGTTCGGCTCTTCATATCGACGCGCATAGTTTAATCCCCGATGTCTGATGCCCCTGCTTTTGGCAGGATTTTCCTGTTACTTCATGGCTGCCACGCAGCCCCTCAGAGGATTAGACACCTCGGAAACGCGATCTAATGATCGGTAGCTTAAAAAAATTTGATTTTTTTAATCCAGTTATTATCGCCGTGTAACGACGGTCACCCAGCCGGAACCGTTCAGGACCCTGACCGGCAAGGTTTCGGCAATGGTTGCAAGAGCCGCTTCGGCATCACGCGTATCAAAAATTGCCGTAACCGGCATATTGCCGATTTCTGTGTCGGTGAGGAAAATCCTGCCGCGACGATAGCGTTCCAGCTCGCTCAGTACTCGGCTGAGCGGAACGTCCTCAAAGATAATCCTGTCATTGCGCCAGGCTTCAACCGTCTGCTGGTCGGCCCGTTGCGGCAAAGCCGCTTCATCACCGCTATAAGTTATCTGCCAGCCCTCATCAAGGCGCACCGGATCGCTTTGACCAAAAGCCACTGAAACTGCATGCTCAACCACTGAAACAGTGACCGCCCGATCGATCAGTTTCACGTCAAAAGCAGTCCCGAGCGCGGTGATCGTGCCGCCATTGGCGCTAACCACAAAGGGGCGCGACGGATCGGAGGCGACCTGAAAGAACCCCTGCCCTTCATGGAGCACAAGGTTGCGCCCGTTGCCCGAAAAATCGAGGGAAAGCGCCGAATAGCTGCCAAGCTCGACAGTGCTTCCATCGGCAAGCGTAAAGCTGCGACGTTCACCGACACCCGTTTGATAAGTCGCAAACAGACCGGGACGCGACAAGAGATAAGCGCCAGGCAGAAAAACGAGAGCGGTAAGGCCACCCAGAACAACGCCGCGCCGGCCCACACGACCGTCCGATTTATGGCCCGATTGGCGGAAGCGGTCATATTCAGGCTTCACGGCATCGAAGCGTTGCCACAGCGTCTGCGCACGCTCATAGGCCACTCGATGCGCAGGGTCAGATGCAATCCAGGCTGAAAACGCACGCCGGTCATCGGCGCTGACGGTTTTGTCCTGTAACAGCACAAACCATTCCAGCGCCTTCATGTAAACCGGATCGGTTTCAAACTCCTTCATGGGCGTCTTGATGTTCCCGCTTATAATTACTCTGAAAGCCGCCTGTCGAGTTCAGCCAGCGCTGACACGATCTGCGTTATAACCGTATTTCGGGAAATTCCCATACGCTCGGCAACTTCGTCATAACTCAACCCCTCGATCCGGTTGAGAACAAAGGCTTCGCGCCGACGCGGCGGAAGCTGCGCAACGGATTGTAAAAGACGATGAAGCTCGCTGCGATAAAGCACCGTCATTTCCGGCGATGGTCTCGCATCGGCAAAGCGCTCGGGCTCATCGACCTCGATTTCGACATCCGCCCTGCGGCGGGCATCGCGTAAGTGATTGAGCGCGAGATTGCGCGCTGTGCGCTTTACATAAGCAGGACCTGGCGCCTGTGCCGTATCTTCATAGCGGGAAAGCAGGTTCAGGAAGGCTTGCTGAACGACATCTTCAGCCGTGGCGGTATTTCCGACAATACGACGCACAAAAGCCCGCAGACTGATCTGCTCGCTTTCATAGAGTTCTGCCAGATCCCACAACCGGGAAGTCATTTGTTCGCGTGCTCCGAACTAAACATATGCTCCAGCATCTGCGGACGAACAGACACTCATTCACGCCATAAAGGTCCGGAAAATATCGCGCAATCACAATGATTTAGAAGAATTCCAGGCAGAGAAAACAAACATGTATCAAATACTCATCTTTTATCGTTTTAAAACATTGGCTTCGGCAGGGACCTCGCGCCCGCTTTCATTGGAAACAAGAGGGCGGCGCCGGAAACTTTGTTGTCCGGATGTACCTAAAATATCACATCATTTGCAGATCAATGAGCCGGCATCGCGATGATATAATGATGCTTCCATCCTCAAGCCGGTTGGGGCATTCTCGGCAAGCTGGTGAGAAGTTTTCTCGTATAGGCATGCTGCGGATCGGCCAGAATATCCCGCGTATTGCCCTGCTCCACAATCCGGCCTTTTTCCAGAACGATCAACCGCTCGCACAACAGCGCGACCAGCGCAATGTCGTGCGACACCACCACGAAAGTGGTTTGCTCTGAAAGAGACCGCATGAGATCGATAATGCGGGCGCGCGTCGTCAGATCAAGCGCGCTGACCACCTCGTCGGCGATGACGAGCTCGGGTTTAGAGACAATTGCCCGAGCGATGGCTATACGCTGGCGCTGGCCACCTGAAAACTCGTGCGGATAGCGGCGGGCGGCATCCGCTGGCAAATCGACGGAATCGAGCGCCTGCGCAACTGCCTGCGCAATATCGGTCTCGATTTTCAAAGATCGCAGCGGCTCGGCAATGATGTCGAAGACACGCTGGCGCGGATCGAGCGATGAATAGGGATCTTGAAACACCGCCTGCACCGAACGGCGAAAATCTCGCATGAAACCGCGATTGCCAATATCCAGAGGCTTGCCGCGAAACGAAACGTTCCCCGAAGATGGGCGCTGCAGTCCAAGCAGCAGTTTCAACATGGTCGTTTTGCCGGAACCGGACTCACCGACAATGCCCAGATTGCTTCCGGTCTCAAGTTTCAGATCGACATCATGCAAAACCGTCTTACCGCCGGCATAGGCAAAGGAAACGCCCGAAAGGTCCATCAAAGTCATCGCGCAACCTCCAGAGCGGCATCGAACGCCCGTGCAGCGGCCACGAGCCCCTGCGTATAGGGCTGCTGCGGATCGGTGAAAAGCGCCGCAACCGGCCCTTCTTCTATAAGTTTTCCGTGTCGCAGGACCAGCGCGCGTTCGGTGACGGCCGCAACCACCGGCAAATCGTGACTGATGAACAGAAGCCCCATTCCCCCGTCCCGCACCAGTTGCTCCAGCAGCTTCAAAATCTCGGCCTGCGTGGTGACATCGAGCGCCGTCGTCGGCTCGTCCGCGATCAAAAGCTTGGGGCGACAGGCGAGAGCCATTGCGATAGCCGCACGCTGGCGTTGACCACCCGATATTTCATGGGGCCAGGATCGGGCAATGCGCTCCGGGTCTGGCAGGGATACGCGTTCCAGAAGTGAGTGGACCTCAGCACTGACTTCAGTTTTCCCGGTTCGGTGACCATCCCGAAGCGCACGGCGACGGACGACCAAACCGACTTGTTTGCCAATCCGCATCAGCGGGTCGAGCGCCGTCATCGGTTCCTGAAAAACCGTTGCAATGCTCTGCCCGCGCAATGGCACCAGCTCACGGTCTCGCGCCCCTATCACTTGGTGGCCGTCGAGCGTGATCGATCCGCTTGCCCGCATGCCGTCCGGCAACAGTCCCATGATAGCAAGAGCCGTCAACGACTTGCCTGAACCGGATTCACCGATCAGACCGACCCGTTCACCCTGTCCAACCGATAGCGAGACGCCGGAAACCAGAGACCTGCCTGCCGTTTCTATCTGGAGGTTCTCCACATTCAGCAAAATGCTCAACGTTGTCTCCTCCGTGTTGGGTCGGCCACGTCACGCAGCCCGTCGGCAAACAGATTGAGCCCGATCACCAATGAGACAAGCGCCAGACCGGGTGCTATGGCACCGAACGGCGCCGTATAAACCGACGCTTGCGCCTCCTGCAGAAGCCGTCCCCAGGATGAATTGGGCGGTGGAGCGCCAAGACCAAGATAGGAAAGCGATGCTTCCGCGATCACCGCCAGACCGAACTGAAGCGCAAAATTGACAATCAGCGTCGGCCAGATGTTCGGCAGCACATGGATGCGGACCAACCCGAGCCGTGATGTGCCGGAAATGCGCGATGCCGTAATGTAATCCATCGCCAGAACCCGCTTTGCGAGGATGCGGGTCAGACGTGCCACGATGGCCGATCCGGCGATACCGATGGCCACGATGGCGGTCGTCAGGCTTGCACCGTCGCTGGAAGCCACGATCAACATGGCCAGCAACAGGGTTGGGAAGGCAATGAGAATATCGAGCGTTGCCGCCAGCACGTCATCAAGCGTCTGCGTTGCAAACGCCGCAAGCACACCCAGCGTGACGCCAATCACTGCGCTGAGCGCGATGGCTCCACAGCCGACGATAAGCGCAATGCGCGAACCGATCATGATTTGTGTCATCAAATCGCGTCCCAGACGATCCGTACCGGCCCAATGCAGCCAGGACGGAGCCTCCAGTCGTCCACCGACCATTTCGCCGGCACCGTAAGGTGTCCAGACCAGCGAGAGAAGAGCGACAGCCAGATGCAACCCCAGCAGCAATCCACCCACAATAAGGGGCCATGGCAGTCGGTAAGCCGGCTTTTCATCCCTGACGGCAGGCGTCATATCAGCAGGCTCCGTCATGCACGACCTCCCGCAGACCGCTGGCGCAAGCGCGGGTCGATCAGTCGTTGCAGGAGATCTGCGGCAAAGCCGACCAGCAGCACCAGAAGCGTCGATACAAACAGAACACCCTGAACATTGGGATAGTCGCGCTGCTCTATGCCGAGCAGAAGCATCGAACCGAGACCCGGCAACGAGAAGACACGTTCGACCACCACAGCACCAAGCAAAGTCGAGGCAAGCTCGATACCGAGGATCGAGATCACCGGCACCGCGCCGTTGCGAATACCGTGACGGACAAGAGCCTGCGAGAATGTCGCGCCAAGCGCCCGTGCGGTACGAAGATAGTCGCTGCCAAGCACGTCCTGCGTGGCCGAACGGACATAACGGATCAACGATGCCGACATGACGATGGCAATGGTTGTGACCGGCAATACCAGCGATTGAAAAGCAGCCGGCGCCGACTGCCATCCTCGTGATGGGAACCCACCCGAAGGAAACAACCGCAGCTTAACTGCAAAAAACCAGACCAGCAGAATGCCTATCCAGAACACCGGCACGGCGATGCCGAGCTGGGAGATGACGGATATCACCGTTCCATACCAGCGGTTCTGGCGCACGACCGACAGAATGCCGAGTGGCACCGCGATCATGATCGCAACGACGAATGCCATCAGCGTCAAGGGCACGGTCACAATCAACCGCTTGCCGATTTCGGCAAGAACCGGTGCTCCACTCACAAAGGAATTACCAAGATCGAAGCGCAGGAGGCTACCGATAAAACGCAGAAACTGCTCGTAGAGAGGCAGGTCCGAACCGACCTGCTTGCGCGCGGCCTCGATCTGCGCCGCATCCGCGCCGACAGAAACAAGCGCATTTGCGGGATCGCCCGGCAGAAGGCGCAACAGCAGAAACAACACGATCGATGCGATGAAAACCGACAGAACCAATATGGCTGAACGGCGTATGATATAGGCGAAAATAGCGTTTACCTCTCCGATGTCAGGGCAGCGCTCGGACCCTCATGCAAATGCGACAACGCCGCCGGAAATTAATTCAGGCGGCGCAGTCTGTCGAGCTGATGTTCTCGATATCGACAGGCGGTTATTATTCCGCTTTCACAATGTCATAGGCGGAAAACTGGGAGTTCAGGCCGTTGATCGGGTAGCCGCTCACTGATTTTTTCGAAACAACGATCTGCGGATAGAGGTAGAACCAGTTGCTGGCCGCATCTTCGGCAATGATCTTGTTCGCCTCGGTCAGCTTGGCCGTCTGTTCATCCGTCGTAGCACTTGCTTCCGCTTCCTTGATGAGCTCGACAACCTTCGGATTGTTATAACCCCAATAGAAATCGGGATTGCCATAGAACACGATATCGCGATGGTTCACATGCTCCTGCAAGGTGGCCTGGAATTCGTGTGCCTTATAGACCTTCGTGTACCACTCATTGGCAGTGATGACGTTGATCTTGACGGTTACGCCGACCTTGGCCAGCTCGCTCTGGATGAACTGCGCGGCAATCGGGTGTGGATCGTAATTCGGCGTATCGATAGTGAAGGTGAAGCCATCCGGGTAACCAGCTTCCTTGAGAAGTTCCTTGGCACTTTCAGGATCATAGGCGTCGACTTTGGTGAGATCGACATACCACGGATCGGTCGGCGGTACGAATGAGCCGATCAGCGTGCCATAATCGCCCCACACAGCCTTCAAAAGCTTCTGGTCGTCGATTGCACGGGCGAGCGCCTTGCGCACTTTGACATTGTCGAATGGCGCAATACGGTCGTTATAGGCCAGCAGTAGCTTGGTGGTCGACTGCCCTTCGCTGACGGTGAAATCGGGATTGTCCTTGAACTGGGCTAGTGAATCCGGGCTTTGAACCGACGTGATGATATCAACCGAACCGGTCAGCAAAGCATTGTTCAGCGCGCTTGCATCGGTGAAATACTGGAAGACCACCTCGCCGTTTTTCGGCTTGGCGCCCCAATATTTATCGAAGCGCTTCATCGACAGGGACGACCCACGACGCCAGTCTTCCAGCTCGTAAGGTCCGGTTCCGTCTTCCTTCGACTGCAGATCCTTCGCTTCGTCGTTCACCACCCATACATAGCTTAGATTGTACGGCAGCGAGATTGAGCGCGAAGACAGCTTGACGATAACGGTTTCATCATCCGGAGTCTCAACGGCCGAAATAGTCTTGAGGCTGCTTTTGCGTGAGCTCTTCGATTCCGGCGCGGCAACGCGCTCGATGGAGAATTTGACGTCCTTGGAAGTCAACGGCGCTCCAGAGTGAAAAGTCACGCCCGGCTGCAGCTTGAACGTATATGTCAGCCCGTCGTCGCTGACGCTGTAATCCTTCGACAGGACCGGCTCGACCTTGCCGTCATCAGCAAGCCGGAACAGGGCCTCATAGACATTGCCGTTGAAGGCTTCGTTGATGCCCTGCCCCGCACCGGCGGTATTGTCGAGGTTTTGCGGTTCGTAGAGCGAGCCGATATTGATTGTCGCGTCCGGGTCGCTTTCCTGCGCCAACGCCTGGCTGAACGATCCGATACCGAGCGTCACGGCCAATGCCGCGCTCAAGCTCCAGTAAGCCAATCCAGATTTGCGATCACGAATGTTGAAGCCGCCCATATTATTCTCCTGCGTGGAAAGCGCCCTATCAGGCTCTCCGTTAGCAACGCTTATACCGCGACCGCGAGAGCATCGGTAAGCGGTGGCACCATGAGATAGCGAGAATTATTAGAAATTTATTCCATAAAGAGTCAATCTATTGGACAAACCATCCGGACTGCAGCACAAGCCGTCCGATATAAGGCGCACTGACAAAGCATAACCTCAAGAGATCAGCCATGACTTATATGGATCGGAACCGCGTACAGGATCTGCTCACTGCAGAAGGACTGGATGCACTGGTGCTTTTTCAGCCGGAAAACTTTCGCTATGCCACCGGAATTGCTGCGGGCGTGGCGACAATGTGGGGGCGCGCCGGTTCGGCCATAGCGCTGGTTCCAGCGGATGCCTCGACACGTGCTGGCGCCATTGTCAGCGATCAGGCGCTGACAGCAGCACGCGCAACGGCTGATGAGATCGACTTCCGCTCGCATCGAATCTGGATCGACGCCGTCGCGGTTCGCGACGCCCACTCGATAGAAGACCTCAACGCTGCCTATCGCAACAGTGGTAATATCGGTCCCCGCCCGGAAACCTTCGACCAGAAAGCAGCCTTTCAACTGCTTGCAGATATGATTGCCGAACGTGGCCTCGCTCAAGCCAGCCTCGGCGTCGACCTTGAATTCATGCCTGTGGCTGATTTTGTGCTGTTGAAAGAAATTCTGCCTTTTGCCCAATGGCGCGATGCTTCCAGCATCGTAAGGCGGTTGCGCCTGATAAAGAGCCCCCGCGAGATTGAATATCTACGCAATGCCGCCCGTTATGCGGAAAGCGGGTTGCAGAATATGGCGACTGCGGCGCGGTCGGGCTCCACAGCCGCCGAGCTTTCCGATGCCTGGCTGACCGGAGCGACCAATGCTGCCAAAGCAAACGGCCAGAGCCTGTCCGGCCATTGGGCCTATATTTCGGTCGGGCCGAACCTTCAAAACCCTGCCGCACAACTGGCGCAAGGCGACCTCATCAAGGCCGATGTCGGCACGCTTGTGAATGGTTATTCTTCGGATGGCGCACGCACCTTCGTCTATGGCAAGCCTGCTCCTCTTGCTGAGCAGATTTACAAAGCGCTCCAGGAGACCTTTCAAGCCGGAACAGCCCTGCTGAAACCCGGCAACACATTCGGTCAGGTTCACGAAGCGATGCTCTCCACCATGCGTCGTCATGGCTTCAGCGAATATTATCGCGGGCATTTCGGGCACTCGGTCGGCTCGGCGCTCGGGATCGAGGAATGGCCTTTCATCTCGCATGGCAACGACATGGCCATCAAACCGAACATGGTGCTGGCCGTGGAGGCGCCGTTTTACGCAAACGGACTAGGAGCCCTGATGATCGAAGAACAATTCCTCATTACCGCCGATGGCGTTGAGACCATGAACGTTCTTTCACAAGAGCTTGTCTCGATAGGCTGAATAGAGCGAGGTAGTTGCTGCCCCCGCTCAAACTCTTTCAATATCGAGATTATACTCCCCATCGCTTTGATGGCGGTGCATTTTTCTTTTAATCTTTCCAGAGTGCGAGAATGAGACTCCCATATCGTTGATGGAGATAGGGAGTCTCATGCTGCGAAGGTTATCGTCGAAGCCAGCACCTACCACTTCACCTTGAAGCCAACACTCCCCTTGACGGCATAGCTGTTGGCGAAGTGATTGAGGGAAGTGTTGATAGAGCCGTCGCCGTAGACAGCATACTTGTTGTCTGCCCAGGCATAGGTGCCGCCAGCGCCGATCCCAGCCCAGGTCCGGTCATTGTCGGTTTCGAAGTCGATGCCGGACACGTTGACCGTCGTCCCGCCAAGGAATGCCTGATAGACATTGGCAATGCCATAGACGCTGGTATTGACCATCAGTTCATCATTGCCTTTCCAGTCCGAGCGATAATCCGCTGCGAGGCCCAGGCGTCCCAAAAGACTGTCACCATCATGCAAACTGACGCGACTGCCCCATGTATCGCTGAATTCATCTGCATCAATGGATGACCACATCAGCTGTGCTTGCGGCGTGAGTGCCCAGCTGCCCTGCATCGGGATACGCTGCCCGGCTTCGATGCTCAGTGCATAGCCAGTCGCCTTGCGTCCATCGGCAAGGCCGGTATTGGCGGTCCAGGAGTTGAGGTCGTTGTCGAACCACGTCACCTGACCCTGACCGTCAACATAGAAGCCGTTATTGCCGTACCAGGTCGCGGTCGCTCCAAGGCTCCATGCATCCGTGCTGATATCACCATCGCCATGGAAGGAAGAGACATCGCCGCGGGCATGGCCGTATTGTCCGGTGATGCCGCCAATCAGCTTGCCATTCTCGCCCTCATAGAACTGGCCATCGACACCGGCCTGCATGATGACAGTATTGATATCCTGCTTCATCTGCGACGTTGACGTGTCTGGCTCAAGACGATTGTGCCCGCCTTCGACGCGTGCCCAGACACCATATTCATTCACCGTTGCGCCGTTGTCTGAACCATTGCCGTTCTCACCAGTCCAGTAACGACTGCCGACACGCTGCTGGAGGGTGGGCAATTTGTTGAGAGCCAGCATGTTTTGAACGTAGCCCTCGTAAACAGGAACACCAGCGCTGTAACGGGGTCTCGGGTTGGAGCCGGAATTGGGTCCTTCGACATGGCTGACGAGATACCAGTCACCGTCCGCTGGCGTCCTCTTGCTGCCCTGCTGCAATGTGTAGGCATAAGCGCCGCCGACAACTGCCTGCTGACCATCCTTGGTCTTGTAGCTGTTTGCCAGCGAGAAAGAGCCATTCGATGAGCCTGACACATCGACGACCTTGATGCCGTTGACAGTCTGTGCGCCGGAACCACCTGCATTGTTCACATATAGCTTTGTCGACCCCGATGTATCACCATCGACCTTCAGCATGTCGGTTTTGGAATCATCGCCACCCAGAACCGTATTGACGGTCATCATGCCGCCATTGCCGGTGTAATTGCCAGCAATGTTGAGCACGGTTCCGCCTGTTCCGCCGAAATTGACGTTCCCGGTGTTGCCAAGGCTGGCAAGCGAAGTGGAGTAACCACCAAGATCAAGTGTGCCGTTGCTGGCAACTTCATAGCCCGAAGATGATGCGTTGAAAGCGCCTTGTGCGCCCTGTTTCAAAGTGCCGCCGGAAACCACCGTCTGGCCTGTGTAACTATTGACGCCAGCCAATGTGAGTGTGCCGGAACCAGTTTTGGTCAAAGCGCCGGAGCCATCGACCACACCGGAGAACAGCGTATCGAAACTCTGGTCAAGGGTGAGATTGCCGCCGCCCATAGCGACATCGCCCGCACCGGCAAGACCACCTGTCGTCGTATTGAAATTCGCGAGATCGACCTTCGCACCTTCATTGACGGTCAACAGACCTGAACCGAAAGCATGATCGGCAGTTCCAGCTTGAACAGTCCCTTTCTCAATGGTCAGGCCACCGGTAAAATTGTTATTGCCGGACAACACCAAAGTGCCATCGCCTTGCTTGCGAAGATACCCATTGCCCGACAACTGTTGCGTAACGGTGAACGTGTTGCCAGCATCCGCGATATCAAGCCCGCCGCCATGCTCACCCAAATTCAGCGACCGGGTGGTGGAGGTGAAGCTCGTACCTGTCACCTGCAGCGTGCCGCCATCAAGTGTCAGACCGCCAGCAGCAGCACCAAGGCTCGCATCCGAAGAAACGGAAAGCACACCATCGGCAATGGTAAAACCTTGAGTAAAATTGCCTGTTCCGGTCAGTGTCCAGGTACCGGAACCGTCTTTGCGATTGGATTGAAATCCTTGATACTGCGTACCAATCAAAGATACGTCGAAACTGCCGTCATCTGAACCGCCAAGCACAAAGGTATTTCCCTGTGTGCCACCTGCCACCACAACGTTTCCTGTGATGGACGAGCCATCATGGATCTCAAATGTGTTATTGCTACCGAGAACATCGACTGCATTGGCGTCGGCCCCGCCTGCGGAAATTGTGCCTTCATTGACAATATGTGAGTTCGATCCGACCCGGACACCGGAACCCGAAACTCCAACTGTGCTGTGTTGAGAAGCGGGGCCACCCACACCACCGTTGATCTGTCCGCGGTTTACAAGCCTACCTTGACTGACATAGACGCCACTACCGCCGCTACCACCAGAGGAACCGGGCCAATAATCGCTGTAGCTATATGAAACGGCACCACCATCGCCTCCTTTTACAGAGCCCTGATTGATAAGCACCCCGCCTTGAACGACGATACCGTCTCCCCCAGCGCCACCGCCAGCCTTCACCGAGCCTTTAACGCTTCCTCCATTGCCGCCATCGCCTCCGACAACCGTTGTCGCATTTGATGTCATCAGGGTTGCGCCACGCAATAGTACACCGGCGCCGCCACCACCACCTGCTCCGTTAGCAGTGCCATAAATACCGGCGCCACCATTGCCTCCGGTTCCTCCCGCAATCGTCGAATTGGCTGCAAGCGAGAAGGAGCCACTACCCGAGAGAAACAGACCAGCGCCACCACCACCGCCGCCCGAAGCCTGACTATCAATACCCTGACTGCCGGCCCCGCCAATTATATATACAGTATCCATTCCAAGAGCCGTCTGGCCGACACTCCCTCCTGCGCCACCCGCATAAATCTGATCGTTAATAATAGCGAAGGCACCGTCTCCACCAACGCCATCCATTGATGGATCCCCGCCCAGAGTATTGGTGGCGCCTATACTACCGCCAGCTCCCCCGCCTCCATAGCCGTTGCCTCGACCACCAGTGGCCGTTATGACATTCGATGTATCGTCCGCAAAATTTGTCGTTCCCGCCCCTCCGGCATTCCCCGGCAGATCGTCGGCGTGAGCGATACTGACACCGCCAATGAGAGGCGTAACCGTCAGTGGAAACACAACGGAAATGGTCAGAGCCAAATATGATGTACTATTTAAGAAGAAAGTATATAATTTGCTCATAATATTTCCAGAGAAAATAATTGATTTTCTATCAATGTATATGAATTAAATCCGCCATTCCAATAAAAAACAATTCTATTATAAAACTTAAATTACTAATAATTATATCAATTATATTGAATAAATAAATTGAAATGGAATCGATATAATCATAAATATTGCGATTGAATCGGTATATTCTCACTGGAGACAAGTTCTACCAACACGTTCCTTGCGTTCCGCTCAAGCAGCTGTGATCGGTTATCGTCGCTGAGGCCGTCGTGCCGCCTGTCTTAGACAAACAGCATCTATTCAATCCATTCCGGCGCGAGCAGGAAGGTCGCCCGACGATGCGACTACTGGCAAACGTCTCGTTACAAAATTGAAGAACCGGAAGCGTTGGAAGCCGAAAATGCCCGGCTCAAACTCCTTTTAAAGGAGCTGAGAAACCAACCTCGGAGAATTGTAGTGGCCATCGCCAACTTCTTTTCGAAGACGATGGCCGGGCGTAGTGTCCTGATCTTTCAGCTTACCAACGGATTTCGTCGCCATTATAGGACAGGAAGGCCCCGGTTTTGGGAGAACCGGCGATTACCGCTTTCAATCCACACGCGCTGTTCTCCGCATTCACGACTGCTCCTTCACCGCCCATATCCGTCTTTACCCAGCCGGGGTGAAGTGCAATCACCTTTATGCCTTCGGCCCGAAGATCCAAGGCCAGTTGGGCGGTCGCCATGTTCAATCCGGCTTTGGAGCACCGATAGGCATAGTCGTCGTCGTCATCGTCCAGCAGACCCTCTGAGATCGAGCCGGCCCGGCTGCTGATATTGGCAATCATCGGCTCCGTGCCACGCGCCAGGCAGTTCCGCAATGCGCGCGCTACCAGAACAGGGCCGAGCATATTTGTCCTGACGACTGCCATGAAATCATCCGGATCGAGCGGCGCAAGGCCAACAATGCGACTGCGAACAGCCGCATTGTTGATGACAAGGTCCAGAGAACGCATGGCCAGACGATCACCAAGCGCTGCCACCGAAACCGGGTCAGCCGTATCGAGCGTCTGAAACTCGATACCGGCGGCGCATGGCGTCTCAGGCGGGCGGCGACCGCAGGCGACCACACGCCAGCCATCCTTGGCATATTGCCGTGCCAGTTCGCGGCCAAGACCGCGCGTGGCTCCGGTAATGAGGACGGTCCTGTGCCCGTTGTCAGCCAATCGCCGCGCTCCTCGTTTCAATATTTCCGTCCTGCCGTGCAATGAGGGCGTAGACCTCGCCGGAATATTTGACGCGACGCTCCTGGGTTTTGAAATCGATATGAGTAATGCCGAACGGTGTCGTGTAACCAAAGGCCCATTCAAAATTGTCTGTCAGTGTCCAGGCGAAGTAACCCCTCACCGGCACGCCCTCATCAATGGCTTTGGCCACCTGCTCCAGATGATCGACATAATATTTCGCTCGCAGATCGTCCCAGACATGCCCGTCCGGCCCCACATCTTCCGGCCGCGTTGCCACGCCGCTTTCGGAAATATAGATTTCCTTTGGCGCATAGCCGTCATTTACATAATGAAGAATGTCATAGATGCAGCGCGGCCAGACTTCATAACCAACTGCGGAATAGGTGCCTTCCGGCTGTACGCGACGATAGTTGAGCGGCGGCAGTTCGTCACCTGCCGCGATCACAGACCGGCGATAGATGTTAACGCCCAGATAATCGAGCGGCTCCGCAATCGTCTTGTTGTCTTCCGGATGGATGGGCGGCAGGAGATCGCCGTAAAGCTCCAACATGTCCTGCGGATAGGCGCCCTTGAAAACGGCATCTAGGAACCAGCGGTTCTGTGCACCATCGAAACGTTTCGCTGCCGCAACGTCGCGCGGATCGTCGCTGGCCGGTTCCGCCACGTTGAGATCGAACACAATGCCAACGGAGACATCCGCGCGTTCTGCACGAATGGCCTGAACAGCCTTGCCGTGGCCAAGCAGTGCATGATGGCTTGACGTGACCCCGCCCTTTACGCCGTCAGCCAAGCCCGGCGCATCTTCGGCGCTGGCATGGCCTGACCAGCAGAAGGTCCATGGTTCATTGAGCGTCGTCCACTTCTTGACACGATCACCGAAACTGCGAACGGCAACCGAGGCATATTCGGCCAGCGCATCCGCAGTCTCCCGAACATACCAGCCGCCCTTGTCCTGCAAGACCTGCGGCAGATCCCAATGATAGAGCGTCGCATAGGGTTCGATGCCCGCCTCCAGCAGATCGTCTATGAGGCGGTCGTAAAAGCCTATTCCCTTGGAATTGACCGCACCGTACCCCCCCGGCAAAATCCGGGTCCAGGCGAGGGAAAAGCGATAGGCTTTGAGGTCCATCGCTTTCAGCACCGCAATATCCTCGCGCCAGCGATGGTAGTGATCGCAAGCAACGTCACCGCTGGACTGGTCGATGATGGCGCCCGGCTTTTTGCAGAACCGGTCCCAGATGCTCTCGCTCTTGCCGTCTTCATAAGGGGCGCCTTCGATCTGATAGGCCGAGGTCGCGGCACCAAAGGCAAAGTCATTCGGAAAGACCAGTCCGGAGGCGCGCTGCTGCAGGTCTTGGCGGGCTTTAACGATGTTTGTTGGCATCATATTTTCTCTCGATTGTGCTGACGAGACTGGCCGCAGCCAGCGTGAGGAGGATGTAGAAGATCGCAGCCGAATTATACGGCGCGAACGGCAGGAAGCTTGCTGACTGGAACTCGCGCATGCGCTGCGTGATATCCCGAATGGACAGGATCGACAGAAGCGACGTGTCCTTGAGAATAGCGATCAGCTCGTTGCCGAGCGGCGGAATGATGATACGGAAAGCCTGCGGCAGGATCACCAGACGGGCAGTCTGCCAGCCGTTGAGACCAAGGCTGCGCGCCGCCTCGATTTGTCCCCGCGGAATGGCGTTGATGCCAGAGCGGAAAATTTCCGCCAGATAGGCCGAGTAGGCCAGCGCCATCGCCGCCACACCGCGAGCCATATTCGGCGGATCGATCACGCCCTGCGTGGCGTCCTTCAGTGCGCCACTCAAGGGCAGGCCGACATAGAGTACGATGACGAGCATGGGAATGCCCCGGATCGTATCCACGATGAATTCTGAGCCGATGGAGAGAGGATGACGGCGATGGATATGACCGCAAGCCGTCAGCAATCCGAGCGCAATGGCCAGAACGACGAAGGCAATGCCCGCCGACTTGTCGCGGTCGTTCAACGCTTCCGTCTGCCACAGGACAGGCACGTTCGCCGGGACTGAAGCCGCCGGAAGCAGAACCGCGCTGACATCCGCCTTCTTGCCAAGGGCGGCGAGCGCTTCAGGCGGACCGCGAAATGTGCGCAATGGCACTTCGTTTTCGGGACCATCGGGAAACTGGCCGTATCGCACCGTACCGATCATGCTCGATGGCGTGCCGGTTACCACGCCGATCTTGCCATCGAGGGTGCCGGCGAGCGTATAGGCCTGGCGCGGCTGAAACAGAAACCAGGCAGCCATGCAGGCCATCAGCAACGTCAGGCCGATGAAGATAAAGTCTCCCCGGCTGCTATATTGAAGCTTTTGCAGGCCAACCCAAAGTAGGGCCAGAAGCGCGGCAATGATATAAGCCGAAATGGCAGCCCGAATGGTCGTTGCAACCCCGGCGGCGAATGCCACATGCGCTGCAAAGAGGACAAGAAATAATCCAAGCCCGTTGATCGTTGCCAGCAGGATGAAACCCGCCTTGCGCGATCCCGACAATCCGTTCCCGGATCGCCCCGTCAGGCTCAGGAGCAGACCCAGAACGGTCGCACCGAGATAGCTCAACAGGATGATGAACCCGTACCGATCCGTCGCTAGTGCCGCGGCCTCGGTAAGTCGCCGCGGTGTGACGCCTTTCACCACGAGATCGGACGTGAACGGATCGACCCCATTGGCCACAACCGAGTGCAGATAGGGATACACAACAGGTGTTGCCACGAGCGCGGCAGCCGACAGGAGATTGAGCACCGCGCAAGGAATCCCCCAGCGCGTATTGTTCCTGCACATGAACAACATCGTGGCAAGACCGGAGGCAAAGGCTGCGCAAAGCAGCACAAAACCCGGCACGAAAGCTGATGATCCCGGCTCGACGCCCAGGATAGCCAGAAGCGAACGCTGGTAGTCGTTTGAACTGGCAAAGAGATAGACGACAAATGGCAGTGCGGCGAGCACGATCATGTTGCTCGGACGCAAGCGCATCAAAAAATACATTTGAACCGTCTCCCGACCCTCTGGATGCGATGTTCCAGAGGCGTTGCGTGTGGGCCAAGGCCAACGGAGTTGGAGTCGTTGGAACTGCTCTATCTGTTTTGGCTATCCCGAAAACCGCCATGCGTTCTTCGGGATAGGTTCACTTTCTTGGTTTTGCGCATCATCTCGGCAGCATGTGCTTTACTTTCGCAGGTTCACCGCCAGAAATGTTCCGGACTATTTTGCGCCCCAATATTTGCTGATGAGAGCATCGAGCGTGCCGTCTTCCTTGATGGCCTTGATCCCTTCATTGAAGGCGGCAGCGGTTTCATCGCCCTTGCGGAAGACCAGCCCCAGCGGATCGGATTGCAGGTCGCGAATTGGAACGACGAGCTCGCCTGCGAATTCCTTTTCATAGGCGGGTGCATTGGCGCCGTTGATCACCACGCCGTCGACGTCCTTGTTCTTGAGCGCTATGACGGAGGCGCTGAAGCTGTCATAGGCAACGACATTATCCTTGCCGACAATACCCTCGGCTACCTGAGCGTCAGTCGTATTCGCCTGCGCCGACAGCTTTTTGCCTTTCGACTTGAAGTCATCAAGTGTCAGCCCATCATCTTCGGCACGCATCAAAACGGCCTGGCTGTTGATGATGTAAGGCTCGGAGAAATCCATCGCCTTCTTGCGTTCATCGGTAATCGAAACTCCGGATGCAACGAGATCGAAATTGCCCTGCTCCAGAGCCGCGAAAATGCCATCCCAGCCCGTGGTCACGAATTCCGCCTTGCAGTTGATCTTGGCGCAGATTGCATTCACCACGTCGACATCGAAACCGACGATCTGCCCCGTAGCCGGATCGACGCTTTCCATCGGCGGCGAGGTCGTGTCGGAACCGACCTTGAGCATTTTTCCCTCAAGATCGGCCGCATGTGCGGCGACAGAGGACATCAGCGCGAGCGCCAAAGTCAGGATTGTCTTTTTCATGTGTACTCCTCCCATTAGAACACTTTCGACGAATGCACGAAGCGGTTGCGCCTCTGAAACAGCATTGAAAGCTGTTCGCCGGAGCGGTTCCCGCCACCCCGTGAGAAGGCCAAACCGCTCTAGGAATTAAGCTTCCCGCCCAGATCGTCGGGCTGGCGCGCGACGAGCTCCGGACGAAAAACCTCCCTCAATTGCACAGGGTCTTCCCCTCCCATACGCCGCAACAGAAATTCCCCCAGCCGTTGCCCCAACACTTCGATCGGCTGATAGAGGGTCGTGACCGGCGGAGTGAAATAGGCGCTGACATTGATGTCGTCATAGGCGATGACGTCGATGTCCTGCCCGACTTCCAGCCCCAGCGACCGCAATGCGGACAACACACCGAGCGTTGTCGATTCATTGACACAGACCAGCGCCGTCGGTGGATCACACTCTTCCCGGAGAGCCAGCGCAGAATCGCGTCCGAAGCGTGTGGACAAGTCGCCGCCGATAACCAGATCGGTACATGGCGCAGCACCTGCCTCCGTGAAGGCACGCGTAAAACCATCGATCCTGTCGAGAGCATAGGAAAAACGCGCATCCGCATTCACCAGACCGATGCGCCGGTGCCCGCCAGCGATCAGTCGTGCAGTTGCGGCATGTGCGGCCCATTCATTGTCCACGTCGACATGGGCGTAAACGAGCGATTTGCGGCATCTCCCCAGGGACACGAAAGGAAAGTCAGCCTCGACCAGCATGTCGATGCGCGCATCGTCGGCCAGAACGCCTGAAAAGATCAGACCATCGGCGAGGCTTTGATCGACGATGCGGCGCGTGATGGCACAGGCATCGTCAAAACTGCGATAGCCATAGACGGAAAGCTGATAATCGCTATCGTCTAGAATCTGGCTGAGACCGCTAAGAATCTGCGTATATTCGACACCGTCCCATTCATACCCCGCCACCGAATTCATCGGCATCAATACGGCGGCTTGATAGGTCTTGCCGGTACGCAACGCCATGCCGCGGGCATTGGCCTGATAGCCAAGCTCGTCTGCAGCGGAGAGAATAATCTTGCGCGTCTCTTCCGTCACGACCGGCGAACCGTGCAATGCCTTCGAAATCGTCGCAATCGAATAGCCCGTGTGTTCCGCGAGCGTTTTGATCGTCGGTCGCACACGCGTTTTTATTCGGTCAATCGACCTCGACATTTCAAGCTCCCACAATCGTCATACCAAAACGGTAACAACATATAAAAACGTTTTCAAGAAAAATAAAAACGTTTTTATATCGGAGAATGTCTTGTGCCTGGCAAACAATCGGGGTGTCATTCAATTTGATTGAATCAGATCGGATTATTGGGTCGGTTTCGGCTGGGGCGGAAAAAAACTTTAACGAAATAGTCCAATGATTTTCGACATCTATGATTGATTGGATATTGATAGATGCCATCCCGAGAGAACAAGAGGCTGTTTGAGATAATTTTCACGCCCGCAAATTCAATGGCTCACGTTTAGAAAATGCGAGCGGATCAAGAACCGCCGGCCTTAGCCATGCCCAGTTTGGCCAACGCAAAGAGATACTCGGCTTTGCCCCACGTTGGCCAGATATATCTTTTCATCATACGACACACTACCGCAGACTTGGGTGTGTGTTCGCAAGACAGCGGGCGCATAATATGAGAACGGGAGGCTCTTCAGAAACAGTAAGGTGACTATCATGAAACCGTACTCACTATTCGTTGTTGCTGGATTGGCGTTAATGAATGCCACAATTGCTTATGCGGGTTCAAACACAGCATTACAAAGCACGTCCACATTACCATCGACTGATCCAGCAGAGACAATCGTCCATGTGGCAACGTCAGCGCAGCTGAAAGCCGCTAAGCCACTAGTCTGTCGATACAAGACTTGGCAAGATTGCATAGCAGCCTGCGGAACCTCGCTGTGCATATATTGCTCAGGCAATGGAAAATATGCCTGCGAAAAGGAGAAATGAGACGTGGTGCATGGGTGCGAACGGAATTGGGACGTACACAGCTCAGCATACGATCGAGCGCCCGGCAGCCAAGGACGACTTCCGTTCGCTAATTGGGGTCGGTTCCAGCAGAGGGTGAAATGATACGTATAGCTGTCTCAATTGAACCCGTTCGGATTTTCCAAACGTAAGTCATTGAATTTACTGACGTGAAAATTGTCCCAAACAGCCTCTTGGTCTCTCGGGATAGCATCTATCAATATCCAGCCACTTCATAAACGACAGAAATCATTGGACTATTTCGTTAGAGTATTTTTCGCCTCGCCGGAGCTGACGTCAGTATGCAACGAACGCCCGAGACGCTCGACTTCAAAAAAACGAAACTCCGTAGCAACCTTCACTGGAAAAATAATTGCAACAGAATATGTAGGCGCTTCGGCATTCTAATAGACGCAGACCAAACTCTAACTGTAACTCCATAATTTAGACTGCTGATTTGTTCTATAATGTTTCACTATACATCACCGCCTCATGTTGACAAAAAAACTGTGTAATATTTTATTCATCCTGTTTCGATCTGTGAGAACCGATCAACACAAAGGGAGGACAGAATGGATATCAGGCCGTCTATCTTTGCCTGGACTTTGACTTGTTCGCTGGCAGTATCTGGCGTTGCATTTTCTCAAGAAACGCGCACGAAAGTCATTTTAGACGCGGATATGGTAGAGCTATTCGATGATGGCACCGCCATGCTTCTGCTGGAGCGCGCTCCCAACATCGACCTGCTGGGCGTAACCGTCGTTTCAGGAAACACGCCCATGCCAGCCGGTGTCGCCGCGGGCGCGCGACAACTGGAGGCGCTCGGCTCTGAGGTGCCAATCTACGAAGGCAGCCGTTACGGCATTCGCAACTGGCGAGGAAACAAAGCCACTCCGGAGGTGCTGGCAGCCGAACTGCAAATCAGCCCGATCACCGGTTGGGGCGGTTATCTGCGGCCGGATGCGGGCAATGAGATCGATGCCGATCCGACGGCAAAATGGTCCGACGTCTACAAGCATAGATATGGCGAGGCCCCATCCTATAAACGGGTGTATGGCCTGGATAATCCGGACTCGGATGGCAACAGAGACGCTGTGGATTTTCTCGTCGACACCGTCAACAAGTATCCCGGCCAGGTCAAGCTGGTGGCAATTGGTCCACTCACCAATATTGCACGCGCCATCCTGAAGGATCCGAGCTTTCCATCGAAGGTCGCTGAAATCGTCTATATGGGCGGCGCCTTCTACGTTCCGGGGAATTCGTCGGCATCGGCAGAGTTCAACTGGTGGGCAGACCCTGAAGCCGCCAAGATCAGTGTCAGGTCGAAATGGGGCGATCCGAATTCCGAATCCTTCAAGGCATATGGCAATCAGGTGATCTCCGGTCTGGAAGCCAATGAACATACGGGAGGAATGCCGGAGGACCTCTATCGGAAAATGGTCGACAACAGCCCTCCCGGCATTCAGAAACTCTGGCTTGCACGCGAAGAACAGATCAAGGCGCAAGGCGGAACCACATTCGGACCCGATAACGTCTGGGACCTGTTTGCGGCCGCCTATGTCATCGACCCGTCGATTGTCCTAGCCTGGAACAACGCCCCTCGCCCCAAGGATGGCGCAGCTGTACCTGCCACCGGCGTCTATGTCGACGTGAACACCGAGATGGGTCTCGACTATGGCCGAAGCCTTGCTTTCACCAACAATGATATAGGAGGCAATGCGGAGGCAAAACCGGGACCGGTCGGCACTCAGAAAGCCGCCATTCAGAACTACATCGATGAAGACAAATTCTGGAAAGAGATCGTCGTTCCGCTAACCACCGCTTCGAAGAATTAAAGCATGATCCGACCGATGCGAAACGCGGGTCGAAAAGATTTCTGCTTGTTTGGATAGTCTGCCTGCTCACAGGATTGCAGGCATCATAGAAGCAATCGAGGCGGCGGGAGCTAAACTGCGTCACCTGCCGCCTCATAAATTGGGTACGACTCGGCAAAACCTGACACCGAGGTTCCGGTGCCAGGCCTTCACTCATCCAAAAACACGTGTCAGATCAGAATCTGAAGAAGTCACCCATGCATTTTGCCACTTCACGCTTGATGCAGTTATTATATTCGTGGGGCACCTCTCTCAACGGATAGCAAATGGTTCGCGCCTTTTGCCGGCACTCTTGTTGATTGCTACCATCGGCAATCTGCGTAAGCGAATGATTACGGGGCGACATGCTCATCGCTTGAACGCTCTGATTACTCATTTCTACCGCGAAAGCTCCGCCAGCTCCCCAAAGGATGGAAGCAATAACCAATGGCATCAATGCAAATTTATTCATTGCAATCTCCCTTTTAAAAATTCCATCATTACAATGGCATTAAATAATTCTGCAATTATACTATCATAGATTGATGATCATCAATTAGCTTAAAATGATTTATAAATAAATTTATATATATAAAAGATTATATACTCGTTCTATCTTTATTAATTCCTCCTCTTTTTATTTGACTTATATTGAACAAGTACATCTATCTTGAATAGAGCAATAATTTTCTAGTTTATTATATACTGAAAATTAGCTGCACCAATATCAGTTTGCATCTCAGCGGCCCCATTTTTTGCCTCACCGAACGTGTCATGGCTTATGCAAAAGCAGCCGACCGCCTGCCTAAGAACACGTTTGGCACCGGCATGTCCGCTCCGGTGCTGGCTATGTCTTCAGGAAAGAACGAAGAACTGATCAAATTGGCAGCCTCAGAACATCAAAAATTGCAGCTCCTGAAACGCCAAAATGACGACGACGCGATCCCGAGCAATCTGTTTGCAGTGAACCAATAATCGATCTTCCAAACTCCCTATAAACAGGGCTATGATAGCCACTGTTTCTCGGATTGGGCATGTCGGCAAGCCATAATGAATCAGATCTCTTTTTCGACAGATATGATCGAAGATCAATTACGTAACGATTTTTGGCGTGAAGTTCTGAAGCCAATGTATGAAATCACATTGGATAGAGAAATACGAAATTATCAGCTTTTTGGCTTCGCAAGGGGCAGTGCGATCAGCTCTTCCCTTCAAATCGGCTCGACCCGTTTCAATACCCAAAACTATCTACGCACGCCTAAGATCATCGCGCATGGAGGTCTCGACCAATATATTCTCCAGCTCATAACCGCTGGGGATTTACGCGGCGATTTCAACGGCGTCGACGTCTGGGCCAAGCCTGGCGATATCGTCATCATAGATTTCACACAAACAGTTCAAAGCACGGCATATGAAGGAAGTCGCATCACCGTGATGCTTGCGCGCGACGAGCTGGAAAAGGTGGTTGGGTGGCGAAATCTGCACGGCGTCGTTCTGCGTGCCCATGAACCAATGACGCGTCTCCTGTTTGCTTATTTACGAGGACTGCACGACGTAGCCAGCAAATTGAGTGCGTCAGAGGTCTATTCGGCGCAAGAAGCGATGCTTTCTCTGCTGAATGCCAGCATCAAGGGCGACGCCATCGAAAATGCAGCCGTGAACCTCACGATGCGTAAATGCATCCTCGCTCACATCAATGAACACCTGAACAATCCCTCGCTCAGCCCCCAATCCATCATGCGAAACTTTCGCGTTTCGCGCTCACACCTCTATCGCGCCTTTGAACCCGATGGAGGCGTCGCCAAGGTCATTCGCGATAAGCGGCTCGACAGCGCATACCAAACGCTGGTGAGGCAGACAGGACCGTCGGCCTCGCTGAAAAGAATAGCCTATCAATGCGGTTTTAATGACGGCACACAATTTACGAAGGCATTCAAGGCGCGATTTGGATTGGTACCGAAGGACGTGGCGAAGTTCGGCGCACCATTGCTGACAAGCGCTCCCTACAATTTTTCCTACGCTCAACACTTGTCGGCCCAGGCAAAGAGAGCAGGGCTGACGAACGGACAGCCTATGCAGCTTGAAAGCATGAGCTTGGCATAACGGATCTCTTCGCAGCCAGAGATAGCAATGGCCATACGCAATGAAGCCGTTCCGCCAGCTTCTTCTCTTGCATAGCACTCCTGCGAGCATCGTCTTACCGAACACGCATAACCAATCAATCCTGTCGGCCACTTTCTATGATGTCGAGTCGCATAGGTAATATATTGAAAAAATTAGCGGTTATGGAAAATACTAAAGCTAAATCCGCCTTAGATTTCGTCTGGCTGACAATGGTTTTCGCTGTTCTGGGAAGGGTATGTGGCGCGTCGCGATGCGTTGATCTGACAGCGCAGGAGCAATCTCCTTGACGATTCCGATGCTAACCCGATTTGGTTAAGAAATCTATCCCCCAGAGATGAAAAGCCCCCACAGACTGAAAGATGGGAGGCGCTGGTTTGCACCATCGTGGGAGAAAGGCCGTGGTCATTGAAACCAGTGATCGGAAGCCGAAAAACGAGCTCGACATCAAAATTGGAACCGAGCCGCAACGAATCCGGCCTCTAACTTTCAGAAAAAAATTCACCGCCCCTCCCCTCTTCGAGCTTCCGTCGTTAGATCGCCGGAGCCACCGGCGCACCTTCTATCGTTCCGCAATTGCGCGTTTCGTATTCGCTCCGTCTCATCTGCAGGAGGTCATGTGAAGCGGGCCGGAATAAAGCCGTTAGCGAAATCATCCCGTCATAAAATGAGTATGTCACCTTTCTTGTACTTTCCAACGGCGGTTATCGGCCTGGTCAAAAACCATTCAGGACAAACCTCAGCACGGGAAAAGCGCAGAAGACATGCTTCGCTCCGAACAACATACGCGTTGGTAACGCCCCATATTTCCGTTCTGTATAACCTGTCTCTTCTCGAGCTAGGATCCGACCGAGTAGAACCACTCCGTCCGACGGGTTCAAGCAGTGCCAATTTATCATTTCGGCGTCGGAATGATGCTTGATAAACTATACCTTCAGAGAATCAGCCCGGCGCTTCCAGCAACAGGAAAGCCGCCTCATTCCCATGTGGAAACAGACTCTTCTCAATTGAAATTTCCAGATGGGGGAGACCTTTGAATCATAGACTGCCGTCTAAAATCAATATTATCATACAAAAACAAATAGATAGTCTATTTTCAGCCGAATCGATAAAATTTTGTTTAGTTTTACTCTTGGCGCTAACTCTTTGTTAATTCGGTCGCCTCTTGCGATAGAATAAGAATCGGACATAATGACGGTATTTAGGCGGTATTAGTTCCAGTGCCGTCACTAGGGATCCCAAGTAAATGAATATCGCAAATCCAGCAGCAGCTTTGTCGTTTGACGACATGATACTATCGCAAGGGCGCGAGATTTCTCGCAAGCTCAATCTGCTGCGTCACGAAAACTTTCCGCCAGATGCGCGCAAGAATATGCTGCGCCAGTTTTCGATGGCCGAGGCTGCGTACTTCCTTGGTGTCTCCCCCAGCAATCTCAAGAAACTACATCTGGAAGGTAAAGGTGTCGAGCCGACCATTCTGACAGGTGGCCGTCGCGCCTATAGTGTCGAACAGATTCAGGAGCTGCGCCAGTGGCTTGACCAGAATGGTCGCGCTGAGGTGAAGCGCTACGTTCCGCATCGTCGCGGCAATGAGAAGCTTCAGGTCATCGGCGTCGTCAATTTCAAGGGCGGCTCGGGCAAGACGACAACGGCTGCACATCTGGCGCAACACATGGCCCTGACCGGTCATCGCGTACTTGCAATCGATCTCGACCCGCAGGCTTCGCTATCGGCTCTGCATGGCATTCAGCCGGAGCTCGATGAGTTTCCGTCGCTCTATGAAGCCATTCGTTACGATTCCGAAAGGAAGTCTATCCGTGAGGTCATTCGCCGGACGAATTTCCCCGGCCTCGATATTATTCCAGCCATGCTGGAGCTGCAGGAATATGAGTATGATACCCCGCTTGCCATGCAGAATGGCGGCGAGGGCAAGACTTTCTGGAACCGCATCGCGCAGGCTCTCGCCGATGTGGATGGTGACTATGATGTGGTAGTCATCGACTGCCCTCCCCAGCTCGGCTATCTGACGCTGACGGCGCTATCTGCCGCAACATCCGTCCTGATTACCGTTCACCCGCAGATGCTCGACCTGATGTCCATGTCGCAATTCCTCCTGATGCTCGGCGACATTCTGAAGACCGTTCGTCAGGCAGGTGGTGCGGTGCAACTCGACTGGTTCCGCTATCTGATTACCCGTTACGAGCCGACCGACGTTCCGCAAGCGCAGATGGTCGGTTTTATGCAGAGCATGCTCGCCTCGCACATGCTGAAGCACCAGATGTTGAAATCAACCGCGATTTCGGATGCTGGTCTGACCAAGCAGACGCTTTACGAGGTCGAGCGTTCATCAATGAATCGCGGCACCTATGATCGCGCCATGGAAGCCATGGAAGCGGTAAACGCTGAAATTCGCGGCCTCATTCACGAGGCATGGGCGCGCTAGACTGCCGTCTAAAGCGGCGAATATTGAATAAAATCAGGTCTCTGACCGGTTTGAGGACATGAGAATGGCAAGAAAGAACATCTTCGAAAGCGTTATGCGGGACGAACCGGCGGCCGAACAAGCCTCACAGTCGGTCGAAAACGTATCGCGCCGGTTCGGTGCCGCCAAGTCTCTGTCCGCTTCGATTGACGAGCTGGCAAAGCAGGCAGCCCAGAAGCTTGATGGCGAAGCCATTATCGAGCTTGATCCCGCCAATCTTGATGTCTCCTTCGTGGCGGACCGTCTGCCTGAAACGGATGACGAAGAATATCGGGAACTTCTGGAAGCCATTCGCGAGCGTGGTCAGGACAGTCCTATTCTCGTTCGTCCACATCCCGAGACCAGCGACCGCTATATGATCGTTTTCGGTCATCGGCGCGCGCGGGTTGCCAGAGAGCTTGGCATCAAGGTCAAGGCGGTTATCAAGCCTCTCGCCGATCTGGAACATATTCTGAGCCAGGGCCAGGAAAACTCGGCGCGCGCCAATTTGAGCTTCATCGAGCGTGTTTTCTTTGCGGCACGTCTGGAAGCGCTTGGCTTTGAGCGTGAAGCCATACAGGCAGCATTGACGGTCGATTACCAGACCTTGTCGAAGATGCTGACCATTCCGAAGGCTATTCCGGAACATATTCTTCTGGCTATCGGTCCGGCCAAGGGCATTGGCCGTGACCGCTGGTTGGAACTGCGTAAACTGATCGAGATCCCGGGCAGAAAAGATGCTGCAGAAGAGCTTCTGGTGACATCAGCGTTTGAAAACGCGTCGTCCGTCGAGCGTTTTGAGCAGCTTTACGGCTATCTAAAAGGCGGCAAGCAGAAGAAGCCTGTTACTAAGGCGGCTCTGCGTCCTGGCACCAGCTGGACAGCTTCTGACAAGACGGTCAGCGCAGTTATCAAACAGAATGGCAAATCGGCTACATTGGCGCTCAGTGCAGCCAACGGGCCTCGTTTTGCCGATTGGCTTTCTCGTAATCTGGATGAACTTTATGCATCGTTCCAGAACGAGGAGAAGTAAGTAAGCGTAACGAACGGCGGCGGTTGCCACGGTTCGACTGTGTAAAGCATGTCTCCCGAAAGTGGGAACCGGTTTCGGGGCGAAGACATGCGTAAAACAAAGAAATAGAGCATTTCCAGTGCGTTCAAACAAACAGGAAATGCTCCAGCGTTCAATAGTAAGTGTGTTTGCGTCGAAACTGTTCAGGAAGAGGAACGAGACAGCAAAAGAAAAAGGCCCCCAAACGTCGCCGTGTGGAAGCCCTTCTCATTGGTTTAGCAGCTAGAGAATCGCAAATCCACGAATCACTGTCAAGTGTAATTAGCGTCATTTCGGCGGGTGGATTTCTTTTGCCTTGTGGAAGGTGAAAGAAAATGGAGATTCAATTGGCCTCGACGCCGTTTGGCAGTCGACGGATGACGCTTGCCTTGTTGGCAAGTCAACAGAACACACAGCAAATCGCACCGGGAACGGTTGCCGATAAGTGGCAACTCCATCGCTGGCTGTGCGAAGCAAAGACGCAGTTCGGCCTGAATGATCGTTCTCTGGCGGTTCTTTCAGCCCTGTTGTCATTCTATCCGGAAACGGAACTGAATGCGCAGAACAGCCTGATCGTGTTCCCGTCCAACAAGCAACTGGCATTGCGAGCCCATGGCATGGCCGATGCAACCTTGCGCCGTCATCTGGCAGCGCTGGTCGATAGCGGTTTCATCCATCGTCAGGACAGCCCGAATGGTAAGCGCTATGCACGTCGTGCCAAAAGTGGAGACGTGCAGATAGCATTCGGCTTTTCACTGACACCGCTGCTGGCACGTGCTTGTGAACTGGAAGCGGCTGCAGAGCAGGTGAGGGTGGAAAAGACCGCGTTGCGTGAAATGCGCGAACGCCTGACATTGCTGCGCCGCGACATTACCAAGCTTGTTGAATTCGCCGCACTGGAAGAACTGGCCGGAGACTGGGAAGACATCCATCATCGTTTCCGCCTGATTGTCGACAGCATTCCTCGTCGTGCAGACTATGAAGAACTGGCGGCTCTGGTCGAATCCATGCAGTACATTCGTGCGGAAATCGATAACGCGTTGAAAATTCATGAGAATGTTCAAAATTTGCGCGCCAATGAATCTCAAAATGAGCGGCAGCAAATTGAATCGAATCCAGATTCCCATTTTGAAAAGGCAACGCCTGAATTTATCGACCAGCGCGTCAATGAAATCACCAGTGCTCCGTTTGAACCCACGGTTTCGCTCGACATGGTGCTCCGTTCCTGTCCCGAGATCACAGCCTATGCGATTTCATCCATCCGACATTGGCAGGATTTGGCCAATACAGCAGAGAAAGTACGCTCTTTCCTCGGGATCGATGGAAAGCTCTACGATCTCGCAAAGAAAACGCTGGGAACTCACAATGCATCGATCGTGATCGCTTATATCCTGCAGCGCTATGAGCAAATCCAGTCTGCTGGCGGCTATTTGCGAATTCTGACGGAAAAGGCTGCCAACGGCTCGTTCTCGATCAGACCAATGCTTATGGCTGCCCTGAATGGACAAAGTCGTTAACCATAAAGCCCAGTCAGCGTGACAAAACCAAACGGCTATTTAGGTTTCGTATCGTTCATGAAGTTCAAGGAGATCAAGCTATCCAGTATAGGCCGCAAAACAGTCAAGGAAGATAAAACTACGGCCGGAGCGGATTGTTCGGCTGCCTTTTTCACTGATCTCACGGGTTGCATGGCCACTGATATTGGCGCTTCACAACGGCAATTGAGGTTAAGACTATATAGCTCGCGAAAGACTGGCGCTTTGAAGCTTTATGTGGCTGCTAGGTCTGGTCTTAGTCCAGTGCCTGAAAGCGGCGACGGCGTGAACGGCGGCGAGGGCGTAATGTGTTCAAGTCTTGTTTTTGATCGACCTTATGACGCGGGGGAGGCGAAAGAAGGCGCATGATGAAGAGGATGCAACACCCGATGGTGAATATCCAGAATATCTCATCGGTGAGATCGTTGATCATGATGCAATCCAGAGCAAACCGCTTGTCCGTTTCCGTGACGCACGAAACAATATTCCGAGATAAATACCGTCTTGCGAAACCAGGGCCAAGTCACGAAGGCGTGCTTTATCGCCGCGCCGTTGGTATCGCGACACCGCACTCCTGTGGATGGCTGGCAGGCGCTGGTCGCGAACTCAGCACCGATCTGCGATAGGTTAGTCATGCTGCCTTTTTCAATCCATTGTTCCGGCCCGATCCTTGCGGCTGAATTCCCAGACAGGCAAAACATCCTGAGCTGGTCTCTGACACGTCCGGGGTTCGTTTCGGCGTGCTCCGTCGCCTGGCTGGAAGTACGCAATGACGATCTGACGTTGGAAGTGGACCCGGTGCTTATGCTGCAGGAGAAACTGGCCGAAGCCGGTTACGGCGGAGCGGTGCAGATGATGACATCGCGTAGCGTACAGAAGCACCATGTTGCGACGCGACGCTCCGGCGAAACGCATGCCGCCTGTCTTGCCACTATCGGCCTGTCGAATGCGGGAAGGGTGGGGGAACTCACACAGATGAAGATGCCCGTTGGAACGATCAATCTTCTGGTCCATATCGACAAACCATTGTCGGTCGCAGCCCATATAGAGGCAATGTCGATTGCTGCCGAGGCCCGCACCGCTGCCATTATCGAACTCGGCCTAATTGTCGGCGGTAGAGCCGCAACAGGGACTGGAACGGATTGCATCGCCGTTTCCGCTCCACACGGGCAGGCGGGAGAGGCAGCATCATATGCGGGTTTGCATACGGATATCGGCGCCGCCCTCGGTGGTGCGGTTTATGACGCGGTGTCCGAAGGCGGCAGGCTCTGGATGAAAGAGCAGGGTTTTTGACCGATCAGGCTTCGGCTGCTGCGCCTTTCGGCTTCAGGCGCAGGATAAGCGGAACCAGAACAAGGGCAACGATCGGGAAGACGAGCCAGTTGATGGTTTCCCAGCCTGACGAATGCAGCAGCGACCCTGCAAAGAACGAAGCGCAGGCCACTGTACCAAACATGATGAAATCATTGGCGCCCTGCGCCTTGCCGCGTTCAGCCGGCGTGTGGCAGTCGGTCACCATGGCAGTCGCGCCAATAAAGCCGAAATTCCAGCCGATACCGAGGAAGATCAGCGCACCCCAGAAATGACCGACATCAAAGCCGCCCAATGCAATAATGGCGGAGAACGCGATCAACACCAGCCCGAGCGCGGTGATCTTTTCCTTGCCGAAACGGGTGATGAGCTTTCCGGTGAAGAAGCTTGGCGCGAACATGGCGAGCACATGCCATTGGATGCCAAGGGCCGCATGATCGACGGAATGGCCATGGCCGACCATGGCGATGGGCGCTGCCGTCATCACGAAAGTCATCAGCGCATAGGAACAGACGCCAGCAGCCACGGAAAGGATGAAGCGCGGTGAACGGAGAATTTCGCCCAGCGGGCGGCCTGTGTCATGGATAGCGTTCGGATCTTTCCGGACCTTCGGTGCGCGCAGCATGAAAAGGACGGGGAGGGCGAGAAGCCCGAGAACAGCCTGACTGAGGAAACTGCCTGCAAACATCGCATCCGGAATGGTATCGCGTGTCCAGATGACAAGCTGTGGCCCGACGATTGCCGCAACGAGCCCACCCACCATGACCCATGAGATGGCGCGCGCCTTCATGTCGCCCGTTGCCGCATCGGTCGCGGCAAAGCGATAGCTCTGGACATAAGAGGCGTAGAAACCGGCAGTCAGCGTTCCGAGACAGAAGATGAGGAAGGAGGCGGCAAAAATACCTGCGGCTGCGATCACACCCGCCGCAGCGCCGACAAGCGCACCCAGCATATAGGCATTGCGGCGTCCGAACTGGCGCATGAAGAAAGCGGCAGGCAGTGTGCCAAGCGCAAGGCCGAGATTGAACAGGCTGACGGGCAGCGTGACGAGTGCCGGATCGGAAGACAGTTTCTGGCCTACCAGACCGCCAAGCGAAATCACGATAGGCGGGCTGGAAGCGCCCAGTGCCTGTGCAATCGTCAGGATAACAATATTGCGTCGTGCAGCCGTCGCGTCGGTCATAACCAACCCCTCAATCGATAAACCGGGATGGTTTTATCGGAAAGCGCATTTACCGGCAAAATTATTCTACAGCTGGTTAGAACATTTTTTGACTGAGTCAGCTATTCCGTTTCAAACGATGAGATGGATGTGACGACACATCCGGGTTTGGGAGGATATTTGGCAATTAGCCCATAATATTATTCGTCCAGTGCTCCGATAGAGACATTGCAGGCGGTATTGACGCCATGATCGTCAGCGTATTGAAAGTAAATTGTACCATTCATCGTGGGCAGAGGGCCGCTATGTGGCGGTTTTGATCGCCCAACATAATCTGATGAGAAGCCAGCTTCATATGTGCCATCCGGCTTTGTAACTATAGTGCTTTCGTCAATACCGAACTGCGCAGTTAAAAGCTCTGTCGAACTATCGGAATATATATTTACCTCTCCGGAAAAACCTTGTCCGTTATTGGTTAGTGTCACCAAAACATACTCGTGATCATCGCCATTCATGACCAAGAATCCGGGTTTCAACGAGATTTCAATAGCCATTCTTCACCTATATACTTGTTGAAGAGCGAATATATCTCAAATCTGGAATGAAATTATACTGACAGAGTAGGCAGAGTTGGGCTGCTGGTCTATCAGTTTGAATAATCATCGCATCAGCGATGCGCGTCTTCACTCATACAAAACCTGAGCGGACAACGGAGACGCAACCATGCAGGCCCGCGATGTATGTGGGAATCCAATTTGGACAGCCCGATGTCGTCCGGCTGTCATCTAGTGCTTCTAATTTGCAACTCCACAATTCGATAGGGAGCCAGCAATGTCAGAGAATCTTTCCCAGCAAAGTCTGTTCAAGACCAGCCAGTTGGAAGAAGCAGATGCCGATCCGCGCAATCCGTCCGATAATCCAACCATGGGCGAAATCATCAGCCGGCGCTTTTCCCGCCGTGGCTTTCTGCGTGGATCGCTCGCTGTCTCGGCCATTGCGGCAACGGTCAGCCCGCTCGCCCTGTTGAGCGCCGGTGATGCGCGCGCTGCATCCGGTTCGGCCTTTTCCTTCAAGGAAGTCGAAGCCGGTGTGGATGCCCATCACCATGTCGCGGAAGGCTATGACGCCGATGTGCTTTTGCGCTGGGGCGACAAGCTTTTCGCCGATGCGCCGGAATTCGATCCAACCAAACAGTCAGCCGAAGCGCAGGCGCGCCAGTTCGGCTACAACAATGATTATGTCGGCTATATCGCCATCGAGGAATCGCCGGAACATGGCTTCCTCGTGGTCAATCACGAATATACCAATCCGCACCTGATGTTCCCCGGCCTCGTCAAGATCGTCGACGGCAAGGTGGAGCAGGCTCCGCTTTCGAAGGAACAGGTGGATATCGAAATGGCCGCCCATGGCGGCACGATTGTCGAAATCCGCAAGCAGGACGGCAAGTGGCAACCGGTGCTCGACGGTGCAAACAATCGCCGCATCACCTCCAATACCGAGATGGCGCTGAGCGGTCCCGCCGCCGGTCATGATCGTGTCAAGACCAATGCCGATCCTTCCGGCACCAAGGTTTTCGGCACGGTCAACAATTGTGCAGGCGGCGTCACGCCCTGGGGCACCTACATCATGGCCGAGGAAAACATCCATGGCTATTTCATCGGCGAACTGCCGGAAGGTCACGCGGAAACGGCCAATTACAAGCGCATGGGCATTCCCGAAGGTTCATACGAATGGGGACGTTTCTACGACCGTTTCGATGTTTCCAAGGAACCGAACGAACCGAACCGTTTTGGCTGGATCGTTGAGGTCGATGTGTCCGATCCGAACTCCGTGCCGAAGAAGCGGACCGCGCTTGGCCGTTTCAAGCATGAGGGTGCCGAATCCATCGTCAACAAGGACGGGCGCGTGGTCTTCTATCTGGGCGACGACGAACGCTTCGACTATGTCTACAAGTTTGTGACGGCGGGCAAGTTCAACCCGGATGATCGCGCTGCCAATATGGACCTGCTGGATGAAGGCACGCTTCACGTGGCCAAATTCCATGAAGATGGCAAGGTCGAGTGGATGCCGCTGGTATTCGGTCAGGGGCCGCTGACCGAGCAGAACGGCTTCAAAAGTCAGGCCGATGTGCTGATCGAAACCCGGCGTGCCGGTGATCTTCTTGGCGCGACCAAGATGGACCGCCCGGAAGACGTGCAGCCGAACCCGGTCAATGGCCGCGTTTATGTCATGCTCACCAACAATACCAAGCGCAAGGACGATCAGGTGGATGCCGCCAATCCGCGCGCCAAGAACGCCTTTGGCCATATCATCGAGATCGAGGAAGATGGTCAGGATTTTGCCGCCACGACAGGCAAGTGGGAAGTGCTGCTGAAATGCGGCGATCCTTCCGTGGCCGAAGTTGGTGCCAGCTTCTCCACCGACACGACACGCAATGGCTGGTTCGGTATGCCGGACAACGCCGCCGTCGACAGTGCCGGTCGGCTTTGGGTCGCAACCGATGGCAACAGCAACAAGGGTACCGGTCGCACGGACGGACTTTGGGCGGTCGATACGGAAGGCGATGCGCGCGCGACCTCGAAACTGTTCTACCGCGTGCCGGTGGGTGCCGAAATGTGCGGTCCGCTGTTTGCACCCGATGATGAGACGGCTTTCGTCGCCGTGCAGCATCCGGGCGACGGCGGCGAGGATTGGGACGGTCATGGCCGTCCGTCCTATTACGAGGACCTGTCCACCCGCTGGCCGGATTTCAAGGACGATATGCCGGTTCGGCCTGCCGTGGTGGCAATCACCAAGCAGGGTGGCGGCAAGATCGCGGTGTAATGACTTGATGAGACAGTTGGCCCCCGGTGAAAGTTGGGGGCCTTCGTCAAAGCTTCATGGAAGCGTCAAGCCAGCGATACAAAGCCAGCCTAATTGCGTCCCTGTATTTGAATTCCAACGGGGACTTATCATGATATCGCGTCTCGTCGCTTCGACCATGCTTGCCGGTGCCGTCGCATTGGCTTTTCCGGCCTCCGCTGAAGAAAAGGCTTTTCCTGCAACGCTCAAGGCCCATGCCATCCTGCCCGCGAACACGATCATCGCTGCACCGGATGATGCGGCGGATCACCTGAAGACGTCGGGCAAGTTCACCACCGCCGACCGCAAGCGTGCCGAGGGCATCGGCACTGTTGAAGGCAAGGACGGCGTGCGCAAGACCGGCCTGTCTGTGCCGTTCGACGGCCAGCCGGTGCAGGGCTTTTCCGGCATCAAGACCATGGAAGACGGCAGCTTCTGGTCACTGTCCGACAATGGGTTTGGCTCCAAGCTTAACTCGCCGGATGCCATGCTGATGCTGCACAATGTCAAGTTCGACTGGGACAAGGGTACGGTGGAGCGCGTGAAGACCGTGTTCCTCAGCGATCCGGACAAGAAGGCTCCGTTTCCCATCGTCATGGAAGGCGCTGAAAAGCGCTATCTGACCGGCTCCGATTTCGACGTGGAATCTATCCAGCCGGTTGCGGATGGCTTCTGGGTCGGCGAGGAATTCGGTCCTTTCCTGTTGAAATTCGACATAGACGGCAAGCTGACCGACGTTATTCCGACGGTTGTCGGTGAGACACAAGTCGTATCACCGGACAATCCAAAGCTCGCTCTGCCCGCCAATCCGAGCCTCAAGCTCCCGACTTACAATCTGAAGCGCTCGGGGGGCTTCGAGGGGCTGGCGATGTCGAAGGACGGCTCGAAGCTCTACGGTCTTCTGGAAGGCCCGCTTTTTGTCGATGGCGCGCCGGAAAAGACCGAAAGCGGCAGGACCGGGCTGCGGGTCATCGAATTCAACGTTGCCGACAAGAAGTGGACGGGCCGCTCCTGGCTCTATCCGCTGGCCGAGGGTGGTGAAGCCATCGGCGATTTCAACATGCTGGATGAAACCACAGCGCTGGTCATCGAGCGTGACAACGGCGTCGGCACGGCGGACAAGGCCTGCGCCGATCCAAAGAAACCGCAGGCCGATTGCTTCGATGTGCCGTCGAAGGTCAAGCGCATCTACAAGATCGCTTTCGACGACAGCAATGTCGGCAAGGAAGTGCGCAAGATCGGCTATATTGATCTGCTCGCCATCGCCGACCCGGAAAACAAGCGCCGTCAGGGTGGGCGTGAAGGCATTTACGATATGCCGTTCCTGACCATCGAGAATGTGGATCGTGTGGACGACACGCATATCGTGGTCGGCAACGACAACAATCTGCCGTTCTCGGCTGGTCGCTTTCTCGACAAGGTCGATGACAATGAATTCGTCTTGCTGGAAGTGGGTGAGTTCCTGAAAGCCGAATAAAATATCTGCTCCAGAGACTGCGGAGAATATAATTCTCCGCAGTCTTCTAAGCAAAATAGTCTAGAATAATATAATTCAATTATTTTTCTATGGTTGCTTTAAACTTTCCATCGGATAGTTCAAGCTTATCAGGGTGGAATTGAATGTCCATCTTGTTCGACTTTATCTCTGTATTGTCTATTTTGATGGAAACGTTGCCTGACGCTTTCATATGGTTGTCTGTTACTTTTTCAAGTTTGTCTGCATTGATTGTAAAGCCGGGATCTGTGACCTGTTTTGGGGCTGCATTCGCTGCAAAGGATCCACTAGCAAGAATTAGTGAAGTAAAAATAGCGTAGCCGTAAATTTGCATGGTCTATCTCCAATTAAATAAGAAAAGAATATTAGGCGGAAAATATATACTTCCAGAATCAAGGCCTAATTAAGTCGTGCTTATAATAAGATTCGACGAGGTGACGTTTGACCCAACCTGTGCATCACGACCTGCCTGGCATGGAAATTTCAGCCGGTCGCGATTATGTTGGCTCAACTTTGTTTCGCGTATTCCCTATGCTGGAGCTGCAGGAAATACGCCGATATTTATGGAGACGGTGTTGAAGATTTTCATTTTCGGCAGTGTGAATGTGGATGTCAGCGCGCGGATGGCCGCACTGCCGCGTCCGGGGCAGACCGTGAATGCATCGGGCTATGGTATCGGCCTCGGTGGCAAGGGTGCCAATCAGGCGGTTGCGGTCGCCAAGATGGGCGGTGATATCCGCTTCGTCGGTGCTGTCGGCAACGATGCCTTCGGCGAACTGGCCTTGAAGCAGATGCAGGAATTCGGCCTTAACACCGAAAGCGTGCGCGTGATTGACGGCGTCGATACGGGCATGGCGATCATTCAGGTTGAAGAAGCCGGGCAGAACACGATTGCTGTTTGTGCCGGAGCCAATGCGTACTGGTCGGCTGCCGACATCAATGCCTATGCTGCCGATATTGCCAGGGCGAAGATTACGCTGTTGCAGCGCGAAGTTCCGCATGAGGCCAATCTGGCCGTGGCAAAAGCCGCGCGTGCGGCAGGCGGTAGTGTTTTGCTTGATCCGGCACCGGTGGGCGATGCAAGCCGTATGGCGGACCTGATTTCACTCAGCGACATCATCTCTCCCAACGAAACAGAAGCTGCTGAAATTACCGGTATCGAGCCGACCGATCTTGCTTCAGCGGAAGCCGCTGCGCGCAATCTTCTGGAGCGCGGGCCGAAGACGGTCATCGTCAAGCTTGGAAGCCGTGGTGCATTGCTGGTGACGGCGGACGAGGTCAAACACTTCGCACCGTTCAAGGTGGAAGTGGTGGATACGGTCGCAGCCGGTGACAGTTTCAACGGCGGTTTTGCAGTCGCTTTCTCGGAGGGCCAACCCTTGCATGATTGCGTGCGGTATGGTTCGGCTGCAGGTGCGATTGCAGTCACAAGAGCGGGCGCGGGGGCAGCTGCACCGACCGCCGAGGAAGTGGCGGCACTTCTGCAAATTAACGCCGAATGAAAATTCGGGGCATTTTGCGCCAGTTTCGCTCATTTTGAGCAGAAAACTGCGCAAAAACCTCCTGTCAAACATGGCGAAGAAGCCGCGAGAATAAGGTACTCGCGGCTTTTTTGTGGCTGAATTATGTCTCAGAGCATGATCCCGAAAAGTGGATACCGGTTTTCGGATAAGATCATGCTCAGAAAAAATCAGAGCGTTGCGAGGCGCTCGGTCAGCAGGCTGAAGAAGCCGTCTGCGTCCACATCCTTGATGAAGAGCGCATTCTTCGGTCGGTCGGTTACCTCCCACCAGTCGACGACTGTCTCGCCGATCGTCAGTTCCGAATTAATTTCGATTTCCACATTGCACTCGCGTCCGGAATAGAGTTCCGGCTTGATGAGATAGGCGATGACGTTCGGGTCGTGCAACGGGCCGCCGTCGGTGCCGTATTTGGCTTCGTCATAGCGCTCGAAGAATTCGAGCCATGCTGCAACCACTTCGCCGACATGCGTGCCAATGCCGCGAATGGCGGCGATGCGCTTTTCGGTGGTGAGCACCTTGTGTGTCACATCGAGCGGCATCATGGTGATCTTGATGCCGGATTTGAACACAACCGCAGCGGCATGCGGATCGACATAGATGTTGAATTCCGCCGACGGCGTGATGTTGCCGCCTTCGAAATAGCCGCCGCCCATCAGCACGATTTCCTTGACGCGCTCAGCAATCTTCGGCTCGCGGATCAGTGCGGATGCGATGTTGGTCAGCGGTCCCAGCGGGCAAAGCGTGACGGTGCCCGGTTCTTCCTTCATCAGCGTTTCGATGATGAAATCGACGCCGTGCTGTGTCTGCAGCGGCATGGTCGGCTTGGGCAGGTCGTAACCGTCGAGACCGGTCTTGCCGTGGACGTTTTCAGCCGTCACAAGCGGGCGCACCAGAGGACGGATGGAGCCTGCAAAAACCTTGGTTTCCGGCTTTTTGGCCACTTCACAGATTGTGCGGGCGTTGATTTCGGTGCGCGCCAGTGGGCCGTTGCCTGCCACTGCGGTGATGCCGAGAATGTCGAGTTCCGGGCTTGCCAAGGCCAGAAGAATGGCGACTGCATCGTCCTGACCGGGATCGGTATCGATAATGATTTTACGGGCCATGATGGTTTCCTGATGAGGGGATTTAGAGAGCGTTGCGCGTGGCACTGACCGTCTGGTCGACAAGCGCGCCGAAGGAGATTTTCGCCGGGCGGCGCATATAGGTGACGATGTCGTCGGCCAGCAGCGGCTTCGACCATCGTTCGGCGATGATGGCGGACCCGCGCTGGATGGCGATCATGCTCAGAATCTGCGCGGCATTGCAGTCGACGTCGTGGCCAATGCCGCAGACGATTTCGAGCGTGCGGTCGAAATCGCCTTCGCCGAACCAGAGCGCAATCACCTGTGCGGCTGCATTCGGATAGACGTGAATCCAGTTATATTCGGCATATTCCACATCGCATTTCGTCCATGCGTCCTGCCAGTTGCCGGCAGAACGGCAGGCGTCGAGTGCGAAGGCCAGAACTGCACCATATTCGGTGTCGGTTGAGAAAAGCGCTGCTGTCGAGACGAGCAATTCGCGCGTGTCGCTGACCGCAAAGGCGCGCGCCGCCATGACAGCATTGAAGACTTCGCCCAAAATACCGTTTCCGGCATGGGAGATTTCGGCGTCCATCCAGGCGAGGCGGGCAGCTTCGCGAGCGCGCCCCGGTACAACCATGCCACAGATTGTGCCGCGCATTTGTGCGCCGATCCATTCATCGAACGGATTGTCGGACCTGCCGGTTTCAGGCGCGGTGAGACCGCGCCGCATATTGGAAAGCGCGATTGCCTCCGCCGACCAGCCAAGCGGGATCAGCGACGTCCAGCGCTCGGCAATGTCGGCGCTGGTCACAGCAGACCCCTTGTCGCCGAAGGCTTCGAGAAATGCGATCTCGAAAGTGATGTCGTCATTATAGGTGTTTGGCTCGCGCACATAATCGTGGATCGGTCCGAAGACCTCGGCGATGTTTTCCGCCGTGTAGCCTTCGAGCGCCGTGCCAGCCGCAGCGCCCACGAGCTGCGCCATCCAGGCGGCAGCGGTGCGGTCGCGGAAATCATCGGACTGGACAGCATAGAGCACATCGTCAGGCCATTGAACGGCAGCGTCGAATTCGTCCCACGACCCATAGCGCACCGTCTTTTGCGACGGATGGTCCGGATCGGGCCGTGCAGCGCGCATGAGGACACGCAGGCGCATGTCGATGCGATACAGCGTTTCAAAGTCACCGCGTTCAAGTGCGGTCAGCCCGTCGCGAAGAAGCTCCTCATAGGGAGCAAGAACGAAGCCCTTGTTTTCCAGCGATTGCAGCGCACCGGCCATCAGACATTCAGGTGCTGCCGATCCCGGCACATTGCTTTTCCAGAACATGGCCATGAGATCGTCCTGCGCCTTCATGACGGCGCTTGCATCCCAGGTCTGTTCTTCCGCTGTGCGCACCACCGGTTTGGTGTCGCGCAGCAGATCGCGGGTCAATTCCCAAGCTTTCATTTCATTCTCATTTTTATGCATTTCAGGAGTTTTTCAATTGCTTTGCGCGCTGCTGACGGCGCGCCGCGTGGATCGTCAGCACAACGACCGGGACGAGATAAGGGATCATCTGCATCAGTTCGAATGGCAGGCCGAGGCTCTGAAGCGTGATGGCGAAAGATTCAGCCGCCGCGAGAACCAGGCTTGCCACAAGCGTGCCCCAGGCGGTTCCCTGTCCCATGACTTCCGCCGCAATGGCGATGAAACCGCGACCTGCAGTCATGTTCTGGGCAAACCATGTGACATAACCGAGCGACAGATAGGCACCGGCTGCACCGCCGAAGAGACCGGACAGAACAAGCGCCATCATCTGTACCCGGCCCGTATGGATACCGGCGGCGCGTGCCGATTTCGGATCGACGCCGGTGGCGCGCAGATGCAGGCCGAAGCGTGTGCGCATCATCAGGAGGCTGACCGCCGGGACAGCGAGAAGGGCGGCAAAGGTCAATATGTGGATATTGCCGATGAAAGGCACGGGGAGGCTTGGCAGAGCGCCGCTTTTCAACGCGCCCGACATGCCCTTGTCGCCCGTTGCAAGAAAAAGCCCGAGCGTCGTTGCCGCTGCAGCCGCGATGTTGAGTGCAATGCCGGTCATGATGAGATCAGTGCCAAGCCGGTTGACCGAAAGCGACATCAACCAGCCGAGAGCTGCACCTGTGATGAGCGCGGCCAGCAGGCCGACAGCCGGGCTGCCGGTGGCGGCACTGGCCAGAACGGCAATGAGCGCCGCCGACAGCATCATGCCTTCCATGCCGATATTGAGAACGCCTGCGCGGTCGGAAATCATCACGCCGAGTGCTGCCAGCAACAACGGTGTCGCCACGCGCAGGATGGTGCCGATGAAGGATGGATCGAGAATTTGTGCGAGAACCATGCTCATGGTTGTACTCCGGCCTGCACTACCGCTTGTTCTCCTTCGCGATTGCGAAGGTTGCGGATCAGCCGCAATACGGTCGGATGATTGTGAATGACGCTTGCCGTCGCGCCCACCATGATGGCGGCGGTCACAAGCCCCACCACTTCGGTCGGGATGTTCATGTTGCGGGCCAGAAGATCGCCGCCGATCTGCACGAAGCCAAGGAAAAGTGCGGACGGAATAAGCAGGAACGGATTTTCGCGCGCCAGAATGGCGACGACAAGGCCGGTCCAGCCATAGCCGGGCAGATCGAGCCAGGCAAAGCGGGCATGAAGGCCGAGCACTTCCAGCGCACCGGCCATGCCCGCCACCAGTCCGCCGACAATCTGGGCACGCATGATGATGCCCTTGAGTGGCAGGCCAAGATGATTGGCAAAGCCCGGACTGGAGCCTGCGATACGGATATTGAGGCCCGAGCGCGTCCAGTAAAGCCAGATGCCGCCAGCGATACAGGCCAGAATGGCAATGATCGAACCGCTGTTGAGACGCGTACCGGCGAGCAGACGGTCAAGCTTGGCATCCGGCGGAATCCTGAGCGACATCATCCCGCCCGCAGCCGGGTCGCGGATGACATAGTTGAGGACGAACAGGCCGAGAAACAGGAAGGCGTAGTTCAAAACGAGTGACGTCACCATTTCCGATGCGCCGAAACGCAGCCGCAGTGCTGCCGGAATGGTGCAGGCGAAACTGCCCGCAACCGCGCCGCAGAGGATCGCGACCGGCAGCGAGAACCAGCCAAGCGAAGGGAGCAGAACAGCGCCCGCCACAGCGCCGAGCGCGCCGAGGAAGAAGCCGCTTTCCGCGCCGAGATTGAACAGGCCGGAGCGGAACATGATGGTGATCGCAAGGCCGGTCAGCATGATCGGCGTTGCCGCTTCCACCACATTGCCCATATGGCGAATGCTGCCGAATGGTCCGAGGAAAAACGTCTTAAGAACCCCGGCGGGATTGTCCTGCATCAGCGCCAGCGGCACCAGAAGCACGGCCATGATGACGGCGATGACAAGCACGGTCAGGAAGAATGGAATGAGATAGGAAATCAGTCTGCGCATTACGCTGCAACTCTCTGCTTGAGCATGATCTCATCCAAAAACCGCGTTACACTTTTTGGAATCATGCTCGTGTCCCCAGCATATAAGGTCCAAGGACAGCCGGTGTGATGTCTGGCCCGTTTTCCATAACGGCAACGATGCGTCCGTTAAAAAGAACGATGATGCGGTCGCTGAGGCGCAGCAATTCATCGAGATCGGCGCTGACGAGCAGCACGGCGCAGCCGCCTTGCGCCACTTCGTCGATACGGCGATGCAGGAAGGCTGCCGCCGAAACGTCGATGCCGCGTGTTGGCTGGTCGGCGATCAGGAATTTCGGATTGGTGGCAAGTTCGCGCGCGGCGATGAGCTTTTGCGCATTGCCGCCGGAAAGGGAATCGAGCCGTTCGGTGATTGCGCCTGCGCGCACCGAATATTGCTTTATCATCCCGCTGACACGGGCCTTGATCGCATTCCAGCGCAGGAATGGCCCCCAGAAGATCTGCTTGTCGGCGGTAATTGATCCAGTTCCGGCGATCGCGTTTTCAGCGAGAGACAGGCCGGGTGCGCCACCTTGCGAAAAGCGGTCGGCTGGCAGATAGCCAAGACCTTGTCTACGCCAGCTTGCCGTATCAGCGCGCAGCATATCCTCACCGTTGAGGCTGATCGTGCCGCTGGCCGCTTCGGCAAGGCCGGAAAGCACCGATACGAGGCCGCGTTGGCCGCTGCCATCGACACCGGCGACGCCGACGATCTCGCCTGCACCGACGGTCAGGTTCACATCCTTGATGCGGTCTGCCGGGTCGGCTGCTTTTGTCGTAACGCCCTTCATGTCGAGAACGGTTTTCATTGCGCCGTGCTTGTGGGCGCGCTCCGGAATGTCGACCGCATGGCCCATCACCATCTGCATGATGGCATCGTCCGGCACGTCGGCAAGCTTTTCCGTGCCCGCAACCGCGCCCGCACGCAGCACGGTTACGCTTTCGGCCAGCTCGCGCACTTCGTTCAGCTTGTGGGAAATGAAGAGGATGGTAATGCCTTCGTCGCGCAGCGCCTTCAGCTTGCGCATCAGCTCCTCGATCTCCGGCGGAGAGAGAACAGCTGTCGGCTCGTCGAGGATCAGGAGCCTCGTGCGGCGCGCCAGCGCTTTCAGGATTTCAACCTTCTGCTGGGCGGCGACGGAAAGCGCGCCCGTGATCGCTTCGGGGTCAGCGTGCAGATCATATTGCTGCATCAGCGCTTCGACCATTTTGCGCGCGCTCACACGGTCGATCAGCCCTGCCTTCACCGGCTCATGGCCGAGAATGATGTTTTCGGTAACCGTCAGGGTCGGCACGAGCGAGAAATGCTGGTGCACCATACCGATGCCTTGTGCCGCAGCATCTTCCGGCGACCAGGACGCAATGTGCTGTCCATCGACGATGATTTCGCCTGCCGTGGCATTTTCGATGCCGAACAGGATTTTCATGAGCGTGGATTTGCCCGCACCGTTCTCGCCGCAAATGGCATGGATGGAGCCTGCGCGGATCGAAAAAGACACGTCGCGAAGCGCCTGCGTGCCGTTCGGATAGACCTTGCTCACATCGCGGAAGGCGACGATTGGGCGGAAGGCGACGATAGCATCGCCGCCTTCAATATTTTCAGCTGGATTTTCCACGATCAGGGACGAACCTTGTTGCGGATCGCGTTAAGATCCTCGGTGCTCATGCCGAATGCGGTCGGAACCGTGATCTTGCCTTCGGAAATCTCGTCGGAAGCCTTCTTGATGGCATCCTTCATTTCCTGGGTGGCCATGGAAGCCATGTTGCCGTCCTGCACGATGCCGACAGCGCCTTCCTTGAGGCCAAGCGCTTCCGCCTTGCCGAACGGCAGGTCGCCTGCCTTGAAACGTTCATAAGCTTGCAGAAGGCTTACATCGACATTCTTCAGAACGGAGCTGACGACCTGCTTGGCAATGGCCGGATCGCTATCCTTGAAGATCGCTTCCTGATCGGAATCGACGCCCAGAACATATTTGCCGGTTTCCTTGGCAGCCGAAAGCTGGCCGAGGCCGGTCTGCGAGGCGACGACGAAGCCGAGCGACACGTCGGAACGATACTGCGCGAGACCGAGTTCCTTACCCTTTGCGGCATCCATGAAGGATCCGGCATAGGAAATCGCGATCTTGGCATCAGGCATGACCGACTGCGCACCGGCAATGTAGCCGACGAGGAAGTCGTTGATGACCGGAATGTCCATGCCGCCGAGGAAGCCGAGATTTTTGCCTGTATCGCCGAGCTTGCCTTCCTTCAGGAGCGAAGCTGCCAGCATGCCGCCGAGATAGGAACCTTCGTTCTGCTTGTACTGGATGGAATAGACATTGTCGTAGCCGCCTTCTTCATAAGGCACGCTCGCATCATAGAGGATGTATTTCTTGTCGGGATATTGCTGGGCAACGGAGCCAACGGTTTCCGACATCTGGTAGGTGCCGCCGATGATCAGGTCCCAGTCCTGTTCGGACGCATCGAGGAACACCGGCTCCCATTTCGTCGGATCGTCGCCGATTTCGAGAATCTTGGTCTCGACGTCGTCGCCATACTTGTCCTTGATCATCTTCATGCCCTTGGCAGCGCTGTCGAAGAACGACTTGTCGCCGAGCGCGCCATTGATGATGAGCAGGATCTTGTCCTGAGCCTGTGCCGCCGTGGTGGCAAACGTGCCCATCGCCGTCGATGCGGCGAGAGCAAAGGCAAGGTGGATTATTCCCCGTCTGGTGGATTTGATCACAACAGAACTCCAATACTGTAGCGTTATAGAGATGGATTTTCTGCTTTGGATAATTTGCCTCCGCCCACAGAACCCCCACACCTGACAGCGATCAAACGCTGACGGCGTGTGTGAGTCAATCGCCAAACTTTTTGCCCGCTGTGGACAAAGCAAGTCTGTTGCGCGCAACGGGGCTAAAGCTTTCGATTATTTCAACAAAGCCTGATTTGGATGCCGCAGTGTCGGGTCGAATGGATTGAGCTTTTGCGAGATGATCGCCGCTTCCTTGCGCAGCAGTTCCGTCACCGTCTGCTGGCGCTTTTCGGTGAGGCGCGCGGCAAGCGTGCCGATGCTGAGCGCTGCCACGGCTTCACCGTCGCCGTTCAAAATTGGCACGCCGAGACCTGCCATACCGTCGATCATGTTGAAGTTGAAGGTTGCCGCACCGCTCTTGCGCACTTCCTCGATCATGATGCGCAGGTCGACCTCGTCCACTGACGATTTGTCCAGAATGCGGGGCATGTTGAAGCGTATGATCGCCTCGCGCTCTTCTTCAGGCAGGAAGGAGAGGATGGCGAGGCTACCCTGACCGATGCCGAGCGGCACTTTGCCGCCAATGTCGCCGGTAAAGGAGCGGATCGGAAACGGGCCTTCCACGCGGTCGAGGCAGACCGCATCGAAGTTGCTGCGTACCAGCAGGAAGACCGTATCGTTGAACGTTGTCGAAAGCCGCAGCAGTGACGGGCGCGCAATGCTCAATATGCCGTCGCGCTGGCGCGCCTGCGCCGCCATTGCGAAAAACTCCAGCGACAGGCGATAGGCTTTCTTGTCGGGAAGCTGTTCGACAAGATTTTCCGCAATCAGCGTCTTCAGCAGGCGATGGGTCGATGGCTGGCTGAGTTCGAGGTCCCGCGCCAGATCGATCAGCCGCACGCCATCCTCGGTGCTGGATGCCAGACCTTTCAAAATATGGATTGCCTTCACCAAACTTGAGTTAAGTGCGGCGCCGGATTTCGGATTCTCAGATATATCATCCATAAGATTGCTTCCAAATTCTGTATTTTGAAAGAAATATATAATTTCTTCCGGATATGGAAATTATAATTTGCATTCCTGCGGGATTTTCCGCCAACTGGAACCGTCGCCAATGGGAAGGTCCGGCAAGGTATTGCAACCAATGCTGTAAGCGGGTCGGCGGTTTTAACTTGACGCAATGGGGAACGCTGCGGCTGCGTTAGCGGCTGGATAATCACGCGTTCAAAAGACCCAAGGTCCGGTCAGCGCAGAAAATGCGCGATCAAGCCGCTCCCGCCAGCCAGCCCCGATGAAGAGGCGACGTGAGACAATATCACGGCGTTTCTGCTCCCTGTCATTCAGGAGGAGATTAGGCCGAGAGGGAGATGCAATGAGCTTTTTGACCCTTTCCGGAATTTCCCGCCACTACGGCAAGTTCGCGGCTGTCGACAATTTCAACTTGGCGATTGAAAAGGGCGAGTTCATTTCGCTTCTCGGTCCTTCCGGCTGCGGCAAGACCACGACCTTGCAGATGATCGCCGGGCTGGTGACGCCGACGGCAGGTTCCATCACGCTTGACGGACGTGAAATCACGCGCCTCGCTCCGGCCAAGCGTGAACTGGGCGTCGTTTTCCAGAGCTATGCACTCTTCCCGCATATGACGGTGGCGCAGAATGTGAGCTTCGGCCTCGAAATGCGCAAGGTGCCAAAGGCAGAGCGCGAAAAGCGCGTTCGCGACGTGCTGGAACTGGTGCATCTCAGCGCACTTGCCGATCGTTACCCGCGTGAAATGTCGGGCGGTCAGCGCCAGCGTGTGGCCATTGCCCGTGCGCTGGTCATCAATCCGCCGGTATTGCTGCTCGACGAGCCGCTTTCCAATCTCGATGCGCAGCTGCGTGAAGAAATGCAGTTCGAGCTGCGCCGCATCCAGCGCACTGTCGGCATTACCACCATCATGGTCACGCATGATCAGGCCGAAGCGCTTTCGATCAGCGATCGCATCGTGGTTATGGAAAAGGGCGTCATCACGCAGGTCGATGCGCCCTACAAGCTCTATGAGCATCCGCATAACCACTTCATTTCCAACTTCGTCGGCAAGTCGAACTTCCTGAAGGCGCGCGCTGAAGGCGATATGATCGCGCTGGCCGAAACGACAATCCGCTTCCCTGCAAATGGCAGACAGGTTTCCGGCGAGCTTTCCGTCTTCATCCGTCCTGAAAAGGTGCAGCTCGTTGCAGCGGGTGAGGGGCATGTCGCCGGTGAAGTGACGACGCGCTACTTCATGGGTGCGCAGTGGCTGCTCGGCGTGACAACGCCTGCGGGCCAGCTTTCGGTGGCCCTGCCCAATCTCGGCAACCCGCCGCCATCGGAAGGCACATCGGTCGGCCTTAGCTGGAACCATGAGGATTGCCGTATCCTCACCGCAGGGGTGAACTGAACATGTCGGCCGTCACCTCACAGGATACATCCGCCGCGCCCAAAGGGCAGCGCGATCTGACGCCGCTCTTTCTGGTCGGGCCGTCGACGCTTCTGTTCTTCGCGCTGGTGCTGCTGCCGCTCGGTCTCACCGTGCTGCTTTCATTCAACAGCTACAGCTATGACAAGGGCATCGAGAACGTCTACACGCTTGCCAATTATACGCAGGTTCTCAAAGACCCCTATTACCTCTCGATCTTCTGGCGCACGCTCAAGCTGGCGCTGATCACAACCGTCATCACGGTGCTGATCGGTGTGCCCGAGGCCTATATTCTTTCCAATATGCGCAAGCCATGGCGCTCGATCTTCCTTTTGGTCATCATCGGCCCGCTTCTGGTTTCGGTCGTGGTCCGCACATTTGGCTGGAGCATGTTGCTGGGGCGCAATGGCCTCGTGAACAGCGCGCTCGACATGGTCGGCCTGCCGACGACGCAAATCCTCTACAGCGAGACAGCCATCGTCATCGGTCTGGTGCATATCATGCTGCCATTCATGGTGATTCCGGTCTGGACCGTGCTGCAAAAGCTCGATCCGTCGGTGGAAGCCGCAGCGCTGACACTCGGCGCATCGCGCCTGACAGCACTTCGCCGTGTGGTGTTTCCGCAGGCAGTGCTTGGCATCCTGTCGGGCAGTCTCATCGTGTTTGCGCTTTCGGCCAGCTCTTTTGCCATTCCGGGCCTGCTCGGCGGGCGTCGTCTCAAGATGGCGGCAACGGTTGTCTATGACGAGTTTTTGATCGAGCTGAACTGGCCGCTGGGTGCTGCCATCGCCATCATCGTTCTGGTCGCCAATCTCGTGATCATGATTGCCTATAATCGTCTGCTCGAAGGGCAGGCCAAGAAGAAGCTGGGATAGAGCCATGACGAAGAACGGTCCTTTCGCTCTTTTCTTCCACACGCTGATCGTCATCTTCATGCTGGCGCCGATGGTTGTGGTGTGTCTGGTGGCCTTCACGCCGGAAAACACGCTGACAATGCCGTGGAACGGCCTTTCACTGCGCTGGTTCGCTGCCGTGTTTGCGCACAATGATTTCATGACCTCGTTCTATAACAGCGTGCAGCTGGCTTTCTTCTCGGCATCCATTTCGACGCTTCTGGCCGTGCCATCGGGGCTCGCGATTGCTCAGTATAATTTCCGTGGTCGCGATGCGTTGAACGCGCTTTTCCTGTCGCCGCTCATCATCCCGCATCTGGTTCTGGGCGTTGCATTCCTGCGCCTGTTCTCGCTGATGGGCTTTACCGGCTCCTTCGTCTGGCTGGTTGCGGCACATTCGATTGTCGTCACGCCCTATGCGCTGCGCCTTATCCTTGCTTCGCTTGGCAGCATGGATCGCAATGCGGAAAATGCGGCGCGCACGCTGGGTGCCGGTGAATGGACCGTGTTCCGTCGCGTCACCTTGCCATTGCTTGTGCCGGGTCTGTCGGGCGGCTGGCTGCTTGCCTTCATCAATTCGTTCGACGAACTCACCATGTCGATCTTCGTGACCTCGCCGTCCACGGTCACGCTGCCGGTCCGCATGTATATGTATGCCAGCGAATCCATCGACCCGATGATGGCAGCGGTGTCGGCCCTGATGATCCTCGTCGCCACCGTGACCATGATTATCATCGATCGCATGTTCGGCCTCGACCGGCTGCTGGTGGGCAAGGGTTGAGCAGGCAGATCATGACGATCCCGGTTTCCCCTTCGGCGGCTCAGTTCCGCAGACGGTATCGGCTGACTGAGCAGCCGATCAGCTTCTCGCTTGACGGCGTTTCCTTCGAGGGACGCCGTGGCGATACCGTGCTGACCGCCATTCTCTCCGTGCAGGGAAAGCTGCGTCATACCGAGTTTACCGGTGAGCCGCGGGCAGGCTTCTGCCTGATCGGCGCATGTCAGGATTGCCACGTCATGACGGCTGATGGCCACAAGCTTCGTGCATGCACCACGCTTCTGGAAGACGGCATGGCCTTTGTGACGGAGCCCGCGATATGAGTGCGGTTCCCAATCCGGTCATTGTGGGCGCTGGTCCTGCGGGCATTCGCGCCGCCGAAACGCTGGTCAAGGCGGGTCTCAAGCCTATCGTGCTCGACGAAGGTTTTCGTTCCGGTGGTCAGATCTATCGTCGCCCGCCGCTCGATGACGGGCGCAGCTATCGAAGCCGTTACGGGTCGGAAGCGCATAAGGCCGAAGCGCTGCACAAAACCTTCGACGCGTTGCGTAGCGTAATCGACTATCGCCCGGAAACACTGGTCTGGAATATCACGCGCGGTGAGGGTGATCGTCTCGATCTCCTGACCAAGGGTGTGCATAGCCAGCTGCCTTACAGCCATCTCATTCTGGCGACGGGTGCGACTGATCGGGTTCTGCCGTTCAAAGGCTGGACCAAGCCCGGCGTCTATACGCTTGGTGCATCACAGACCGCACTCAAGGCGCAAGGCTGCACGGTTGGCGAACGCGTGGTGTTCATGGGTTCAGGTCCGCTGCTTTATCTGGTCGCCTGGCAATATCATCATGCCGGTGCGAAGGTTGCAGCCGTGCTCGACACAGCGCCCTTCGCTTCAAAGTTTCATCTGGCACATCTGGCGCTCTATGCACCGCGCATTGTCGCTCTCGGCGCTTATTACGGCCTGCGACTGAAGCTTGGTGGCGTGCCGATCCATTATAATGTGCGACCAGATGAAGTTCTGGGCGAGGGCCATGTCGAAGCCATTCGCTATCGCACGGGCAAGCGTGTTCGCGAGGTTGAATGCGATGCGCTGGCCTATGGTTTTGCGCTGCGTCCCGAAACCCAGCTTGCCGATCTCGCCGGTTGCGAATTCCGCTTTGAAGAACGTGACCGCGCATGGCTTCCTGCTGCCGACAAGCTCGGCCGTTCAAGCCGCGAAGGTGTTTACGTGGCGGGCGATGGCGCGGGCATCGCGGGTGCGGATGCTGCTGAAATTCGTGGGTCATTGGCCGCGATGGCCTTGCTGCGCGACAGGAGCCTGCCGTTTGACGAAGGCACCGAACGCGGCCTTCTCGCAAAGCTCGATCATATCTATCGCGAGCGCCTGATCGTCGAAAAAGCTTTCCCGTTCCCGCGCGACTGGTTCGATACAATCGCAGGCGATGTCACGCTTTGCCGTTGCGAAGAAATCGCGGTGCGTGATGCCAAGACGGTTATCGGCAAGGGTGATGTGCGCGAGATCAACCGGCTCAAGGCGCTTACCCGTGTGGGGATGGGGCGTTGTCAGGGGCGCATGTGTACCGCTGCCGCCGCAGAACTTCTGGCGTCGATGCAGGACAAGGCGCCCGCAGAAGCGGGCCGCATCCGCGCCCAGGCACCGGTCAAGCCGATCCCGCTTGGCTTTGGCGCTCCGGCCAGAGAAGGCGCTTCGTCATGACAAAGCATCTTCAGGCCGATGTGGTCATTATTGGCGGCGGGATTGTTGGCGGTTCGGCGGCGCTTTTCATGCGTCAGGCCGGGCTGTCGGTCATTCTGCTCGACAAAGGCTTTTGCGGGGCGCAGGCAAGCGGCGTCAATTATGGCGGCGTTCGCAGGCAGGGTCGCGCGCCGGAACAGCTGCCGCTCGCACAGCGTTCGCACGCATTGTGGGCGCGTCTGCCGGAACTTATCGGCATCGATGGCGAATATATCCGCAGCGGCCATTTGAAACTTGCCCGCACGGAGGCGCATTTTGCAAAGCTTGAAGCCTATGCGGCTACAGTGCAGCCGCTTGGGCTCGATGTCGAGCTGATCGGTGGCAATGCCGTGCGAGAGCGTTTCCCATGGCTTCCGGGCAACGTCGCGGGTGCTTCGCTCTGCGCGGAAGATGGCCACGCCAATCCGCGTCTGGTCGCGCCTGCCTTTGCCCGCGCAGCACTTGCTGCCGGTGCCACGGTGCTGGAAAACACCCCGGTCATCGAAGCGCGTGAAACCGGCGATGGTTTTGCCATTCTGGCGGGAAACGGTATCGAAATCCGCTCGCGTCTCCTGTTCAATTGCGCCGGTGCATGGTCGGATCAGTTTGCGGCTTCATTTGGCGAGCCGGTGCCGCTCCAGCGCATCTATCCATCGATGGTTGTAACCGAGCCAATGCCGTTTCGCCTGCCGCTGAGCCTTGGCGAAGAGGGTGGCGGCTTCTATGGCCGTCAGGTCACGCGCGGCAATTATGTCATGGGCGGCGGACGCGGCACGCCGCTTGAAAACCCGGATTTTTCGCGGCCTTCGGTCAATGCGGCTTCATCGGTGATGCTGCGCGCCATCGAACTTTTCCCGCATCTGAAAAACGCCCAGGTTATCCGTTTCTGGTCCGGCACTGAATCGGAAATGCCGGACGACAATCCGGTGATCGGGCCAAGCAGCCGGGTCAAAAATCTCTTTCACGCCTTTGGATTTTGCGGCGCCGGTTTCCAGACCGGCCCGGCTGTGGGCGCCGTTCTTTGCGATCTCGCCGTTAAAGGCGAGACGGAAACACCGATCGATGCATTCCGCATCGACCGGTTCGATAAAAACTCAAACCACAAAGGGGAGTAGCATGAAAACTCAATTCACTAACAAGGCCATCACCAAGTCCGCCCTGTTGGCGCTCGGCCTGTCGGTCGCCTTTGCTTCCGCCGCATCGGCTGAAACCAAGACGCTCTATATCGGCATGAATGGCGGCAATATGGAGAAGGCCTATACCGAGCACGTTCTGCCGGAATTCGAAAAGGCCAATGACGTGAAGGTCGTTGTCGTGCCGGGCACTTCGGCGGATATTCTCGCCAAGGCAACCGCGCAGAAAGACAATCCGCAGATGCATGTCATGCTGCTCGACGACGGCGTCATGGTGCGCGCGATCAGTTCCGGCCTGTGCCAGAAGATTTCGGATGATCCGGTTCTGGCTGACATTCAGCCTGCCGCACGCCTCAAGGACGACATGGCCATCGGCATCGATATGGGCATGACCGGCATTGCCTATAACAAGAAGCTTTTCGACGAAAAGGGCTGGGCAGCACCGACCTCGTGGATGGACTTTGCCGACGAAAAATATGCGAACGCCGTCGTGTTCCAGTCGGCTTCCGCTTCGACTTTCGGCCTCCATGCCTTCCTGATGTTCAACCGCATTCAGGGCGGTGATGAAAAGAACCTCGAGCCGGGCTTCGAAAAATTCCCGGGCACAATCGGCAAGAACGTTCTGGAATACATTCCGTCATCGGCCAAGATTTCGGAAATGGTGCAGACCGGCGAGGCAGCGATCTTCCCGCTGACGCCGACGGGCGTCAACAATCTGAAGGCCAAGGGCATTCCGGTTGAATATGCACAGCCGAAGGAAGGCTCTGTCGTCCTCGCCGTGACCGAATGCGTGCTCGCAGGCAACAACGAACCGGAACTGAGCCAGAAGCTTGCTCACTATCTGCTTTCCGCCGATGCGCAGAGCAAGGCGCTCGACCATGGCAACCTCATTCCGTCGAACCAGAAGGCGAAGGCCGGTACGCCCGATGCGCAAGCCAAGCTCGACGCTTTCAACGGTTACATGAAGACAGCCAATACGCTCGACTGGGATGCCGTCAATGAAGGTCGCCAGCAGCTCAACAGCCGCTGGAACCGCACCATCGAAAAGTAAGATCAATATATGATCTGAGAAGCTCGCCTCGGGAAACCGGGGCGGGCTTTTTGCTGGAAAGCCGCTTACGCATCGCCCGCTGATATTGTAGCTTGCCCGCAAATCATCCGGGCAAATCGATGGATCGGGGCAAGCGTGAAAAAAGCGGCAGCATTCGCATTCCTTGGAATTCTGGTGGCGGCACCTGCACTTGCCGAAGATAATTGGAAAGCCGTCGAGGAAATCAAGACCTACGCCATTGCCGGGAAAACCGGTCCCGAACTTTATGAATCCATCGGCGAGCGTGGCCCGAAGATCGGCGGCGGCAAAACCCGCGTCATAGCCCATACCAGCTATGTGCTGACCTGGGACCGGAAGTTCGACCGCTCCAACAATGCCTGCACGATCCTGTCCGCCACGCCGAAGCTGAAGATCACCTATACGCTGCCGAAGCCCTCGCAGAAGCTCAATTCCCCGGTGAAAGAACACTGGGAAACTTTCTCCGAAGGCATCCGCAAGCATGAGCTTGTGCATGGCGACCATGCCAAGGACATGACGCGCGAGATCGTGCGCCGGACCGTTGGCCTGTCGGTTCCAAACGATCCGAAATGCCAGAAAATCCGCAAGGTGCTGATCAAGGAAATCACCGATATGGTGGACGTCCAGCGCGCTCAGGGCCGCGCCTTCGACAAGGTCGAGATGGGCAATGGGGGCAATGTCCATCAGCTTATTCTGGCGCTGGTGAACGGTGGCTGATTTTTCGTCAATAGCCTGTGCTTCGCACAGAAATCCGCTCTTTTGAACCAGATGGAACATTTCTGATATCCTTGTAATAAAGGCTTTCATGCGTTTGTTCAAACAGAACCGATTGACTTCCTAACCAGTTAGTACATTTTAGAGAGATGGCGCAGCTGACCGATGCGATTCCGTTCTGAAGCGGGATGGATGAGGAGGATTGATTGCTGGTCACGATGAGGCACATGCCGGAGACCGGAATGGTTTTCTGGCAGGGCTTTCGTTGCGATGGTCGGCCCGGATCGGTCAAGGACTGTGGGGAAAGCGATGTTTCGCCTCGGGATGTATGGGACATCCCGCCGGTGATGCCGGGTCGCTTTCACCCGAAACCCGAAAAGGGGCGGCAGTCTTTAAGTAATGCGCCGGGAGGAGGAACATGAAAGCTTTAGTCGATTTCTATTTTACCGCGGCGCGGTTCGCCATTGCCTGCCTTCTTGGTTGCATGGTCGTGCTCGTGTTCGGCAATGTGGTGCTGCGCTATGCCTTCAATCAGGGCATAACGGTTTCAGAAGAACTGTCGCGCATCTTCTTCATCTGGCTCACCTTTCTTGGCGCAGTGGTCGCCATGCGCGACCATGCGCATCTGGGCGTGGATTCGCTGGTGCGCCGCCTGTCGCCTACGGGCGCGCGCATTGCGCTGGTCGCCGGCCATATCATGATGTTCGGCGCGACATGGCTGGTTCTTTCGGGAAGCTGGACGCAGACACTCATCAATATTCCGACGCTGGCCCCGGCGACAGGCATGTCGATGGGCTGGTTTTATGGCGCAGGGCTGGCCTTTGCAGTCCCCGCACTCCTGATCATTGCGTGGAACGGTTTCGGCATCGCAACCGGGCGGATCGATGTCGCCGGGACGCATTTCGTGACGGATAGCGAGGAGCATGTCACGCCCGTCTCGACCGATGAAAATCGCAAGTAGGGCGCGCCGACCATGACCTTGCTCATCTTTCTTGCCGCCCTTCTGGTTCCGATGGCGCTTGGCGTCCCTGTTGCCTTCGCGCTCATCATCAGCGGTGCGGCGCTGATGATGTATATGGATTTGTTCGACGCCCAGATCGTGGCGCAGAACGTGCTGAACGGCGCCGACAGTTTTCCGCTGATGGCCGTTCCGTTCTTCCTGCTTGCCGGGGAAATCATGAATGCGGGCGGCCTTTCGCGTCGCATCGTCAATCTGGCGCTGGTCATGGTGGGGCATGTGCGCGGCGGTCTCGGTTTCGTCGCGATCTTTGCAGCCTGTGTGATCGCAAGCCTTTCGGGTTCGGCAGTTGCCGATGCGGCAGCGCTCGGCGCATTGCTGTTTCCGATGATGCGCAATGCCGGACACGAGCCGGGTCGCGCCGCCGGGCTGATCGCCTCGGCATCGATCATTGCTCCGGTCATCCCGCCCTCTATCGGTTTCATCCTGTTTGGCGTGGTCGGCGGCGTTTCGATCACCAAACTGTTCCTGGCGGGGATTTTCCCCGGCCTGATGATTGCCGTTGCGCTGTGCGTGACCTGGTTCATCCTCGCGCGTCGCGAACAGTTCGAACTGCCGAAGAAAGCTGAACCCGGTGCACGGATGCGGGCTTTCCTCGACAGTATCTGGGCCTTGATGCTGCCGGTCATCATCATTGTCGGCCTTCGCTTCGGTGTGTTCACGCCGACGGAAGCGGGCGTGGTTGCCGCTGTCTATTCGCTGTTCGTCGCAACCGTGATCTATCGGGAATTGCCGCTTTCAAGGCTCTATCCGGCAATGGTCGATGCAGCGAAAACGACCGCCGTGGTGATGTTCCTCGTTGCCAGCGCCAGCGTTTCGGCCTGGATGATTACGGTTGCCGATGTGCCGGGTGAACTGGCCGAACTTGTGCGGCCTTTGATGGATAACCAGACGCTGCTGCTGCTTGCCATCATGCTCTTGGTTGTTCTCGTCGGCATGGCCATGGACATGACCCCGACAATCCTGATCCTGACGCCGGTGCTGATGCCGATCATCAAGGAGGCGGGCATCGATCCGGTCTATTTCGGTGTGCTGTTCATCATCAACAATTCCATCGGCCTCATCACCCCGCCTGTCGGCACGGTGCTGAATGTGGTGTGCGGCGTCGCGCGCCTGCCGTTTGAGAAGGTGATGACGGGCGTGCTGCCGTTTCTGATTGCGCAGCTGGTGGTGCTTTTCCTGATGGTACTGTTCCCGCAACTGGTGACGGTCCCGATGAACTGGTTCCATTAAATCAGAGCATGTCTCCCGAAAGTGGAAACCGGTTTCGGGAGACATGCGTAAAAACAGAGACAGAATTTTTGAGTGGGAGGAAGACATGAAGAAAATACTGAAGACAATGGCACTGGGCGTGGTGCTGCCGCTGGCACTGATGACGACCACCGCCATGGCTGAAATCCGTTCGCAGACAATCAAGTTTGCTGCCGCCAACAGCAAGGGCCATCCGCAGGTCACGGGCATGGAGAAATTTGCCGAGCTGGTGAAGGAAAAGAGCGGCGGGCAGATCAATGTGAAACTGTTCCCCGGCGGTGTTCTGGGCAGCGATCCGCAGACGCTTTCCGGCTTGCAGGGCGGCGTCGTGGAAATGACGGTGATGAATGCGGGCATCCTGTCCAGCACCGTCAAGGCATTCGAAGCGGTTGATTTGCCATTCCTGTTCAACAGCGGCGAGGAAGCCGACAAGGTCATGGATGGCCCCTTCGGCACCAATTTGATGAAACGCCTGCCCGATACGGGTCTGATCGGGCTTGCCTATTGGGAACTCGGTTTCCGCAATCTGACCAACAACCGTCATCCGGTCGCAAAGCTGGAGGATATTGCCGGGCTGAAGATCCGCACCCTGCAATCGCCGGTTCCGGTTGCCCTGTTCAATGCACTTGGCGCCAATGCGGTGCCGCTGCCCTATACCGAGCTTTATACGGCGCTTGAAACCGGTACGGTGGATGGGCAGGAAAATCCCAATGCCAACATCATCAATGCCAAATTCTACGAAGTGCAGAAATATCTGACACTGACCCGCCACCAGTATAATCCGCAGATCGTCATGATCAGCAAGAAGTTCTGGGATCGCCTCAACGATGAGGAAAAAGCGGTGATCGAACAGGCGGCGGTCGAGGCGCGGGACTATCAGCGCAAGGTCTCGCGCGAGCAGGATGCGACGGCGCTGGACGAGATCAAGAAGACCGGCATGCAGGTTACCGAGCTTACGCCGGAAGAAACCACGCGCCTGCGCGATGCGGTAAAGCCGATCATCGACAAGTTTACCGCCGAAATCGGTGCAGAAACGGTCGATGAACTCTTTGCCGAATTGAAGAAGGTACGCGGCGAAAACTAAAACAGTACGGCTGAATATCTTGCCGATACTGAACTAGATGGTTCCGGGCCGATTTGTCCGGAACCGCCAGTGGACTCCGGTCTGGCCGGAGACAGGAGTGTGACATGAGGACTTCGATAGCAACCGTCTCCATCAGCGGCGATCTCCAGCAGAAACTGGGGGCCATCGCCAAAGCCGGTTTCGACGGGGTCGAGATTTTCGAGAACGATTTTCTCACCTTTGACGAAAGCCCGCGTCAGGTGGGCCAGATGGCGCGCGACCTTGGCCTGGAGATCACACTTTTCCAGCCATTCCGTGATTTTGAAGGTATGCCGGAGCCTTTGCGCAGCCGCACTTTCGATCGGGCGGAACGCAAGTTCGACCTCATGCAGGAGCTGGGCACCGATCTCGTTCTGGTCTGCTCCAACGTGTCGCCAGCTGCCATTGGTGGCATCGACCGCGCCGCGGACGATTTTCGCGAGCTTGGCGAAAGAGCGGCACGGCGCAATCTGCGCGTCGGTTATGAGGCCCTCGCCTGGGGTCGCCATATCAGCGACCATCGCGATGCATGGGAGATCGTGCGCCGCGCCGATCATCCCAATGTCGGCCTTATCCTCGACAGTTTTCATACTCTGGCGCGCAAGATCGACGTGAACTCGATCCGCTCCATTCCGAAGGACAAGCTTTTCATCATCCAGATGGCCGACGCGCCACTGATCGATATGGATCTGCTTTACTGGAGCCGCCATTATCGCAACATGCCGGGCGAGGGTGACCTGCCGGTGCTGGATTTCATGCGTGCGGTGGCTGCGACCGGCTATGACGGTTATTTCTCTCTCGAAATCTTCAACGACCAGTTCCGTGGCGGATCGCCAGCCACCATCGCCGCCGATGGACGCCGCTCGCTGATCTATCTTGGCGATCAGGTTCGCCGGGTCGAGCCGGACAACAAGCTGACGGTTGCTGCCATGCCGCCCCGCGCAAAGGTGCACCGTGTCGGCTTTGTCGAGTTTGCCACCCATGCCGATGATGCCGAACGGCTGGTTTCCGCAGTTGGTGCGCTGGGCTTCAAACTCGCTGGCAGGCATCGCACGAAGGACGTTGCGCTCTACCGGCAGGGCGACATCAACCTCGTCATCAATACGGATACGCGCGGCTTCGCCAGCTCGGCCTATGCCGTCCATGGCACTGCTGCCTATGCCATGGCGCTCGTCGTGGACGATGCGGCTGAGGCCCATGCCCGCGCAGTGGCCATGGGCGCGGAAAGTTTTGAGCAACCGCTCGATCCGGGCGAAATCGGTATGCCCGCCATTCGTGGCGTTGGCGGCGGGCTGGTCTATTTCCTCGATGAGAAGACCGATCTCGGCCGTATCTTTGATATCGAGTTCGAGCCGGTCGCAGGCAATGATACAGGGACCAGTGTCGGTCTCACCCATATCGATCACGTTGCCCAGACGATGAAGTTCGATGAACTTCTGACCTGGCTGCTTTTCTATACTTCGCTCACGGAATCGCGGAAGTCGCCCATGGTCGATATCGTCGATCCGGGCGGTGTCGTGCGCAGTCAGGTGGTGGAAAACGACGAGGGAACGCTGCGCATCACGCTCAACGGTGCGGAAAACCGTCGCACACTGGCCGGTCGCTTCATTGCCGAGACCTTCGGGTCGGGCATCCAGCATCTGGCCTTTGCGACGGATGATATCTTCGCGACGGCTGCGGCTTTGCGCGACAACGGCTTCCATACGCTGGAAATCTCGCCGAATTATTACGACGATCTGGAAGCACGTCTCGGTCTCGATCCGGAATTCACCGACCGGCTCAAGGCCGCGAACGTGCTTTATGATCGCGATGAGAGCGGGGAATATTTCCAGCTTTACAGCCCGACCGACGATCAGGGCTTCTTTTTCGAAGTCGTGCAGAGGCGAGGCTACAAGGGATATGGCGCAGCCAATGCGATCTTCCGCATTGCGGCGCTGCGGCGATACATGCGTCCGGCGGGCATGCCAAAAAGTGCTGTGGCACTCTGAACGCTGAAGGGGGAGGACTATGGCAAAGGCACTCGCCAAGGCGCAGCCGCGCAAGAACGATCCTGACGCAACGCGCGAGAATATTCTCGATGTCGCGGCGCGGGAGTTCGTGGCATCGGGTTTCTCCGGCGCGCGCGTGGATGAAATCGCGGCGCAGACCCGCACGTCCAAGCGCATGATCTACTATTATTTCGGCAGCAAGGATGGGCTTTATCTCGCTGTGCTGGAACGGGCCTATGGCAAGATACGCACGCTTGAAAGCTCACTGTCGCTCGACGATCAGGACCCGGAATCCGCCATGCGCAGTCTGGTGGAAAGCACTTTCGACCATGACGATGCCAATCCGGATTTCGTGCGGCTCGTTGCGGTGGAAAATATTCACCGCGCCGAACATATGGAACGCTCCGATGTTCTGTCGCGCCAGAATGTAACCATTCTGGAAACGATCGAGAAAATCCTTGAGCGCGGGCGCGAGCAGGGCATCTTTCAACGGCGCATTTCAGCGCTCGACCTTCACATGCTGATCAGTGCGCAATGCTTCTTCCGTGTGTCCAACAGACATACGTTCGGCGCGATTTTCGGCACCGATCTGATGGCCTCCGACGTGAAGGCACGGCATCGCCGCCTGATCAGCGATACGATCATCGCTCTTTTGAAAAGCCCGGAATAACGAGGATCGACATGTCGTCCGATCCTGCGGAGATGAGAATTGATAAGTGAAGTGACCAAACGTCGTGTGCATGTGGGTCTGATCGGCGCAAATATTCAACGTTCGCTTTCGCCGGCAATGCATATGCGGGAAGGCGAGGCCGCCGGGCTGGCCTATCGCTACGACATTATCGACATCGCCGAGAACGGGCGTTCGGAACGCGATCTGCCAGCCCTTGTCGCGGAGGCCGAAGCTGCAGGATTTGCCGGGCTCAATATCACCCATCCCTGCAAGCAGGCTGCGGTGGCGCTGGTCGATGAACTTTCGCCCCATGCCTTGGCCCTGCAATCGATCAACACGGTGGTGTTCTCCGATGGCAGGCGCATCGGTCACAATACCGACTGGTGGGGCTACGCTGAAGGGTTTCGCCGCGGCCTGCCGGATGCATCGTTGGAGCGTGTCGTGTTGCTCGGTGCAGGCGGGGCGGGCGTTGCCGTTGCCTATGCGCTGGCGGAAATGGGCGCACGGGAGGTCCATATCTTCGACCTCGATGCCGCGAAGGTCGATGCGGTAATTGGCAAGCTTGTTTCGGTGCAGCCGCAATGCAGTTTCATTGCCGGGGCCGATCTGGAGGAGACACTGGCACAGGCCTCGGGTCTGGTCCATGCAACGCCAACGGGCATGGACGCGCATCCGGGTCTGCCGCTTGCGCCTGAGCTGGTGCAGCCGCACCTCTGGGTTTCGGACATTGTTTATTTCCCTCTGCAGACGGCGCTTGTCCGGCTTGCCAGGGAGCGCGGATGCCGCGTGCTCGACGGCGGCGGCATGGCTGTGTTTCAGGCGGTCGGCGCGTTTGAACTCTTCAGTGGCATCAAGGCCGAGCCGGACCGAATGCTCGCCCATTTCGCGCAGTTGCAGGCGCGGAGCTAGTCTGTTCCCAGTTTGTCATTTCAATAGGCGCGTCGGAAACCGACGCGCCTTTTTCCGTTCAGAAATTTTCTGGAATTGATGACGCGCTGCTCCAAGATCGTTCATTAAAAATATTCAGATTGTTGACAATATTTCGAACGCGTGTTTAGCTTGAATATCCTTTCTCCGCCAAATGAGGGAAAGGTAAAGCTAAGTAAGGGGAACTAAAATGATCAATAGACGCGCAGTTGTTAAGACTGCGGCGCTAGGCGCCGTTTCTATATTTGCGCTCATGTCTGCGTCGGCCTCCCAGGCAGCGGACAAGGAGCTGAAGATCGGTTTCGTCGGTGTCACCAGCGGCCCTGCGGCGGCCTGGGGCACATCCAATGTTCGCTCGATGCAGGTTCGTGCCGACTGGCTCAACGAGCAGGGCGGCGTGAAGATCGGCGACGATACCTACAAGATCAAAGTCGTTACCTTCGATGACCAGAAAGACCCGAAGCGCGCCATCGCCGGCATGGAAAAGATGGCACAGGAAGGCATTCACTACGTCGTGGGTCCGAATGTGGATGACGGCGCCGCCGCCGTCCGCCCGGTGGCGGAAGCCAAGGGCATCATCTATTTCCCTTATTCCTTCCCGAAGGAACTTTATACGCCACCAGCGTCCAATGCTGTTCTCGGCATGATCGCCAACTATCAGTCCGGCCCGGCGATCTATAAATATCTGAAGGAAAACAAGGGCATCAAGACGGTGGCCTTTGTGGCGGCCAATGAATCCGATCCGCTCAGCCAGCGCGACAGCGGCATCGAGGCAGCCAAGGCGCTCGGTCTTGAAGTCGTCTCCACCAACGATGCCTATCAGAACGATACGCGCGACTTCACGCCTGTTCTGACGCCGATTGTCATGCAGAAGCCGGATCTGCTGGTTCTGTCGGGCGTTGCGCCGGGCAATGCGCCGTTGCTGATCCGCGCTGCGCGCGAGCTTGGTTATCAGGGCTTCATTTCCACTGAAACCGCGCAGGACGCCAAGGTTCTGGAAGAAGGTGCAGGCGAACTCGCCAATGGCTTCATCTCGGTGGGTGGCGCTTCCACGCCTGAAATCGCATCCGACGTGATGAAGGAATTCGTCGACCGTTACACCAAGGCCTATGGCGAATATAATGACGAGTCCAACACCAAGGTCTATGCGCTCGAATACATTGTCGAGACGCTGAAGGCCAACCCGGCTGCGGTCGACAATGTCGAGGAATTCAAGAAGACGGTGGACACGTTCTCCGCGCCCAATCCTTTCGTCAAGGGCGATGGCGACGGTTCCAAGCTGACCTATGTCGGCACCTCGTCCTTCACGCAGAAGCGCCAGCTCGGTATTCCGATGGTTGTGACAGAATACAAGGACGGCAAGTTTGAAACGCTTTTCGTCGGCCAGGTCGATTAACCGATAGGCCTGTGAAAAGCCCGAAGCGGAAGAGGGGTACTTCTGCTTCGGGCCTCCCAATCGCTAGAGCGCATCCCGAAAAGTGCGAAGCGGTTTTCGGAATAAGATGCGCGTTAAAACAAACAGTTAGAGCGTTTCCAATGGCTCATGCCAAACGGGAAATGCTCCAGGAACTGTCACGGAGTTTTGGGCCTGCCTTGCAGTTTACCCGACACTTCGCACGAGGGAGTCTGCCTTCATGGAACAAGTGATAGCCAATGGGCTATATCTGGGTGCGCAATATGCACTGATCGCGTTGGGACTGACGCTGATCTTCGCGCTCATGAACGTCCTCAATTTTGCGCACGGCCAGATGTATGTGCTGGGCGGTTTTGTCACCTATACGGTTTACGGACAGCTTGGCCTGCCGTTTGTTGTCGCTCTTCTGGCTTCCGCGGTCACTTTGATGATCGTTGGTGCGCTGATCGAAAAATTTCTCTTCCGGCCGGTCATCAAGCGAAGTCTGCGCGATGAAAGCACGATGCTGCTTGCTGCGGCCGTCGCTTTCTTCCTCGATGCGGTGATCCTGCTTCTGTTCGGTGAAAAGCAACGCGGCGTGCCGAAGATCGTCAATGGCGTGTTCGTCTCCGACAGCCTGATCATGCCTTATGACCGCATTCTGATCGGTGTGCTTGCCGTGGTCTTCATCGCTGCTTTCGTTCTTTTCATGCAATACACCAAACCCGGTCGCGCCATGCGCGCACTTGCCCAGGACCGCGTGGCCGCGCAGTTGATGGGTGTGAATGTCGATCGTTATTCAATGATCGGCTTCGCGTTGGGGGCAATGCTTGCAGGTCTGGTGGGCGGGTTGCTGGTCGCGATTACCGGCGTCAATTCCGGCATCGGCGGTGCCATCTCCATCAAGGCTTTCATGATGGTGATGATCGGCGGCGCAGGCGTCGTGAGCGGTGCCATTGCTGGCGGCTTCATCCTCGGCATGATGGAATCCGTCGGGCTGACGGTGCTGCGCTCCTATGGCGACATCACCTATCTCGTCATCTTCGCCGCATTGATGGTGTTCCTGAGCATCCGTCCGAACGGGCTCATGGGCAAGCCGTGGGGTTGAGGGGGCAATCATGACAAAGACAACAAAGCTTATCGGCGTTGCCGCCTTTCTGGCCCTGATCTTCATCGGTATTCCGGTCCTGATCGAGGCAACCGGACGGCACGACCTTTACTATACGCTCACTTCGGTGGCGCTTCTCTCCATCGTCAGTGGCGGGGTGTGGCTCACCTTCTATATCGGTCGCATCAATATCGGCCAGGGTGCTTATGCTCTTATGGGCGGCTATGTGTCGGCGATCCTGATGGTGAAATATGGCGTCTCCTTCTGGCTGACGCTTCCTCTGGCCGGACTGTTCTGCGCTTTCGCCAGCATCCTGATCGGCATTCCGATCCTGCGGCTTCGCGGCGTCTATTTCGCCATGGTCACGCTGGTTCTGACCGAAGTTGCCCGTCTTCTGGCGATGGCGCTGCCCATCACCAATGGCGCCAAGGGCATGGTCAGCATTCCGATGCCGGGTGGCATATCGCTTTTCGGCCTGACCATCCTGCCGGATTTCGCAACATTGCAGAACCCGCGCGCGGCCTTCTATTTCGTATCCATTGTGCTGATGGTGCTGTGCTTCGCGGGGCTTTATCGCCTCATCAATTCGCGCATCGGTGGTCTTTGCCAGTCGTTGCAGCAAAATGAGGAGCTTGCCTCGTCGATTGGCGTCAACATCACCAATCTGCGTGTGCTGGCCTATGCGATCTCGTCCTTCCTCGGCGGGCTTGGCGGTGCGATGTTCGTGGCGATCTCGCAGTCGATCTATCCGTCGAGCTTCACCGTCACGGACTCGGTCAATTTCATGCTCAACTGCTTCCTGGGCGGGCTTGGCTATGTCTTCGGTCCGATCATTGGAACCTTCGTCCTCTATTTCGGCTGGGACTTCCTGTTCCAGACCGGCAAGTTCCAGCTTCTGATCTTCTCCAGCGTTCTCATCATCCTGATGCTGTTCCTGCCTAACGGGCTTCTCAGCCTCAGACTGACCGGAAAGAAGGGAGCAGGATCATGAGAGATCTTCTGGAAGTCAAAAGCGTTACCAAACGTTTCGGCGGTCTGGTGGCGGTCAACGATGTCTCCTTTTCGGTGCGTGAAAAGGAAATCCTGTCGGTCATCGGGCCGAATGGCGCGGGCAAATCCACGCTGTTCAAGCTGATCGCTTCATTTCTCACGCCCACCTCCGGGGAAGTCCGCTTCAAGGGCGAACGCATTTCCGGTCTGGCACCGCATATCGTGGCGCGAAAGGGCGTGGTGCGCACCTTTCAGGAAACGACGATCTTCAAGGGCATGACAGTGCGCGACAATGTGATTGTCGGCCACCATCTGCGCGCCAAGGCGAGTTTCCTCGGCTGCTATGTGGGGTCAAGCCTTGCTCGCCGGGATCAGGAGGAGTTCGGACGCTCTGCCGACGAAATCCTGCAGTTTCTCGGCCTGTGGAAGCAGCGGGACGAGGTTGCGCAGAACTTGCCGCATGGTCACTTGCGGGCGCTTGGCATCGCCATCGGTCTCGCCACGGAGCCGAAAATCCTGCTTCTGGATGAACCCTTTGCCGGGATGAACCATGACGAAACCGTCAAGGCGGTGGAAATGGTGCGGGCGGTCCGTGACCGGGGTGTCACGGTGCTGCTGGTGGAACATGACATGCCGGCGGTGATGAATATTTCCGACCGGATCGTCGTCATCAATTTCGGCCAGAAGATCGCGGAAGGAACGCCGAAACAGATCCAGGAAAACGAGAAGGTGATCGAAGCCTATCTCGGCGCAGAAGACGAAACGATTGGATATTGACCATGGCAGAGCTTCTCAAAGTTTCCGATGCCGAACTCTATTACGATCACGTCTATGCGCTGAAAGGCGTTTCGCTGAGCGTTCAGGAGGGAGAGACAGTCGCGCTGATCGGCGCCAATGGTGCGGGCAAATCCTCGATCCTGCGGGCGATCACGGGGCTGAAAAAGATCCGCAAGGGCGAAATCCATTATGAGGGCCGCCGGATCGACGGCACCCGGTCGGACGAGATCGTCAAGATGGGGATTGCCATGGTACCGGAAGGCCGCCGCGTCTTTCCCTATATGAGCGTGCGCGACAATCTGATGATGGGGGCGTTCACCCGTTCCAGCAAGGCGGATATCGCCAACACGCTGGAGATGGTTCTGGGGCGGTTCCCGCGCCTGAAGGAACGCTATTCGCAGGCCGCAGGCACAATGAGCGGCGGCGAGCAGCAGATGCTGGTCATTGGGCGCGCGCTCATGGCCAAACCGAAGCTTTTGCTGCTGGACGAGCCATCTCTCGGGGTCGCACCCAAACTGGTGCAGGATATCGCCCGCTCCATCGTCGCCATCAACCGCGACGAAAAGGTGAGCGTTCTTCTGGTCGAGCAGAATTCACGCATGGCGCTCCGCATCTCGCAGCGCGCCTATGCTCTGACGACCGGAAAGATCGTCCTGTCCGGCAATTCGGAAGAACTGGCGACGGATGATCGCGTCGCGAAACTCTATCTGGGCGGGGAAATCTGACCGCCGGTATTGCAGACTAGGCAGAGCGTCCGAAAGACGCTCTGGACCATCCAGAACGAAAACAAATATTTCGATGGTTCGAGGAAAATGGAAATACTTGTCATCAACCCCAATACAACTGCATCGATGACGCACAAGATCGGCGAGGCTGCACGCAGCGTGGCAGGTGCCGGCACAACAATCATCGCAAGCAATCCCGCCGACGGTCCGCCGAGCATCGAAGGATATTTCGATGAGGTTTTTGCCATTCCCGGCATGATCGGGGAAATGCAGAAGCGCCCGACAGCCGATGCCTGCGTCATTGCCTGTTTTGACGATACCGGCCTTGATGCAGCGCGCTGTGCCGGAACCATGCCGGTGATCGGCATCGGCGAGGCGGCTTTTCACATGGCAAGCCTGATTGCCGGAAAGTTCAGCGTTGTCACCACATTGTCGCGTTCGGTGCCTGCAATCGAGCATAACCTGTCCCGCTATGGTCTCATATCGCGTTGCGCTCGTGTTCGGGCCAGCGATGTGGCCGTGCTTGACCTCGAAATTCCGGGATCAGACGCGCGCAACAAGGTCTCGAACGAAATCGCAAAGGCGATCCGGGAAGACCATGCCGAAGCGATTGTGCTTGGTTGTGCGGGCATGGCCGACCTTGCTGCTTCTCTCTCCAGGGAGCATGGGCTGCCGGTCATCGACGGCGTGACCTGTGCGGTGAAACTGTGTGAAAGCCTTGTCGGTCTCGGCTTGAAAACATCGAAACTGGGCGGCTATCAGCTGCCGCGAATGAAGGATTTTCAAGGTATTTTTGAACCTTTTTCGCCCCAGAATTGACGTTCAGATGATTTCAGCCGGGTTTGTGCATCAAAACTCGCGACATTGTTGACACTCGCCGGACCTGTGTTCGATATGTAAGGAAATTGATAGAGGATTTGCGGATGCAGTATCGACCGATTGCATCTGCCATTTGAACAGCTTCTACTGGATGATGATGAATCTGGCTGCGACGAACATGACAGACCAAAACGGCGGGAATGTGCGTTGGCTTCCGGTCTATAACGGCTTGCGCGAGGCGGTCGTCAGCCATCGTCTGCTTCCGGGCACCAAGTTGCCGGAGGACGAGCTGGCGACGATCTATTCCGTCAGCCGTGCCTTTGTTCGCTCCGCCCTGCAGGCCCTGGCGCATGACAGGCTTGTGCGTCTGGAACCCAATCGCGGTGCCTTCGTTGCCGAACCCTCGCGCGAGGAAGCGCGCGAAGTGTTCGAGGCGCGCTTGCTGATCGAGCCGGAGGTGGCTTCGCTTGCGGCGAAGGTCATCAAGCCCCAGCAGGTCAAGCAGCTGCGCCAGCATCTCCATGACGAGCATGAAGCACTTCATGCCGGACGCGACAGCGAGGCGATCATGCTGTCGGCGCTTTTCCATACGCATCTGGCCGAAATTTCGGGACACTCGATCCTGGCGGGTTTTGTCGGCGATCTGCTGCCGCGTTCCTCGCTCATCATTTCGCTCTATTGGGAACGGCGCGAGACGACCTGCCAGAGCGACGCGCATCACGCGCTGGTCGATGCCATCGAAGACCACAGGAGCGACGACGCTGCGGCCCTGATGAAGACCCATATTCTTGATCTTCTGGCGGGCCTCAATCTCGAGCGCGTCGAAAAAGAACAGAAGCGTCTGTCCGATATTCTGCGTTAGAGCATGTTTTCCGAAAGCGGTTTCCCTTATGGGTGACATGCTCTGGAATATGGCGCGAAATAGCGCATTCACAGCAGCACGAAAGCACCGGATGACAGAAATCGCTCCATTTCAAAAATGGACGCAAGGATAAGATTCCGGATTCTACGCTAACGACTCAAGACTTCAGCCCGGCTATCTTCAATCATCTAGTAAAGCAATCGAAAAACACCGACCAGCGCGCTTCTATTGGGGTGCGTTGAAGGAAATTCTTTGCTTTTTGCCGGATCACGCAAGTGAAGAAGTAGCGTTGGAGGTTCTCGTGAGTATAAACTTCAGATCATCGGGTATATCTGCAGAGCGCATGTCAACACGGCGCATTCTTGTAGCAGGCGGTGCCGGATTTCTCGGTTCTCATCTTTGCGAACGTCTTTTGAACGAAGGAAACTTCGTTATCTGCGTCGATAATTTTTCGACAGGGCGGCTTGAGAACCTGCGCAATCTCCTGCGCTACGACACGTTCAGCTTCGTGCGCCACGATATTGTCAACCCGATCGATCTGCCGGTGGATGAGATTTACAATCTCGCATGCCCCGCTTCGCCGCCGCATTATCAGGCCGATCCGGTGCACACGATGAAGACGAGCGTCATTGGCTCGCTCAATCTGCTCGAACTTGCCGCGCATTATCAGGCTCGGATTTTTCAGGCTTCAACGTCGGAAGTGTATGGTGATCCGCAAACGCATCCGCAGCCGGAAGCCTATTGGGGCAATGTGAACTCTTTCGGCCCCCGGTCCTGCTATGACGAAGGCAAGCGCTCGGCCGAAACGCTGTTCTACGATTTTCACAAGCAGTATGGCGTCGACATCCGTATCGTGCGCATCTTCAACACCTATGGCCCGCGCATGCGGCCCGACGATGGTCGTGTCGTGTCGAACTTCATCGTTCAGGCCCTCAAGCGTGAAGATATCACCATCTATGGCGACGGCTCGCAGACCCGTTCCTTCTGCTATGTCGATGACCTGATCGAAGGCTTCAGCCGCTTGATGAGCAGCCAGGTTCAGAAGCCCGTCAATCTCGGCAATCCGGGCGAGTTTACTGTGCGTGAGCTGGCCGAGCAGATCATTGCGCTGACAAATTCGTCCTCGCGCATCGTCTATCGCCCGCTGCCAACTGATGATCCGCGCCAGCGGCGCCCGGACATCATGCTCGCCAAGCGTGAACTTGGCTGGGAACCACAGATTGCACTTGTCGAAGGGCTGAAGCAGACGATCGCCTATTTTGAACGCCAGCTGGTCAGACCATCGGGCGAGCTCTTCGAGGTGGCGAGATGACCCGGCAAAATATACTCGTCACCGGTGGTGCCGGCTTCATTGGCAGCCATACCGCCAAGCTTCTGCACAAGAGCGGATTCTCGCCGGTCGTCTATGACAACCTGTCGACGGGCCACCGGTCTTCCGTGCGCTGGGGCGAGTTTGTCGAGGGCGACACGCTTTCGCAGGAACAGCTTATCGCTGCTATCAGAACCTTCGATCCGGCTGCCATCATCCACTTTGCGGCTTCGGCCTATGTGGGTGAATCCGTCACGGACCCCGCAAAATATTATCGCAACAATGTCGGCGGCATCCAGTCCGTTCTGGAGGCCAGCCGCCTGACAGGTGGACGCCCGGTCATTTTCTCGTCGAGCTGCGCCACCTATGGCATTCCGGATGTGCTGCCGATCCGCGAAGGCGAAATGCAGAATCCGATCAACCCTTACGGACGCACAAAGCTGATCGCGGAACATATGCTGGCCGATTATTCGGCAGCCTATGGCATGCCCTATGCGGCACTGCGCTACTTCAATGCCTGCGGTGCTGATCTGGATGGCGAACTGGGCGAAAAGCACGATCCCGAAACTCATTTGATACCGCGCGCCATGCTGGCTGCGGCGGGCATGGCGGATTGTCTGGAAGTCTATGGCGACGATTATGAAACGCCGGATGGCACCTGCATTCGCGATTATATTCACGTGGTCGATCTGGCACGGGCACATGTGCTTGCGGTCGAGCATCTGCTGAATGGCGGCGGTAATCTGGTCCTTAATCTGGGAACCGGGCGCGGAACATCCATCAAGGAAATCGTGGATGCGATAGACCGGCTTACCGGACGCAAGGTGCCTGTCGAAATGCGCGCGCGCCGGGCTGGCGATCCGCCGGTGCTTTATGCCGACCCGGCTGAAGCGGCAGCGAAGCTTGGGTTTCGCACGCTCCATTCCGATCTCGACACGATCATCCGCACGGCTGCGCCCTTCTTTGGTCTGGAGATGCGGACATGACACGGCGCGAATTTCATCCGGCCATTGACGGCGACAACGGCGAAAGGGAACCATTGCTGGCGCCCATCTTCACTGGCCGCAAGCGGGTGGAATATGTGGTGGGCATCATCCTGTGGGCGCTCGCTATCACCTATTTCTGGCAATGGTGGTTCATCAGCGCGAAGCACAATCATCTGCTCGGCTCCATTCTGGTGACGGCACTCTTGGCGTGGATCACGATCCTGCCGCTTTATTTCATCACTATTTTCTTCCATGCCGCGCGCCCGACCGGCCCGCTTCGCATCCCCGCCGGAAGCCGCGTCGCCATGGTCGTCACCAAGGCTCCGTCTGAGCCTTTCGAGGTGGTGGCTGAAACATTGCGCGCCATGCTGGCGCAGGATGTGCCGCACGATACATGGCTTGCCGATGAGGATCCTTCACCCTCGACACTTGCCTGGTGCCGTGAGCATGGCGTGTTCGTTTCCACGCGCAAGGGCCGTGCCGACTATCATCGGCAGACCTGGCCGCGCCGTACCCGGTGCAAGGAAGGCAATCTCGCCTTCTTCTACGATCACTATGGCTATGAGCGCTATGATTTCGTCTCGCAGCTCGATGCCGACCATGTGCCTGAGCCGGGTTATCTCTTCAATATGCTGCGGCCCTTCGCTGATCCCGCTGTCGGGTATGTTTCCGCGCCAAGCATTTGTGATCGCAATGCGCATGAAAGCTGGTCGGCCCGCGGGCGTCTCTATGTGGAAGCCAGCATGCATGGCTCGCTGCAGGCCGGTTACAACGGAGGCTTTGCCCCGGTCTGCATCGGCTCTCATTATGCGGTACGCACGGCAGCGCTGAAGGAGATCGGCGGTCTTGGACCGGAACTGGCCGAGGATCATTCCACGACCCTGTTCATGAACGCGCATGGCTGGCGGGGTGTTCATGCGCTGGATGCCATCGCCCATGGCGACGGTCCGCGCACCTTTGCCGATCTTGTGACGCAGGAATTCCAGTGGTCGCGCAGCCTCGTGATGATCCTGTTGCAATATACGCCGAAGCTGATCGGTCGGTTGCCGCTGCGCCTGAAGATCCAGTTTCTGTTCTCGCAGCTCTGGTATCCTCTCTATGCTTTCTTTCTGGCGCTGACATTCGTTCTGCCGATAGCCATTCTGGCTTATGGTGATAATTTCGTCAGCGTTACCTATCCCGCTTTCCTGATGCACTTCATGCCGCAATCGCTCGTGATTTTGGCGCTGGCATTCTGGTGGCGGTCGAGCAAGACGTTCCGCCCTGTCGACGGCAGGATTTTCAGCTGGGAAGCGATGCTGTTCCTGCTGGCGCGGTGGCCCTGGGTTCTGGCTGGAACCTTCGCAGCCTTCCGTGACTGGCTGACCGGTTCCTTTGTCGATTTTCGTGTCACGCCGAAAGGCTCATCCGAGGTCGATCCGGTGCCACTGCGGGTGATCGCTCCTTATGCGCTGATCTCCGGTCTGTCCATTCTGCCTGTCCTCCTGGTCAGCGGTGCGGATCAGACGCGAGGCTTCTTCATCTTCGCCATCATCAATGCGTGTTTCTACCTGTTCCTGATGGCGATGATCGTGATCCAGCACACACGCGAAAATCACGTGCGGATGACGAGCCGCCTCTATCGACCGGCAATGGCATGCAGTTTTACGGCGCTGGTCGCGCTGACCGGCTTTACCACTGTCGAGCGCGGCCGCGACGGCATCGAGGCACTGAGCTGGGGCACGAAAAGCTTCACGGTATTTGACGACCGATTCTCGGTTGCCGGTGCCGGTGTAGGCGGACGTGACGTCCACAGGACAATTTTCAATCCACGCTGGCGCACGAATACCGCCAGTGGAACGAACTAGCGGGAAAGGCGCGACGATTATGAAGATCGCTGTCATCGGTACGGGATATGTCGGATTGGTCAGTGGCACGTGCTTCGCGGCATGGGGACACGAGGTCGTCTGCGTCGACAAGGATGCCCAGAAGATTGTCCGGCTGGAGCGCGGCATCGTGCCGATCTACGAGCCGGGGCTGGATGAACTGGTGGAACGCAATTTCGCCTTTGGCCGGCTCAGCTTCACGACCAATCTGGCGGAAGCCGTCAAGGGCGCGGAACTTGTCTTCATCGCCGTCGGCACACCGGCACGGGCCGGGCACGGCGATGCCGATCTGTCCTTCGTCTATATGGCCGCTCGCGAGCTTGCGCCGCTGATCGAAGACCATAGCGTCGTCGTGGTCAAGTCCACCGTTCCCGTCGGCACAGGCGATGTGGTGCAGAAGATCATCGGCTCGGTGCGCCGACCCGGCACATTCTCTGTTGCTTCCAATCCGGAGTTCCTGCGTGAGGGTGTCGCGATCCGCGATTTCCTCGAGCCCGATCGCGTCGTCATCGGCGTGGAAGATGAGCGCGCTCGTTCTGCGCTCGTCGCCCTTTATGCTCCACCGCTTGAGGCCGCAAAGACGCCAATCGTGATCACGCAGCGCCGGACATCGGAACTGATCAAATATGCAGCCAATGCCTTTCTTGCCACCAAGATCACCTTCATCAACGAACTGGCGGATCTGTGTGAGGAAGTCGGCAGCGATGTCACCGAGCTGGCGCTCGGCATGGGGCTGGACAAGCGTATCGGCACCAGTTTTCTCAATGCGGGGCCGGGTTATGGTGGCTCCTGTTTTCCGAAGGATACGATAGCGCTGTTGCGCACTGCGCAGGATCACGGGGTCGCCCTGCGACTGGTCGAGGAAACGGTTACCGTCAATGAAGCGCGCAAGCGTCGCATGGCGCTGAAGGTGCTGGATGCGCTCGGCGGCAGCGTCGAAGGCCGGACGATTGCCGTCCTCGGCCTGACGTTCAAACCCGATACGGATGATATGCGCGATGCGCCGTCCATCCCGCTCATCGAAACCTTGCAGCGCTTCGGTGCCAGCATCCGGGCCTACGATCCGGCCGGAATGGAGAATGCGCGCCGTCTTCTCAGCGACGTCGAGTTTTACGACGACCCTTACGAGTGCCTGAGCACTGCCGATGCGGCAGTGGTCGTGACCGAATGGGACAGTGTCCGCAAGCTTGATCTCGTTCGGATGAAACAGGTCATGCGGGACGCCGTACTCGTTGACTTGCGCAATGTCTTTTCACCGGCGGTTGCCGAGAATCTGGGCTTCCGGATTTCGACAATCGGCCGTCCTGTTCAACTGCGGCAGGAAACAAGACCAACAAACGTTCTGCCGCACGCGCGCATCCGTCAATCGCAAGAACCCTTGGCGGGTGCGCGCAACCTGAAGGTCGTGGGAGGTTCAAATGAAACATGTGATGTTTGAAGGCCAACGGTCCCGATCTGGTCGGAACACTGATCGGAGCAGATATGTCCTGCCGCTGGTTGTCCTGCTTGCGGGGCTAAGCGGACCGGCTGGAGCGGCAACGGTTCCGGCAGATGGTTTGCCCGACGGCGCCCGTGTGATGACGCCTGCCGAGCTTTACCTACTCTATCGTGACAAGAACTGGCAGTGGGCTGACGGCGCTGGCCGGATGGAAAGCCAGAACCGCCGTTTCACCGCCCGTGTCGATGGCGAGAAGGGCAAGGCATGGGCCGAAGGTCGCTGGCGGATCACCTGGTCGGGCCAGATGTGCTTCGATGCGAAATGGCATCTGGCTCAGGGCGTCTTCCCGAACAAGACCTGCTTCTCTCACCGTATCGCCGATGGGACGATCTATCAGAAACGTGAGCCGGACGGTGTCTGGTACGTCTTCCGCCATGCCGGCGGAAACAAGGATGACGAGGCGCGCAAGCTCCTCTCCATCGAAACAATAACGCCCAAAACGGAAGCGCTGAATCTGGCGTTGCCCGTTGCCCAATCGCCCGTACAATAAAGGAGGCGGCGATGAAAACCTCATACAAAATAGCAACGGCCATTCTTTGCGGTGGGCTGCTTTCAACCGCTGTTTACGCAGCGAGCGGTGTTTCGGGTGCCAATGTCGACACCCGCAACATGTTCCACGACAAGCGCCCGGTCATTACCCCGCAATCCATCAAGTTCGGGGCCTATGATCCGCACGGGGATTTCACCAACGATCCCAATTCCCGCATCGAACACCTGTTCCTTCCATGGGAGGATGTGGACCTGACGAGCCTGTCAACCGCTGATGCCTATGCGCAGGAACGGGGCCGCGAACTGCTGATCACCGTCGAACCCTGGTCATGGGCTCGCGACTGGCGCGTTGCACCGGATGATCTCCTGAGCGGAATCGTGCGGGGGCATTACGATACAAACATGGCTGCCGTCTGCTCCGCTGCTTCGAAGCTGAAGAGCCCTGTGACCATTCGCTGGGCGCAGGAAATGGACGACAAGACGGGCCAGTTCACCTGGTCCTACTGGTCGGCACAGGGTTACGTCCGCGCCTATCAGCATGCGGTCAATGTCTGCCGCAAGTCATTGCCGAATGCCAAGTATATGTGGTCGCCGAAGGGAGATGCGGGGCTCGAGGCCTATTATCCGGGCGATGGTTATGTCGATGTGATCGGCCTGTCGGTGTTCGGCTACGAACCTTACGATATGCTGGAACTGGGACATGCGTCCACATTCGTTGAACGGACAAAACCGGGATACGACCGGGTGGTAGGCTTCAAGAAGCCGATTGTTATCGCTGAGCTCGGTTATGAAGGGAGCGACGCCTATGTCCGGGCCTGGGCACAGGAAACCAACAAGCCGCAGCCCGAATTTCCGGAGCTGACTGCGACCGTCTACTTCAACGACCGCGAAGTCTATCCGTGGCCACGGGGTGTCGGGCGGCCCGACTGGCGGGTTGCGAACCATCCGCTTGATTGATGTCGCATTTACCTCACGCAAAACCGCTTCGCACTTTTGCTGGAAATGCTCCAACGTCTGAACAGGAATACGACAATGTTTTCGATCCGTTTGAGAACCGTAGGTGCGGCGTTGTCCGTACTTCTTCTGGCAGGCGCTGCCGATGCAGCGCCGAAACAGAAAACCGAGGATCCGATCGCCATCAAGGCTGCGGCGGCTGCACCGCTGTCAGCCGACGCGCTTGAGGCGCTCTATTCCGGTAAGTCATGGAAATGGAAGGATGGCGGCGGCTATTTCTCTGCCGACAGACATCGTTTCATCGCCTGGTCGCAGAAAGGCAGGGCGTGGTCTTACGGGCAGGGGCGCTGGTATGCCACCAATCGCGGCCAGCTTTGTCTGCAGGCCTATTGGGTCAACAAGATGGGCGGCGGCAGCGATACGACCTGCTTCCTCCATCGCGAGAAAGATGGCGTCATCTATCAGAAGCGCTCACTGGGCGGCAGCTGGTATGTCTTCCGCAACAATCCGCCACGCCCGACCGATGAGGCCGCCAAGCTGCTGCGCGGCGACCGTGTTAGCAAGGGACTGGCGATCATGAAAGCCAAGGCGAGATAATCGCCAGGCAAGCATGCCGGCTCGCTGATCTGTATGGAGTTCTTGCGAGCCGGTATGCCATGGAGCGCATTCCGAAAACAGTTTCACGCCGGTCGGATTGTGCTCTAATCGCGGATGAAGCAGCGGGATTTCTGCCCGAAACCGCTCGGCGTGCACACATAGGGCGTACCGGCCGCATATTGCGTGGCGGAAACCCTGATGACCTTGGCCGATGCAGGCTTGTTGTAGCGCGCTTGGCTATTCACCTTGTACTTGACGAGGTAAACGGAAACCGTTTCGCTTTTCTGCTTGCGGGCATCCTTGGCTTCGGCGCCTGCCGTCAGGCATAATGAAGCGGACAGTCCAACGACAATAGCGGCAGCCCATTTCAAGCTTTCGCGGCGCACAGTATATGCAAATACATTGTTCATGCGATTGCCTCCGGTTGTTATTACCGTGCTTTCTATCGGACGCGTTTTAATATTCTGGCCGGATTTTCCTGAAAATTTTCATCAAATGGGATGCAATCAACTCATTTCAGAGACCGTTTTGCGCGCTCCGACACTTCCGGCCAAATCTGGGAAAAGGCCGGGAAAGCGGGGTTGTCGGCGCGTAAGAGGAAACGTCGGCTACCGGTCTGAACGGTTACGTGGCTGATAGTGTTCCAGCTTATTTTGATTTTATACGTGCAAATGCTACTATCAACGCAGGGCTTGGGTCGCCATTACCGCGCCTCGAGCCTCCGGGTTGGTTTAGGGAGTTGCCGTGACATCCCCAAGCGACAAGGCCTCGCGTGATCTGAAGCCCGATTTTGTGGAGCGCCGCCAGTCAGTGCGCGTTCCACTCGCGCCCCTTGGAGAAGATGCCCGAAGCACCAATATTCTGACCCCGCTGGTCTTTACGACCGAAGAGCTGGAACCCTGCGCACAGTTTCCCACATGGCAACAGCACGTGGCTCCCCTCTATGATGTGCGGATGCCGGATGGTGTGAACGCTGAAGACGGTTTCGCCGTTACCCAGAAAGTCTGGGATCTGCGCGGCATGCTGCTGATAGAACAGACTGTTCCTCCATTCAGTTATGAACGTACAGCGGAAAAGGTTCGTTTCAGCCCGATTGATCACTGGCAGATCAGTTTTCTGCGAAGCGGTCGCACATGGACGGCGGTGGATGATCGTGTGGCGGAAAACGAGCCCGGCATGATCAATATCCGTTCGTTTGGTTATCCGTTTCGCGGTCGTGCGCTGGCAACGGACGTGGTGCTGCTGATCATTCCGGTCGATCATTTCGCCGGTCTGGGCGGTATGCCGGAAGCGTGCAACAATGCGACGCTTGGAGGCTATCGCGCCAAGCTGCTGATCGATTTCGTATCGACGATCCAGGCGGGACTTGACCATATCAGAAGCGAAGACCTGCCGGAGCTGCGCGACGCCCTGCGTCAGATCGTATTTGACACGATCGCCCCTTTGGTAAAGGAAAACGATGCGAGCGAACACAATGCGTCTCTCGGGGCTTCTCTGGGGTTGATGACCAAGGCCAGACGCTTCATCCAGAAAAATCTCACGTCCCGTGAACTCACGCCCGATGCACTGAGCAAGGAGCTCGCCATCTCACGCACGCATCTCTATCAGCTGTTCGAAGGCTCGGGCGGGGTACTCAACTATATTCGCCAGAAGCGTTTGCTTGCAGCACATGAGATGCTTGCGGATGCATCCGAAAACCGCAGGGTGTCCGACATAGCGCAGCTGTTTGGCTTCGATACGGCAGCCAATTTCACGCGGGCATTCACGCAGCATTTTGGCTATAGTCCGAGCAATGTCCGCAAGTCGCTGTCGCGAAACGACGGCATCGGCGACAGCCAGTCTGACGCGAACCGCTCCCTCACTTTCTCAACCCTGCTACGAACGCTGGCAACGACCGGTGCGTAAAGTTCCAGAGGAATGATCGTTATAGTTTGACGATCTGTCGGAAGCAGACCGCCAGAGCATTTCCTGTTTTGATTGAATCATAGGAAATGCTCTATCCGTTTGTTTTTACACATGTCTTTATCCCGAAACCGGTTTCCACTTTCGAGAGACATGCTCTAGTCGTTTTCCGGCAAACGTGGAAAGTGCTCCATCGTTTCATCAAGGAACACCCATTCATGCTTCGATAGCTCGAATACAGATAGGGTGGGCTGGGCAAAAGCCGGATCGGCAAAAAGGCCAACCGCCACGCCGATTACGGAAGGGGCCGCATCAGGCAGCCAATAGACGGTCGAGCCGCAAGCCGGGCAAAAATGCATCCGGACCTTGCGGCCACTTTCCGCCGTCCGAATGAATTCCGTCGATGCGCCTGAAATTTCAACGCAGTCTATCGCATAGAAGGCATTTGCACTGAATGGCGAACCTGTTCTCCGCTGACAGGCGAAGCAGTGGCACAGTGCCGTTAATTGCGGTGGCCCGTGGGGTGTTACTGTCAGATTTCCGCATGCGCATTGAGCATAGATCATGGATTTCTCCTGCATGGTGAGATCGCATCATCAGAAATGGAATGGAAATACAGCCCGAATGGCCAGAGTGTTCCGGAAGGAACTGGCTAGGGCTTCGGGTTCGGCTGCAACTCCAGCAGCATCTGAACCGAATACTTCGCATTATCATCTCTTAGCGCTCTATCCGCAAGTTCGGCTGGATAGGATTTCTCACGCTTGCTTTTGCGCAAGATATTGCGGACGTTGTTGTTGGACTCCCGTCCGGGAGAACACATGGGAGGAAAGACATGCAGCATTACAGACTGAAATCGCTTTCCCTTGCCGCTGTCATTGCCGTTGCAGGCCATCTGCCATCGGCTCATGCGGCATCGCCAGCCCCGGCCGAAGGCCAGAACGGCATGGTGGTTACGGCCCAGCATCTTGCGTCGCAAGTCGGTATCGATGTGCTGAAGAACGGTGGCAATGCCGTCGATGCGGCTGTCGCTGTCGGCTATGCACTGGCGGTTGTCTATCCGACTGCCGGTAATCTCGGCGGGGGTGGTTTCATGACGATCCGCTTCAAGGACGGCAAGAGCACCTTTCTTGATTTTCGCGAGCGTGCGCCGCTCGCCGCCACCAAGACCATGTATCTGGACAAGGATGGCAAGCCGGTCGAAGGCGCCAGCACTGAAACCTATCTCGCCATCGGCGTGCCGGGCACGGTGGCTGGCCTTGAGGAAGCACGCGAAAAATATGGCACCCGCAAGCGCGAGGAGCTGATCGACCCGGCACTGAAACTTGCCAAGGATGGCTTTACGCTTGAACTGGGCGATATTCTCTCCTTTGCTGACGGCAATGAAAGACTGGCGAAAGACCCGGCGGCGGCGAAAATCTTCCTGAAAGACGGAAAACCGGTTCCGTTGGGCGAGAGGCTTGTCCAGCCGGATCTGGCAAAGTCGCTTTCGGCCATTTCGGAAAAGGGGCCATCGGCCTTCTATCAGGGCGATATCGCCGATCTGATTGTCAAATCGAGCAAGGAGAATGGCGGCATTCTCGCCAAGGCCGATTTCGAAGAATACAAGGTCCGTGAGCTCGAACCGGTCAAGTGCAGCTATCGCGGCTATGACATCGTTTCGTCGCCGCCGCCTTCTTCGGGCGGACTTATCATCTGTGAAATCCTGAACGTGCTTGAGGGCTACCCGATTTCCTATCTGGGCTATGGTTCCGCGGAAACCACGCGTTTGATGGTGGAAGCGATGCGCCACGCCTATGTGGACCGCAACACGGCGCTGGGCGACCCTGATTTCGTTGACAATCCGATCGAGAAGCTCACCAGCAAGGCCTATGCTGCAGAAATTCGCAGTCGTATCGACCCTTATCGCGCTGGTGTCAGCGAGGCGCTGAAGCCAGCTGAATTCAAGGAGTCCAACGAAACGACGCATTATTCCATCGTGGACAAGGACGGCAATGCTGTCGCCGTGACCTATACGCTGAACGGATCGTTCGGCACGGCCAAGGTGGCTGAGGGCACCGGAATTCTCCTCAACAACGAGATGGACGACTTCACCATCAAGCCGGGCGTGGCCAATCTCTATGGTCTCATACAAGGCGAAGCCAATGCCATCGAACCGCGCAAGTCACCGTTGTCCTCAATGAGTCCGACTATCGTATCGAAGGATGGTAAGCCGTTCATGGTCATCGGCAGCCCCGGCGGTTCGCGCATCATCACGATCACGCTTGAGGCGATCATGAATGTCATCGATCACGGCATGGACATTCAGGAGGCTATCGATGCCCCGCGCATCCATCACCAGTGGCTGCCGGATCGGGTCTATATGGAAGCGAACGCGCTTTCGCCGGATACGATCCGGTTGCTGACCGGCATGGGCTATACGGTCGGGGAAGACGCTGACTGGCCGGTCTGGGGCGAGGCAGCTGGCATTCTTGTCGGCGGCAAGGATATGGCAGCAATCGAAAAGGGCGGCGACAACCGCTATTACGGCGCTATCGACAGCCGTGCCGTCGCTGGTGCTGCAATAGGATACTAGAGCATGTCTCCCGAAAGTGGGAACCGGTTTCGGGAGACATGCGTAAAAACAAACAGATAGAGCATTTCTAATGATTCAATCAAAATAGGAAATGCTCTAAAACAGAACCGCTTTGCCGGTGGCCGAAGGCATAGACAGAGCGAGGAGACGAGATGAATTCACGTCTCCTCAATGTCTGTGTCGGATCAACCAATGCTTTTGTCGGTTATCCGTGCGCTCTTCAGTATTTCGATGACCATTTCGGAGGCTTTGTTAAGCGAACCGACCGGTAGAAACTCGTAAATCGAGTGGAAGTTGTGCGCGCCGCAGAACAGGTTCGGGCATGGCAGTCCTTTTTCGGACAGCACCGCACCGTCATAGCCGCCGCGCATCGGCAGCGGTGTCGGTGTCACGCCTATTGCCTTCATGGCCTGAAGGGCAAGAACGACCGGATAGCGATTTTCGCCTTCCAGGCTCTCGGCAGCGTTCCGGTAGACAGCCTTGTAGTCTACATGAACCGTGCCCTCGCCATGAAGCTGGTTGAAACTTGCGGCGAGGTTTTCGATGAATGCACGACGTGTTTCGTAACCGTCCTTCGTGAAATCGCGAATGTCGATGATCAGGTTGGTCTCGGCGACTGTTCCTTGAATGCCCTTGGCCCAATAATAGCCTTCGGTACCTTCCGTATATTCCGGGCGTTCGCCGCCCGGCATCATGGCAATGAATTGCTGGGCGTAGAGAATGGCATTGCGCAGCTTGCCCTTGGCCGACATCGGATGGGCTGGCTGGCCTTTGAAGGTGAGGCGGAATTCACCGGCGTTCCAGTTTTCATACACGATCTCGCCAACCGCACAGCAGTCGAGCGTATAGGCGAAATCGGCGTTCAGGGACGCGACGTCGAGCGCCTTGGCTCCGAGCAATCCGATTTCCTCATCGGGAACGAAAACAACCTTGACCGTGCCGTGCTCGATTTCGGGATGCGTGGTCAGAACCTGCATGGCATGCATGACCTCGGCAATGGCAGATTTGTTATCGGCGCCGAGCAGGCTGGTGCCGTCCGTCACGATGATCTGGTCCCCGACATAACGTTCCAGCTCCGGGAACTCGGCAAGCCGCATGACAGCACCGGTCGTTTCGTTGAGCAGGATATCTCCGCTCCGATAATCGACCACATGAGCACGGGTATCGGTCGTGTATTCGCCGGACGTATCGAGATGGGCGACCCATGCAATCGTCGGAAACTGCTGATCGGCATTCGAGACATTGGCAGGCAATGTGCCGACAACGATCGAGTGGTCACGCTCTTCAACATCCATGCCCATGGCGCGCATTTCGCTGGCGAGCAACTTTGCGAGATCGGTTTGTCCCTCGCTCGACGGGAGGTTGCCTGCATTCGGCACAGCGGTCGTGTTGATGCGGGTATAGGCTAGAAAGCGGTCTACGATATCCATTATATTTTCTCGGTTATTGGTCGGAATCGGCCCGGATTTGATCCGAGAACCAAAGAAGAATAGCGGGCGTTTAGAGCGCCGATCTGATTCAATCAGATCGGCGCTCTAAACTTTCTTTCCAAAGCATAATCTTATCGATCCTCGTTTCACTCCGGTCGGATTATGCTCTATGCCCGCTACCCAGAATTTCATCACCGGTCATCAAACCGGCGGAGGACGAAGCCTATTCTTCGATGTCGACATCTTCGAACAGATAGCCGCCAAAGGGATCGATGCGGAAGTCTTTGACTTTCTTGCTGATCGGCTGCTCGACAATCTGATGAGCAATGGTCAGCCAGGGAGCCTGTTCCTTGAACACGACCTGCGCCTGTTCGTAGAGCTTGGTGCGCTCGGCCTGATCGGTGGTCAGCTTGGCCGCCTGAATGAGCTTCTCGAAGTCCTGATCGCACCAGTTTGCGCGATTGGCGCTGCCGATGGCCTGGCAGCTCAAAAGAGCGGCGAGGAAGTTGTCGGGATCGGCAATGCCACCGGTCCAGCCAAGCATGACGGCACCATCGCGGTCCTTATCCAGCGAACGCTTGAGATATTCGCCCCAGTCATAGGTGACGATTTCCGCCGTTACCCCCACCTTGGCGAAGTCAGACTGAATGAGCTCGGCTGCACGGCGCGCATTCGGCATATAGGGCCGCTGCACGGGCATGGCCCAGATCTTCATTTTCAGGTCTTTGACGCCCGCTTCATCGAGCATCTTGCGCGACTGTTCAGGATCGTAAGCGTCGTCCTTGACGTTCTTGTTGTAGCCCCAGACACTGGGCGGGAGCGGATTGACCGAAGCGACTGCAGAGCCGAGATACACTGCATCGATGATAGCAGCCTTGTTGACTGCCATGTTCAGCGCCTTGCGGACACGCACATCGTCAAACGGTTTTTGCTGGGTGTTGTAGGCTAGGAAGGACAGGTTCAAACCTTCCTTGTGCAGCATTTCGACGGCCGGGTCTTTCTTCATCTCTGCAATATCGGCGGGATTGGGAGCGGCAATGACATGGCACTCGCCCGACTTCAGTTTCTGATAGCGCACTGCCGCATCCGGCGTGATCGCAAAGATGAGATTGTCGATTTTCTGCTTGCCCGCCCAGTAGTCGGGATTGGCCTGATAGCGGATGGCGCTATCCTTCTGATAGGCGACAAACTGATAAGGGCCGGTTCCGACTGGCTGCTGGCTGAACTCCGCAATGCGGCCTTCGGCGACCAGCTTGTCGGCATATTCCTTGGACTGAATGACGGCGAATGTCAGCGACAGCGTCGAGATAAACGTCGCTTCGGGATGCGCCAGCACAAACTTGACCGTGTGATCGTCGATCTTTTCGATTTTCTCGATCAGCGACGGGAAGGAATAAGCTCCGAATTGCGGCCATGTACCCTGATTGTAGTAGGGATTGTCCTTGTTCCCCTGACGGTCGAACGTGAAGATCACATCGTCTGCATTGAATTCACGCGTCGGAGTGAAAAAACTCGTGGTGTGAAACTTCACGCCCTTTCGCAGGTGAAACGTATATTCCTTGCCGTCGGCAGAAACGTCCCAGCTTTCCGCGAGGCCGGGTTCCAGTTCCGTCGAGCCGCGCTTGATCTTGATAAGTCCGTTGGACACATTGCGCGCCGACGCATCATACACGGCGCCGGATGTCGTTTGCGCCGCATCGAACATTTCAGGAGATGCCTCGGAGCAATAGATCAACGTCTTGGCAAAGACCTGTCCGACCGCCGTGCTGTTGAGCGCAGCCGCGACCAGCGCGGCTGAAAATAGTTTTCCGTATGTATTCATGAGGCTGCATTCCCTTGCTTGCGACGCGACCGACCTTCAACGGGTTGTTCAGTATCGACTTTTTCAGATGATTCTAAACAGCGGTGCGGCAGCATTTGAACGCGCAAAGGCTCGTGAAGCAAGCTCAAAAGGCTCGGGAGGCATGCGTAGAAGTGGTTTAACTGGCGCTGCCGGTTCCGGGAATTTCGGGGATCATCTGACGCAGCAGGTTTCGCAGGATGGATCGTACGGCGACGGTGGCTGCAGACTGTTCGCGGTCGCGGGGCGTGATAAGGCGCACCTCGCGCACGATGGCCGGGTCCGTCAGGGGGCGGGCCACGATGCCGCGACCGCGCAGCGCGGTAAAGGCATAGGCGGGTAGAACAGCGATACCGGCATTGACCTCGACCAGCGACAACACCGAGTGAATCTGGTTGACCTCCATATGCGGTCGAAGCGCCAGTTTTGCCTGTTCGAAGCCGATTTCCGTCAAAAGCCGGATATTGCTTTTCTGGGTAAGCGTAATGATGGGCTGATCGTCGAGTTCTGCCCAACGGACCTGCTCATGCCCGGCGAAATCGTGATGGGGCGACACGAAAATCATTAGCTGATCGCGCAGTGCCATCTGGCTTTCGACGTCGGAATCTTCACCGGAAAACGTGCCAACGCCGAGGTCGCAACGCCCGTTGCGAACCTGTTCGATGACGATTTCAGGCCCGACATCCTCGATCTTGATGACGAGGTTGGGGTGTTCATCAGCCACGCGGCGAACCAGATGAGGAAGCACCGTCGTGCACAGCAAAGGCGGGGCTGCGATGCTGACCTGACCGCGCCGCAATTTCCCCAGATCGCGCACGACTTCGGCGGCGCGGTCAATTTCGGCAAGACCGGCAAGCGCACCTTCGGCAAAGGCACGTCCGGCATCCGTCAGGCTGACGCGCCGTGTCGTCCGGTCGAAAAGCCGCGCGTCCAGCACCGTCTCCAGATCACGGATCGTGTGGGAAAGATTGGCCTGGGTCGTCCTGACACGCTCGGCTGCGCGGGAAAAGTTTCCCAGTTCGACCACGGCTTGAAAACATTCAATCTGGCGGAGAGTGGGACGCATCGGCTCACTTATGAGTTTTTGTTTATGAATATATTCTACTTACAAGACTTCTCGAATGAAAGAAAGTCAGGCTCGATCAGGGAGACGCGGGTTTGGAGTGACCCGCCCCGAAGCGAGGATTCCGATGAAGTATGACCGTCAGAACGCCAGGGCCCATTCGCGCGCTACGATGCGCGGTATCTGGGCTGCGGCAAACACGCCTTTCAATCAGGACGGATCGATCGATGAAGGCGGCTTTCGCAAGAATGTCGACCATTGGATCAACGATCTGGGCATTGACGGACTTTTCGTCGCGGGAAAGCAGGGCGAATTCTTCTCAATGTCGGTTGACGAGCGCAAGCGCATGTTCGATCTGGCTGTCTCGGCAGTAGGTGACAAGGCGCAGACAATCATGTCCTGCTCGGACCAGAACATGGATGTGGTTATCGATCTGGCCAAGCATGCGCAGGCCTGCGGCGCGGACTATATCGTCGTCCATGCACCTGTTCTGCATTTCCTGCGTGCGCAGGACGAAACGCTGCTGCGCTACTATGAAACCATTGCCTCCAAGGTGGATATCGGCCTTGCACTCTGGTCGCATCCGGATAGCGGTTATCTGATGAGCCCTGAGCTCTGCAATCGTCTGGCCGATATAGAAACCGTCGTCGCGATCAAATATTCGGTCCCACGCGACATGTATCGCAAGCTCACGGAACTTGCAGGCGACCGCATTCTGGTCTCGACCGCATCGGAAGACGAATGGCTGGATAATATTCTCGAACTGGGCTGGCAGCTCTATCTCTGCTCTTCACCGCCCTACACGCTGCAGACCAAGGTTGATCGCCGCATGCGCGATTATACCGACCTGGCCTTTGCGGGCAAAGAGGCCGAGGCGCGCGCCGTCTGGCAGAGCCTCGAGCCTGTCCGTCATGCCTTCAAGTCGACGCGACCGGCTGAAAAGCCCACTTCGCATCAAAAATACTGGCAGGAGCTGCTCGGCCAGGTTGGTGGACCTGTTCGTGCGCCGATGCTTGAGCTGACCGACGCTGAAAAACGGGCAATCCGGGAGGCATTTGATAGCTGCGGTCTCAAACTGTCCTGATCGAACCGAAAAGGGGAACAAGAATGACAAAACTCAGCGCTTTCAATTTCCAGAAATGGATCGATGAACACAAGCACCTGCTGAAGCCGCCTGTCGGCAATCAGCTGGTGTTCAAGGACGCGGACCTGATGGTGACGGTCGTTGGCGGCCCGAACAAGCGCACCGATTACCACGACGATCCGGTCGAAGAGTTCTTCTACCAGCTCAAGGGCGACATGCTGCTGAAGCTGCATGATACGTCGACGGGCGAATTTTACGACGTGCCGATCCGCGAAGGCGATATCTTCCTTCTGCCGGCGCATATCCGTCATTCGCCGCAGCGCCCGCAGGAAGGTTCCATCGGTCTGGTGATCGAACCGGCCCGTCCTGAAGGCGTTCTCGATGCCGTCGAATGGTATTGTTTCGAATGCAGCGGTCTCGTTCATCGCGCCGAAGTGGATCTGGAATCCATCGTTGACGATCTGCCGCCGCTCTACGCTGCTTTCTACAACGATGAGAAACTGCGGACCTGCCCACATTGCAATACTGTCCACCCCGGCAAGAACCCGCCGGAAGGCTGGGTTGCGCTCTGATGAGGCATGCCCGGCGGAACTGCCGGGCGCCCATCCATAAAAAGACAAGGGGAAATGAAATGAAAAACAAACTCCTGATGATCGGCCTGCTGGCGGGGCTGACGACCGGTGCTGCTGCTGCTGAACCGGTCAAGATCGGCGTGATTACGACCTTGTCAGGTCCGGGAGGTTATCTCGGTCAGGACGTGCGCGATGGTATGAAGCTTGCCATTGATGCCGAAGGCGGCAAGCTCGGTGGTGTGCCGGTTGAACTGAAGGTCGAGGACGACGCTGCCAAGCCCGGCAACGGACGACAGATCGCCGAGCGGTTCATGTCGGAAGACGGCGTCAAGCTTTTTACCGGCATCATCTTCTCGAATGTAGCCGGCGCAACCGTGCCGGATATCATCGATAATGACAGTATCTATATCAGCGCCAACGCCGCGCCATCGAACATGGCGGGCAAGGGCTGCGATGCGAATTACTTCGTGGTTTCATGGCAGAATGACTCGCTCCATGAGGCATCGGGTATTGCTGCGGAACAGGAAGGGTTCAAGCGCGCCTTCATTCTTGCGCCGAACTATCAGGCAGGCAAGGATGCGCTGGCTGGCTTCAAGCGCCGGTTCAAGGGCGAAGTTGTCGGTGAAATCTACACCCAGCTCGACCAGACCGACTATTCGGCTGAGATGGCGCAGATTCGCGCCGCAAACCCCGATGTGGTCTTCCAGTTTCATCCGGGCGGCATGGGCATTGCGTTCATGCGCCAGTATCAGCAGGCCGGTCTTCTCGGCAAGATTCCGATGGTTCTTTCCGAACCGTCCAGCGATGCAGTCATTCTCAAGTCACTGGGTGACGCTTCGGTCGGTATCATGGCCACCAGCCACTGGAGCCCGGATATGGACAATGCCGCAAGCAAGGAGCTCGTGGCAAAGTGGAAAGCCGCTTATCCTGACCGGCCCCTGACCTATTACGGCACGCAAGGCTACGACGTGGCTCGCCTGATTGCTTCTGCCTTGAAGCAGACCGGCGGCGTTGACGATATCGATGCGGTGCGCGAAGCGTTGCGGAAGGCTGACTTCCAGTCGGTGCGTGGCAATTTTGCCTTCGGTCCGAACCAGCATCCGTTGCAGGACTGGTATCTCCTTGATGTCGTCAAGGGCGAGGACGGCAACCCGACCACCAGGATCAAGAAGAAGCTGATCGAAAATTACGGTGATTCCTATTCTGCAGAGTGCAAGCTCTGACAGCCACCGTCCGGCGCGCACGAAAGTGCGCGCCACGCTTCTTTTCATTTCTCATGAAGGTCGTTTCCTCCAATGACACTCATCTTCGAGCAACTTTTGAATGGCCTTCTCTACGGCGTCATGTTGTTCCTTCTGGCAGCAGGGCTGACGCTGATCTTCGGGATCATGGGCGTCATCAACCTCGCTCATGGCTCGCTCTATATGATCGGCGCTTTCATCGGCACCTGGGTGGCCGTGCAGACCGGGAATTTCTGGTTGGGCTTGCCCGCAGCCATTCTGGCCGCGACGATTGCCGGTATCGTGATCGAGCTTGGCGTCATGCGAAAGCTCTATCAGCGCGATCATCTGGATCAGGTGCTGGCGACTTTTTCGCTCATTCTGATTTTCAATGAGCTGACCGTGCTGATCTTTGGCCGCCAACCGATTTTCACGCAGTTGCCTGCATCGCTCTCGCAGCCGATCGAACTGTTTTCAGGCCTGAGCTATCCGCCGTTCCGGCTGCTCATCATTGTGGCTGGCCTGCTGGTTGCCGGTGGTCTTTATCTGCTCATCAACCGCACCCGCATCGGCATGCTGGTTCGGGCAGGTTCGACCAACCGCGATATGGTCCGCGCGCTCGGCGTAGATATCCGTCTGCTCTATACGCTGGTGTTTGCGCTTGGTGCGGCTTTTGCGGGTCTTGCAGGATTCATGACCGGACCGATCCTTGCCGTTCAGGTCGGTATGGGCGAGCAAATCCTGCTTGCCACCTTCGTGGTCGTGGTTATTGGCGGCGTTGGCTCGATCAAGGGAGCCTTCATTGCCGGTATTTCGCTCGGTATCATCGATACCTGCCTGCGCGCCTTTCTGCCTTCCATTCTGCGTCAATTCATGGCCGGGGCCGAAGCTGACGCGCTTGGCGTGGGCATTGCGTCCATGGGCATCTATCTGCTGATGGCCATCGTTCTTCTGTTCCGCCCGAGAGGCCTCTTTCCGGTGGGAGCCTGAATCATGTCATATCGTATTTTGTTTGTTTTCCTCGGCTGCGTGGCGCTTGCACTTTTCCCCTTCGGGGCCGAAGCGCTGGGGCAGACGGCTGCATCCAGCCTTGTCGCCCGGATCATGATCTATGCCATCGCCGCAGCCAGCCTCAATCTGATCCTCGGCTATGGCGGGATGGTTTCCTTCGGTCATGCCGCCTTCTTCGGGATCGGCTCCTATGTCGTGGGTATCCTTTATTTCCACCACGCGGAAGAGACATTGCTTTTCGGCTTCATTCCGGGTTCCGACCAGTTTCTGATCACCGTTCCGGCGGCAATGCTGGTGGCAGGTCTTGCCGCGCTGGTCATCGGTGCGCTGGCGCTGCGCACTTCCGGCGTGCAGTTCATCATGATTACGCTCGCCTTTGCCCAGATGCTGTTCTTCCTCTTCGTTTCGCTCAAAACCTATGGCGGCGAAGACGGTATCATCGTGCGCCGGGCAAATGATCTTTTCGGCCTCAGCCTGCGTGACAAGACGACGATGTATTATGTCATCCTCGTTTCGATGATCCTGTATTTCGCTTTCCTGTGGCGGGTTGTCCATTCGTCCTATGGCGCGGTGCTTTCCGGCATTCGCCAGAGCGAGCGGCGCATGACGGCCATGGGAATCGAAACCTATCGCTACAAGCTTTACGGCTTTGTCCTTGCCGGAATGGGCGCTGGTCTGGCTGGCGCGCTTCTCACCATCTTCATGCGTTTTGCAAGCCCGGACACGCTGCACTGGACCAAATCGGGTGAGTTGATGGTGATGGTCATTCTGGGTGGGGTCGGCACGTTCTTCGGGCCGATCTGGGGAGCAGCCGCCTTCCTGATCCTGCAGACCTATCTCGCCTCCTGGACGGAACATTGGCAGCTTGCCATGGGTATCATTCTGCTCGTCGTTGTTTTGGGAACCAAGGGCGGCATTGTCGGCGGCTGGCGCGCACTTTGCCGTCCGTTTCGCAAAGACCGCAAGGTGGAGGTGCCCGCATGACGACGATATTGCAGGTCCGCGATCTGGTGAAACGCTTTGCCGGACTGGTCGCGACCGATCATGTGACGCTCGACGTCACGGAAGGGCATATCCATGCCCTGATAGGCCCGAACGGAGCGGGCAAGTCCACGCTCATCAATCAGCTGTGTGGTGAGCTGACGCCCACATCGGGGACGATCAGCCTGATGGGTGAAGATATCACCGATCTACCCGCAGCAACGCGTGTCGGGCGCGGGTTGGGACGCACGTTCCAGATATCGACGCTCCTGAACGATATGAGTGTGCGCCAGAACATCGCGATGGCGGTGCAGGCGCGCGAGGGGCACAATTTCCGGATTCTCGACAGTCTGAAAGGCCGCAGCGCCATCTGGCGTGAGGTTGATGCAATCCTTGCCGGAAGCCGTCTGGCCAATCACCCGGAGAAGCTTGCAGGCGATCTGTCGAGTGGTGGGCGCAAGCAGCTGGAACTGCTGATGGCGCTGGCCGGAAAGCCGAAGCTTCTGCTCCTCGATGAACCGATGGCTGGTCTCGGCCATGTCGAAAGCCAGGAAATGATCGAGCTTTTGCAGGGGCTGCGCGGCAAGGTTTCGATGCTGCTCGTCGAGCACGATATGGAGGCGGTGTTTGCGCTCGCTGACCGCATATCGGTGCTGGTCTATGGTCGCCTCATCCTCACAGGTACGGTGGAAGACATTCGGGCAAGTGAAGCTGTGCGGGAAGCCTATCTCGGCGGGGAGGAGGAACTGTGCTGAAAATCGAAGGACTTCAGGCCGCCTATGGCCATTCGCAGGTATTGTTCGACGTCTCGCTGGAGGTGAATGAAGGGGAACTGGTCACCCTCATGGGCCGCAACGGCATGGGCAAGACCACCACCATACGCACATTGATGGGTCTGCTCGTTCCAAAAGGGGGACAGGTCCAGATCGCGGGGCGCGACACGACCAGCTACAGCCCCGAAAAAGTGGCACGCCTTGGCGTCGGTCTAGTGCCGGAGGGCCGACAGATTTTCCCGACATTGACCGTGCGGGAAAATCTGGTCGCAACCGCATCCAACCGCTCCAAGCGACAGTCGCCATGGGATCTTGCCAAGATATATGCGCTTTTCCCGCGCATGCAGGAGAGGGCGGATCAGACGGCGGGCACGCTTTCAGGTGGCGAACAGCAGATGCTGGCCATCGGGCGTGCGCTGATGACAAATCCGCATCTTCTGATCCTTGATGAAGCGACGGAAGGGCTTGCCCCCGTCATCCGCACGGAAATCTGGCATTGCATCATGCAATTGCGCGAAATGGGCCAGTCGATCCTTCTGATCGATAAGAATATCGCGGTTTTGAAGAAGTTGGCGGATCGCCACTATATTGTCGAGAAAGGCCGAACGGTCTGGCGCGGGACGAGTGCCGATCTCGAACGCGACCGTGAGCAGGTGCATGCTTATGTCGGGATCTGAGACGATCGTCCTCGTTGGATGGGGCGCTATCGGCAAGCGGGTTGCGGACCTTCTCGCTGAGCGGAAAAGTCCAGTAAGGATCGGCGCGGTGGCGGTGCGCGACCGATCGGCATCCCGTGACGGATTGCCTGCGGGTGCCGTGCTTATCGAAAATCCTGCCGAGCTTGCAGCCAGCGGCGCAAGTCTCGTGGTGGAGGCGGCAGGTCGCCCCAGCGTCTTGCTGTGGGGCGAGGCGGCGCTTTCCGCCGGAATGGATTTTGCGGTTTCATCGACATCGGCTTTCGTCGACGACGCCCTGTTTCAAAGGCTGAAGGATGCGGCTGCGGCCAGCGGCGCGAAGCTTATTATCCCACCCGGTGCGCTGGGCGGCATTGATGCGCTTTCGGCCGCAAGCCGGCTTTCGATTGAAAATGTCGAGCATCGCATCATCAAGCCTGCAAAAGCATGGGCGGGCACGCAGGCCGCCCAGCTGGTGCCGCTCGATGAAATCAGTGAGGCCGCGGTCTTCTTCACGGATACGGCCCGCAAGGCAGCCGATGCTTTTCCGCAAAATGCCAATGTCGCGGTGATTACTTCACTCGCAGGGATTGGTCTTGATCGTACCCGTGTCACATTGGTTGCAGACCCGGCAGCGCGTCTCAACACGCATGAGATCATTGCCGAAGGCGATTTCGGTCGGATGCATCTGCGTTTTGAAAATGGTCCGCTTGCGACCAACCCGAAATCGTCTGAAATGACCGCGCTCAACCTTGTGCGCGCGATCGAGAACCGTGTCGCCACGACGGTCATCTGATGCAGTTGCTTAACGAAAAGCCCCGCAGTAGCGGGGCTTTTTCTATTCGGAAGCCTTATTCCGCATCCATCTTGCATTGTGCGGCATAGATATCGCCATGCGCGGTCAGGACTTTCTTCTCAGTCTTCAGATAAGGCTTGCCGTTGGCGCCTTCGGCTACACCCAGCGCATACCAATCCTGAACGGGATGCTGGTTCGGTCCGAGTTTGAATTCTCCGCGCACGGAAGGAATTTGCGCGGAAAGCAATGCCTTGCGGAATGTCTTGGCATCGATCTCGTCACCCGAGACGCCAGCAAGTCCAGCACCCATCATCAGCGCGGCATCATAGCCTTGTGCGGCATAATAGGTGATCGGGCGATCCCCGAATTTCGCTTTCCAGGCGGCAACGAATTTCTTGTTTTCCGGATTGTCGAAATCGTCGTTCCAGTGGCTGGTCACCCGTACGCCGTCTGCTGCCTTTCCGACAACATTGACGATCACCTGATCGAGCGATGCCGGATGAACGACCATCGGGATTTCTTTCAGCAGACCTGACTGCTGATATTGCTGCAGAAATGCAATGCCCATGCCGCCCGGCTCGAATTCATAGACCATCGCTGGCTTTGCAGCGCGTATCTGTGCGATTTCAGCGGCAAAGTCGGTCTGGTCCATCTGGGTATAGACTTCGCCGACGATCTTGCCCTTGTAGAAGCGCTTGAACGCATCCATCGTCTCGCGCCCGGCCTGATAATTCGGCGCGATCAGGAATGCCGAAGGATAATCCATTGATTGCGCCAGCGCGCCAGCGCTTTCTCCCTGGCTGTCATCCTGCCAGGAGCTGACGAAATAGTTCGGGTGGCATTCCTTGCCTGCAAATTCGGCAGAGGCGGTGTTGGGGCTGATATAGATGCCGCCTTCGTCGAGAATATCTGGCAGAGCCGCACCGGCGACATTGGCGAAGACCATGCCGGTAAAGAGTTTTACGCCCTGTTCGGACAACATGGCTTCGGCAATCTGCTTGGCATTGCCCGGCTTGAGGCCGTCATCCTCGACCTTGAGCGCGACCGGCTTGCCTCCCAGTTCACCGCCATTCTGATCGATTGCGAGCTGGAAACCGTCCCGAATGTCCTGCCCAAGATAACCGGCAGGGCCGGACAAGGTTGTGATCATGCCGATGGTGACGGGTTCCTTGGCGAAAGCCGCGACAGTTCCGGCCAGAGATAGACAGAGTGCCGAAGCACCAAGCAGTGAAAGCTTGAGCATGAAAGTTCCTCTCTTGATTGCCCTTCACGACCTTTTCTCTGTCCCGCGCTTGAAAACGCTGTTTCGGACAGGAGGTCTTGCCGGTCATTTCATGCTGAAACTTGAAGTCCGTAAACTGAACACTCTTCGCACTGCTATGAGGCTCAGGAATATCAGAAGGGTGTATCGAGGATCGGAGGGAGCCTGTCTTTAACCTGTCTTCAACCTGTCCGGGCAATTTCCCGAAGCACCTGAATGAACAGGTCGGCCGTGGCGGAACGGTTGCTCTCAGGAAGGGTGGTGATCCCCAGAAAGCCGGAAGTCGCGCCAAGCTGGACCGGCAGGATGGCGAGCTGTCCCGACGCTTCTTCAATCCGCGCCACCTGCGCGGGCATGACGCAAATATAATCCGCCTGCAAGAGCAAGCCCCTATTGATGAGCGGTGAGACGGATTCGACGGACTGTGCAGGCGGCGGAACGCCTTCCTCGCGGAATGTGCGATCAATCTGGAGGCGGAGATTGGTTTCCTTCGGTGGCAAGATCCAGTCCCACTCGATCAGATCATGAAGGCGAAGTGCGGGGCGCAGCGTCAATGGATGGTCGCGGCGCACGACGACGACGGCATTATCCGGAATCAGGACCTCCTGCACGAGATTGACCGGTTCATGCCGCTCGGAAAGGCGACCTATCACCATGTCGAGTTCTCCCGCCCGCAATGCTGGCATCAGGACATCATCCGTTCCCGTCACGACCTTGACCACGATGCGGCGATTGTCGCGCCGGACTTTGGCGATGGCTCTGGGAAGCAGATCGGCAGATGCAGAAAGCAGGGTTCCGATGGCCAGCCGTCCGCCTGTCCCATCGCGCAGATCGGCAAGATTTTGTTCGGCCACCATCAGATGAGCCAGAAGACGTCTTGCATCTGTGGTCAGCTGCATGCCCGCATGGGTCGGGACAACGCCCCTGTTGGTGCGCGTGAAAAGCCGCAATCCGGTCAGGGCTTCGATTTCCTGCAATGCCTTGGTGACGGCGGATTGGGTAACGTTCAACCGATCGGCAGCGCGCGCAATGCTGCGCTCCTCCTCGATCGCATCGATGATGCGGATATACCGGATCGTCAGATGATTGGTGAGCAATGCCATATCGCCTCCTCAAGGATATGTCTGCTCACAGATATTCTATTTCCTCATATCTGTCGCGGTCAGAATTCACTTTCCTTTGTCGGCAGGACTTGGAAATCTCTCTTCGAAATGGGTTGAGGAGAATTGGAATGACGAAACGTCACGCGGAGATCGCTGGCGCAGGCATTGCGGGGCTGGCTTCTGCCACAGCGCTCGCCCAACGCGGATGGAGCGTAAGGGTGCACGAGCGCTCGCCCAATCTGCGCACATTCGGCGCCGGGATTTATATCTGGAGCAATGGCCTGCATGTGCTCAAGGCCCTTGGCGCTTACGACGAGGCCGTGATCGGCGCTCATGAAGGGCCGGAGTTTCATACGCGCGATCACCGCAACGAAACGATGGAAGAGATTCCAATCAATGGCAACGGACCAGCGCGCCTTATAACGATCCTGCGTGAGACATTGCTGACGGCATTGCTCAATGCTGCGCGTCGCGCGGGCGTTGAAGTCGTCACCGGCGCGGAAGCTGTCGGGGCAACACCGGAAGGTGAATTGCTGTTGGCCGATGGTAAGCGCCTTGCCGCCGATCTGGTCATCGGGGCGGATGGCATCAATTCCAAGGTCAGGGATTCGCTCGACCTCATGATGTACCGCAAACCGCTTGGCTACGGTGCCGTGCGTATGATGATAAAGCGTGATAGCGCAGACGCTCCCGTTGAAGATCTGCCGCGCTATATCGAGCATTTCTCCGGCTCGCGCCGTATTCTTTATACGCCCGCCAGCGAGACCGATCTCTATATCGCACTCTGCGCATCGGTTGAAGACGAGGCGGCCTATCGCACACCGGTCGATACCGCGCTCTGGACCGAAAGTTTCCCGCATCTTGCATCTTTGATCGCTCGTTTCGGTGATGCGGGGCGGTGGGACGCATTCGAAGTCCTGAAGCTGAAATCATGGAGCAAGGGCCGGGTGGCAATCCTCGGTGATGGCGCTCATGCGATGCCGCCTTATCTCGGACAAGGTGGTGGTTGTGCTCTGATGAATGCGCTCGGGCTGGCGGTTGCGCTGGACGAACATGCGGATGTGAGCGAAGCGCTGGCTGCCTGGGAGGCGCGCGAACGCCCGCTGACCGAACATACGCAGGATACTGCGGAGCGACTGGGCGACATGAATTACTGGCCCGACGACGTGCGCTCGCAAGTGCTGAAAATTACCGGGAAATGCGCTCCGCTTGGTGCCGAACGCATGAAGACCGCTTTGCATATTCCAACAGGCGCAGCCTGAAACGCCGGATGATGGAGATTTCCATGAACTCGATGAAAATTGGCAACAATATATTTTCCTGGGATGAAACCGGAAGCGGCCCGGCCATCGTGCTGCTTTCCGGATGGTGCCAGGATCACCGCCTGTTCAAGACACTGGTACCGGAACTGGCGAAAGATCATCGCGTCATCCGCTTCGACTGGCGCGGTCACGGCGACCATCGCGACCATGACGGCGACTTCGACATCAACCAGCAAGCCGACGATCTTGTTGCTTTCGCCGACGCGCTGGAGCTTGAGACCTTTCTTCCCGTTTCGACTTCCCATGGCGGCTGGGCCAATATCGAAGTCACCGACCGGCTGGGATCAAGCCGCGTGCCGAAATCGGTTGTTATTGACTGGATCATGAACCAGCCGAACGAAACCTTCTTCGAACTGATCGACGGTATTCAGGACCGGCAGGTCTGGGAGAATGGTCGGGCAGGCTTCTTCGATTACTGGATCGGCGACACGAAGAACGCTGATATCGTCAATCACGTGAACAACGAGATGGCGGGCTATTCCTATGAAATGTGGGCCCGCTCGGGGCGGGAGATCGGCAAAGCCTATCGCAAATGGGGCAGCCCCATGCAGCGGATGGCGGCCATGGCCGAAAACCGTCCCATCACCCATATTTACTCGCAGCCATTCGAGCCGGAATATACGCAGGCACAGGTGGATTTTGCGGCTCGTAATCCGTGGTTCCAGCCCAAGAAGCTCCCCGGTACGACCCATTTTCCGACGCTTGAACAGCCTGCGAATGTGGCCAACGTCATCAGCGTGTTCAACGCATGATAAAACTCACTGAAGAAGCAGGCTTCGAGCCTGCCCGCCTTGATCGCGATTACAATGCCAAGGCCACCGTTTCGCCGGAAGCCTTCGCCGCCGAAATGGTGCGCTATCGCGAGGCAAGCATCGCGCCCCGGGCCGATTGGGGCCGGCATTTCGATGTCGTCTATGATGAAGAAAGCGGACAGCGGATCGATATTTTCGGCCCGCCTTCCCAGAGTGGACCGTGTCCGGTCTTCGTGTTTGTTCACGGCGGTTACTGGCGCGCGCTGTCAAAGGAAGATTCTGCCATGATGGCGGGGATGCTCGCGGCCGAAGGTATTGCGACCGTTGTCGTCGATTATCGTCTGGCGCCGGAAGTCTCCCTTGCGGAAATTACGCGGGAGGTGCGCGCAGCTCTGGCCTTCGTCTGGCGTCACGGTGGGGAGTACGGCCTCGATCCGGACCGGATAGCGGTTGGGGGGAGTTCGGCAGGTGGTCATCTTGCTGGTGCGCTTGTTGCAGAAGGCTGGCAGGACGATTTCGGTTTGCCGTCGGATGTTGTGAAGTTTGCCATGCCGGTCAGCGGGCTTTTTGAGCTTGCACCACTGGCGGCAACCTTTCCGCAGGAATGGCTGAATCTCGGGCCCGCCGATGTCGATCAGCTCAGCCCGATCCGCCACATTCCCGTGCGTGGTTGTCCGATTGCCGTGGCATGGGCAGAGCATGAGGCTGACGGCTTCAAGCGTCAGTCGCGCGCTTATGCCGAAGGCTGGGCTGCAGCAGGCGGAGAGGCGAAAACCATCGAGGTCGCAAACCGGAACCATTACGATATTCTGATGGACTGGTGCTCGTCCGAAACCGAGATGTCGCGGGCTCTGCTCGCCGGTATTCGCAACATCGGTTAGCACTATAGTTGCATTCTTCGTGATGCCGGGCTGCAAAGAGCGCTTTATCTGCGTTCCGGTGCTCACGTACCTTTAAGTACGCTCCGCTCCGGTACTCGAAAATCACTCTTTTCGCCACGGCCTGATGAATTTGCAACTGTAGTGTTAGAGCGTATTCCGAAAAGTGTGAAACGGGTTTCGGAAAAGATGCGTGGTTCAAAGCAAACATTTGGAGCACCGATCTGATTCGATCAGGTCGGTGCTCTGATCGGCTTTCGAAAAGAAATTGTACGGTCGCGTAGCGAAGCGCGGCTGGCGGTTTCGCGCGGGCAAAACTTGCCAGTTTTATACTAATTCATGCGGTTATCCTCATGGATATATGGTTTTAAGATGAATTGTCGCATGAATTAAAACATCCCATTCTGACCGTAACGATGATCTGGGCGTGGCCCGAATTTTTAGATTGCAGAGGCTTTCTGATGCAAAAATCCGACGTGCAGCTTTTCATAGGTGGTGAATGGCGCAAGACCGCCAATACGCTTCCCATCATCAATCCCGCAGACGAGACTGAAATCGGGCAGGTTGCGGTCGCGGAACGCGAGGATCTGGAGGCGGCACTTCAGGCGGCGTGGGACGGTTATCAGGTCTGGCGCAACACTGCGCCTGCGGCCCGTGCTGCGATCATCATGAAAGCCTCGGCGCTCATGCGCGAGCGGCAGGAAGAGATCGCACGCGCGATTACGCTGGAAAACGGGAAACCGATCAGCGAAGCCCGGCTTGAGGTTATTCGCGGCTGTGAATTCTTCGAATGGGATGCTGGCGAGTGCATTCGTTTCTATGGCCGCGTCATTCCGAGCGCGCCCGGCATTCGCTATATCGTCGTGCACGAGCCAATCGGTCCGGTCGCAGCGTTTGCGCCGTGGAATTTCCCGATGAGCCAGCCAGCACGCAAGATTGCGGGTGCTCTGGCTGCCGGTTGCTCCATTATCCTGAAAGCTTCCGAGGAAACACCGACGGCGGTGACACATATTGCGCGTGCATTCGAGGATGCAGGCCTGCCAGCCGGTGTGCTGAATCTGGTCTTCGGCGTTCCTGCCGATATTTCGCAGTTTCTTATTCCGCGCCCCGAAATCCGGGCGATTGCGTTCACCGGATCGACTGCCGTCGGCAAACACCTGACCGAAATCGCTGCGCGCCACATGAAACCGGCGCTGATGGAACTTGGCGGCCACGCTCCCGTCATCGTTTGCGAGGATGCCGATCCGGTCGTTGCGGGTATTGCCTCGGCGCGCCGCAAATACCGCAACTCGGGTCAGGTATGCACCTCGCCGACGCGCTTCTTCGTTCATGAAAGCCATTATGAACGTTTCACTGCGGCTTTCATCGAAACAGCGCAATCGATCCGTGTGGGTAACGGCATGGATGAGGGGGTCCAGATGGGCCCGGTTGCCAATGATCGCCGCGTCATGGCGCTGGAAGAGTTGGTCAGCGATGCAGAAGCGAAAGGTGCGAAACTGCTTTTCGGTGGTCGTCGCCTGAAGAACAATGGCTATTTCTTCCCGCCAACGGCTCTGGCTGAACTGCCGGACGATGCCCGCGCGATGTCGGAGGAGCCATTTGGTCCGCTGGCGCTGATCAATCCGGTTGCCTCTCTTGAGGCGGCTATTGAAAAGGCGAATTCGCTGCCGTTTGGTCTGGCGGCATATGGTTTCGCAAACTCAGCGGAAAATGTGGACCGTTTGATGACGGGACTGGAAGCTGGAAACGTCTCCATCAACACGCTTGAGGCTTCTGTTGCCGAGACGCCGTTCGGCGGTATCAAAGACAGCGGACTTGGCCGCGAAGGCGGCGCCGAAGGACTGCATCATTATACGGTCGTGAAAAATGTCTCGCACCGTCTGGTGAACAGCCTGTAGGCGACTTTATTCAAATCGCTTCTCGGACCCGTCGCCATTGATCACTGGCGGCGGGTTGGCCTGCTTCGGTACTCAAGGTGTCAAAGACACCGGCAAGTTACATGCCCTGTTCACTGACTTGAAATGCTGTCCGTGACGATTACTCATCCGGTCATCATTCGATAGATCGCCGGTAGAGCGACAGGCAGTTTCGATAGTTTGGCGACAAGAGCGTAGTTTCTACGGCCGAAAAGCGTGGGAAGGTATGCATTCGCCTCCCGATCAACGGTCACGGCAAAGACGTTGACGCCTGTTGTGCGTGCTTCAGCAACGGCCCTGCGACTGTCTTCGAGTGCGAACCGGCCTTCATAATGGTCAACATCGTTCGGTTTGCCGTCCGTCAGGACCAGCAGAAGCTTCTTTCTGTTGGGCTGTTCGGCAAGCTTTGCTGTTGCGTGACGGATGGCGGCTCCCATGCGCGTGTAGAAACCGGGCTTCAGCGCCGCAATCCGGTGTTCTACGGCAGAACCGAAAGTTTCGTCGAAGTCCTTTACCGTTTCGACCCGCACCCATGAACGACGGCGCGAGGTAAAGGTCTGGATGGAACAGCGGTCGCCACAGGCAGCAATGCCATTGGCCAGAACCAGAAGCGCCTCCTTTTCCACATCCAGCACACGCCGATTATCGATCCACGCATCGGTGGACAGCGACACATCGACCAGAATGGTGACGGCAAGGTCGTTTGCCTTGGGGCGGCTCATCAGGTGCACGTGGTCGCTGCCCTGTCCTCCGGCGGCAAAATCGCATCGTGAACGGACCACGGCATCAAGATCGAGATCGTTGCCATCGAGCTGCGCACGCATCAATTCGCGGCCTGGCCGCAGGATCTCGAACTGGCGGCGAACCCGGCGCACAAGGCTTTGCGCTTCATCATCCAGTTCCAGCGCTTCTTCACGGTCCTGCGCTGGTGCTGCCAGAACACTGCAATGGTCGGGAAGATAGGTTGCCTTGCGGTAATCCCATTCCGGATAGGTCAGTTTGGCGGCGAGAGCCGTTCGATCGACCGCTTCTGGCGGCAGATCGAGATCGAAACGGAAACGGGCCGCAGGTCTGCCCTTGCGTTCGCCCAATGTAAGATCGTCAAGCTCGTCTGCAGATTTTGCATTCTGCTCGTCGCTATCGTCCGTTGGCCTGTCGACGCTCACCATCTCCGCCATGGCAAGGATTTTCTCAAAGCGATTGAGAATGAACGGGCTTCTGTCGGCCAGCCTCGGATTCTGCTTCTCGCGGTTGGCAATCTGCCGTCCGGTTTCGACACCGTCCGCCTTGCTGTTCAGCACTGGCTGGTCATCGTTATCGCGCGGCGCGGTCTCTTCGCGTCTGATCAACTCCGGCCAGAGCGGGACGGGCAGGGCGGGCAGATAGCTCGCGGGTGCGCAATGCGGAAAGATCGTAGGGAGACTGTCGTCCGGCAGTCCTGCGCCTTGTTTCAGAAGCGCCAGAATGCGCTCCTCTACTTGTTGCTCCAGACCATAGAGCGGACGTTTGGGGCGCACAGCCAACACCGCTTCGCACAATCGCGCATAACGCTTCTGTAGGCCCGGAAATATCCGGCAAGTCTTCGCAACCGTATCCGATGCCACTGCAAGCGCTGCAAGATTACGGCGCAATGGGTCATGCGGAAGCTCGCCCACTTCAGTCGGCATAACCGCCATATAGCCCGTGAGCCAGACATAGAGATCGTAATTGAGCGTTCGATCTGGAAAGAGCGCAATTTCGGGCGGCAGCATCAATGTCGCTTCATCCCGCAACGGCTGACTAAGTTTCTCTTCGCCCAGAGCCATGCGCTGCCGCAAGCCCAGCCTGTGCCCTGAGGTTCGCGCACGGGCCGGGGCAATCTGTACGGCAACATCGCCACCAAAACCACGAAAGCAGATGGCGAGCTTCTGGCGAATATCGCCAAGCTGCACGGCGTGCTGGGGATAATGCGGCCACGATCCGGTCTTGCCGATCAGGCGGTGCCAGGCCCGGCCAACGGTTTCCTCCAGTTCCAGAAAATCCAGCATGATATGCCCGCCTATTTCAGCATTGCATCGGCAACTTCAATCAAAGCGGCTTTCACGTCAGGCTCATCGGTCAGCGGCTCGATCATCGCGGCACGCGCCGCTTCGCGTTGCGACATGCCGGCGTCGATCAGCGTGGCGCAGTAGACCAGCAGACGGGTTGAAACGCCTTCTTCCAGATCATGGCCTTTCAGCCCGCGCAGCCGGTGAGCCAACGCCACCAGTGGCGCAACCTTTTGAGCCGCGAGGCCGCTCTCTTCGCTCACTACCGCGATTTCCTGTTCCTTGGGCAGGAAGTCGAATTCAATGGCGACGAAGCGCTGGCGCGTGCTTGGCTTCAGTGATTTCAACAGGTTCTGGTAACCCGGATTATAAGATACGACGAGCATGAAGCGGTCCGGTGCTTCAAGCAACTCGCCGGTACGTTCCAATGGAAGAAGACGGCGGTCGTCAGTCAGTGGGTGCAGAACCACGGCCACATCCTTGCGCGCCTCGACAATCTCATCGAGATAGCAGATACCGCCTTCGCGCACTGCGCGGGTCAGCGGACCGTCGACCCATATTGTATCGCCACCTTTCAGCAGATAGCGCCCGGTCAGATCAGCAGCCGCCAGATCGTCATGGCAGGAAACCGTAGAAAGCGGCAGGCCGAGTTTTGCGGCCATATGGCTTACAAACCGCGTCTTGCCGCAGCCGGTCGGTCCTTTGAGAAGCAGTGGCAGCTTGCGCGTCCAGGCCATTTCGAAGAGCGTGCATTCATTGCCGGACGGGCTGTATGGTGGGATCGAGACATTGGCATTTTCTACATTTCTGAGAATGGGGTTCATGGCCGTTTTCCTTTGTATCAGGCAATGAAGCCCCGCCTGATGGCGGGGCTTGGTGTCGATCATTCAGCGGGTTGTACGAAGCCGGAGGTATTTTCGCGGCGTTCCTTGCCCGGAACCAAGACGGCCCAGATGAACATGAAGGCCGAGATCACCACGACGACGCCTGAGCCGAGACGGATCCAGTAGAACAGCGCCAGCTGGTCCTGCACGACCATGAAGCTTTCACCCAGAACACGCTGCAGGTGGGTCTGGACAACACCTGCGAAGGTCAGTGCAAAGGTCATCACGGACATGGCCGTGCACATGGCCCAGAAGCTCACCATGGAGAGCATCTGATTGTATGGCGCCCGTCCGCGCAGTTCCGGGATCGCATAGGCCATGACTGCGAGATTGAGCATGACATAGGCACCGAAGAAGGCGAGGTGTCCGTGGGCGGCGGTAAGCTGCGTGCCGTGGGTGTAATAGTTGACCGACGACAGCGTGTGCAGGAAGCCCCATACGCCCGCACCGAAGAAGGCCATCACCGAGCAACCGATGGACCAGAGAAGGGCTGCACGGTTTGGATGTTTGCGACCGGCCTTCCATGTCATCACGAAGGTGAAGATGACCATGGTGAAGAACGGAGCGACTTCCAGTGTCGAGAACAGCGAACCGATCCACTGCCAGTAGCCCGGTGCACCGATCCAGTAATAGTGGTGACCTGTTCCGAGAATGCCGGAGAACAGCGCCAGACCGACGATGACATAGAGCCATTTTTCGACGACTTCGCGGTCGATGCCGTTCAGCTTGATCATCAGGAAGGCGAGGATCGACGCCATGATGAGTTCCCACACGCCTTCAACCCACAAATGGATCACATACCACCAGTAGAGCTTGTCGAGCGCGAGATTGATCGGATTGTAGAAGGCGAACAGGAAGAACAGGGCAAGGCCCCACAGACCGAACAGAAGGATGTTGGTCACGGTCGTCTTGCGGCCCTTGAGCGCCGTCAACGTGATATTGAACAGGAAGATCAGGCAGACGACGACGATGCCGACCTTGATGATGAATGGCTGTTCGAGAAATTCACGCCCCTCGTGAATATGGAACAGATAGCCGACAACGGCGACACCGGCCGCCACGAAGAACAGCCAGAACTGGATGACGGCGAGTTTGGTGCTGTAAAGCTCGGTTTCCGTTTCTTCCGGCAGAAGATAATAGGTCGAACCCATGAAGCCCATCAGCAGCCAGACGACCAGTGCATTGGTGTGGATCATGCGAACGATGTTGAAGGGCAACAGCTCTGACAGCGTATTGGGCAGAACATAGATCGTACCGGCGAGAACACCGAATGCGACCTGCGCGATGAACAGCACGAGCGCTCCATAAAAATAGAGCATCGCGACCTTTTGGCTTTCATATTTCATATCATAAAACTCCGTTCATCCCGCGCTCAGCCTGCCTCGTTGGGCGGCCAGTTCTGCGTCTTGATGCGACTGGTCCATTCGAGGAAATCAGCCAGATCGTTGAGTTCCTGTTCGCTCAGGTTGAACTGGGGCATCTGGCGACGCCCTTCTATCCCCGTGGGCTGCGCCTGCATCCAGGCTTTCATCGTCTCGCGTGCGCCTTCCGGGTCTTCTTCGCCACCCCAGCGCTTCCAGACATTGCCAAGCTCGGGTGCAAAATATGCGCCTTCGCCAAGCAGTGTGTGGCAATTGATGCAGGAGTTTTTCTCCCAGATGTGCTTGCCGCGCGCGACCGCATCGGTCAGCGTCGATTCATCCGTGGAGGTGGTTTTCATGTAGTAATGGCTGTGCGCCGTCAGCCCCACGAAGATCGCGAAAAAGAAAATAGACCCGCCGTAGAAGACGTTTCGTGCGCCGGTCTTGGTTAGGCGTTCTGCCATCCCCTTCGTCCTTTCATTGGCCGAAGGCGGAGCCTCGGCATCAAATCCCCCGTCGATAGTGCGGCTGGTCAATCCCCTCGCCAGCATCACGGGACAGGACTGTTCTATCGGTCGGAGGAAAGCCTTCTTTGCGATTTGGCAAAGACTGGAGCATTTCCGAGCCAAAAGTGCGAAGCGGCTTTGCGTCGGATAATACGTAAAAACAAAGAGATAGCGTGCTGCTCAGAGGAGGAAGCGCACTGCGACAGAACGCACCAGTGCCAGTGTGAGCAGAACGGCGGGCCAAGCCAGCAAGGCAGGCTTCAGTATGCCGTCGGTTCCGCGCATTTCCATGAAATCGAGGATGACGAACCAGCCTTTGGCAAAAGCGAGGATCAGTACAATGACGATGGCTGCGAGCACCCCGGCGCTGGTGCCTGCGATAAATGCACCGCTCAAAGCGAGAATGATCAGAACGACGAATGTACGGGTCAGGGATGAATAGTCACGATCGGACACTGCGGGCCTCAGGCAAGATAAAGGACAGGAAACATCACCAGCCAGACGAGATCAATCGCGTGCCAGAGCGTCGTGATCAGCAGAACATTGGAAGCAGATGGTCGCCATGCGACCAGCGCCAGAATGATCGATCCGAACAGCACATGCATGAGGTGAAAACCGGTCAGGAGAAAATAAAGCTCGAAGAACGAACCAGTTGCTTCATCACCAGCAAACTGGATTTCATGCGAATATTCGACGAGCTTGATTGCTACAAAAACGAGGCCGAAAAGGGCGGCATATAAAAGCGGACGGCGAGCCTGACTAGCATTGTGACGTCTGCGCACGGCAATTGCCGCCTGCCAGCCGCTCATCAGCAGCACAACGGTGTTGGCTGCAGCGAGGCCGGGGCTGAGATGCGCGCGCAACTGCGCAACGCCTTCCACATTGATGGCCGACATCACCATGAACGCAATCAGCAGGATTGCGAAGGCAACGAGTTCGCTCCACACGAGGATCCAGAGCAGAAGATCATCTTCCGCGCGATCCTCCGCGTTGATTGCAGTTATGGCCAAATCTTCGGTTCCAGACATGGAACATGCCTAGCGCCCGCAGTTCAGGCCTTCTTTGCGTTTTGGCAAAGAAGAAATGCACTGACGACGACATTGTATCCTCGCCATAGAAAAGGAAATTTCAATGACGGATGCACAGATCGGGCTCATGGTCGCAACACCGGCGATCATCGGCTTTTCACTGGTTCTTTATCGTATGGGAGCTTTACAGGGCGCGGGCACGCTCTCCGCCGTTGCGGCTTCCATCGTGATTGCAGCCGTTCTTTTCCTTGGTCAGTAGGTAGAGGGAAGAATTATGGACGCGCCGTCAGTCTTGCACGCGACCGATATCAGCCGCCTCGAGGCCCACCATCATGATCTGCTGGAACTGTGTCTGCGGTTGGAGGAAATCGCTGAGGATCTCGAGACCGGCACCTCTGTGCAGGAGTACCGGCGGATATCAACGCTCATTCCGCGTCTTGTTGGTGAAACCCATGCGCTTGAAGAAGAAGTTCTGTTTCCAGATTTCAGTCGGCAGGCTCATTCCCATTTCGCCAACGCCGTCATTGAACGCCTGAAGGCGGAACATCGTTGTGACCGGCTGGCCGCCGAAGAATTGTCACAGACATTGATGGCAGTTGCAGACGGTCGTTGCCGTCTCGCTTCCGACACCATTTCATACATGGTGCGTGGCTTTATGGAGAGCGTGCGCCGCCACATCCTGTCAGAAAAGCTGATGATAGAGGCGCTGCTGGCAGCGAAATCCGAGGAGCGGGAAGTTTTTGGATGAGGCGAAGGCGATATGCCGGGCGTCTTTCGTTCGGCATACCGTGTTTCCGGCTGTTCTACCGTTCGCCGTCGGCAAGCCGTCTCACACCTGACATATTGAGTACGGTCAGTTTCTGGCGGCCGCCCCGAACAAATCCTTGCGCTTCCCAGCCCGTGAGAATGCGTGACACTGTATGCAGTGTCGTTCCGGTCATCTCGGCGATATCCTGTTTGGTGATTGGAAAATCGATCCGGATGCCGTCATCTTCTTTCCGGCCAGCCTGACGGGCGAGGCGCAGAACGGTGTGCGCGACACGCCGTTCCACTTCTTCCGTCGACATCTCACGGATACGCGTGTGGGCTTCTTCCAGCCTTTTGCCGATTGTCTGGATCGCATTCATTGCCAGACCGGGATTCTGCTCGACAAAATAATCCCAAAGCTCGGTTGGCCAGGCCAGTACGATGCTTTCCGCCACGGCAATCGCTGTGCCGGGATAATCGCTTCTCTGCAAGGCTCGGGCAAAGCCGAAAAGGTCCCCCGGATGCACCATGCGGACGATGATCTGCTGTCCGTCCGGGGTGATCTGATTGACCTTCAACCGCCCGTGCAGGAGGAGGTAGAAAAGAACGGCATCGTCGCCTTGCTCGAAAATCGCCTCTCCCGGAGGAACGCGCTTTGTAGTTGCATACGAAACAAGCTTATCGAGTTCGCCATCACTCATTTTGGCGAACAAGGACAGTTTCCTGACTAGTCCGCGATCTATCAAGGACATTGCGTTTCTCACACTCCAAGACCCTGTATCTACCTTAGCACAGCAAGGCGGGCTTGGAATTGTTTTCGGAGCCGGGGATCGGGCATTCACAATTAATCCCTCATGCGCCGATGTTCTGGATGCGCTTCCATACCACAGCATACCAGCGGTTGTCTCGGACCAGCCGGAAACCGAGATTGTCGGGTGGAACGCCGACACTGCATCCTCCGGTTTTCGGGTTGCGAATGAACGAACTCATTGCAGCGCGGTGCTTGCCATTGACGACATAAACGCCGCACGATGGCACTTCCGCGACCTGCTTGCCGTAGGCATCGATATTGACGCGGCGGTGGCAGGTCTGCGTCCATTCCCACACATTGCCTGCGATATCGGCTACGCCCAGCTCGTTGATACCGAAAGCGCCGGCGGGGCGTCTGGTCGGGCTCCTGTCCAGCTTGCGAGCGCTTTGCTTTTCATAGTCTCTCAGCCAGCGGATTGCCGGATTGGCCGCAGCATCGTCCTCGATGCCAAGGGCGTCGTCGGGAAAGCGCGAGCCGGCAGCGAATGCCCATTGCTCGTCTGTCGGCAGATGCCAGATTTCGCCGGTTTTGCGTGAAAGCCAGTCGGCATAATTTTGCGCATCATCATAGCTGACGCCAACGATCGGACCCTCTGCATCGGATGCATCGTGATTGTGCGGCAGGGCCTCGGCGGACTGGCAGTCGCCGTCGGCGACGCAGCGCTCATAGTCAGATGTGCTGACCTGATACTTCATGATCTCGAATGCCCGCTGCAGCTTGCGGGTCGTCAATGGGGCGTCAACGGGGTAATTGTTCTTCTGAAAGTCGCCATCGGCCCGATACGTCATGGTACGAGGAGCGATAACGATCATTTCCGGACCAACGGCCGACGCGCGCGGCATTGCGCGGTCTGGACGTCCAACGACATCAACGACGATCAATCCCGCGATGACCGCCAGCAGAACCGCCGGAACGGCCACGGCAAGCTCGCGCAGGCACTTTTTTCCTTTGCCTTCGTTCATCGGATATCAGGGGACCGCATCCGTCCGGGAGGCAGATGGATGCAGCCCCGAGCCTTTCATCCTAAAGCATGGTCAGAGCATTTCCAGCGAATGTGCGAAGCGGTTTCGCGTGGATAATGCGTGCAGAGGGAGAGAGCGGTTCCGATTCCGTTTTGACTGGAGCCGCTCCAGGTTTGCCAAAGGCGCTCTGGGAGGCGAAGCGCCTTCATACATTCGCTTTACGTGCCAGATGGTGCGAGAACCGACGTCATCAGATCGTCGTTCCATTCACCCGTGACCTTGAAGTGGGCGGCAGCGCCGAGTTCAAAAGCCTCGATCAGATTGTGGTTCACATAGGCGTAGATGCCGGGCTGCTGGAACGTGTAGAAGGCTGCTCCGGCGGCACCACCCGGAATGAACCAGGTTTCCTGATCGACGTCGGGCGGCGTATTGAACTTGCCGGTCGCCCAGACATAATCCCCATGCCCCCCGATCAGATGTGGTCTCGTATCGCGGTTGGCCTGCGAGTGGACGATCAGGACTTTCTCGCCAACCGCCGCCGTCATGGCCTTGTCGCCAGTCAGTGCGCCCACAGCGCCGTTGAACACCACATGGGTCGGAGTGAGAGTGCGCATGACCTTGACGGTGTCTTCATAAGCGTCGCCGGGCGCCTCGTATTTCTTGTATTTGCCGTTCTCGTCGCGCGGTACATAGAAATCCTGTTCGCCGACATAATAAATCTTGTCGTAGGTCAGTGCTTTGCCTTTGCCGTCATGCAGACCCTCGCGCGGCAGCACCATGATCGCACCATTCATGCCCGATACGACATGCCAGGGAACCATTCCGGGAGGTGCGCAGTGGTAGACGAAGACGCCGGGCTTGGTCGCCTTGAAGCGCAGGATGGTCTTTTCTCCCGGATTGATTTCGGTCAGCCCGCCGCCGCCCAATGCACCGGTTGCCGCATGGAAATCGATATTGTGCATCAGCGTGTTGGTTTCAGGGTTGATGAGTGTCAGTTCGAGATAATCGTCCTGATGCACGACCATCAGCGGTCCTGGTACGGTGCCGTTGAATGCCATGGCGTGAACTTCGGTTCCCGCATCATCGATGACGATCTTCTTTTCCTCGATCACCATGGTGAATTCGACCACCTTGGGTCCGCCTTCTGCAACCTGACTATGGGCATGCACGAAGGGAGGGTCCACAAGCTCCACCTTCTGGCGTGGAAGTGCTGCTATTTCTGCCGCAGTTGCCTTCCGCACCGCGCCTTGTCCCCAGGCGGATGTGGTTGCCAGAACCGGCGCAAGCGCCCCAGCCAGGGCGGCTCCTGCCAATATGGTGCGGCGACTGATTTGCATCTGTTCGGCCATCGATACTCTCCTTTACGATAGGACCGAGCATTTCCTGCTCTGTCATGCCGACTATAGGAAGAGGCACTTCGATGTTCCTTGACTGCGATCAAGGTGACACAAAAAATTGGGTAATATTAGGCGTTTAATATCAATAACTTAAGCTAGCTTATTGATGTCTGTCCCGCTTTATTTGCGCTGGAACAAAGGCTCAGCCGAAGGGGTTTGGCCAAAAGTGAAACCAGCGAACAGATTGGCTCTGTTCGCTGGTTTCGATGATGCGGATATGCGTCGGGAGATTAATCTCCAAATCGCGCTTGTACTTCAGGCATCGCCATCTCCGGAATCCACTCCGGCTCGTAGGTCAGTTCGACATTGACTGCATGAACCCCTTCGACAGATTCGGCGCTCGCACGAACGGCATCAGTCAGATAACCCGCAGCCGGGCAACCGGGCGTTGTCGTCGTCATACTGATATCGACAGTTCCGCCATCACCAATGTCGATACTGTAGATCATGCCAAGGTCAACGAGGTTGAACCCAAGTTCGGGATCGAGCACCAGACGCAGATGTTCGATGATCTGCCTCTCCAGCTGGTCATGTACCGTGTGTTGCATGACGACTACCTCGCATCTCCAACACGGATCATTATACGATAGGCGGTGCCGGTCTCATCGAAATTGCCGACCCATTCGTGACCACGGTTTTCGAGTTCGGGAAAGAGGAATAAAGGTTCGCGGTGCAGCAGGGCGAACAGAACCGCGCCTGCAGGCATCTCTTCCACTTCCGCAAGAATGCGCACCATTGGTTCCGGCGGCTGCATGTCCGAACAATCGAGATAGCGTGATGGTTCAGGCCAGACATCCGGTGAACCGACATTGTCCGAGAACCGCAGTTCAGGCGCGGCGTCCATCGCCGGACTGAACAGGACTTGCCAGTCGCCATCCTCCAGCGGCTCCGCTTTTGCGGAAAAGCCTTTTCGCTCCATGACACTGAAAAGCGGTGCCGGTTTGAACGGGGCGATCAGCAGGAGGCTTTGTCCCGGCAAAAGACCGTCAACTGCTTCCATGATGGCATTGAACGGTTCCACGCCGCCCTTGATCAGAGGGCGCACGTCCAGCACATGATGCGTGATGTCCTGAACTGAGAGTGTCATTTCGATCTCCTGAGAATTGGTTCACCGGCATAGATGAGATGTGGCAGGGTTGCCCCTTTTGGCAGGCGTAGGCCGTGCGGTACATCGAGAAGCCGCCGGGCGCGGAAGAAGTGCACGATCAATGCAAGGATCGCCATGAGATTCAACGTAATGGCCAAACGAAACACGGTTGGATATTCGGCAATCAAAGCCAGCGTCGCGACGGCAACGCCAGTATAATAAAGAGAGAACCACTGACGTGTGCGGCGCTCGCTGACCATATCCTGCACACGCGGCGTCGGTGCCCTGCCCATGACAGGACCATAACATTCGAGCCAGGTCAGGAACGGCACGATCTTGTATAGCTGGGCAAGGCTGAGGCCGGTCAGCCAACCGAAGGCGAACAGATAGACGAGGGCTGCAATCATCGCATCGGTAGTGCCTGTCCAGAACAGGGCAATTGCCAGAAGAAGCGAGAGCCCTAGCGCGATGAAGGCTGGAATACTGGCGGCACTGTTCAATTCTATCGTCTTGCGCTTGCGCTGCCGGTAGATCGTCTGAATATCGACGATATAGAGCGCAATGCAGGCGATTCCGGGAATGAGAGCCGCCGTGACGGCAATTTCGACCGATCCCCTTTCCAAGGCGACAACGACAATTCCGACAGCGAGGATGGTCAGGGCAGCAGCGCCTTCCCACCAGATAATTCTGGTTGTTTGCCGCGCAGCATCAGGGGACAACATGAACATTGTCAGTAGTCTGTAACTTACACCCATAGCTGTGAAAGTCATCCAGCCACCGAGACCAAGCGCTGCGTGAACCGGCAATGCCGCTCCCGCAATATCGAGCAGAACGGCTTGCTCCGTAAAGCCGGAGAGCGCGAAGGTGAAAACACTGCCAAGCAGAGCTGTTGTCATAAGGCAGCAGATGCCTGCCGCAACAAACCGCGCGGGCAAGGCGATTGGGCGAGCGAGCCAGAGCGTCATGCCCAGTATGGCGAAAATGGTGGAAAATCCGCAGGTCAACAGGATGCCAGAGACCGGAAGCAACCATGCCGGGCTCTCCGTCAGCCCAGCCATGCCCGCAAAACCAATGAGCAGGCCGGACAAGCCTGTCACGAGCAGAAGCAAAGCCGGGAGGCTTGCCCGGCTTCCCCACAGGGATTTGTTCACGAGAACCGGCACAAATTGCAGGAGTGCGCCGCTCATGAGCAGTGCAAGCCATCCAATAGCGATGGCGTGCACAACTATCAGTGTTTCCGCAGCGCGAATTCCATGACCCGGAAAGCCGAAACCGCCTGCCATCAAGGCAAGTCCAAAGACAAGGAAAGCCAGCGAAGCGGTAAAGTAGGATAGGGTCCAACGGGAAAGCGTCGCGCCGATCATCTCAGTTCGTCCTGGACGTTGTGCCTACAAGACTTCAGTGATTGCCGCAGGTGCACTCATGGTCAGCACCATGATGGCCTTTTCGGCGACCGATTTCGACCCGCCACAATGGACCGGTTTCCTTGTAGACCCACGAGAATGCACCCGGATTGCGGGTTTCAAGCTGGTGGCGCAGTGGCACCGGATCGTGATCATTGATGATTTCCAGCGCTTCGCCGGGTTCAAGCGAATCGATCATCGAGAAGATCGTCGCATGTCGCGAAATGGGCGGTATGGTGCGAACATCAATTACGGGGGATAGTGAGACAGGTTCTGCCGACATCTGATTGTTCCGTGGCTGTCAGGCTTCGAAGCATGATGATGACAGCCGCATCATCATTCGAGCCATTCTAGAGTGACAGTCACAAACCGGATTTGTTGTATCTCAAATAAGGCGGGAATTTTCCTTGCGATCGAAAAGCGTGTGAGCCACCCGGCACGGTGGCTCAGTTGCAAAAGTTCAAGATGGGGCCGATCACCGGTTGCTTGAGAGTGCCTGCACCAGATCGGTTTCCAGATCTTCCGGATCTTCCAGGCCGATCGAGATGCGAATGAGCTGAGCGCCAATTCCCAGGTGGTTTTTCTGGTCTTCAGGCACAACCGCGTGGGTCAGGGAATATGGATGCTGAATGAGACTTTCCACGCTTCCGAGGCTGACTGCAAAGTGGAAATAACGGGTCGAAGTCAGAATACGTTCGACGCGTGTCAGGTCGCCTGCAACCTCGATAGAAATGACGCAGCCGAAGTTGACCATTTGTTCAGCGGCCAGTTTATGCTGCGGATGGCTGGCAAGGCCAGGATATACAACCTTGGTCAGTCCCAGTTCTTCAGCTCTTTGTTCGAGACTGGTCGCCAGCTTCAGTGCCGTTTCCGATTGCCTTATGCTGCGGATTTCCAGGGTTTTCAGCGAACGGTGCAGAAGAGCGCAATCTGTCGGTGACATGACCGAGCCCAGGGCGTTCTGCAGATAACCAACCCGTTCGGCAAGCTTGGCGGGTGCGTTTGCAGATACCGCGACCACGCCCCCCAAAAGATCCGAATGCCCGTTCAGCATCTTCGTTGCCGAATGTACAACCACATGAATTCCATGATCGATAGGACGCTGGCCTGCCGGCGATGAGAAGGTGCTGTCACAAACCGTAATTGCACCAGCCTGTTTGCCAAGTTCAGCAACAAGTGACAGATCGACAATGCGAAGCGTTGGATTGGACGGGGTCTCAAACCAAAGCAGAGCTGGCATATGGTCGAGGACAGCCTGGCGCAGTGCAGCTTCGTCGGAAAAATCCACGAAATTCACATTGTGCGCCGCCGTGACTGGTCTGACATCGGCCAGCAGTCGGTAGACACCACCGTAGAGATCGTTATGGGCCAATATCGACGAACCGGCCGGAAGCGCCTCCAGCAATGTTGCGGCCGCGGCAAGCCCGCTCGGGAAAACGAAAGCTGCTGCCGCGCCCTCGAGATCGGCAAGACAGCGTTCAAGACCGTTTCTGGTCGGATTGCCGCTGCGGGTATAGTCGTACCCCTTGCTCGCTCCTATGCCATCCTGCACGTAGGTCGTCGCATGATAGATCGGAGGGATCACGGCTCCGGTCAAAGGGTCAGGTTCCTGACCGACATGGATCGCACGTGTTGCAAAACCGGCCTGATTGCGAGGAGGGTTTCTGGACAATTTTTTGTCTTTCTGAAGTTGGTCTGTCGGACCCGGATTGCTTACCAGCTACTCACCGGTTTCATAATATGATTTTCCAGCTCTATCGGGCACATTTCCTTACGCTAGCCAAATTCACGGCTTCTAGCGGCTTTCGGGGTAAGTGCAGTCTCACTCGCCCGCAGGATCAGGTTTGCCCCAACCAGTATCTTTACCGGCGGTTGCGGTTCCGCTGTATTGATCAGGTCGTCGAGAACGGTAACTGCGAGATTTCCGATTTTCCGTTTGGATACGTCAACCGTTGTGAGACCCGGCTCCATGGTTGCACTTTGCGGCAGATTATCGAAGCCAATCACCGAAACATCGTCAGGAATACGAAGACCCTTGCCCCTCAGTGCGCGGATGAAGCCATAGGCGATGATATCGTTCGTGCAGAAATAGCACTCGGCCAGATCGAGTCCTGAATGCAGCATCGCACAAGTATCGCGATGGGCGCCTTCATAGGTCGATTCAACCGAAAGGATATCGCGCTCCTGAACCTTCAGGTCCAGACGCTGCATATTCTTGAAAAACGCATCGCGACGAAGACGGAAGTTTGTCGTTTCCGTATGACTGGCGACAAAACCGATCCGCGAAAAACCAAGCTGCTTGAAGCGCGACAGAACCTTGAAGACGGCGTCCTCATTGTTCATGTCGACGAAATTGGCTTCAATGACCTCATAAAAGGTATCGATGAAGACTGTGGGCAGGCCGAGCCCCTGTATCATGTGGATGTCTGCCGCCGAAAGCTCGGTCCCAAGCGCGATCACACCGCGCACTGGCGCACCGGCAAGCGATTCCGCTACTGCACTTATCGGCTGCCCGTCGAAACTTACCACTTCCAGCGTATAGTTTCGGCGCGTCGCTTCCGAGGACATGCCGTCAATATAATCCGAGACAAAAACACTGTGATCGCGGTTGACCGTCTCGCCATGCTTGGCAATCTTGAGAAAGCGGATCGTCTCCCCGGTGCTTGGCGCAGTTTTTGACGCGCGTGGAACATAGTTCAGTCTGGAAACGGCTTCGAGGACACGTGCACGCGTTTCGCCCGAAATTTCGCCCTTACCGTTGAGCACAAGCGAAACCGTAGCCGGAGAAACGCCGGCAGTCTCTGCGATGTCTCTGATCGTAAAAGACTTTTTCTTTTTCATATGCTCCGCACGATTATAGGAATTCGGTTAAGGACATAGGCTCCGGGAACGAGAATATCTGCCATTTGTATGGCATCTGCTCTCGGGAACTTCAAATCCGCAATTGGCACCAGATTCAATATGTTGCCGGTTTTGGTCTCAGATCAAGAATTAACAGGCCCCATCTTTTCAACGGCAAACGTTCGATTTTGCATCCTGATATGAATCATATGTTTAGTAAACAATATGAGCGATAATTAAACCGATTAGGGTAAAATCGATCCACAGGCAACGGAAATTTGCCGATATTGCGCTTGACAGCTGTATGCCATCTCGTCATTTATTTAGTGAATAACAGTTTTGTTTACTAAACGTGGTAGGAGGAGACCATGCAGAAGACAAGCAATCAGCTTGCTATGCTTGTTGTCATCAATCTCGGATTGCTCGCGCTTGGCGCGTATATTTCGGGAGGATCTTTCCTATCCCTGTTCAATCTGCAGTCCATGGCAGGTCAGGTGCCTGAAATCGGGCTTCTGGCAATCGGCGTCATGTTGGCCATGTGCGCTGGCAATGGCGGGATCGATCTCTCGGGCATTGCGCTAGCCAACCTTTCCGGTGTGCTCTCCGCTGTTATCGTTTCGATGTTTATCTCAAGCGCCGAAAACCAGCTTGGCTTCAGCCTCGCCTTTATCGGACTGGCACTGGTGATCGGTCTTGCGGGCGGCATCGTCAACGGAATCCTGATTGCGCGCTTCAACATCACCCCGATCCTCTGCACGCTTGGCACGCAGATGGCTTTTACGGGTCTTGCGGTTGTTGTGTCTGGTGGTCGCGCTGTCATGGTCGGCAGCCCCGATCTTCTGTCGCGCATCGGCAATGACATGTTTTTGGCTGTTCCGATCAGCTTCCTGATCTTCATAGCGGTAGCCTTGCTGATCGCAGCGGTCGTGCGCTTCACACCTTATGGCTACTGGCTGATGCTGATGGGCACCAATCCGAAAGCCGCTGTCTTTGCTGGTTTCCCGCGTAATGGCGTGTTGATTGCGACCTATGCCACGAGTGGATTTCTCGCAGCGATTGCAGGCATCATTATTGCAGCGCGCAACGTCAACGTGAAGTTCGACTATGGCAGCTCGTATCTGCTGGTCGCCATTCTCATCGCCGTCATGGCGGGCGTGAAGCCTGAAGGTGGCTATGGCCGTGTTATCTGCGTGGTGCTGAGCGCTATTGCTTTGCAGCTCATGTCTAGCCTGCTCAACTTCGGCGGCCTTTCCAACTTCGTCCGCGACTTCGCCTGGGGCCTGCTGCTGCTCGCCTTCCTTGCCGTCGGAAAATACGACATCGCGGGATTCTTTACCCTCGGCAATCGCCAAAAGGGAAACATCGGTGCTCAACCCTCAGGCACCCGAACATAGACTTTGGGGGATGGTAAGTGTGGAGGAAATGATGAAAGCAACAACGAAAAAACTGCTCACCGGAACCATCATTGGTGCAGCGATCGTCGCGGGCAGCGCGGGCACGCTCGTCGCACAGGAAAAGCCGGTCATCGCAACGGTCGTCAAGATCAGCGGTATTCCTTGGTTCGACCGCATGAACACAGGCGTTGAAGCCTATCAGAAGGCCAACCCGGATGTGGTTGCAACACAGAGCGGGCCGGCAACGGCAGACGCAGCACAGCAGCTTCAGATCGTTCAGGACCTCGTTGCCAAGGGCGTCAATGCGCTTGCAGTCGTTCCTATGGACCCAGCTGTTCTTGAAGGCACCTTCAAGCGCGCCATGGAACGCGGCATCGTTGTTGTGACCCACGAAGCCGACAACCAGGTCAACACCATGGCCGATGTCGAAGCCTTCGATAATGCCGATTACGGCACAGCGCTCAATGAGCGTCTGGCAGAATGCATGGGCAAGAGCGGCAAGTGGACCACCTTTGTTGGCTCGCTCGGCAGTCGCACGCACATGCAGTGGGTTGGTTCGGGCGAAGAAAACGCCAAGAAGTATCCTGACATGCAGCTCGTCGATCCGAACAACGAATCCTTCGACGATGCCAACGGCACCTATGAAAAGGCCAAGGAAATCCTGCGCAAGCATCCTGACCTGAAGGGCTTCCAGACCTCTGCCGGTAACGACGTTCTCGGCGTTGGCCGCGCTATCGATGAAGCTGGCCTGAGCGGCAAGGTATGCCTGGTCGGCACCGGTCTGCCAAACCCTTCAGCTGATCTGCTGGAATCCGGTGCGATCACAGCAATCGGCTTCTGGGATCCGCAGAAGGCTGGCATGGCTATGAATGCGGTTGCCAAGCTTCTGCTCGAAAAGAAGGAAGTCAAGGAAGGCACCGACCTCGGCGTTGAAGGCTATAACAAGGTCAGCGTCAAAAAGGGTGCCGGTGAAGGCCTTCTCGTGATCGGCAACGGCATGGTTATTGCTGACAAGGCGACCTACAAGGAACACCTGTTCTAAGAGCGCTGCTACAGGCTGACTGACCATCGTGTGCGGACATCGTTCAGCCGCACGCGGTGGTGTCAAAAGCCCGGATGCTTCACTGCATCCGGGCGCCTGAACCAAACGAACTATCTAAAATCAAGACATTAGCGCGTGGCGAACGAAAGCCAACGGTCCTACAGCCAGCCCAATCGCTTTGGCGAGCGGTGCGGCGACAAAGGAATTTAACGTGTCAACTACGACGAAGAATGGGACGAGCAGCGACCGGTCGCCGGATCGTTTTCTCGAACTGCGCAACATCCATAAGCGGTTTGGCGGCGTTCACGCGCTGCGCGGCATCGATCTGACAATCGATCTTGGCCAGGCCTATCACCTGTTGGGTGAAAATGGCTGCGGCAAGAGTACGGTCATCAAGATCATGTCCGGCGCACATGCACCCAGCGAAGGCGAGATCATTCTCGATGGCAAAACCTATACTTCGCTGAACCCGATCCAGTCGCTGGCAGCCGGTATCGAGACCGTCTATCAGGATCTGTCACTTATCCCCAATCTGACCGTCGCTGAAAACGTAGCGCTGAATGAGCAGCTTGTTGAAGGCAATGGCCGACTGTTCCGCAGTGTCAAGCTTTCGCAGCTTCGCGAGACTGCGGAACGGGCATTGAGCACGGTTGGCTTGCCAACCGACAAAGCCTTCCTGAACACAATCGTTTCCGAGCTGCCGCTTGCCATGCGCCAGCTGGTTGCCATCTCACGCGCAATCGCAACCCGCGCCAAGCTCGTCATCATGGATGAACCGACCACATCGCTGACCCGTCGCGAAGTGGATAATCTGATTGAAGTCGTTGAACGCCTGCGCGCAGAACGCGTCGCCGTGCTGTTCGTCACCCACAAGCTTGATGAATGCTATCGCATCGGCGGCAATGCAGTCGTCTTCCGCGATGGCCAGTGCGTGGCACAAGGCCCGATCGAAAACTATACCAAGCAGCAGCTGTCCGAGCTGATGATCGGCAGGGAAATCGACGCTGAGCGTTATCGCACGGCACAGCCTGGCGACACCGAACTGCTCAAACTCGACGGCCTTACCGCATCGGGCTTCAAGGACATTGGCTTTACCCTTCGTAAGGGTGAAATCCTCGGCATTACCGGCCTTGCAGATTCCGGACGCAACGAGCTGGCCATGGCAATCACCGGCGTTGTACCTGCTGATAGAGGTTCAATCCGCCTCGAAGGTCAAAAGACCGAAGTTAAAAGCCCGGCGGAAGCCATCGAGCGTGGCATTGGCTATGTGCCGGAAGACCGCCTTGCAGAAGGCCTTTTCCTCGATAAATCGATCTTTCAAAACGAGATCGCTCTGATCTTCAGAAAGCTCTGCAACAGCCTTGGCATCGTTGATCAGAAACAGGGCCGCAACATCGCCGCCTCGCTCATGAAAGAGATGCGGCTGAATACAACCAATCTCGACCTGCCGGTTGGCGCGCTTTCGGGCGGCAATCAGCAGCGCGTTTTGATTGGTCGCTGGCTGAGCATTGGCCCCAAGCTTCTGGTGCTGCACGGCCCGACCGTCGGCGTCGATGTGGGATCGAAAGACACAATTTACCGCGCAATTCAGGCGCTGGCCGAAGCTGGCATGGGCCTCATCATCGTCAGCGATGATCTACCGGAGCTTCTGCAGAATGCAGACCGCATTCTCGTCATGAACTCAGGCAGCATCGTTGCCGAACTGGATGCTGCACAGGCCACCGAAGATCAGCTCTATCAAGCCATGATGTCGTCGCAGAAGGAAGTTGCCTAATGAGTGCGTCGCAGTATCAACAGGATGTGGGGCGGGCTCACTCCTTCAAACTGGGTGACTTCATTCGCAGGCGCCCGGAATCGATCACTTTCTTTCTGCTCGTGGCAATCTGCACGATTGTCTCGATCATCAACCCTGCATTCCTGCAAGCCTCGACACTGATCGATATTGGCCGTGCCAGTGTGGTGATGGGCCTGTTTGCGCTTGGCGTCTTCATCATTCTCGCCGCTGGCGGCATTGATGTTTCCTTTACGGCGATTGCTGCCACGACAGTCTATTCGCTGACGCTTCTGGTGCAGGCCTATATGCCGGAACTGCCGATCGTCTTCATCATTCTGATGGCGATTGCTGGCGGTATTTTCCTCGGCGTCCTCAATGGTCTTCTGGTGCATTACCTCAATGTACCGTCACTGATCGTCACCATCGGCACACAATATCTCTTCCGTGGCTTCCTGCTGGCCTTTGTCGGCACGGTCTGGATCATGTCCCTGCCCCCGACAATGGGCGCCTTCGGTCGCCTGCCGCTGTTCCAGTTTGAATCGGCAACCGGTGCCACCATCACCATGCCATTCTACTTTCTGGTGCTGCCTGCGGCCGCAATCCTGACCTGGTGGATATTGAACCGCACTTTGATGGGCCGCGCGATTTTTGCGATGGGTGGTAACAGCCAGATCGCAAGCCGCCTCGGCTATAATCTGCGCACCATCCATATCTTCCTGTTCGGCTATGCAGGTGGTCTGGCCGGACTTGCAGGCATCATCCATGTCTGCGCCAATCGCCAGTCGAGCCCGTTCGACTTCGTCGGAACCGAAATCGCCGTTATCGCCGCTGTGGTTCTGGGTGGTGCACGCATCACCGGCGGCACCGGCACAGTCTTCGGCACCCTTCTCGGTGTGCTGCTCATCACCGTCATCAACAGTGTTCTGGTGCTCGTCGGCATCCCCAGCACATGGCAGCGTCTTGTCGTCGGCTGCTTCATTCTGCTGGCTGCCGCCTTCTTCGTCACCCGCCAACGCAAGAAATAACCCGATACTCTCAAGAGGAAATCATGAAGAAATTCCTGAACGATCCCGTCAATTTCGTGGATGAGATGCTTGAAGGCATCTATCGGGCGCATCCCGAGCTTACCTTTGTCGACAACGACAAGCGTTGCATGGTTACAGCCAATACCAAATCCGGCAAGGTCGGCATTGCAACTGGCGGTGGCTCCGGCCACCTGCCGCTGTTCTTGGGCTATATCGGCGAAGGCATGATCGATGGCGCAGCTGTCGGCGGCGTCTTCCAGTCGCCAAGCTCGGAACAGATGTATCAGGTCACCAAGGCTATCGATCAGGGCGCCGGCGTTCTTTACATCTATGGCAATTACAGTGGCGACATTATCAATTTCGATATGGCCGCAGAACTTGCCGATCTCGATGGCATCGCCGTCAAGCAGGTTGTCGGCAATGATGATGTGGCTTCCTCGGTTGTCGGTGAAGAACACAAGCGTCGCGGCGTTGCCGGTATCTTCTTTGTCTATAAGGCAGCTGGTGCCGCCGCCGCCAACGGGCTGTCGCTTGATGAAGTGACGCGTCTTGCCGATAAGGCACGTCTGCGCACCCGCACCATGGGCGTTGCACTTTCCAGCTGCGTTGTGCCGGAAATCGGTCACGCCACCTTCTCCATCGGCGAAGATGAAATGGAAATCGGCATGGGCATCCATGGCGAACCGGGCATCAGCCGCAAGAAGCTGGCCAGTGCCGACGCCGTTATCGACGAGCTGATGGAACGTATTTTTGCCGAACAGACCTATGCCAAGGGCGATGAAGTAGCCGTGCTGGTCAATGGTCTTGGCGGCACGCCGCTTGAAGAGCTTTACATCATGTTCCGCAGAGTTTCCCAGCTGTTTGATGAGCGTGGCGTCAAGGTCAAGCATGTCTGGATCGGCGAGTTTGCCACTTCCATGGAAATGGCTGGCGCGTCAGTTTCCGTGCTGCATCTCGATGACGAATTGGAACCGCTGGTTGCCGCTTCCGCCAACACCCCATTCTTCAAGCATTTTGCGGGTTGAGGTGCAGTCATGAACGTCATTACAGCATCTGATCTGATCAATCTCTTCGACAGCTGGAAGCAGCTTTTTGCAGAACAGCGCGAATTCCTTATCGCGCTGGACGGTAAGGTTGGCGATAGCGATCTCGGCATCACCATGAGCAAAGCCTTTGCAGCGGCTGCGGAAGCTGTCCATGCGGAAGGCGAAGCCGCTGGTATTTCCAAGCTGTTGCGCACGGCTGGAACCACCATGGCGCGCGTTGCGCCATCGACCATGGGTACGCTGACCGCAACGGGCTTCCTGCGTGCAAGCAAGGCCTGCGATGGTATCGACGAGTTGGGCACTGCAGAGATTGCCGCCTTCTGGCGTGCCTATCGCGATGGCATTGCCGAACGCGGCAAGGCAAAGGTTGGCGACAAGACACTTCTCGATGTGCTTGATCCAATCGCCGTAACGCTTGAAGCACAAGCTGCAGCTGGTGCATCACTTACTGATGCGCTTGCAGCTGCGGCCAAGGCCGCCGAAGATGCGCTTGAAGCGACTAAAACGATGGTTGCCCAGCACGGCAAGGCCGCAGCTTTTCAGGAAAAGACCATCGGTCTTCAGGATGCAGGCGCAACTGTCGGTATGCTGTTGATCACCAGCATGTCGGCTTTTGTTTCGGCAAACACATAAGAAGATCAGCGAATGGCTGATAAAGTTCTGCCCATGACGAAGACTCTGGTCCTCCGGCTCTTTATCAGCTGATCGGCCCTTCACAATCTGAAGGAAATGTTGGCAGAACCTGGCATCGCGCTAAACCACTTGGTTACGCATCGTCGGGTTCTGTTTTTCAGATCAAATCTGCCGGGGCGCTTATTGTGATCAACAGCTCGACAATGTTGGCCTGAAACAGTTGGGCTGGCGACGCATGGGATGGAATACTATTGATTAAGTCGGCGTCTGTTTTGCGCCTTCATTTCGAGCTCGATGGCTTTGACATTCACCCGAAAGCCGAGATCGGATAGGGAGGAACGGAGGGTTTGGGGGCGAGGCGACGTGCTTCTTGCCGAAAAGCCGACTGACACCAAGCTGGTTATGGTTCCAGCTGCCGCCGTTTCTCGACGAGGAAATCGACGAAGGCGCGTAATTTGGCCGGCATTTGCTCGCGCGATGACACATAGAGATTGAAGCCCTCGAAAGGCAGGCACCACTCCTCCATCACCCGCACCAATGCGCCTGAGGCCAGATGCTGACGGACAGCAAAGTCCAGGTGCATAACCAAACCGACACCTTGGAGTGCGGCGCTCAACATGACGTCGTCGCTATTGGTGGCAAATGTTCCGAAAGGCTGAAACAGCCGCTCTTCGCCCGAGCGGGGATCCGTCAGTTCCCAGCGGAAAACGGTCCCGCTGCTGGTTTGGCGAAAGCCGAGGCAATTATGGTCTGCCAAATCCTCGAACCGTTTCGGGGGTGGATTGGCTGCGAAATAAGCTGGCGAGCCGACGATAGCCAGCGAAACAGGAAGCGTGATCGGTACGGCAACCATCGTGTCTGTCACGCTTTCGCGCAGACGAATGCCCGCATCGCAGCCTTCCCGCACAATGTCTCCCAATCCATCGTCAACGAACAGTTCAACACGCACTTCAGGATATCTGCGCGCGAACTCACCCAGATGTGGTTCGATGAAATGATGCGCGACGACGCGCGGTGCATTCAGCCGGATCTCACCACTCGGCTTATCGCGCGCTTCGCCAACCGCGACCACCGCATGCGAGATCATTGCCAGCCCTGGCTCGACCTGAGACAGCAGCTTCCTGCCGTCATCCGTCAGTGACACCGAACGTGTCGACCGGTTGAGCAGACGCACGCCAAGCTGTTGTTCCAGGGTTCTGATTGCTTGCGACAGACCCGACGGAGAAATGCCAATCCGGCCGGCGGCGCGCGTGTAGCTTCCTTCGCGGGCGACTTCCGCGAAAGCGGCGAGGGCAGGAAGGAGATTGCGGTCCATGTGCGCTCATTATGAACTACTGCTTCAAACTCATTGAAGAGTACCCCTATTTTTCCTTGCCGTATACCGGCTTATATTTAATTCCATGCAATAAACTGTAGGGAGGATAATGTGGTCAAAATCCTGATCCTTGGTGCGAGCGGGCAGATTGCCCGGCATGTCGTCGACATGCTTGTCAGTCGCGACGATGCCGAACTGACCCTGTTCCAACGCGACGCGGGGAAGTTGAGCCGCGACGTAACCGTTAATGCCCGCATCATTGAAGGCGACGTTCACAACGCTGCCAAACTGAAGGAAGCGATGCTCGGCCAGAATGTGGTCTATGCCAACCTTGCCGGTGATGTCGACGCACAGGCTGATGCCATCATCAATGCTATGCAGGGCACCGGTGTTTGCAAGCTGATCTTCTGCACCACTCTCGGCATCTATGATGAAGTGCCGGGCAAATTTGGCGAATGGAACAAGCGGGAAATCGGTGAATACCTGCCGCCTTACCGCAAGGCTGCCGATGCCATTGAAGCTTCGGGGCTGGACTATGCCATCCTGCGGCCTGCCTGGCTGACTGATGTCGACGAGGTCGACTACGAAATTACCGAGCGAAACGAGCCGTTCAAGGGTACCGAAGTCGCCCGGAAGAGTGTGGCAGCCCTCGTCGTTGAATTGCTTCAAGCGCCGGGCGCACTCGGCGATCGTAACATCGGCGTGAATAAGCCCAACACCGATGGCGACAAGCCGGCCTTCATGTGAAAGCGCCAGCCCATCAGCAGATGAAATGCCTCATAATACCGAAATCAAGGAGAACCCATCATGGAAACCGTGAAAATCCGTAATCACGATATGTATTGGGATATTGCCGCCGATATCCATTTCCCGCCAAACTTTGACAAGTCGAAAAAATATCCGGCTATCATCAGCGCACACCCTATCGGAAGCTGCAAGGATCAAACCTCAGGCAACGTCTATGGTGTTGCTCTTGCCAAGGAGGGCTTCGTTGTCATCGCTTTCGATGCGAGCTTCCAGGGTGCCAGCGGCGGTGAGCCGCGTTTCATCGAAGACCCAACATTGCGCGTGGAGGACTTTCGCCATGTGGCCGATTATCTGGTGACGCTTCCCTATGTCGACGAGGATCGCATCGGTGTCCTCGGCATCTGCGGTGGTGGTGGTTACTCGATCAACGCTGCTATGACCGAGCGCCGCATCAAGGCAGTGGGCACTGTTACCGGCGCGAACTATGGTCGCCTGATGCGGGGCAACTTCACCGGCCTCAACCCAATAGGTGCTCTGGAGGCAATGGCCAAGCAACGGACCGCTGAGGCTCGCGGCGGATCTCTCCACGTCGACAATTTGCTGGCCAGTTCTGTCGAGGAAGCCCGTGCTGCCGGTGTTACCGACCGTGACCCGCTGGAAGCGACCGAATATTACCGCACGCCGCGTGGCCAGAAGCCGAACGGTCTGAACCGCTCGCTCCTGTCGCATCAGGCGGCGGCAGTTGGCTGGGACGCATTCCACCTCGCTGAAGTTTTGTTGACACAACCTCTCTGCATAGTGGTCGGTGATCAGGTAGGCGCTTTCGGTGCGTACCGTGATGGCTGCGAAATAATCGAACGGGCGGCCTCGAAGAAGAAGGAACTGGTCGTCGTCGAGGGTTGGTCGCACTACGATCTTTATGACAAGCCGGAACCGGTCGGAAAGGCATTGGCGAAGCTGATTCCATTCTACAAGGAAAACCTCTGAGCATGACCAAACGGCCGCCACGCATAGTGGCGGCGGCCTTGCAATTGCGAACGAGCAGCGGTTCGGGATGCATATCTGCGTCAGCAGATCGTAAACGACTGCCGCTGGACAAGCGTGAATCCGCTACCTCCTCCATCTGGGATAACTGTCTGAACCTAACTGATGGTCGAAACCTCTTTGACAAGCCAGTCGCGGAAGAGCTGCAACGCCGGGTTGGAGGCAATGTTTTCGTGGCTGCATATAAACTTGTAGGATTCCTTGGGCTCGAAATATCGCTCGGACACGATGCGGAGGCTTCCGCGCTGCACGTCGTTTTCGACCAGAGGCCGATGAGAAAAACCAATGCCCTGTCCGGAACGAGCAGCCGCCAACAATGTGTGTTGATCGTCAAAAAAGAGGTTTGAATTGGCGGTTAAATCATCAAATCCGTGGTGGGATATCCATCTTTTCCAGTCGTTTACGTCCCGATAATGCAAGCGAGGAATGTCAGGATTCACGAGAAGGTCTTCTGGATTTGTCACATTGGCCAGAAGTGAGGGGCTGCAGACAGGTACCAGTTTTTCTTTTAGAAGTTCGATGTTGTACATGCCTGCAGGAGGATGCAGACAATACTTTATCTGTGCGTCTTCTCTATCCTGAGCGATGGAATCTATATCGAGATTATTCAAGTGAAGCTGGATGCCTGGATTTTGCTTCAAGAAGCCAGCTATCCTGCTTGCGATCACTTCCATTGCGAAAAAAGGACCGGCGCGAACCCGGAGAATTTGGGTCTTGTTGTCCTGTCCGATCAGCGTCGTAACTGCGCCGATTTCATCAAATGCCCGAGCACAAACCTCCAGCAGCAGCGCACCTTCTGCGGTAACGGATACACCGCGCGAGCCGCGAATAAGCAACTGACAACCCAAAGCCTGTTCCAGAAGCTTGATTTGATGGCTCACAGCGCCCTGACTGACTGCAAGCTCTTCTGCGGCGGCAGTGAAGCTTTGGCAATGCGAAACGGCCTCAAAAGCCCTTAAGGCTCTCAAGCTTGGGAGTTTTCGCCGCTTCGCCCTTGACGTCATAACATTATGAATTTTTCTAATACCATTGAATAGATCTTTTGCATTGATCGACCCACGGCACAAGCATAATCGTCAATCAATAAAAACTGCCCCTGGGTGTTTGAGCTCTGCGGTTCCTGATCATGGATGACAGCGCGCAGGCGACGAAGCCGGTAAGGGCATATAACAGGAGAACGAAACGTGCTTAAGCAAGCTAAAATGGGAATTGTTGCCGCCTTTATCGCCGTATGTGGTGCCCTTCCAGCCCATGCCGAAGAAATCCGCATGGGAGCCGAAGGTGCCTATGCCCCTTTCAATTATCTGGATCCGAGCGGGCAGCTCAAAGGTTTTGATATCGATGTCGGCAATGCGATCTGTGAAAAACTGAAAGCTGATTGCGTATGGAGCGCCAACGAGTGGAGCGGGATTATTCCGGCGCTTCAGTCAAAGAAGTTCGACATCATGGCTTCTTCGATGGCTATTACTGAATCGCGTATGCAGCAGGTCAGCTTCTCCGATCCGTATTACTACAACACCATGCGGTTTGTCGCTTTGAAGGAGCTTGGCCTGAAGGATGTGACGCCTGAAAGTGCCAAGGGCAAGGTCATAGGCACCCAGACTGGCTCCATCGCCGTCGATGCTTTGCAGCGCTTTTTCCCGGATAATGAGGTGAAGCTATATCCGACACTGGAAGAAGCCTTCCTGGATATCGAGAACGGCCGCATTGACCTCTTGCTGGAATCCAAATTCGCGCTCAGCGACTGGATTAAGAAGGGTGCGGATTGCTGCGAATTTGTCGGCAATGAGTTCCTTCTAGATGGAACCCTGGGTGCCGGAATGGCCTTCCGCAAGGATGACGAAGAACTGCGCACGCGCGTCAACAAGGCGCTTGCGGAGATCATCCAGGACGGTAGCTACGACAAGATCAGTGCCAAGTACTTTGATTTCGACATCAGGGAAAAGCCGAAATTCGCGAGCGAAATCTTCGCGAAGTAGTTCGCTCCACCCTCACATACAGAGTGCCTGATTTGAGACACCACATCAGATCAGGTGCTCACTGCGTGTGGCATAGTCAGGCCTCAGCCATTTCGTTTCGACCAACACAGAGTGGTCTTCGCCGACAAAAGAAAGGTCGATCCGTGTCCTATCGTGTTGCGATCATCGAACTCATCAATGAAAGTAATACCTTCACGCAAAATCGCACGAGCATCAGCGATTTTCGGGCGTCGCATTATTTCAAGGGCGATGAGATTCCAGCCAATTTCCGAGGTACCGGCTCTGAGGTCGGTGGCGCGATAAAGGTCGCGGATGAAAAGGGCTGGACGCCTGTTTATATCACCGCAGCCCATGCGGAGCCGAACGGACCGGTGCTTGAAACTGCGCGTCAGGAAATCACCGGCGAGTGCTTGCGACGGCTGAAGGAAGCCGGACCTTTTGACGGTATATTTGTTGCCCTGCATGGTGCCATGGTGACGGAGACCGATCAGGATGGCGACAGCCAGTTCCTGCGGGAGATCCGGTCCGTGGTCGGATACGATGTTCCGGTCGCCATCACCCTAGACCTTCACGCGAATATTTTTGATGAACTGGCTGATCTGGCGCAGATCGCCGTTTCATTCCGGACTTATCCTCATATCGATATGAGTGAGGTCGGAGTTGAGGCCTGTTCGTTGCTGGATCAAGCGATGAAAGGGGAAATCGAACCTGCGTTGGCCATTGGGCGCCCACCAATGCTTCTCGGTTGTGATGATGGTCGCACGACAGATAACGGTCCGATGTGCCGCCTGCTCGAAAGTGCAGGCCGTGAGATGCAACAACCGGGAATCCTGAATGTGGCGGTCAATGCCGGGTTTACCGATGCTGATGTCTGGGCGGCTGGGCCGAGTGTGATCGTGACCTTCGATCGTAAATGCGTTAGCCGACAAACCGCTAGCGATGTCGCGGACAAGATGTGCGACGAAATCTGGGCCTATAAGGATCAGTGGTCGCAGCCGATGCCTCTCGACGAATGTATCCGGCAATTGAAGGAGGCCCGGGGTGCTGAAGGCACGATTGTCGTCGCTGATTTCTCCGACAATCCCGGCTCGGGGGCCTATAGCGATTGCACTGCGCTCATTGCGGCGATGCTTCAGGCGGGTGTGACCAATGCCGCCGCAGGCGCGCTTCTCGACCCTGAAGCGGTGGCAGAGATTGCAGCCAAGGCGATAGGCGAGACTGTTACGGTGACGATTGGCGGCAAATCCGATCCATCTGTTGGTGGCGGTCCTTTGACTGTGACAGGCCGTGTCATGTCGGTCAGCGACGGTACCTTCGTCTTTGAAGGGCCGATGTTTACAGGTTTGCCTGGAACGACCGGAAAAGCCGTGTGCCTGCGTGTGGAGGGGATCGATATTATGATCGTGTCGGAACGCATGCAGATGCTTGATCAGAACATTTTCCGTATCGTCGGCGTCGAGCCGAAGGAAAAATCCGTTCTGGCGGTCAAATCAATGCAGCATTTCAAAGGGGCGTTCGGCCCGATTGCAACACAGATCATTGTTACCGATGCTGGTGGTCTGAGCTCACCGGACCTGTCGAGACGGATCTACGCTCGCCTGCGGCGTCCGGTTTTCCCCCTGGACACACTGTCGGATCAGCATCAGTAAGAGTGCTGACGAAACTATTGGACTTTTGACAGCGAACAGGGAATTTAATTCGGTCGAGGGGAACAATTAGGATGACGTTTCGTCACCGTGGAACTCCTGGACCAGATTGATCATTTGTACTCACGGATGGAGTGTCCGATGCACGTAGCGCCAATCTTCGCCGGGTTAAAAATCGAGGCGGCTGAAATACGGGTCATACGTTTGCCGCTGCTCGTGCCTTTCGTGATTTCCACCGGAACAATGACCGAAAAGATCATACCGATCCTCACCTTGCGGGCTGAAGGCCTGGAAGGTTATGCCGAAGGCGTGATGGATCCGTTGCCGGATTATCTGGAGGAGACCATCTCCGGTTCGCTCTCTTTCCTGCGCGATGTGCTGTTGCCCCAGATTGTTGGCAAACGCTTTAACGGCCCCGCCGATCTTGCAGCCATTCTCGATCCATGGCGCGGACACAGAATGAGCAAGGCCATGGTTGAGATGGCGATATGGGACCTGTGGGCAAAAGCACTGAACCTACCATTGAGCGTTGCGCTTGGTGGCGTTCGCGATGCTATCGACGTGGGTGTCAGCCTTGGCATTGCCGATATTCCAACGACGATTGACCGGGTCGCTGCCTCGCTCGATGCCGGTTACAAGCGCGTTAAGCTGAAGATCAAGCGCGGTCATGATCTCGCTATGATTCAGGCGGTGCGTGAGCGCTTCCCGGAAGCCAAGCTGACGGTTGATGCCAATACAGACTACCGGCTTTCCGACTTGCCGCTTCTGAAAGCGATGGATGCTTTCGCACTCGATTACATCGAACAGCCGCTGGCTTTCGATGATATTACCGATCATGTCCATGTGCAGGAAAAGCTGCTGACTGCCATCTGCCTGGATGAGAGCATCCGGTCTTCGGTGGATGCGCGCAAGGCGCTTGTCGCAAGAGCTTGCCGTGTCATCAATATCAAGGTGGGTCGAGTCGGTGGACATAGTGCATCACGCGCAATTCACGATGTCTGCGCAGCCTTTGATGTGCCTGTATGGTGCGGTGGGATGCTTGAAGCAGGCATTGGTCGGGCGCACAATATTCACCTGTCCACACTGCCAAATTTCACCAAACCGGGGGACACATCGTCCGCCAGCCGCTACTTCCCGCGCGATATTGTCAACGAGCCGCTGGAAGCCGAAAATGGACGAATGGCCGTTCCCAAGAACGGTCCGGGTATCGGTGTGACCTTGGATCATGCATTTCTCGATACGGTCACCAGCCATCGCGAGGATTTCGTCGCATGAGCGAAATATTGGTCCGCGAGCTCGCCTCTCTCGACGAGATGAAGGATTCGGAGACTGTTCAGCGGCTGGTGTGGGGAGACGACGATCCTGTCGATGCCTCAGACCTATTGCTCGCCATCCAGCACGAAGGCGGCCTTGTCGCCGGAGCGTTCGATGGCGGGAAGATGATAGGCTTCATCTTTGGTTTCCCAAGTGCAACGCCGGGTGTTCAGCATTCTCACCGTCTGGCGGTTCTTCCGGAAGCAAGAGGCTTGAAACTTGGCGCGCGGATGAAGTGGTTCCAGCGCGATTGGTGCCTTGCGAGAGGCATTACGCATGTGCGCTGGACCTATGATCCGATCCGGGCGGTCAATGCCAGTCTGAACATTGCGAGCCTCGGGGCCACATCGTCCACTTATCATATCGACTATTACGGCCCTATGGTCGGTATCAATTCTGGGTTGCCTTCGGACCGGATCGTGGCTGACTGGCAATTGGACGATCTGCGTGTAGAAGCTCGATCTCGAGGCCAGAAACTTGAGTTTCCTGCAGATGCTCGACGCGTGAAAATACCGGGCGATATCGATCGCCTGCTTGCAATTGATCCGGCGGCGGCAATGAATGCAAGGTTGTCGCTTCGCGAACAGCTGCTGACTGCCTTCGATGAAGGTAAGCGTATTGTTGGCTTCGACCCGCAGGCCACGACGTATTTATTGGTTTAAAGCCGATAGCTGAAATTACAAGCAAGCCGGATGCGCTATCCATTCGTTGGTACAGCCGTTTGACCATCAATCGGTCATCTGTGCTGTCAGTCGGCGAGCACTGCTTCATGTTGTAGTGTGGCTGATTTCAGCCGGGGTCTTCGGTTCGCTAGACCGCAGGCCTGGTTAAGCAACCGTAAATGACCTTGACCGCGTAGACAGTGATCGTTCACAAGATGACGGATCAATAGCAGCTCCAGGAGTTTCTCCAAGAGCGTCTGGCCAAGGCTAATGGAAATAATCATGCATGAAATCATCTGCCCGCATTGCAACAAGGCATTCAAGATCGATGAGACGGGCTATGCCGATATCCTGAAGCAGGTGCGTGACAGTGATTTCGAGAAGCAGCTGCATGAGCGCTTGGAGTTGGCTGATCAGGACAAGCGTAACGCTGTTGAGCTTGCACAGGCTAAAGTTGCCAATGAATTGCAGAAGACTGCCGCAGCCAAGGATTCTGAAATCCAGGAACTGAGGGCAAGACTTGAATCCGGTGAAGTCGCGCAGAAACTCGCAGTTGCTGAGGCGCTGAGTGCTGTCGAAAAACAACGCGATACTCTTTTGCATGAGCTTGAGAAAGCAAGACGGGAGCAGGAGGCTGCATCAAAACTGGCCGAGGCGAAGCTTATTGCCGAACTACAGAAAGCAGCCACCACTAAAGACGCGGAGATCCAGAGCCTGAAGGCCAGGCTCGATGCAGGGGAGCTTTCGCAGAAGCTCGCGGTCACCGAAGCCGTCAATACGGTTGAGAAAGAGCGTGACGAACTGAAGAATGGGCTTGCTCGGATCACGCTCGAAAAACAGCTTGCTGAAACTGCACTCAGGGACAAGTACGAAACGCAGCTGAAGGATCGCAACGACGCAATCGAGCGTCTGAGGGATATGAAAGCGAAACTATCGACAAAAATGATCGGCGAGACGCTGGAACAGCACTGCTCAATCGAGTTTGACCGCATTCGTGCGACGGCTTTCCCCCGTGCGTATTTTGAGAAGGATAACGACGCGCGCAACGGTAGCAAGGGCGACTTCATCTTCCGCGACATGGACGATGCAGGTTCTGAAATCGTCTCGATCATGTTCGAGATGAAGAACGAAAATGACGAGACGGCTACCAAGAAGAAGAACGAAGACTTTCTCAAAGAATTAGACAAGGACCGGAGCGCGAAAGGCTGTGAATACGCCGTTCTGGTCTCGTTGCTTGAGCCCGAGAATGAGCTCTACAACACCGGGATCATTGACGTATCCCACCGCTATCCGAAAATGTACGTCGTCCGACCGCAGTTTTTCATCCCGATCATCACGCTGCTGCGCAATGCGGCGATGAACTCGCTCCACTACAAGAATGAGCTGGCACTGGTGAAGGCGCAAAATGTCGACATAACAAACTTCGAATCCCAGCTTGATGACTTTAAAGCCGCATTCGGGCGCAATTGGCGTCTGGCTTCAGATGGCTTTGAGGAAGCAGTCAAACGCATCGACGAGGCCATCAAGGATCTGGAGAAAACGAAGGAAGCGCTTCATAAGTCTGCCAATAACTTGCGGCTTGCAAATGACAAGGCAGAGGACCTGACAGTCAAGCGGCTCACGCGCGGTAACCCAACGATGGCTATCAAGTTTGCCGACCTCAAGCAGAACGGCATGCCCGATAATGAATGAGCAAATAAGCAGATTTTGGTGAACTTGCTGCCTATTCTCCCATAGCGTCAACCGATGTGTAACCACCATCCGGTGTCGGGAAAGTGGCAGAGTTATGCCGCTATGGCCGGGCGCGCTTCGGCGAGAAGTTCGATCGTTTTGAGCCGATGGCTTCCTTCGGAAACCGGGCAGTCGATGACAAACTCAGCGATGCCAAACTCACGGTGCAGGCGTTGAAGCTCAGTGTGAACGTGGATGGCCGTGCCACGGATCACACGTGGCGTGCGTTCTTCAATCGTGTATTGCGCGGCGCCTGCCTGCCTTACATATTCGAGCGCTTGTTCGTGGCTGCCGACGTTGACCGGCTGCAAACCTTCGGCTGCAACACGGAAGCGCCGAATATCAACTGCAAGCCTCTCTGCCTCGGCATCGCTTTCCGCAACGATTACGCCGACAGCTAAAATGGCAGGACGGTTTGTGATTGCCTGATAGGCGTCAACGGCTTCCTTTATGGCTGTCGGGTCACCCTGAATATGAGCCGCATAGACGAAGTTCCAGTTGAGACGTGCGGCAAGCTCAGCACTTTCGACGCTCGCACCCAGCAGGAAACGTTCAGGTTTTTGTGGCGGAACCGGATAAGCGGCAAGGCCGTTCCGGTCGGCGGTATTTTCCGGGCTTTGGTCGAGAAATTTATCTAACTCAATCAGTTGCTCATTGAAGGATGGTTTCCGATCAGGGTCATAGGCGCCCTGCAAGGCACGGGTTGAAAGCGGCAGCCCCCCAGGGGCTTTGCCCACACCCAGATCGACACGTCCGGGCGCAAGTGAAGACAGGAGATTGAAATTTTCTGCGACCTTGTAGGTGCTGTAATGCTGCAGCATAACGCCGCCTGAACCAATTCGAATATGTTTGGTATGTGCCAGCAAAAAGCTGATCAACACTTCCGGTGATGAACTGGCGAGCTCTGGTGAGTTGTGATGTTCAGCCACCCAGAAGCGATGAAAACCTGCGGTTTCTGCTTTCTGCGCAAGCTTTATCGTGCGGGCCAGTGCCGTTTGAGCCGCTTCGCCGTCATGAATGGGACTTTTATCGAGAAAACTGAGCGCGTAGGGCATTTCATCCTCATCAACAATTTGATGAGGAGTAATCTATGTTTTTTGTAGAATATTAATCGAGCAACGATCTTCCAATATTTGCGCGCTCATTAAACGTTCATGCCGTGCAAACCTGCAAGCAAAGAGGCACCGTTAAAGGAAGATACTGTTCGATGGCGGCTTTTTGCACCCACTCAACAAAGTCGGGCAGCATTTGTTCAGCGGAGGCTTTCCATGGTTGATATTATTGTACAGTCCTCTCTTTTGGATCCGGCAGCGCAGCCCCTTATCGATGGCCTGGCTCACGAATATGATCTTCGTTATGCCGATCTGGACCGATCCGGTGGCGCGCGCGCAGAAATTCTGCGTTACCCCACGGACGCATTTGCGCCGCCGCTTGGCGGATTCCTGTTGCTTCAACGCGATGGGGAAACCATTGCCGGTGGCGCCTATATGAGCCACGACGATGAAACCGTGGAGCTCAAACGTATCTGGACCGCGTCGCATTTGCGCAGGCAGGGGCTGGCGCGCCGCATTGTGCTGGCGCTCGAAGAAAGTGCGGGCAATCTGGGCTATACGCGCGCTTATCTGTCTACGGGCTTCCGCCAACCAGAAGCAACTGCGCTCTACATCGCACTCGGCTATCGTCCGCTTTTCGATACATCCGTCGATGTTCTGCAATATCGCTCACTGCCCTTTGAAAAGCACATTGGCACCAAATTGGGCCAGCCGATCTCCTCGCCACTTTATCCAGCATCAGCCTCCTTCGAAGAAGCAACCCAGCGTGTACAGGAGCGTAAGGTGGTGCAGGAAGCAAGCATTCTGGCGCGGCTTCAAAGCTATCGCGAAGCCGCTGCATGAGCAGGGAAACAAACCATGCCCCTTTCACACATTGGACATTTTGCCTTTCTCATTCCTGGCAGTCATCGCGAAAATGATCCCGCGCAGGGTTTAGAGGATACATTGCAGCTTTTCGAGCATGGAGAGCGGCTGGGATACGACAGTGCATGGGTGCGGCAGCGCCATCTGGAGCGCGGTATTTCATCCGCCGCCACCTTTCTCGCAGCAGCTTCGCAGCGGACAAAACGGATAGGTCTTGGCACCGCGGTTATTCAGCTTGGCTATGAAAATCCGTTTCGTCTGGCTGAGGATCTGGCGACGGTCGATCTGCTTTCGAATGGCAGGCTGAATGTTGGTGTTTCAGTCGGCGAACCGCCCTTCGCTCATCTGATCGCGGACTTCGTCGATGCTGTTCCAATTGCAGATTACAGTCATTCACGGGCTGAAAAGCTGGCGCGTGCCCTACGTTCAGAGCCACTGTCCGGCAAGACGGAGGCAGGCAATGCCGCTGGTGCCCAAATCCCGCGTTTGAGACCGTTTGCGGAAGGGCTGACCGAACGCCTGTGGTATGGCGGGGGTTCGCAAAATTCTGCCAAATGGGCGGGACAAGCCGGCTTTAATCTTTTGACTGGAAATATTGTCAGCGGTGAAAACACCGACAGTTTTCTGACTGCGCAGAAAGCATTGATTGAACGTTTCCGTCAGGAATGGGCGCATGAACGTGCGCCACGCGTCGCACTTGGGCGTGTGATATTGCCAACAGATGGCGCCAGCCCGGACGCGCGTCGTCGTTATGCGGAATTTGCGGCTGAACGTGATAAGCGGACGGGGCTTTCTCATGGTCCACGCCGCACGCTGTTCTTGCCTGATATTGTCGGGACGACGGAAGAAATTCTCGAAAAGCTCGCAGTCGACCCGGTTCTGCCGCTTGTGTCTGAATTCCGCCTGGAGCTTCCCTATGAATTCCACGCAGAGGATTATGCGCAAATCCTCACGGACTTTGGGCGGCTGCTTCCCGCATCTGGCACAAGGAAACCAGAACTCAGTGTCGTTTGGGCAGGTTAGCCCTCCGATCAATTCAATTACGATTGGAATAAAGTCATGAAACAAATCTCAAGATCTGTTTCTGATTAGTTTCGAGACGGTTCTAATGAACCAAAATTGTAAGTAATTTGGGCTTTTCAGCGTAACTGCTGCGAGCATTAATCAGTGGCACATAGTGACATTGCCGCACATCTACTTCCGTTTTAGAGGCGGGTTCTAATTTTCTACAAAATCAGTCGATTATAGAAATGGCATTCTCGGCCAATCTGCCGAGCGCTGCTACCGTATGGCAGATTGATAAATCTGGAGTAATAAACAGAGATGGGATCAACGGTAACATATCTCCGCGAGAGTATTCCGCAATATGTTGAAGAGCCTGAAGATATCGAGGTTTCTCCAGGCGAACTTAAAGTAGCCATGAGACAGCTTGCAGGTGGCGTGAGTGTTGTCACGGCGGGTTTCGATGAAGGGCGCACCGGGGCGACAGTGACGTCAGCCACAGCGCTTTCGGTTGAGCCGCCAACGATTATCGTAAATATCAATCGCGGTTCATCGGTCTGGTCGGCGATTAGTCGCCATAACCATTTCTGCGTGAATGTGCTGTCCTCCGGCCATCAGTCCATTGCCGATCGTTTTGCTGGCAAGGGTGGCATCAAGGGCGTTGAACGTTACGCGGATGCTGAATGGTATGCACTAGAAAGCGGTGCGCTGGCACTTGCTGGCGCATTGGCTTCCGTTGATTGCGCCGTGGAAGACGTGATCGAACGCCATACACATGCAATCGTGATCGGTCGCGTTCTGAAAATCGTTACGGGTTCCGGTGAACCGCTTCTGTATCACAATGGCGGCTATCGCCTTCTGGACACTATATCAGGCGCTTAACTGTGCCCAAGCGGGCGCAGAGCGGTCGTCTTCCAACCCACCGTTGCGGGTAAACTGTTCCAGCGTCATCCTATCGAGAACGCCTGCTATTGCTTCGCGCACCAGCAGCATGGATCGGCGCACCTGACAGGCGCGATGATCCGCGCAGTCGTTGCACGGCTCGTACGCTGTGCGGCTGGCGCAACGGATTGGTGCCAGTGGTCCGTCGAGAACACGGACGACCTGACCAATGGTAATTTCCGACGCAGGCTTGGAAAGGCTATAACCGCCACCGGGACCTTTCTTCGACCGCAGAATGCCGTCATTGCGCAATTCCAGCAGGATTGCGTCGAGAAATTTCTTGGAGATATTGTTCTGGGTGGCAATATCGGCGACGAACGCACTTTCTCCCGGTTCAAGTGCGGCGAGATGAGCCAGAGCCTTCAGACCGTATTTGCCCTTCTTCGTAAGCATAACCACTCCGCCGATGTTTCGCCGGAATGCTTTGCATGAAATCGAGAGAATTAATAGCTTACCGTGGCTGGCCGAGTGTCGCAGTATAGTGGCTGTTTTAACCGATTTCGCGCGATGCGGTCGGTGTATGATAATAAAGCGGGAAAATTAGACCGTAGGGAATGGTCACGATATCGGCCATCTGATCGTCGGTCGGGCGATCGTCATTCATATCCTCGGAGTCCCGGCAATCGGCTTGGATGTCGGCTTCCGACAATACGAAGATAATCGCGCTCCAAAGCAGAAACGGGAGCAGGGCGATGATGATATAGGTATAGCTCGTATCCATGTTTGAATGGTGGGCCACCAAACATTCTTCCTCAAGGAACAGACGTCTCAAAATCCACCTCTTTTCAGTCAGATTTTTCTTTTGAGCTTGTCACGGACAAGAATGAATGACGTCATAACCACGCTATCTAATTGACTCTATGGCATATTCTGTATTGTGCCGCTTTATGCTGCATTGCAATTTTAAAGTATATAAAAATTATAGAATTACTTTTCTTATCGGCAGGCCGACGGGTGCTTACGCTGCTCCCCATGGAAAACGTCTAGCTGCTCGGTGCGGATGCAGCGCGACCGGAACTGCAAGATGGACGCATGGCGTCGAACTCTTCCTTGGAGAAAAGACATGAGTGAACGAAAACAAATCACGTTTGGCGTCATGCTGCAGGGGGCCGGTGGCCATATGAACGCATGGAAGCATCCAAGTGGACCCGCCGATGCAAGCACCAATTTCGAGTTCTTCGTCAATGCCGCGCGCAAGGCAGAGGCGGCGGGGATCGCCTTCGCCTTTGTTGCTGACGGACTTTACGTCAATGAACAGTCAATACCGCATTTCCTCAATCGTTTTGAACCGATCTCGATCCTTTCGGCACTCGCTGCTTCCACCTCAAAAATTGGTTTGGTAGGTACGGTATCGACGTCCTACAGTGACCCCTTCACCATCGCGCGCCAGTTCGCTTCGCTGGATCTTATTTCTGGCGGACGCGCCGGATGGAATGCTGTTACCTCCCCGCTGGAAGGGTCAGGCCGTAATTACGGGCGCCCGCATCCGGAACACGAACTACGCTATGAAATCGCGGACGAATATCTCGACGTCATCAAAGGGCTCTGGGATTCCTGGGATGACGATGCTTTCGTCCGCGATCGCGAAAACGGCGTCTATGTCGATAAAAACAAGTTACGTCGCATTAATCACAAAGGGCGGTTTTTCAATGTCGAAGGACCGCTGAATATCAGCCGTTCCAGGCAGGGGCAGCCAGTGGTATTTCAGGCCGGATCGTCGGATTCGGGCATCCGGCTTGCCGGTAAACATGCCGATGCGGTGTTTACGAACGGTGCCAAGATTGAGGACGTGCGATCTTTCTACAGGCAGGTAAAGCAAAGTGCCGTTGCACAGGGGCGCAGTTCTTCCGATGTAGGAATTTTCCCCGGTATTGGCCCGATTGTCGGGCGGACGCAGGAGGAAGCCGACGCGAAGTATCAGGCGATCCGTAATCTGGTGTCGGTCGAAGAGGCGCTGCTTTATCTCGGTCGCTTCTTCGATCATCACGATTTCAGCATCTATCCGCTCGACGAGCCTTTCCCTGAACTCGGCGAGATCGGCAAGAACAGTTTCCGCGCCACAACAGATCGCATCAAGAAGACGGCAAGGGAAACCGGTGCCACATTACGCGAGATCGCACTCGACGTCGCGACACCCCGCACCGCCTTTATTGGAACGGCGAAAGCCATTGCCGATGAACTGATCGATTGGGTGGAAAGCGAAGCCGCCGATGGTTTCATTCTCGGCTTTCCCGTCATTGCGGAAGGTCTCGATGATTTCATCCAACATGTACTGCCGATTCTGGAAGAGCGTGGCTATTTCAACCCGGAACTGAGAGGTGAAACGCTACGCGATCATCTGGGGCTTGCGTTCCGCGAAAGCCGTTATTCGTCGGCGGTAGATCAACCGGTAAACAAGGCCGCACGGGCCTGAGGAGCCGGTTTCATGGATGTAACCTCCCGATCCCGCAACAGGCTTGATGCCGCGAGAGAAGGCATTGCCGCGCATCTCGATGAATTCATAGCGCTTCGCCATGACATTCATCAGCATCCGGAGCTTGCCTTCAACGAGCATCGCACGAGCCGCCTCATTGCTTCAAAACTCGCTTCCTGGGGCTATGACGTCACGACGGGAGTTGCGGGAACCGGCGTGGTTGCAACCTTGGTGCGAGGGGAAGGTCGGCGCCGTCTCGCGATCCGGGCAGATATGGACGCTCTACCGATAGAAGAGGCAACAGGGCTTCCCTATGCCAGCCGAAACAAAGGTGTGATGCACGCTTGCGGTCATGACGGGCACACGACGATCCTGCTTACGGCTGCGCGATATCTGGCCGAGGCGGGGAATTTCAGCGGTACGCTCGATCTTGTTTTTCAACCGGCAGAAGAAATCGGCGCCGGAGCACGCAAGATGATAAGCGAAGGGCTTTTCGAACGGTTTCCCGCCGATGCGGTGTTCGGATTGCACAACTGGCCGGGTGTCACCGCAGGACGTTTCGGGTTTGTCGCCGGACCGGCGATGGCATCTGTAGACAAGGCTGTCATCAGGATCGTCGGCAAGGGTGGTCACGGGGCTGAACCGCACAATGCTGTCGATCCTATTGTCGCCGCTGCGTCTCTCATTACCGCCTTGCAGAGCATCGTTTCGCGCAATGTCGATCCACGTGAAATGGCGGTTGTCACGGTCGGTTCCATTCATGGCGGTGAAGCTTCGAACGTCATTCCTGGTTCGGTGGAACTGCAACTGACGATCCGTTCCTACAGCGAAGAGGTGCGGCGCGGATTGCAGATACGCATCCCGGCGCTTGCTCGCGCTCAGGCTGAAAGTTTTGGTGCCGTTGCGGAGGTCGACTATAGGTTGGGCTTTCCTTCTGTCATCAATCCGGTTGAGGAGACCGCATTCGCCCGCAAGGTTGCAGTCGACGCCTTCGGCGATGACGCTCTAGACAGCGCATTTGCGCCACGCACTGCCAGCGAGGATTTTGCTTTCATGCTGCAGGCAAAGCCCGGCAGCTATCTCTTCGTCGGTAACGGCGACAGCGCGCCGCTGCACAGCGCCGAATACAACTTCAACGATCAGATCATCGCGCCAGCTGCCCTCTATTGGGTGCAGCTTGCCGAAGCCTTTCTCAACGAAAACAGACGGTGATGATGATGAGCGATATCTTTCTGTACACCAGTTCTCTTGATCCACGTGCGAAGCCGCTCATCGATGAGCTTCTGTATGAATATGACAGTCGTTACGGCACTTATTTCAACGCGGAAGGTGCGGCGGCAGAAATGAACCGCTATCCGCCCGAGGCGTTTGCACCACCCGGCGGTAATTTTGTGCTGTTGATCCGGGACGGTGAAACCATCGGCGGCGGTGCCTTTAAGGCTTTTGATGCGCGTACTGCGGAGTTCAAGCGCATCTGGACGCGGTCGGATCTGCGGCGACAGGGGCTGGCGCGCAAGCTTCTCGTGGAACTGGAAGAACAGGCGGCAAGACAGGGCTATTCCCGCATCTATCTGACGACCGGCTTCCGTCAGCCTGAAGCCGTCGGTCTCTATCTCCACAACGGCTATACGGCGCTTTTCGACACAGGTGCGGATCCTGAAATTTACAAGACGCTGCCTTTTGAAAAGGAGATCGGCCATCTGGCCGCTCCGCTCGGGCGCGGCAACGATCATCACATCACGGACCGACAACATATCGCCAGCCAGTGAACATCATCACAGGGCTGAAGGCCAAGGAATGACCAGATGGCAGTAACGACAGAATTCTCAAACGTGCAGATTGCAACCCGCCCCGTGGAGCGCAAGCAGGACTATTCGCGCTACAGGATCGTTCCGGCAAAGCATCCAGCACGCTTTGTGGGTAGTGTGTTCGCGGCCCTCGTGATCGGGCTTGTGCTCTATTCGATCTTTACCAATCCGCAGTGGGGCTGGAACGTTTTTGCTGAATGGTTCTTTGCCGAACCGGTGCTCGTCGGCCTCGGGCGGACGCTGCTGCTGACAGCACTCGCGGCTGTATCAGGTTCCATTCTCGGCACGCTGCTGGCCTTAGCCCGTGTATCGAGGTCGCCGCTGCTTTCAGGCCTTTCCTGGGGTTATATATGGTTGTTGCGTTCCATACCGCTGATCGTATTGCTGCTTATCCTGAACAATCTCGGTTACCTCTATGCGAACATCACGCTGAGTGTGCCTTTCACAGATCGCGTATTGTTCGATTACCCGACGGTACAATTGCTGACACCGTTTGCAGCTGCCTTTCTCGGCCTGACCCTCAACCAGTCAGCCTTCTTCGCCGAAATCGTACGCGGCGGCATTCTCTCCGTCGATCAGGGTCAACATGAAGCTGCTGCCGCGCTTGGCCTGCCGCGCAACCGTCAAGCCTTGCGAATTGTTCTGCCACAAGCCATGCGTTCCATCCTTCCGACGGGTTTCAACGAGATCATCGGTCTCGCCAAGGGCACTTCCATGGTCTATGTGCTCGCCTTGCCGGAGCTGTTCTACACAGTTCAGGTGATCTACCGGCGCAATTTGGAAGTCATTCCACTGCTGATGGTCGCGACGGTCTGGTATCTGGTCATCATGACCGTGCTTTCGGTGGCGCAGTATTATATCGAGCGTTATTTCGCCAAGGGTGCGGTTCGCAATCCGGTTCCCCTGCCATTCCAGGCATTCTTCAATCGCTACAAGCGCTCCTTGCCGCTGACCTCGAAGTTGTCGGGACAAGTGCACAAGAGGGTTCCGGTCGCGGGTTTCCGCGATGTCGGCACAGTGTCTGCAGGCGCACCTATTCATATCCACGATATTTCCAAGCGCTTCGGCCCGAACACGGTGCTGAACCATGTGGAATTGTCCCTTCCGGCAGGCAGTGTGACGGCAATTCTCGGCCCGTCCGGCTCCGGTAAGTCCACGCTGCTGCGCTCGATCAATCATCTGGAGCGTGTGGATGCAGGCTTCATTTCCGTTGATGGCGCGCTGGTCGGTTATCGCCAGGACGGAGACACGCTCTATGAGTTGAAGGAAAAGGACATTCTCAAACGCCGTGCCGATATTGCGATGGTGTTCCAGAACTTCAATCTCTTTCCGCACATGACGGTTCTTGAAAACATCATCGAAGCGCCGATCCAGGTACGCGGTCTTGCTCGCGATGCAGCGGTCCGATTGGCGCTCGATCTGCTGGCGCGTGTCGGCCTCAGTGACAAGGTTGAAGCCTATCCGCGTCAATTGTCCGGAGGGCAGCAGCAGCGCGTGGCGATAGCGCGGGCATTGGCGCTTCGTCCGAAGGTCATCCTGTTCGACGAACCGACTTCGGCGCTTGATCCGGAACTGGTCGGTGAGGTGCTCGACGTCATCAAGGAACTTGCCCGTACTGGCACTACCCTTGTGATCGTTACTCATGAGACCGGCTTTGCGCGTGAAGTTGCCGACACGGTTGTCTTTATGGAAGCCGGGCAGATTGTAGAGACCGGTCCGCCATCCCGCATTTTCAACGACGCGCAGCATCCGCGCACACGTGAATTTCTGGCCAAGGTTCTTTGAACCGGTGCTGGAAGAACCGACACAACAAGGAGACGGGAAATGACATTTATCAGAAAAGCGGGTTACTGGACCGCCGGAGTTATCGCTATTGGGTTGCTTGGTTCCGGTGCCGCACGCAGCGAGGGGAAATTCGATCTCAGCCCGGAACAGCCGAACCGGCTGCGCGTCGAGAAGATCGCCAAGCGTGTCGAGGAAATCAGGAACTTCAAGTTCGTCAAGGACGGCGTTCTGACTATCGGCATAAGCACCAGCGGACATCTGCCACTGCATGACTATGCGTCGGATTCCAAGACCGTCATCGGTTACGACGTCGATCTGGCGCAGATCATCGCCGATAGTCTGGGCCTCCAGCTGGAACTGGTTTCTGTCGCATGGGCTGACTGGCCGCTGGGTCTTTCCTCTGGCAAGTTCGATGCAGTGATTTCGAATGTGACGGTGACGGAAGAACGTAAGGAGAAATTCGATTTCTCCACCTATCGCAAGGATGAGCTTGGCTTCTATGTGAAATCCGACAGCGAGATCGGCGAGATCAAGTCTCCGAAAGATATTGCCGGTCTCAAGGTCATCACAGATGCGGGCACCAATCAGGAAAAAATCCTGCTGGAATGGGACCGCCAGAACGTAGCTGCCGGTCTGAAAGCCGTTGAGGTGCAGTATTACGATGATGATGCGGTCAAGGATCTCGCCGTCCAGAGCGGACGCGCCGACGCCGTTTTCAGCGTAAATGCGACGCAAGCTTACTCTGCAGGCATTAACGGCAAGACGAAGCTGGTCGGCACTGTGAGCGGGGGCTGGCCGATTACGGCTGAAATTGCCGTCACGACGCGCAAGGGAAGTGGCCTTGCCCAGCCGCTGACCGATGTCCTGAATGATTTGATCGCAAGCGGGGCATATCAGAAGGTTCTGGAAACCTGGAATCTTGGACCGGAAGCAATCACCGAAGCCAAAACCAACCCGCAGGGACTGCCGAAGAGCGGCTCGTGAGTTGAAAGGTGAGGGGCGGGTCGGTTTGAGGGGACGCGAACTGACCCGCATATTTCTGTGATACTGGAGAAAATTTACATGAGAGCAGGAGCTCTGTTGATCGCGGCCCTTGCATGGGTGGCATTTCCGGTTCTGACGGCCGTGGCAGGAGACGGTTTCGACCTTTCTCCGGAGCAACCGGGTCGTATTCATACGAAGAAGAATGAGACGGCTGCCACAGCCATTCCCGCTGACTTCAAATTCGTTGCGCCGGGTAAATTTACCGTGGCCGTGGCTCCCGGTGGCCCGCCTCTGGCGACTTATGCCACTGATGCGCGAACGGTCGTCGGCGCCGATCCGGAATATGCTTCTGCGATCGCTGAAAGTCTGGGCCTGCAGCTGGAGCTCGTTCCGGTGGCGTGGATCGACTGGCCGCTGGGGCTGGCTTCCGGCAAGTATGATGCCGTCATTTCAAACGTTGGCGTGACCGAGGAACGCAAGGAAAAGTTCGACTTTTCGACTTATCGGCAGGGTCTGCACGGGTTCTTCGTCAAGTCGGACAGTCCGGTCACCTCTATTAAGGAACCGAAGGATGCTGCGGGTTTGCGCATCATTGTAGGTGCGGGGACAAATCAGGAGCGCATTCTCGTCAAATGGAGCGAGGAAAACGTTGCCGCCGGTCTGAAACCGATTGAATTGCAATATTACGACGATGAAGCCGCAAGCCTGCTTGCGCTCCGGTCAGGACGGGCCGACGTGATTGTGCAGCCACATGCGCAGCTCGTTTTCATTGCAGCGCGTGACAAGAATATCAAGCGGGTCGGAACATTGAGCGCAGGTTGGCCGGATCGTTCCGATGTCGCGATCACAACCCGCAAGGGGAGCGGTCTGGCCGATGCACTGACGGTAGCTACCAATGGTCTGATCGAGGATGGAGCCTATGCCAGAATTCTCGAGCGCTGGCAGCTGGAGGAAGAAGCGCTTCCCCGATCCGAAACAAACCCGCCGGGACTGCCGAAGTTCAACTGAGCCGAATATTGTTTCCCTGTAACTGAAGGATCGAAAGTGCCCAAAACTGTCGAATATTTCTTCTCCATCGGATCGCCGTGGTCATATCTCGGGCTGGATACGTTGGAGGAGCTGTCCTCAAGACATCTGGTTGAAATCAAGCCTCATCTGGCGACTGTCATCGAGGAGAATGGCGGAATATTCGCCAGAAACCGTCCCGATGCGCGCCGTGCCTACGGCACGTGTGATCTGAAACGATGGGCGAAGTTTCGTGGTAAACCTTTGCTGGTGGAAAATCGCCCGGCACTCGGCGACCCGACGTCTGCTTCCTTTTTGGTGATCGCCGTCTATCTTGACGGCGAGAACTGGTTGCAGCTGGTGCGGGCGCTGCAACATGCCTTCTGGGAAGAAGCGAAGGATATAGGGCAACCGAATGTCCGCCGCGCGGTGGCTGACACCGCAGGCTTCGACGGGGCCTATCTCCTGTCACGGGAGCAGGACGAGGACGTCCAGGGAAAATGGCGAAATGATCGCGAGATTGCCGTCGAAAAGGGCGTATTCGGATTTCCAACCTACATCTATGAAGATGAAGTTTATTGGGGACAGGACAATCTGGGCTTCCTGTCGAGCCATCTGCGCGGCGAGATACCTTAGGTTCATAGCAGGATTCTAGAAAGCCGCGTTCGGATGCTTTGCCCGGCTTGGTGTCGGCAAGCCTTTAACACGTTGGATTTCTGCTTGTCGTGTTGTTGGGTGATTTCTTATTGTATTTGTTCCAAATCAATGAACTCTCTGTCTGATCCGATAGTTTCCAACCGAAAGACATGCTCGCAAATAATAGCAGAGCAAATGCAGGTTGGACGTGAAAATAGCATTATTGGGCCGTGTGGTCGCTCCAGCTTTCCGACTGCCGGAACAGGGTTTTCCAAGTGTCAGTCAGCCATTTTCATTTTTACTAGAAGCCGCCAGGGTCGTCGCGTTGGCGGCGATGGTTCTGGCGCTCTGCTGGCAGACCACAGCATCCGCCGCTGATCTGGGAAAATACCTTCCCAAGGTTGAGGCAAGCGCGCTCTTCAAAGAGGCCGATGCTATCGGCAAGCCGCAGGGTGAGCCGCCAATCGCACCACTGATGAAGCGGGGCGAGGTGATCGGTTATGTTTATTTGAATTCTGACTTCACCAGTTCCATCGGTTATTCCGGCAAACCCATCCATATCGTCGTCGGCATTGATACCAAAGGCGTCATACGCGGCATAAAACTTGTAGACCACAAAGAGCCGATCGTGCTGATCGGCATTCCCGAAGCCAAGGTTGTGGCTGCGCTGAACTCGCTGGTCGATAGTGACATGAGTGCTGTCGCGGCTGGCAAGAACAAGCCTCCGCAGGTGGAAATCGTTAGCGGCGCCACGGTTACTGTGCTCGTCATGGGAGACAGTGTCGTTCGCTCTGCCGTTGGGCTTGTCCGCAGCGGGCGTCTTGGCAACGCGCCTGTGCAGGTCGCCGCAGCCGATGCGCAGCGCACGGTTGATCTGGAGATCCGTGATGAGCAGGACTGGCAGGCACTGATCGGTGACGGTTCGGTCCGCAGCCTGAAACTGTCGGTTGGTGACGTTACACAGGCATTCCGTGACGCCAAACATGATCGTGCCGCCGAAAACCCCGAAACAACCAACCCTGAAGACGAATTCATCGAACTTTATGTTGCGCCAGTCTCGGTGCCGTCGATCGGTATCAGCCTGCTTGGCAAGGATGGCTTCGAACGCTTGCAAAAGCGGCTGAAGCCAGGACGTCAGGCGATCCTGGTTGCGGGCGACGGAGCCTATTCTTTCAAAGGCTCCGGATATGTGCGCGGCGGTATCTTTGACCGCATCGAGTTGATGCAGGACGGGCAGGGCGTACGTTTCCGCGACAAGAACCATACCCGTATCGGCGATATCATGGCCGAAGGCGCACCGCGTCTGCGCGAGATAGCACTGTTCGAGGTGCCTGACGGGTTTGCCTTCGACGTGACGGAACCGTGGGATCTGCAGCTTCTGGTACAGCGCGGTTTCGGTGCGCGGGACAAGGCCAATATCAGTTACGATCTCGGCTACAGTTTGCCGGAAAAATATCTGGCGAAGCAGCCGGAACCAGCTCCCGCGCAGCCTGCAGCAACGACTGCAGATGCACCGCGTCAGCCGCAACCGGTCGGCGAAGCCAATGCAGCCGACATTCTGGGCGAGGGCAATCCGCTCTGGGTCCGGATGTGGGAGATGAATCGTGCCAATGTGGTCATCACCGCTTTTGCCATAACGGTTCTTGTCGGCATCTTCTTCTTCCAGAACAGTCTGGTCAGGCATCCGCGCTTCTTCACCTGGCTGCGGCGCAGCTATCTTCTGTTCATCCTTGTCTGGCTCGGTTTCTACAACAATGCACAATTGTCGGTCGTCAACGTCCTGACCTTCACCAACTCCCTGATTACCCGCTTTAACTGGGAATTCTTCCTGACATCGCCGCTGATCTTCATTCTGTGGGCATCGGTGGCGGCGGGGCTGCTGTTCTGGGGGCGTGGCCCCTTCTGCGGCTGGCTGTGCCCGTTTGGCGCCCTGCAAGAACTTACCAATAATCTCGCCCAATGGCTGAAGGTGCCGCAGGTCAAGCTTCCATGGGGACTGCACGAACGCCTCTGGCCTCTCAAATACATGATCTTCCTCGGCCTGTTTGGGTTGTCGCTCTATTCGGTCGCTCTGGCGGAAGTGTTTGCAGAAGTCGAACCATTCAAGACCTCGATAATTCTCAAATTCGCACGTGAGTGGCCGTTCGTCATTTATGCGCTGACACTTCTGACTGCAGGCCTGTTCATCGAGCGCTTCTACTGCCGTTATATGTGCCCGCTCGGCGCGGCTCTCGCCATCCCCGGACGCATCCGCATGTTCGAATGGCTGAAACGTTGGCCGGAATGCGGTTCGCCCTGCCACCGTTGTGCCAAGGAATGCCCGGTCGAGGCGATCCATCCGGAGGGGCAGATCAATGTCAATGAATGCATTTACTGCATGCATTGTCAGGAACTCTATCACGACGACCAGCGCTGCCCGCACATGATCCAGGTGCGCGTGAAGCGTGAAAAATTCGCAGCCCGCAATGCCCCCCTCGCAGCGGCTGCCGAACGTGGCGGTGGACCGGCCAGACCCGTCATCTCAGTCAAAGGAAAACCGGTTGAAGGCATTGCCGATACCGGTCCTGCTGTCTGACTTTTCTAAAGGAGAGAAGCATGTCTGAAGAAACCAAAAAAACGCAGCTTAGTCGAAGACAGCTGCTCGGCTCGTCAGCCTTTGTGGCTGCTGCCGGCGCAAGTGGTCTTGGTGGCGCGCTGTTTGCAGGTTCAACCGAACCGGCAATAGCAGCTGCCGGCGGTGCTGGCCACAGTGCGGAGGTGAAGCCCGGAGAACTGGACGAATATTACGTCTTCTTTTCCAGCGGTCAGAGCGGTGAGGTCCGTATTGTCGGCTTGCCATCAATGCGCGAACTGATGCGCATTCCGGTGTTCAATCGCGATAGCGCGACCGGCTGGGGCCAGACAAATGAAAGCCTTAAGGTGCTGACCGAAGGCCTTCTGCCGCAGGACCAAGAGTTCCTCAAAGATCGCGGGGGCATTTTCCTGAATGGTGACTTGCACCACCCGCACCCGTCCTTCACGGAAGGCACCTATGACGGGCGCTATCTCTACGCCAACGACAAGGCCAATACGCGTGTCTGCCGCATCCGTCTTGATGTGATGAAATGCGACAAGATCATTCAGCTCCCGAACCAGCACACCGTGCATGGCTTGCGCGTGCAGAAATATCCGAAAACCGGATATGTCTTCTGCAACGGTGAAGATCGCGCGCCGATCCCGAACGACGGCAGCAATCTGACCGATACCAAGCAATATCACGCGATCTTCACGGCCGTTGACGGCGAGACCATGAAGGTTGCCTGGCAGATCATGGTCGATGGTAATCTGGATAATGTCGACTGCGATTATCAGGGCAAATATGCTTTTGCCACCTGCTACAATTCGGAAGAAGGTACGACGCTCGCCGAAATGATGTCGAGCGAGCAGGACTGGATCGTCATCTTCAACCTGAAGCGTATCGAAGAGGCGGTTGCCAAGGGTGATTTCAAGGAAATCAACGGTGTGCCGGTCATCGATGGACGTCACGGTTCCAAATATACGCGTTACATTCCTGTGCCGAACAGCCCGCATGGCATCAACACTGCGCCAGACGGTATCCATGTGGTTGCCAACGGCAAGTTGTCGCCGACCGTTACCGTGTTCGACGTTCGCAAGTTCGATGAGCTTTTCGACGACAAGATCAAGCCCCGCGATGCTGTGGTTGCGGAACCTGAACTCGGACTTGGGCCATTGCATACGGCTTATGATGGCAAGGGCAACGCCTATACAACGCTCTTCATCGACAGCCAGATCTGCAAATGGAATATCGAGGACGCCAAGCGAGCCTTCAAGGGTGAAAAGGTCGATCCGATCCGTCAGAAACTCGATGTGCATTATCAGCCCGGTCACAATCACACTTCCATGGGGCAAACCAAGGAAGCCGACGGTCAGTGGCTGATCTCGCTCAACAAGTTCTCCAAGGATCGCTATCTCAATGTCGGCCCACTCAAGCCGGAAAATGACCAGCTCATCGATATTTCCGGTGAGAAGATGGTGATTGTCCATGACGGACCAAGTTTTGCCGAACCGCACGATGCAACGATTGTTCATCGCTCCAAGATCAATCCCGTCAACTTCTGGAGCCGTGAGGATCCATTCTTCGCCGATGCTGTCACTCAGGCGAAAGCCGATGGCCTCGACCTGATGGACGCGAATGAGGTGATCCGGGATGGCAATAAGGTGCGCGTTTATATGACGTCTGCCGCGCCAGCCTTCGGTCTAACCGAGTTCACCGTCCAGCAGGGCGATGAGGTGACGGTGTATGTCACCAATATCGACGAGATCGAAGATCTTACGCACGGCTTCGCCATCATCAATTACGGGGTCAACATGGAGATCGGACCACAGGCGACCGCGTCTGTCACCTTCACGGCCAACAAGCCGGGCGTGTGGTGGTATTACTGCTCGTGGTTCTGCCACGCCATGCACATGGAAATGAAGGGCCGGATGCTCGTGGAACCGAAGAAGGCCTGACTGCCATGAGGTTCCCCCGCCGGTTTCAGTCCTTCAGTGCCGCAATGCTGCTGACCGTCGTTCTTTGCGACGGTTTGCAGGCACGGCAGATCGATGTCGTAGCAGGCGAAGGCGTACAGGCGGCTATCGACAAAGCGGAGCCGGGCGATGTCGTCCGGCTTCTGAAAGGCAAGCACAATGGCGCGGTTACGATCGACCGCGCCATTGAACTGACCGGCGAGCAGGGCGCCATTGTGGACGGACTTGGCTCGGGCAATGCCATAACGGTCAACGCGCCGGACGCGATTGTGCGCGGGCTGGAAGTGCGCGGTTCGGGCGATAACATGCCCGACCTCAACTCCGGAGTTTTCGTGGCCAAAACCGCCACGGGCGCACGCGTCGAGAACAATCGACTAATCGATAACCTCTACGGGATTTATTTGCATGGCGCCGCAAATTCCATCGCGAGCGGCAATGAGATCGTTGGCCGTCGAGGCGTGCGGATGGCCCAAACCGGTAGCGGCGTTTCCATCTGGAATGCGCCCGGCGCACAGGTTATCGGCAACGTCATTCGCTACGGGCGCGACGGCATCTATACCAATGCCAGCCGCAAGAATATCTTTCGCGACAATGTGATGGAGAATGTCAGGTTCGCCGTCCATTACATGTACACGGATGACAGTCAGGTCATCGGCAATGTTTCGCGCAACAATTCGGTTGGTTTCGCGATCATGTACACCAACCGTCTCAAGGTGCTGGACAACCTGTCTGACGGCGACCGGGATCATGGCTTGTTGCTCAATTATGCAAACAGTTCGGTCATTTCCGGTAATCGCGTGATCGGGCGCATGCAACCGATAGATCGCTGGCTTGATGCCGGTGTTCAGAAGGCTGAACACGGTCTTCCTGCGGACGACCAGACGGAAACCCAGACGGGCGAAACCTCGCGGCTCGGTCCGGAAAAATGCGTTTTCATTTACAACGCCAACAAGAACAAGTTCACCGAAAACAGTTTCGAGAACTGCAGCATAGGCATTCACTTTACTGCCGGTTCCGAGGGCAATGCCATGAGCGGCAACGCCTTCATCAACAACCGCAATCAGGTGAAATATGTCGGCACGCGCAACCTCGACTGGTCGGTCAATGGACGCGGCAATTATTGGAGCGACAATCCGGCCTTCGATCTCAATGGCGATGGTATCGCTGACAGCCCTTACCGGCCCAATGATCTGATCGACAAGGTTTTGTGGACTGCGCCACAGGCAAAAATTCTCATCAATAGTCCGGCAATCGAGACAATCCGCTGGGCACAGACCCAGTTCCCGGCGCTTTTGCCGGGCGGTGTCGTCGATAGCTATCCCCTTATGAAGCCGCCGCATCCGGCCGATCCGGCGAAAGGAAAACCAAATGACTGAGACTGTCATTCTTGATCAGGTCACAAAGTCCTATGGCGGGTTCAATGCTATCAGCGATGCGAGTTTCCGCCTCCACGCTGGAGAAAGCATTGCGCTGGTCGGCCATAATGGTGCTGGAAAAACGACGATGATAAAGCTCATGCTCGGTCTGATCCGCCCGACCAAGGGCGCGGTTCGCGTGTTGGGCGAGGATCCGGCGACCGGTGCCTTTGCCGCCAGATTGCGGCTTGGCTATCTGCCTGAGCACGTCTCTTTCAATCTGGCGCTGACTGGAGCGGAAACGCTCGGCTTCTATGCGCGGCTCAAGAGAATGCCGGTTGCCCAAAATGTAGAACTGCTGGAGCGCGTCGGCCTTGCCCATGCCGCAAACAGGCGGGTCGGCACCTATTCGAAGGGGATGCGCCAGCGACTGGGGCTTGCTCAGGCATTGCTCGGGCAACCATCCGTTCTGTTGCTTGACGAGCCGACGACCGGTCTCGACCCCGCCTTGCGGCAGAGCTTCTATGAAGTTCTTGAAGAATTGCGGAGCAAAGGCGCGACAATCCTCATGTCATCCCATGCCTTGACCGAACTGGAAACCAAGGTCGGGCGCGTCATCATCGCGAACAAGGGCAAGATCATTGCCGATGGCTCCATCGATGCGTTGCGCCGGATTTCACAATTACCGCTTCGCATACGGGTGCAGACGCCAGACGTCTCCCGGTTGCCTTCGACAACCGCCAATGCTGCATTGCGCTGGCATCGTCTCGGCCCGGATATCTTTGAAACGGAAGCTCCGACGGAAGGCAAGATGGCTCTTGTCCGTGAAATCGTGGCCATGAACGACAATCTCACGGAACTTGATCTCGTTCCGCCGACGCTGGACGAACTTTACGCCCACTTCCTCAATGCCGGGGAAGCGGCCCTCGCGGAGGCAGCGGAATGAACAATATTCTCATAATCGCTTCCAAGGAAATTCAGGAAGGGTTGCGCAATCGCTGGGTTCTGGCGACAACGCTATTGCTTGCGGCATTAGCCTTGAGCATGACTTTTCTCGGCAGCGCACCCACCGGGAGTTCGGTTGCCGCGAGCAAGCTGGACGTTGTGATCGTCAGCCTCTCCAGCTTGACTATCTTTCTCATCCCTCTCATTGCCCTTCTCATTTCGCATGATGCAATCGTCGGTGAAATGGAACGCGGCACGATGCTGCTGCTTCTGAGCTATCCCATAAGCCGGTTTCAGCTGGTTCTTGGCAAATTCATCGGTCAGCTTGCTATTCTGTCCTTCGCGACATTGTTCGGGTACGGCGCGGCGGCTGTGGCGCTGATCGTGACCGGGGCCGGCGTGGATGCTGGAAGCTGGCTGTCGCTGTTCAAACTTATTATCTCGTCGGTCCTGCTGGGAGCCGTGTTCATCGCCATCGGTTTTCTTGCAAGCACCTTGGTGCGGGAGCGAAGCACGGCAGCAGGTATCGCCATCGGCGTCTGGCTGTTCTTCGTGCTGATCTATGACGCAGCACTTCTTGCTCTGCTGGTTTTCGATCAGGGCCGCATTGTTGGCGGTGGCATACTCAACGGTCTGCTTCTTCTCAATCCAGCCGACTCCTACCGGCTTCTCAACTTCGGTCTCGGACAGGCCGGATCTTTAACTGGCATGGGCGGAATAGCCGGTAACGCTACACTCTCGGCTCCAGCTCTGACGCTAGCGCTCGGCCTCTGGGTCATGCTGCCACTGTCCCTTTCCATGCTGGTTTTCTCGAGGAAAGAATTATGAAACGCGCTCTGTTTCTTGCTCCCCTGTTTCTGGTTCTGCTTACAGGATGTTCTCCGGACGAAAAGAATGATGCCGTGATGGCTCCTTTCGCGCTGACGGAAAGCGCAATGGGCCGATATTGCGGAATGAATGTTCTGGAGCACCCCGGCCCCAAGGGGCAAATTATTCTAGAGCCGACAAACGAGGCAGTATGGTTCTCTTCCGCCCGTGATACGCTCGCCTTTACGATGCTGCCTGAGGAGCCAAAAGGGATCGCGGCGATCTATGTTTCAGATATGGCGAAAGCGCCAAGCTGGGAAGAGCCGGGAGCGGAAAACTGGGTCGATGCGCGCAAAGCCTTTTTCGTGATTGAAAGCGCTGCTGTCGGTGGAATGGGGGCACAGGAGGCCGTACCGTTTTCGACACGAGAAGCAGCGGAGAAGTTCGTTGCGGAAAAGGGCGGCCGTATTAGCACTTTTACCGAAATACCGGAGGATTACGTTCTCGGCGGTCAGTCGGTGCGGCCCTCCGATCTTGGAGCCGAAAGCCATGCGCATTGAAGGTGGACAGCGTGTCAGTCGTCGGCTTGTACTTGCGGGTGGTGCGGCTGGAGTAGTGTTCTGGGCCACTCCAAAACACGCAGTTTCACTCGACCTTCCTGAGCCCATCATCTGGCGTGGCCAGGCGATGGGGGCACCTGCCAAGATCATACTCTATCATCCGGATCGTTCGATTGCCGAAAGGTTGCTGCGCGAAGTTGTTCAAGAAGCGGAAAGGCTGGAGAACATCTTCAGCCTCTATCGTGAAGATTCAGAACTTGCCGAACTTAATCGCAATGGGGCGCTGGCATCGCCTTCGCCTGATCTGGTCGAGGTATTGCGTATCTGCCATGAATGCTGGCAGGCCAGCGACGGCCTTTTCGATCCGACGGTACAGCCCCTTTGGAACTGTCTGAAAAAGCATTTCTCGCAAGAACATCCTTCTCCCGACGGACCATCGCGACAGCTTTGGGATGAAGCGCTGGCGAAGGTAGGGTTCGGTCACGTTCTATTCGATGATAACCGCATTGCATTCTCCAAGCCATCTATGTCTCTGACGCTAAACGGTATTGCGCAGGGCTATGTCACCGACCGCGTGACGGCATTGTTGCAAAGGGCAGCGGCCCAACATGCACTGGTCGATATGGGGGAGTATCGCGCTCTCGGCTCAAGACCTGACGGCACGGCATGGCGCATTGGCATCGCCGATCTGGAAGCCGGAGCTGCTGCCGAAGAGTATGTTGATATCCGCAATCAGGCGCTCGCGACATCCAGCTTCACGGGCTTTCAGTTTGAGGAGTCCGGACGGTTTAACCATTTGCTCAACCCAAAAACCGGATTCTCAGCGGCACTTTATCGCCGGGTGACTGTGGTTGCCCGTGATGCAGCGCGAGCCGATACCTGGGCAACTGCGTTCAGCCTCATGGACAAGAATCAGATCGAAGCAGTTATCGGTAGCAAGCCGGATATGTCTGTGATTGCGCAGACGCGCTCTGGCGAACGAGTAGCCCTGGGCTTGTAGGATAATGGGCGGCGTTATCGTACTGATCGCAGGCGTATCCCATCCCAAGCAGATTGATGCTCAGGAGGGCGGAAAAACGATGCGGTTTTTTTGAAGAAACAGGGCGTCTTATGCGAACGTGACGATGAGATTTTTTTGATCTTTAGAATGAATGTCAGGAAACTCTGAGCAATCGGCATTTGCCGATACAAGCACCGTCGCGCAGTCATGCTTTTTTAAGTTGCCAGACTGAAAACCTGTTCTGGAACCAATGCTCAGTCGAGCCAAGTTATCGCAATAATTCCAAGGGGATCGAATGGTGGGCGTGACAGGGATTGAACCTGTGACCCCTACGATGTCAACGTAGTGCTCTCCCGCTGAGCTACACGCCCATTCGATGTGGCGCATACACCATATCGCGTTGCGCCCGTCAATGCCCTTTTATGAAGTTTTTTCGTCTTTTTGTTGATGACAAAACAAAGGGCCGCAAATCAGTGGGATCGCCTCAGGCGGCGATCAGCATTTTTTCTATTTCGTTCACCAGGTCACGCAGGTGGAACGGCTTGGAAAGCACCTTTGCGTCGCGCGGCGCGTCCGAATCGGGGTTGAGGGCGACAGCGGCGAAGCCCGTAATGAACATGATCTTCAGATCCGGGTCGATTTCTGTCGCGCGCCGCGCCAGTTCGATGCCGTCCATTTCCGGCATGACAATATCGGTCAGCAGAAGGGAGAAAGGCTCTTCCTGCAATCTTTCATAGGCACTCGCGCCGTTGTCGAAGTGCGTCACGTGATAGCCGGCTTTTTCCAACGCCTTGACGAGGAAGCGGCGCATATCATTGTCATCTTCAGCTAGAAGGATTCTCTTCATTGTTCCGTCCGAATTCTGTGTCGTGTTCATCGCCCAAAAGCTGACCCTTAACGACTCAATATCCACCGTAGAAAACGCTTCTTTGGTAAATATGGAATGAATGCTCGCGCGAATGTTAATTGTTATGGCGCGTATTTGGCAACAAGCTGTTTAGTGTGACAGGATTGTCGCATATGCACGCCATGCAAAGGCCGGAAGATTCGGCTGCCAGCCATTTGCACGCATGGGCCGCCTGACGTAATTTGTTATAATACTGACGTGGATCGTCGTCGAATGGCCTGGATGTTCTGGCCGAAAACGGGTGAAGAATGAGTTTGGAGCGCGATTTTAGTCTGATACCGCCCTTCGAGATATGCGCTCCGGCGGAACAGCGCATTCCGTTCGTCTTCAATTCACCGCATAGCGGACGCTATTACCCGCATTCTTTCGTCGAATTGTCGCGTCTCGACGCCTTGAGCATACGTCATTCGGAAGACTGTTATGTCGATGAGCTTTTTGCTTCCGCCATGCGGCTCGGTGCGCCCTTGCTCAAGGCGCATTTTCCGCGTGCGTTTCTCGATGTGAATCGCGAAGCCTATGAACTCGATCCGCGCATGTTCACCGAGCCATTGCCGCCTTTCGTCAATAGCCAGTCGGCGCGCGTTGCAGGCGGGCTTGGCACGGTGCCGCGTCTGGTCGGTGAGGGTCAGCTGATTTATCCGGGGCGCATTCCGCTCGCCGAAGCATTTTACCGTATCGAAGACCTCTACAAGCCTTACCACCAGACGCTTGATGCACTGCTTCAGTCCACCCGTCAGCGTTTCGGTTATGCGGTTCTGATTGACTGCCATTCGATGCCCGGCGGCGCGCGGCCCGGCGAAGTCCGATCGCGTCCGGATTTCATCGTTGGTGATCGTTTCGGTCGCTCGTGCAGTGAAAGGCTGACGCAGGCTGCCATCGATCTGCTGCAGGATCTGGGCTACACTGTTGCGCACAACAAGCCCTATGCTGGCGGGTTCATCACGGAGCATTACGGGCGGCCTGCCATGGCTTGCCACGCTCTCCAGATCGAGATCAATCGCAGTCTTTATGTGAACGAGCAGAACCTGCATAAGCTTGCCGGTTTCGAAACGCTCTGTGCCGATCTGCATGGGTTTCTGAGCGACCTGACATCCCTGCCGGACGATCTCTTTATCGCGCCGCCTCTGGCCGCAGAATAATCCGTTCCGACGAGCGCCTCTCGCAGATAAAAAGAACCGCGCCCGAACGATACGAGCGCGGTCAAAGACTAGGGAGGAAATGCCCCGAAAGGCATCGACAGGAAAACCTGTCTGGGATTTAAGTTACGTCCGAATGGCGGTAACGTCAAGAAAATGCGCATATTTTTTGGGCTAATTTCATTATGCTCATTATGTAGGCAAAATTAGCATGGTTTGCATAAGTATGCGCCATGTGTTGGAAACAGGAGTTCGGGGTTGCTGATCGATAAGGCATTTTTTTCCGAAGTGGCTGCAGCGGCATCTGCTCAGACGCTTCCGCGTTTTCGTCAGCTGACGGAAATCGACAACAAATATAGCGTTGGTTTCGATCCTGTGACTGAAGCGGACCGGGCGGCGGAGCGTGCGATTCGTGCTGTTATTGGCAGTGTTTTTCCCGACCATGGTATTCTTGGGGAAGAATACGGGCCGGAGAATATTGACCGCAGCCATGTCTGGGTCATCGATCCCATTGATGGGACCCGTGCTTTCATTTCCGGCCTGCCGGTCTGGGGCACGCTTTTGGGACTGACTGTCGATGGCGATGCCACGGCGGGAATGATGTCGCAGCCCTTCACCGGCGAGTTGTTCTACAGCGATGGTAATGGTGCTTATCTCGCGCGTAATGGCGGCGAAGACGCGCCTCGCCGTCTGTCGGTGCGCAAGAATGCAACCTTGGCCGATGCAACGATGTTTACGACGACGCCTGCTCTTTTCAAGGGTGAAAGCCGCAAGGGATTTGATCGGCTGGAAAGCGCGGTGCGTCTGTCCCGCTATGGGGTCGATTGCTATGCCTTCGCCATGCTGGCAAGCGGCTTTGCCGATATCGTGGTTGAAGCGGGTCTCCAGCCCTATGACATTGTCGCTCTCATTCCGCTGATTGAGCAGGCTGGCGGTGTGGTGACGCAACGCGATGGCAGCCCGGCGGAAAAGGGCGGCGATGTCGTGGCAGCTGCTTCTCCTGAACTGCACAGGGCAGCGCTTGATTTGCTGAATAGCTGATAAGAGCATTTCCAGCAAAAGTGCGAAGCGGTTCAGCGTCGGATAATGCGTAAAAACAAACATTTAGAGCGATTTCAATGCTTCTACCGCAGGCGAAATCGCTCTAAATACCGGAGGCCAGGGGCTCAATGGTCTCCGGCATGGTTTCGACCTCTGACGAGCCCGGAATGAAGGCATCGAAGGCGGCCCAGAGCTGCTCACGATAAAAGTCGGCTTCCTGAAGCATCTCATGACGTGCGCCGGTAATTGTCGTCAGTGAGACATTGCGCGTGCGGGCGACAAAACGTTCGATCACCGATGTGGAAACCACGCGGTCTGCGCCAGCGGCAACGATGAGGACCGGTACTGTGGGTCCATTATAGAAATCCGGCTGATTGATGCGCCGAGACGTTTCGAGAGCGCTCCAGAGCCACCGGGCGGTCGGACCGCCAAGCGCAAGATCCGGGTGAAGGCGTGGAATTTCCATATTACGCATGAAGCGTGCCGGGTCGCTGGTCAGCGGATTGCCTGCAAAGGGACGCGAAGCCAGTCTGCGTCCGCCGGATGCGTAAACTTGGCCGAGGCCGAGCCATCGAAAGGCGGAGGCGATGCGGCGTACATTGTCATCGCTGAGCCTTTGCCCATCAAGCCCCATGAAGGGCGCGCACAGCACCATGCGGCTGATGCGCGATGTCAGTCTGCCCATCGAAGAAAGCGCCACAAGCGCACCGGCGGAATGGCCGAGAATGTAGAAGGGCGGGGGACAGTCAGGCAAGGCGATCTGGTCAAGGATAAGGTCGAGATCGTCGGAATAGTCTTCGAAACTGCGGACATAGCCGCGCTGGCGGTCCTTCAGCAACCGGTGCGAGCCGCCTTGTCCGCGCCAGTCGAAAGTTACGACCGTGAAGCCGCGCGCGGTCAGATCGGTCATGGTTTCGAAGTATTTTTCGATGAATTCGTTACGTCCCTGAAGCAGGACCACGGTTCCCCGTATCGGTTTTGCGTCGGCTTTCAGAATGGCATAGCGCAGGGTCTTGCCGCCCTTCGCTTCAAGCAGTCCGGCTTTAATTCCGTGCGGAATCGGATTTGCATCGGTTTCGAAAAGTAGTTCCGACATCCGATTGCGAACCTTTCTGCTTCAGATTGGGATATGGGGCTCCAGCATAATGGGGCAATTGATGATAAAAAGTAACCGGAAGTTCGAGAACGAACTTCCGGCTCAAAGAACAGCCGATGCAAGGGACGTTACACCAGCTGGTCTGTAGAGAAAATTTGAAGAAGGTGCTCAGTATCCGCCAGGGCGGCGTTCACCGACAATGCGGCCTGAATAAGCATCGACCATGACGATGACGCGGCGGCCGTTCGGCCTTGTGGCGCGCACGAAATAGGTGTCGCGGTTAAGGCGCATGTCGCCGACATCATAGCCGCGGCGTTCCAGCGAGCGTGCGATACGACGCGGTCCCATGATGTCGCGACGACCATAATCGTCGCCCCAGCCCGGGCGGCGATCCGGGCCACCATCCCAATCAGGGCGTGGACCCGGATATGGACGCGGCGGACGATAGCCGTCATCATCGTAATATTGAATCTGAACGCGCAGGCCGCTATCGGCTGCAAGGGTGGGTGTCGCAATCCCTGTCGCGACGGTAGCAAGTGCGGCAAAAGCGAGAACAGCTTTTCTCATAACCGTGATCCTTTAATGAACCCGCTTTGCAGCAGGCATGGTGGGACATTAGCCCCAAGCGGCTGAACGCTCGCCAAAGATGATGTTCATTTTGGGTTCATCGTGCGGCGAATCCCCCAAAATGTAGGCCCCTATTGATCAGGAGTTATTACGCGGCGTGACAGCCCGTGTTTCGCAAGCTTCGCACGCACGCGGCCTTGAAATGAAAAAGAACCGTTCCCAAATGAGTTTTGCGGTCGCCTGGAAGGGGCCGCCGGCATCAAGGAATTCGCCATAAGGGAGTTTCGCCGCCGTGTATGGTCCCGAATGCGCTCAGCGCTCTTCGGAACAGATCATGCTGAAACAAGCATCATGTCGCTCTAAAGGAGGGCTAATACATGCGTCACGTAGATTTTTCCCCGCTCTATCGTTCCACGGTCGGTTTCGATCGGCTCTTCTCCATGCTTGATACGCTCGCTTCGCCGGAAGGTAACCAGTCCTATCCGCCGTATAATATCGAGCGCACGGGTGAGAACACCTATCGCATCACCATGGCGGTCGCGGGCTTTTCCGAAAGTGAACTCGAAATCGAAGCGCATCGCAACCTGCTGACGATCAAGGGTCAGAAGGCGGATGAAAATGCTTCCGATATCGGTGAAGTTCTCTATCGTGGTATCGCCTCACGTGCTTTCGAGCGCCGTTTCCAGCTTGCCGACTTCGTTGAAGTCGCCGGTGCGAGCCTCAAGAACGGTCTCCTGCACATCGATCTCAAGCGCGAGATTCCAGAACAGATGAAACCGCGCAAGATCGAAGTTGCCAAGGCTGGCTCCGACAGCGCTCAGCAGATCGAGGCGAAAACCGCGCATTAAGCTTGGTTGAGAATGAATAAGAAAAGGCGGTGCTTGAAGCGCCGCCTTTTTCATTTTGACAGATACGAAAGAGCGTCAGGCGATCAAGTCGGCGAACCGGTCGACATCTTCTTCCGTGTTGGCGAAGCTCGTCACAAAGCGGGCGAAAATTTCGCCGTCGCTGATGCGGTTCACTTCCGAATGCGGCGGGTTCCAGTCGTAGAAAATCGCTCCAGCATTGCTCAGACGGTCATAGACCGACTGTTTCATGATGGCGAAGACCTCATTGGCTTCCGGCTTCCAGGCAAGGCGCATCTGGCTCGACGCATTGATATGGCCGGCGAGGCGCGCGGCGAGTGCATTGGAGTGGCGTGCCAGTTCCAGCCAGAGATCGTCTCGCAGGTAAGCATCGAATTGCGCTGCCACAAAGCGTGTCTTGGAAAAGAGCTGTGCTGCGCGTTTGCGGATGAACGGTAGGTCCTTGGCGCGGGCCGGGTCCATGAAGACCAATGCTTCGGCGCACCAGCAGCCGTTTTTCGTACCACCGAAGGAAACGATGTCCACGCCCTGTTTCCAGGTCATTTCGGCTGGTGTCATGTCCAGCGAAACAAGCGCATTGGCAAAGCGTGCGCCGTCCATATGCAGTGGCAGACCGGCATCGCGGCAGATCTTGGAAATGGTGGCGATATGTTCGGGCTGGTAGAGCGTACCAACTTCGGTCGCCTGCGTGATGCTGACGGCCATGGGCTGCCCAGCATGAACGAAAGCCGGATTGAACCGCTTCAGTTCGCGCTTGAGAAGTTCGGGGTCGATGCGGCCATGCGCGCCGTCAATCGGATGCAGACGTGCGCCGCCGGTGAAATATTCAGGCGCGCCGCATTCATCCTCGATGACGTGCGCTTCGCGATGCACCAGCGAAACGCCGCCCGGACGGTTGACGCTGGCCAGCGCCAGCGAGTTGGCGGCCGTTCCGGTGCCGACGAAAAAGACGGCCACTTCGCGCTCGAACAATTCGTTGAAGCGCTGCTCGACGCGCTTGTCGAGTTCGCTTGCGCCATAGGCTGCCGCAAAACCTGCAGCATGCAACGAAAGGCTCTCGGCGATTTTCGGGTGGGCGCCTGCCCAATTGTCTGACGCAAAATACACGTGTTCCTCCAGATGGGTTGAATGGGCTGTCGCACAGTCGATGTTTCTATAACCTGTCTGACAGAAGCGGTTAAGGTCCGGCTTGCGCGAAAAATGTCATCAACATGCCTATTTTTTAGGCATTCAAGGGACAGGCAAAAGCGCGCCAAACTGACGCAATGGCCACTAAACGCAATTAAAATCCAGTAAAATCACAGCTTTTGATATTTTATTACGGAAGCTGCTGAGAAAAATTGCGTTTCCATCTTGTGAGGCAATTTGAATTCTGTCATACGTAATTAGGACAGCAATACTGTCCAATTAAACGCTGATGCAGACGGAAGCGACACAACGCTCTCCGAAAAGTTTCAGAAAGAGGCGCCGTACTGGCAGGCACATAGCCTGGCGGTAACAGGCGCCCCGACCGCGACAGGAGGAATTCTAGTACGCCATTTTCTGGTGGGCTGAGTGTCGTCTGTCCAAGCCTGATGAGAATAAGGCGCTAAACATCGTTCCTCGCACCGGCTTTGCCGCTCGCCCGGGACCTCGTCCAACGCCTTGTCGATAAGGCTTCCTTTATACGTAAAGCAACGGCGGGATGGTTGTCACACCATCTCGGTATATACTGATCGCGCACCTCATGATGAGGGCCAAACGGAGGGAATGACGATGACGCATTTGACGCCATCTGTATCGAATGTGGTTTCTCACAACGTACAGAACGGAACGGTCAAAGCTGCGACGACCGCTCCCAACCGAACGACGCGAAAAACAACAGCGGCGGGTTTGCCCGCAGCGCAAGGACTTTACGATCCGCGCAACGAACATGATGCGTGCGGCGTTGGCTTTATTGCGCATATGAAGGGCAAGAAGTCGCATCAGGTCGTTGAAAACGGCCTCAAGATGCTGGAAAACCTCACCCATCGTGGTGCGGTTGGTGCCGACCCGCTGATGGGCGATGGCGCCGGCATTCTCGTGCAGATTCCGGATCGCTTCTTCCGCGAGGAAATGGCGCGCCAGGGCATCGATCTGCCGCAGCCCGGTCATTACGGCGTCGGCTATCTGTTCATGCCGCGCGATCCAGAATTGCGTGCCCATATTGAAGAGATCGTCAAGGAAGTCATCGCTGCCGAAGGCCAGACCTTTATCGGCCTGCGCGAAGTGCCTGTCGACAATTCGTCCCTTTCCAAGGCGCCGGATATTGCCGCAACCGAACCGTTTCACGTTCAGGTCTTCATCGGACGCAATCCGATGCTGGAGACGGATGACGATTTCGAGCGCCGTCTGTTCGTTCTGCGCAAGGTCATTTCCAACCGTATCTATCAGGAAAATGACGGCGACGATAAGGGCTTCTATGTCGTGTCCATGTCGGCGCGTACGGTCGTCTACAAGGGCATGTTCCTCGCTTATCAGGTCGGTGCCTATTATCAGGATCTGAAAGACCCGCGTTTCGAAAGCGCGGTGGCGCTGGTGCATCAGCGCTTCTCCACCAACACCTTCCCGTCCTGGCGTCTGGCGCACCCATACCGCATGGTTGCGCATAACGGCGAAATCAACACGCTGCGCGGTAACGTCAACTGGATGGCTGCACGTCAGGCTTCGGTGGACTCGGAACTGTTCGGCAACGACATTTCCAAGCTCTGGCCGATTTCCTACGAAGGCCAGTCGGACACGGCTTGCTTCGACAATGCGCTCGAATTCCTGCACCAGGGCGGCTACAGCCTTGCCCATGCGATGATGATGCTGATCCCGGAAGCATGGTCAGGCAACAAGCTGATGTCGGATGAACGCCGCGCGTTCTATGAATATCATGCAGCACTGATGGAACCATGGGACGGTCCGGCAGCGGTGGCTTTCACGGACGGTCGCCAGATTGGCGCGACGCTCGACCGCAACGGCCTGCGTCCGGCGCGCTATATCGTGACGGACGATGATTTCGTCATTCTGGCTTCGGAAGCCGGTGTTTTGCCGGTCGAGGAAAAGAAAGTCGTCAAGAAGTGGCGTCTCCAGCCAGGCCGCATGCTGCTGATCGATATGGAAGAGGGCCGCATCGTTTCGGACGAGGAAATCAAGTCCCAGATCGCGCAAAAGCACCCTTACAAGCAGTGGCTCGCCAACACACAGCTCATTCTGGAAGACCTCAATCCGGTCGAACCACGTGCGCTGCGCAAGGATGTGAGCCTTCTCGACCGGCAGCAGAGCTTCGGCTACACGCAGGAAGATACCAAGCTGTTGATGTCGCCCATGGCCACGACCGGTCAGGAAGCCATCGGTTCGATGGGTACGGATACGCCGATTTCGGCCATGTCCGACAAGTCGAAGATGCTGTTCACCTATTTCAAGCAGAACTTCGCGCAGGTCACCAACCCGCCGATCGATCCGATCCGCGAAGAACTGGTGATGAGCCTTGTCTCGTTCATCGGCCCGCGTCCGAATATTTTCGACCTTGTCGGCACGTCACGCCGCAAGCGTCTGGAAGTGCGCCAGCCGATCCTGACCAATGGCGATCTGGAAAAGATTCGTTCCATCGGCCACACGGAAGACCGCTTCGACACCAAGACGCTCGACATCACCTACAATACGGGTGAAGGGGCAGCCGGTATGCACGGCGCCATCGAACGCCTTTGTGACCGTGCCGAGGCGGCTGTTCACGGTGGCTACAACATCGTCATCCTGTCGGATCGTCAGGTTGGTCCGGATCGCATTCCGATCCCGGCTCTTCTGGCGACGGCAGCCGTGCACCATCACCTGATCCGCAAGGGCCTGCGCACTTCGGTAGGTCTGGTGGTGGAATCGGGCGAGCCGCGCGAAATACATCATTTCTGCTGCCTCGCTGGCTACGGTGCCGAGGCGATTAATCCTTATCTCGCCTTCGACACGCTGCTCGACATGCATCGCCGTCGCGAGTTCCCGCCGGAAGTGGACGAGGATGAAGTGGTCAAGCGCTACATCAAGTCCATCGGCAAGGGCATGCTCAAGGTCATGTCCAAGATGGGCATCTCGACCTATCAGTCCTATTGCGGCGCGCAAATTTTCGATGCCGTCGGTTTGCAGACGGGCTTTGTCGACAAGTTCTTCTTCGGCACGGCAACGAGTATTGAAGGCGTTGGTCTCGATGAAATCGCGGAAGAAACCGTACGTCGCCACACCGACGCTTTCGGCAGCGATCCGGTTCTCCTGACCTCGCTGGAAGTTGGCGGTGAATATGCCTACCGTATGCGCGGCGAGGCCCACCTGTGGTCGCCGGATGCAGTCGCCAGACTGCAGCATGCAGTGCGCACCTCCAACCCGGAGACCTTCACTGAATATACACGCATGCTCGACTCCAAGTCGGCGCAGGCAAAGACCATTCGCGGCCTGTTCAATATTCGTTTCGCCGAAGAGCGCGGCCTGAAGCCGGTTTCCATCGATGAGGTCGAACCGGCGACGGAAATCGTCAAGCGTTTCTCGACAGGGGCAATGTCGTTCGGCTCAATCTCCAGAGAAGCCCACACAACGCTGGCCCGCGCCATGAACGCGATTGGCGGCAAATCGAACACCGGCGAGGGTGGTGAGGAGCCGGATCGCTTCTATCCACTGCCGGATGGCAAGCCGAACCCGGAACGCTCTGCCATCAAGCAGGTGGCTTCTGGCCGTTTCGGTGTGACGACGGAATATCTGGTCAACTCCGATCTGATCCAGATCAAGGTTGCGCAGGGTGCAAAGCCGGGTGAAGGCGGTCAGCTGCCGGGACACAAGGTCGATGCGACCATCGCCAAGACCCGTCACTCAACGCCGGGAGTCGGCCTCATTTCGCCGCCGCCGCACCATGACATCTACTCGATCGAAGATCTGGCGCAGCTGATCTACGACCTGAAGAACGTCAATCCTGCTGCCGATATCTCGGTCAAGCTGGTGTCGGAAGTGGGTGTGGGCACGGTTGCTGCCGGTGTTGCCAAGGCGCGTGCCGACCATATCACCGTGTCGGGTTATGATGGCGGTACGGGCGCTTCGCCGCTTACCTCGCTGAAACATGCCGGAAGTCCCTGGGAAATTGGCCTTGCCGAAACCCACCAGACGCTGGTGCTGAACGGGCTTCGCTCCCGCGTGGCATTGCAGGTCGATGGCGGCTTGCGCACCGGTCGCGACGTCATTATTGGCGCGCTGCTCGGTGCGGATGAGTTCGGTTTCTCGACCGCTCCGCTGATTGCTGCCGGTTGCATCATGATGCGCAAGTGTCATCTGAACACCTGCCCGGTGGGCGTGGCAACGCAGGACCCGGTTCTGCGCAAGCGCTTCAAGGGGACGCCGGAACACGTCATCAATTTCTTCTTCTATCTGGCGGAAGAGGTGCGTGCCTTGCTTGCCGAGATGGGCTTCACCAAGCTGGAACAGATTATCGGCGAGACCGAGTTTCTGGAAAAGCAGGCCATGATCGACCATTGGAAAGCCAAGGGTCTCGATTTCAGCCGCATCTTCTACAAGCCTGAAGCCGAGAAGCACGAAATCTACTGGACCGAGCGTCAGCATCACCCGATTGAGGATGTCCTTGATCGCAAGCTGATTGCCGAGGCTATGCCCGCACTGGAAGACCGCCAGCCGGTCAAGATCGACATCGATATCAAGAATGTCGACCGTTCTGCCGGTGCGATGCTTTCCGGCGAAGTTGCCAAGCGCTTCCGCCACAAGGGTCTGCCGGAAGACACCATCGCCGTTACGCTCCGCGGTACGGCTGGCCAGTCTTTCGGTGCGTTCCTGGCGCGCGGCGTCTCGTTCGAGCTGATCGGCGATGGCAACGACTATGTCGGCAAGGGCCTTTCGGGTGGCCGCATCGTCATCCGTCCACCGGAAGACACGCGTATCGTTGCCGAGGACTCCATCATCGTCGGCAATACCGTGCTCTACGGTGCGCTTGAAGGCGAGTGCTACTTCCGCGGCGTTGCAGGCGAACGTTTCGCCGTCCGCAACTCCGGCGCGGTTACGGTTGTCGAAGGCGTGGGCGACCACGGCTGCGAATACATGACCGGCGGTGTCGTCGTGGTTATCGGTCAGACGGGTCGCAACTTTGCGGCCGGTATGTCGGGCGGCGTCGCCTACGTGCTTGACGAGGAAGGCGATTTCGCCCAGCGCTGCAACATGGCGATGGTCGAACTGGAACCGGTTCCGGAAGAAGACGACATCCTCGAAAAGCTGCATCACCATGGCGGCGACCTCATGCACAAGGGCCGTGTGGACGTTTCGGCCAACATGACCCATCATGACGAGGAACGTCTGGTGCAGCTGATCGCCAATCATCTGCATTACACCGGCTCGACGCGGGCGAAAGATATTCTCGACAATTGGGAGAGCTATCGTCCCAAATTCGTGAAAGTCATGCCGGTCGAATACCGCCGTGCTCTGGAAGACATGGAGCGTATGCGGATCGGTGTCGCGGCTGAATAGGACATGATCCTGAAAAGTGGAACCCGGCCTTTGGGTCGGGTGCCCTTAGCCACATGAGAGATAACAACGCCCTTGCATGCCAGCGCATTGGAAGATGATGCGGCAGACAGGGCAACTTCCGGCAAAGCCGACCACGCGCTGGTCGCAGGCCGAGGGGAGTAAGAGAATGGGTAAGGTAACTGGTTTTCTTGAAATTGACCGGCAGGTAGCGAAGTACCAGCCAGCGTCGGATCGTATCCGTCACTTCCGGGAATTCACCATTCCGATGACGGATGGCGAAGTGCAGAAGCAGGCGGCGCGCTGCATGGATTGCGGCATTCCGTTCTGCCATGGCCCGACGGGCTGTCCGGTGCATAACCAGATCCCGGACTGGAACGATCTCGTCTATAACAACAATTGGGATCAGGCGATCCGCAACCTGCATCTGACCAACAATTTCCCGGAATTCACGGGTCGCGTTTGCCCGGCCCCTTGCGAGGAAGCCTGCACGCTGAACCTCGAGGATACGCCGGTTGCGATCAAGACGGTCGAGCAGGCATTGGGCGACAAGGCCTATGAGCTCGGCCATATCGTGCCGCAGCCAGCCGCCAACAAGACGGGCAAGTCGGTTGCCATCATCGGCTCTGGCCCGGCTGGCCTTGCCGCTGCGCAGCAGCTGGCCCGTGCTGGTCACATGGTTGATGTTTATGAGCGCGAAAGCCGCCCCGGCGGTCTGTTGCGTTACGGCATTCCTGATTTCAAGATGGAAAAGCACCTCATCGACCGCCGCGTCGCGCAGATGGAAGGCGAGGGCGTTCGCTTCCTGTGCGGTGTGAACATCGGCGTCGACAAGCCGCTGCGCGGTCTCCTCGATACCTATGATGCCGTGCTTTACAGCGGTGGCTCGGAAACGCCGCGCCCGGCGGGTATTCCGGGTGCAGATTTTGAAGGCGTGCATGATGCCATGCCTTATCTGGTTCAGCAGAACCGCCGCGTCGGGCGCGAAAATATCGAATCCGTTGCCTGGACTTCGGCTCCGATCCTGGCAGGCGGCAAGCATGTCGTTGTGGTCGGCGGTGGCGATACCGCCTCGGACTGCGTGGGCACGGCGTTCCGTCAGGGCGCGGTCAATGTCACTCAGCTTGATATTCGTCCGCAGCCGCCGGAAAAGGAAGACAAGCTCAGCGTCTGGCCTTATTGGGCGACCAAGATGCGTACCTCTTCCAGCCAGGCGGAAGGTGCTTCCCGCGAGTTTCAGGTGGCAACGCTGGAGTTCATCGGCGAAGACGGCCGCCTCACCCATGTGAAGTGCTGTCAGGTTGATGAAAAGCGCAAGCCGATTGCCGGAACGGAATTCTTCATCAAGGCCGATCTGGCCTTCATCGCAATCGGTTTTGCCGGACCGGCTGAAGACAGCGTGGTCAAGGAACTGGGCGAAAAGCTCGACATCGTGACCGACCGTCGCGGCTCCAAGTCGGTCAAGGCCAATGAGCGTGACTACCGCACCAATGTCGACAAGCTCTATGCAGCCGGTGATGTGCGCCGCGGCCAGTCGCTGGTTGTCTGGGCAATCCGCGAAGGCCGTCAGGCAGCGCACGCCATCGATGCTGATTTGATGGGTAGTTCCGTTCTACCGCGCTAAGAGAGACCCAAAGAAATGAAAAGCCCGCCAGATTGGCGGGCTTTTTGTTTTTAGCCTTGGCTGCGTCGCGACTTCATCACCAGATACGCGACGGCGAGAAGCACGAACCAGAGCGGCGTGACTTTCAGCGCGGCTGCAGTGTCCGGCTCTTGCGCCAGCGCCCAGAGAATGAAGGCGAAGAAAGCGAAGACCATCACGACGGCTGCGCGTCCGCCGGGCATCTTGAATGTGGACTTTTCATGCAGGTCCGGGCGCTTGCGGCGATATTGCAGGTAAGACGCCAGAATGATCGACCAGATGAAGATGAAGAGCAGCGCCGAAATCGTCGTGACGATGGTGAAGGCTTCGATGATGCTTTGGCCAGCATAAAGCAGAACCACGCCTGCGAGCAGGAAAACGCACGAGAAGAACAGCGAATTGACCGGTACTTGCCGCTTGTTGAGTTTGGCGAGCGCTTTCGGCGCGAGTTTGGAAGTGGCAAGGCCGTAGATCATGCGCGAGGTCGAGTAGATGCCGGAATTTGCGCTCGACGTTGCTGAAGTCAGCACGACGAAATTCACGACATGGGCTGCGATGCCGAGACTGGCGAGCGAGAACATGGCGACGAACGGGCTCGAATTCGGGTCGACCTGATCCCACGGAATGACGGTGATGATGACGAACAGCGCACCGAGATAGAACAGTACCACGCGGATCGGGATGGAATTGATTGCCTTGGGCAGATTGCGCTCCGGGTCCTTGGTTTCAGCGGCGGCGGTGCCAACGAGCTCGATGCCAACGAAGGCGAAAACCGCGATCTGGAAACCGGCAACGAAGCCGAGGAAGCCATTAGGGAAGAACCCGCCATGGTTCCACAGATGGGCGACCGATGCCTGACTTCCATTCGGAAGCGTAAAGCCGGTCGAGAGCATATACACGCCCGCGATGATCAGCCCGACAATGGCGACGATCTTGATGAGGGCAAACCAGAATTCGATTTCACCGAAATTGCGCACGGTCGGCAGATTGAGCGCCAGAAGCGTGAAGATCAGTCCGAGCGCCGGTATCCAGAGCGCCAGTTCCGGGAACCAGAACGAGACGTAGCCCGAAACGGCAACCACGTCGGCCACACCGGTCACAATCCAGCAAAGCCAATAGGTCCAGCCGGTGAAGAACTGTGCCCACGGCCCTAGGTAATCGCCTGCGAAATCCGCAAAGGAGCGATATTCGAGATTGGACAGCAGGATTTCGCCCAATGCGCGCATGACGAAGAACAGCATGAAGCCGATCACGGCATAAACCAGCAGGATCGAAGGGCCTGCCAGCGAAATGGTCTTGCCCGAACCCATGAAAAGGCCGGTGCCGATGGCGCCGCCAATGGCGATCAGCTGCAGGTGTCGGTTGGACAGATTGCGTGCAAGATGGGGTTCCTCCTCCCGATGTGGATCGACAGAAGGCTTTGATGCGATATTCATTCAAACGCCTCTTGTTTCTGGCGGACGCTGGAAACTACTCCCGCTCGCGCGAGGAAAAGCGCCCTTCCTGTCCAGCCTTTTCAGGCAGACGGCGCCTTCTGATAGACGATGCGAACGCTCCTGTGAACAGCGCAGAATGTAGCAATTAGAATCATATCGGATAGAGAAAGGCGCGGACTATCAATCAGCTGATAGCTCAATCCTATTGAGGAGCGGCAATAATTTAGGGATTTGAGCTCTTTTGTGGCCAGGAAAAGTCGTCCGCTCGTCCGGGTGAAGGTTTGCTCTCAGTCCGGGCTGGCCGTGTGGCTTGCGGACGCGCTGTGATGTTGCCACCAAGCAAAACGCCGCTTTCGTCCTTATCAACGTCCCGAATGCTGACCGGTGCCACGCGATCAACCGGCTTGGACGGGTCATGCGTGCCTGCCGCGGGCAGGGGCTGGTCCTCTTCCTTTGCACCGCCGAGATAGGCGCGAAGCGGCTTTTCCGCATAGAAGGCGAGCTTGCGCTTGCCTGCCGAAGTTATGTTGATGCCGTCATTGCCGCGCAGACGCGCGGTCTGACCGTTAATATCGAAGCCGGTCTGGGTGAAATTACCATCCTCATCGACAAAACCATCCCAGACATCGGCAAATTTTCCGCCCGCCTTCTCGGTGGCGGTGCGATAGATTTCATTGAGCGCCAGCATATCTTGCGACATGCCTTTCGGGCGAAAGGGTGGCTGCCCTATCCACACCAGAGGAAAATGCTTGTCGTTGATCACCTTGATGAAGGCGGCGACGCGCTTTTGATATTCTTCATTCCATTCCGGGGATCGGGCTGGCAGACTTAAGCCTTTCTCGGTGATTGCCTGTCTGTCGTTGGAACCGATCATCACGACGACAGCAGCCGGTTTCTCCTCGTCCAGTATCTTGCCGATATTGTCGGGCCAGTCGAAATGATCGTTGCGCACAAAGCCGGAGGAGCCATTTATCCGGGTTACAACCTGAAGATCGGGGTCCGACGCGAAAGCAACATCAAGGCCTTCGGCCAGACCGTTGCCGATGAAATCACCGACAACAAGAACCTTTTTGGCATCTGGCTTTTTCTCGACGAACTCGACTGCCGGGGTCGCAGCCGGTGGTGGCGTCGGTCGTGAAGCGGGAGAGGTGGTCTTGGGCCGCTTCGCCTTTGGCCGGGCGCGTTGTGGAGCGGGCTGCTGATATTGGCGCTGTGGCTGTGCCTGCCGCGAGCCGAACAAGAGATCGAAAAGCGTGCGCGGACGTTCCTGTGCAGAAGCCGTGACGATGCCTGAGAACAGCAGAGCTGCGACTGCCAGCAGGACGCCAGCAGCGTTCACCATTCGTCTCCCAATCCGATTTTCGCGCATCAGTCTTGCCTTCATGGCCTGTATATTAGCTTGGCTGTTTGGAAAAACAAAATGGGGCGCACTTGATCAGAAGCGCGCCCCATTTGATAATTTAACCCGACAGTCTAGCGACGGCGCAGGACCGACAGAACTTCCTTGCTCGGATGACCGTCCGGCTGAAGTCCGTTGCGCTGCTGGAAGGCTTCGATTGCCGCCCGCGAAGTGGAGCCGATCTTGCCATCGATATTGCCGTCATAATAGCCGAGCGCTTTCAGATGCGTTTGCAATTCCTGCCTCTCGTCCATGGTGATCGGCGTGAATGGGCGATTCCAGTCCTGACGAAGTCCCTGATAGCCGCCGATGCGGTCGGCAAGCAGGCCGACAGCAAGTGCGTATTTGTCGGCGTTGTTATAGCGCTTCAAGACGAAGAAATTCTTTGTCATCAGGAAGGCGGGCCCCTTACGGCCATCCGGCACTTTCAGCGTTGCTTTTTCGCTCGGATCGGGGAAGGCGCGTCCGTTGGCACGAACGAGACCGATCTTCTGCCATTCGGCAATCGAGAGTGAGCCGGAAGGGAACTTGCGTCCTTGTGGCAAGGCTACTTCGTAACCCCAGCTACGGCCTGGCTGCCAGCCATTGCGATGCAGGAGGTTGGCCGCTGTGCCCAGCGCATCTGGGATCGAATTCCAGATGTCACGCTTGCCATTGCCATCCATATCGACGGCATAAGCCTGATAGCTCGTCGGGATGAACTGTGTGTGGCCGAGCGCACCGGCCCAGGAACCGGAAAGATGGCCGCGGTCAATATCGCCGGTCTGGAGAATCTTCATTGCAGCAATCAGCTGTGTGCGGCCATATTTGGCGCGACGCTGGTCTGCATAGGCAAGCGTTGCCAGCGAACGGACGGCATCGCGCATGACGTCATCACGCTTGAGAATTTCGCCGTAATTGCTCTCCATCGACCAGATGGCGAGCAGGATATTGCGATCGACCGAGAAACGCTGTTCGATGCGCTGGAGCCACGGACCCCATTTGCGCGCCATGTTCTGGCCGACCGAAACGGAATGTTCGTTCACGCGGTTATCGACGTAGTTCCAGACCGGTTCGGTGAATTCGGGCTGATAGCGGGCCTTCTGCAGCACGACCGGGTCCGGCGCATCCACGCCGCGAAATGCGCGGTCGAACGTGGAAGGCGAAACACCTGCATTTATGGCGACAGGGCGAAAACTGGCGACCCATTGGCGAAATTTCGCATCAGCCAGTGCGGAACCGGTCGTCAGCGTTGAGGCGAGCACAGCTATCGCAACCGTTGCAGCTGCTTTCAGCTTCATCGTCTGGCCCACCGTGAATGGAAATCGCAGCATTCTGTGTTTCCCTTCTGCAATCAAATTTAGCCGATACCGGCGCGTTTCCCTTCGACCTGGATTCTGCCCGCTCCGGATTGCATTATTCAATTAATACCATCCTGTGTTGAATTTGAGCCAGCAGAAAATTCCGGATCGAACCGTTGAACGTTCAATTTAGAACCTGTCGGTTAGCAATTGGTTTACCATCGCGGCCTTGCTTTAAAATTCGCTAAAGTTTCGAAAAATTTTTGAATCAAGCAACATTAAGGTCGGGTCATTGAATGTGATGGGATGGGTCACGCAATTTCGTCGTTCTTTAATGAAAAGGCCTTATTTGAAATTCAGTCGTTTCAATGCTTTGATAGTAAATCTGAAATAGTGAAATCGAGGAGAGGAATGAGTTCGATCCGAAAAATTCGCAAGGCCGTGTTCCCTGTTGCAGGTCTTGGCACCCGCTTCCTGCCCGCCACCAAATCCATCCCCAAAGAAATGCTGACGGTCGTCGACAAGCCCGTCATTCAGTATGTGGTCGATGAGGCGCGCGAAGCTGGTATCGAACATCTGATTTTCGTCACCGGGCGCAACAAGGCGGTCATCGAAGACTATTTCGATGCGCAGGTTGAGCTTTATTCCACGCTCGCAGAGCGCGGCAAGAAGGCGGAACTGGAGCATCTTCAGGATATCCAGCCGCAGCCGGGAACGACAAGCTTCACCCGCCAGCAGGTGCCGCTCGGTCTTGGCCATGCAGTCTGGTGCGCTCGTGAGCTCGTCGGTGATGAACCCTTCGCTCTCCTGCTGCCAGATATGGTCATGCAGTCGAAGAAGGGCTGCCTGAAGGAGATGGTCGAGCTTTACGAAAAGACCGGCGGCAACGTCATCGCCGTGCAGGAATGCGACCCGGAAGAAGCGCATAAATACGGTATCGTCGGCAAGGGCGAAGCCATCGGCAGCGGTTTCGAAATCACGCAGATGGTTGAAAAACCTGCCAAGGGCACGGCGCCTTCCAATCTTTACATCAATGGTCGCTATATCCTGCAGCCGGAAATCTTCGAACTTCTGAGCAAGCAGGAAAAGGGCGCTGGCAACGAAATCCAGTTGACGGATGCCATGCTGAAGCTTGCCGACGCACAGAAATTCTTCGGCTTCGATTATCAGGGCCTGACATTCGACTGCGGCTCCAAGGCTGGTTTCATTGAAGCCAACGTTGCCTTTGCGTTGTGGCGCAACGACATTCGGCCTTCCGTCGAAAGCTCGATCGGCAATCTGCTGAACACCATCAAACCAGCCTGATATAACCAGTCAAATCTCTGGTCACGCCCCCTGCAAAAGGGGGCGTTTTTTTATGGTCGCGGGTATTATTTCCGTGAAACTTGCTTTTTTTGACAATGACAATAGGCTTTTGGCCTAGTACGTACCCAAAAAAGTGTGAAACATCTTTTGGGTGCAATCGGTCAAACAGGTTCCTCCCCCTCATAAGGAATAAAGCATGCAGGAATTCCAGCAGACGATGGGTGCAGGCGCGCTCATCTCGATCGCGGTGGGCGCTGTTCTATTATTGCTTTTGCTCATCATCCGGTTTCGTGTCCATGCCTTCGTAGCGCTTATAATCGTCAGCCTCTTGACGGCGCTCGCGACCGGCATCCCGGCAGGCAATATTCTGACGACAATCACTTCCGCCTTCGGGTCAACCCTTGGCGGGGTGGCACTTCTGGTCGGTCTTGGCGCAATGCTGGGCCGGTTGCTTGAAATATCCGGTGGCGCACAGGCACTGGCCGACGATCTCATCCGACGGTTCGGCGAAAAGCGCGCGCCTATGGCGCTTGGCATCGCGTCGCTCATCTTCGGCTTCCCTATCTTTTTCGATGCGGGATTGGTCGTGATGCTTCCCGTGGTCTTCACCGTCGCACGGCGCCTTAAAGGAAGCTTGCTTCTCTACGGTATTCCGGTCGCAGCGGCCTTTTCGGTGATGCACGTTTTCGTGCCGCCGCATCCGGGCCCGGTGGCCGCATCCGAGCTTCTGGGTGCAGATGTGGGGCTTCTCATCCTCGTCGGGATCGTGGTCGTCATACCTGTCTGGTTCATCGCCGGGCACCTTTTTGGTGCATGGATCGGCAAGAAGATCGTACTTCCGATCCCCGATAGTTTTGATGCCGGGAAAAACGGAGAAGAAGCTGTCAATCCTCCGAGTTCCGGCTTGGTCATGTTGCTGCTTCTGCTGCCGCTGGTTCTGATCTTCATCAATACGGGGCTCGATTTTGCCCGCGCGCAAGGCTGGGTCAGTGCCGATGCAAACTGGTATCAGCTGGCGCGAATGATCGGATCGACGCCGGTTGCTCTCCTGATTTCAGTGCTGGTGGCATCCTATGTGCTCGGGCCACGGCGCGGCAGAGATGCAGCCAGCGTCGAACGCATTCTCGATTCGGCGCTCGGTCCGGTGTGTTCCATCATCCTGATTACGGGCGCAGGCGGCATGTTTGGCGGTGTTCTGCGTGCTTCCGGCATTGGCGACGCCTTGTCAAATGCGTTCGCCGATACAGGACTGCCTGTCATCGTGGCAGGCTTCCTGATCGCAACGATTTTGCGCGTAGCACAGGGGTCGGCAACGGTAGCACTGATAACGGCTGCCGGGCTTATCCAGCCTGCCGTTCAGGCTGCCGGATATCACGGGCTTGAGACCGCCGCAGTGGTGATTGCCCTTGCTGCAGGGTCGGTCATGCTCTCCCACGTCAACGATTCCGGTTTCTGGCTCGTCGGTCGTTTCTTCAATATGGACGTCAAGACAACGCTGAAAACCTGGACGGTTCTGGAAACCCTTATCGGGCTTCTGGGCTTCGGCATGGCGTGTATTCTGTTCTGGCTCGCTTAAACTCACGATAATACGGCATCCCGAAAGGGGTGCCGTCCTATCTCCACACTAGAGCATTTCCTGCTTTGATTGAATTATTGGAAATGCTCTATCTATTTGTTTTTAATCATGTCTTTATCCCGAAACCGGTTTCCCCTTTCGGGAGACATGCTCTAACGCTGCACCTTCACGCCGAGATAGACACTGTCGGCGGTATATTCGCGATCGGAAATCTTGCTTGTCAGGAATTCGTGACGCAGGCGCGCATCCAGCCCGACAAACCGGTTGATCCAGTAGGTTGCCCCGATCTGCGCACCGATCGTGTAGTCGGTTCCGGTGCCATCCTTGTTCTGCCGGATATTCGCGTCGAGCCTGCCATTGAGGCTCAGGTCTGAACGTATGCGGTGCGTCACATCGAGGCTGGCAAAATGCAGGAGCGACCCTGCAATGCCGGGTGTGGTCGAAGTATCGACCATTGTCTGCGCATAGAGGCTCACATCGGTTCCGCGTAGCGGTGACCAGTTGAGCGCTGCATTGATCGACGGTCCGCTGATGTCGCCAAGACGAGAATCATCGCTGTTGGCGCGCATGTAACCGGCGGCGAATTCACCGTTCAGCTTTTCGCCCATATCCAGCATCATACCGCCACGCAGGGCAAATTGTGATCCGCTGCGTTCATAGCCGTTGCTGTCTACCTTCTCGTCGAAGATGCGCTTGCCCAGCTCAACTTCAGTGAAGGGCTTGATTGCCGGGGACAGGCTGAAACCGCCGCGCAGCGTAATGCTGGCATAGGTGTTGTCGCGATCCTTCTGGCTGACTGTGCCGCCGGAGGACAATTCCGCATCGCCATAAATATTGTGCTCGACCCGTCCGGTTGCGCTGCCGAAGATCAGGCCCATGTCTCGTTCGACGCCGAGGCTTCCATTGAGTGTGTGAACCAGAGGCCGTTGCAATGCGCTGACGACCCCGTTCGGGCTTGACGCGCTTTCGCGGCGCAGCCGATAGCCTGCGCCAGTGTTGACGGTCGTCTGGTCACCGAGATCGAAACGCAGTTTGCCCTGAATATCGACCTGCGGTTCGGAAACGTCTTCGCCCGAAATGGACTTGGCCCATGTGCCCGAAGCATCGAGTGTTGCCTGATGGCGCGCCCAGTCCGACTGTGCATTGAGCCGCAACGTGGTTTCGTTGAGAACGGCGCTGGAACCGCTTGCGCTGTTGTCGCCGTTGGTCGTGACACGGATACCCTGTTCCAGCGACGGTCGCAGGATAAACGAACCGGTGCGAATGCCGACCGGCGCGAACGGGTCGGTTTCCTGCGTGGAGCTTCGGCCCTGCTCGGGCGATTGCCGGAGATTTTCGCGCTGTGCCCGGCCCGTTTCGTCGCTTGCGTCGGTATCGACCGAGCCAACACGAATATTGTCGGGTCGAAGCGGCTGACGGTCCTGCGGCACGGGAACGGTCGGAGCGGTTTGTGTTGTGGCGGCCGGGTCTGCCGCTGTCGTGTTTTCAGGTGGGGTATAACTGTCGTCGGTCGTCTCGCTGGCGCCGTCATCATATCCGGGGGCGGCAAGCCCACGATTTGCGAGCGTTTCCGGCGAGGAGGCTGAAAGCACGTCCTCGGCAACGCTTCCGCGCAGATAGGCTTCCTGAGCAAATGCAGAACCATGACAGATTGCTATCGCCACGCCCGACAAAAACAGGCATTGCAGCCTGCGGGCAATGGGCGTCGAACCGCCAGAAGGGGTCTTGGCAAATAGCATGTCGTGTTTTCAAACCGTCGCAACGTGGTAGATGAACGGTAAAGGCACATGGTTAATTCTTGGTTGCTGCGGCTGAATTCATGGCGATGCTCGCTGCACAAATGTTTGGACAACTGACTGTGAAAAAGTTAACCCTTGCCGCCATGGAAAAGCTCGATCAGATCATCCCTCCGGCAGATGCGGAAGCGACTATTGCTTCGGCGCTGCGCACCATAAAGACCGAAAATGCGGGCCTCGCAGCGCTTGAAGAAGCGCTGAACGACGGCCTTTCCGGCCCCTTTGTCGAAGCGGTGAAGCGTATCGTCACCTCGCGCGGACGTCTGGTCGTTACGGGCGTCGGCAAGAGCGGCCATATCGGCTCCAAGCTCGCTGCTACTTTTGCCTCGACCGGTACTTCGGCATTCTTCGTTCATTCGGCGGAAGCCAATCACGGCGATCTCGGCATGATCGACCGCGACGATGTTATTTTGGCCATCTCATGGTCGGGTGAAACGGCAGAATTGAAGGGGATCGTCAATTATTCGCAGCGCTTCCGCATTCCATTGATCGCGATTACCTCACGTGAGGATTCTGCGCTTGGTCGTGCTGCGGATGTCGTGCTGCTCTTGCCGAAAACTGCCGAGGCCTGCCCGCATGGTCTGGCACCCACGACCTCAACCATGATGCAGCTTGCCATCGGTGATGCGCTGGCAATAGCACTTCTGGAAGCGCGCGGCTTCACCCCGAGTGACTTCAAGACATTTCATCCCGGTGGTTCGTTGGGGGCAAGTCTTATCCATATCCGCGATATCATGCATCGCGGCGAACGCCTCCCGCTGGTGGAAGTGGGCACCTCTCTGCCGGACGCGATGAAGGTTCTGGCGCAGAAGAGTTTTGGTTGTGTTGTGGTTGTCGACGGTGGTGGTGATCTGGCAGGCATCGTCACAGACGGCGATATATCGCGCAATCTGAGCCGAAACCTTGCGGCTTTGGCGGTTGACGACGTCATGACACGCAAGCCCAAGACGGTTGACCAGAACATGCTGGCGACGGCAGCACTCAACACCATCAATGAAAATCACATCGGCGCACTGATCGTCACCGAGGCCGGACGCCCGATCGGGCTTGTGCATTTCCACGACCTGCTGCGGATCGGCGCTGCTTGATAGAGTATTGAGGCATTATATTTTGTAGGGCAGACATATTGCCCTACTGCCTTATTCTGCCACTTCAATCTCCAGCGAGACCGGATCAAAAGCCACAACGCGGACTTCTGTTCCGGTTGGCAGATCAGGGCCCTTCACGCGCCACATCGTATCGTTGATACGGATACGCCCGCGACCATTGATGATCGGTTCGGTCAATGTCGCGCGCTGGCCGACCAGCTGTTCACCGCGGCGATTGAGTAAGGGCTCGTCTGCATCGGTGCTGCGTGAGCCAAAAAAGCGACGCCCCACCAGCACGAAAATGACGGCCAGAACCAGAAACACAACCGTCTGAAACTGCCAGCCAAACCCTGTCGTCGAAGACAAGAGAAAGGCGAGCGCACCGGTTACAAGTGCTGCAAGCCCGAACCAGATGAAGAAGAAGCCGGGCGCCGAGATTTCCAGAATGAGCAGGATCAGCCCGAAAACGAGCCAGTTCCATATGCCAAGGCCGGACAGAAATTCGATAATCATGGCGCCCTCTCTTCTTTTTTGAGCAGCTTTAGCGCCCTGCGGAGGGAACGCTGCGCGGGCGGGAAGGGGTCGGCGGCTGCGGTGCCGGGTCTACCGGCCTGCTGCCATCACCAAAGACTTCCTTGGCAATTGCACCAATGCCGCCGAGCGAGCCGATAAGGGCACTCGCCTCAAGCGGCATCAGCACGACCTTTTGGTTCTTGGCGCTGGCAATATTGCTGAGAGCTTCCGTATATTTCTGTGCAACGAAGTAGTTAAGCGCCTGTACATTGCCGTTGGCAACGGCATCGGAAACCATGGTGGTGGCTTTCGCTTCGGCTTCCGCGAGGCGCTCGCGTGCCTCTGCCTCGCGCTTGGCCGCTTCCAGCTTGCCTTCAGCTTCGAGAATCTGTGACTGCTTCTGACCCTCGGCGCGCAAAATCTGCGCGTTGCGGTCGCCTTCGGCTTCAAGAACCTGCGCGCGCTTGTCGCGCTCTGCCTTCATCTGGCGCGCCATCGAGGTGACGATATCTTCCGGCGGATTGATATCCTTGATTTCCACGCGGGTCATTTTGAGGCCCCACGGATGGGCAGCTTCGTCGACGACCCGTAACAGACGATCATTGATGGCATCGCGGTTCGACAGCAGCTCGTCGAGATCCATCGAACCCATGACGGTACGGATGTTGGTCATCGTAAGATTGAGGATCGCATATTGCAGGTTCGCGACCTGATAGGCTGCCTGTGCTGCGTTCAGCACCTGATAGAAAGCCACGCCGTCAACGCCGACAATGGCGTTGTCACGGGTGATGACCTCCTGCGTCGGCACATCAAGCACCTGTTCCATCATGTTGAGGCGCGCGCCGATGCGGTCAAAAAATGGCACGATCAGATTGAGGCCGGGATTGAGGGTGCGCGTATAGCGTCCGAACCGCTCGACTGTGTAGTTGAACCCCTGCGGCACGGTCTTGATACCGGCAAACAGCGTTGCCAGAACCAGTGCGGCCAGAATGAGCAGCGTGATATCGAAACCGGTCATTGATTGTTTCCCTTTTAAGGCATTAAGGCAGTAGGGTAATATGACAATAGATGCTTTAGCGCGGCAAACATACTGCCCTAATCGCCTATTGCCTTACACCCATCCCTGCAATTCGCGGCGCACCAGTGTCTCGATGACCTTCATGCCGTCTTCGCTGTCGTTGAGACAAGGAATATGGCTGAAATTCTCGCCGCCGTTTTCCATAAATTCTTCAGCAGCCTCATTGCCGATCTCGTCCACTGTTTCCAGACAGTCGGCCACGAAACCCGGATTGAGAACGGCCATCGACTTGACCCCGTGCTTGGCCAGTTCTTCCACCGTTTCGTCGGTATAAGGCTGGAGCCATTCTTCCGGACCGAAACGCGACTGGAATGTGGAGCGAAACTGGCTGTCATCAAGGCCCAGCCGGGCCTGCAGCAGGCGCGATGTTTCAAGACATTGCTGGCGGTAGGGGTCGCCCTTGTCCGAATAGCTTTTCGGAATGCCATGATAGGATGCGAGGACCACTTCCGGCTTGAAGGAAAGTGTTTCCAGATGTTTCTCGATGGAGCGGGCCAGTGCTTCGATGTAAACGGGTTCCGTCTCGTAAGACGGGACGATGCGCACCGCTGGCTGGAAGCGCTTTTTCATGAGCGCTTCGAAGAACTTGTCGTTCACCGTCGCGGTCGTCGTTGCCGAATATTGCGGATAGAGGGGGAACATGACGATCCGCTCGCAACCTTGCTGCAGCAGACGGTCGGTCACGCTTTCAATGGAGGGCTGGCCATAGCGCATTGCCCAGTCCACGACCACATTCGGATAGTCGGCAAGCGCCTTGGCAAGCTTCTCGCCCTGCGCGCGCGTATAGGTCCGCAGCGGAGATTCGTTTTTCTCGCGGTTCCAGATGCGGTCGTAAAGCTTGCCGGAACGCTTCGGGCGAGTGTTGAGAACGATGCCGTAAAGGATCGGATACCAGATAAGACGCGGCCATTCGATGACGCGGCGATCCGAGAGAAACTCGGCCAGATAGCGGCGCATCGGGCCGTAACTCGTGCCATCCGGTGTGCCGAGATTGACCAGCAGAACACCGACCTTGGGCAGTTTTGCCTGCACCTCAGTTTTGGTTGTCTGGCTGGGCTTCTCCTGCACTTTATCCATCTCACTCATCTTCCGACTCCTGTTCAGCCGGAAAACTAGAGAAAAAAAGACAAATTACAATCCTGACAATTGCCGCTGGCGCAATTCTATCGGCGCGAATGTTTTTCGCGCCGTAAATATCTGAAACTTACGCAAGATATCGGGTGCTTATGCTGCCGCGCGACGCGTCAGGGAGAAGCGCGAACCCGACGACGACGTGCAGTTGAGCTGCGTCGGAGAAACAAGTGCGCAGTTCACTTTTGAAGACGTGCCGCGCACGATGGAACGCATGTCGATCTCGACAAGCTGCGGCGACTGGTAACGGTAGTTGCCTTCGGCAAGCTTTTCGTTTGTGTCGGTGGAGCGGGTCTCGAAAATGCCGCCGTTGAACGACGAGACGATGCCGTTTGGATCGACCCAGCTGCCTTCGATGCCGGCAGGGGCGCGGGATACAGTCGGGACATTGCCGCCGACCGGGCCAGTCGTTTCACACGCGGCCAACGCCAGCGACATGACTGCAAGAGGGGCAATGATGCGGAAGCGTTTCATATCCATGCTCTCCATTAAAGCATTTTCGGGCCAGAACTGCGAAATGGCTGGCGTCTGAAATGCGTAAAACCAAGTATTTAGAGCGGCTTCAACGATTCCGTGCTGATTGGAACCGCTCGGGGATGGTTAGTTTGATGTATTGAAACTTGCACGAAAACAAGCCCTCATTGTGAGGAATGGGCCTCCGCCTGTCGATTTGTTGACAATGATGCAAGATCGCCGCGCAGAGTGGAAGGCTGTGCCCGATCTTTCCGTTTCGCTGTCACGACCCGAAAATCAGCATTGCCGATATAAACATCATGACGGCGACGATCACCGACGACGCTGAAAGTGCGCGACGAAGATAGTGCTTGAGCGCAGTACTGTTCTTGAACGAGACCATGGAGGCAATGGATTTCGTTAACTGGTAGAGAGCGAGATAGAGGACAATCGAGATTAGCCCGATCGTCCATCCAAACTGCACCGTCTGGCTGGGATGCCCCGGCACACCTAGAATCCAGGGCAAGACCAGAAGTCCGCAGATCAGAGCCATCAGATCAGGAAACCGGCTTACAGCCAGCCTTATCGTATTGCGGGCAAATATCGATAAACGCACATATTCCTCATGGAATGGCCCGGTCGAAGCCGGGCCAGCTTGACTAGCGAACCAGAATATTCCGGAATTGCCACGGATCCTTGGTATCGAGGTCTTCCTTGAACAGATGGCCGCGACCTTCCAGCGGTGTCCAGTCAGTGTAATAGCCGTTCAACGGACCCAGATATTGCATCTGGACTTCAAGGCAACGGCGGTAATCCATCTCGTCGGTCTCGACGATGCCGCTGCGCGGATTTTCCAGCGCCCAGACCATGCCCGCCAGAACGGCTGAGGAAACCTGCAGGCCAGTCGCGTTCTGATAAGGCGCAAGTTTGCGCGCTTCCTCTACGGTCAACTGCGAGCCGTACCAATAGGCATTCTTGTCGTGGCCATAAAGCAGCACGCCAAGTTCATCACTGCCGTCCAGAATTTCATGCTCTTCCAGAACATGCTGCACGGGTTGCGCCTTGCCGCTTGCGCCGAACATTTCGTCAAGAGCCAGAATGGCGTCATTGCTCGGGTGATAGGCGTAGTGACAGGTCAGGCGGAAATCAAGCTTGCCCTTCTTGTCGCGCAGCGTGAAAAAATCGGCGATGGAGATCGCTTCATTGTGGGTGACGAGCAAGCCATATTGCGCGCCGAGCGTCGGACACCAGGTACGAATACGGGTATTGCCGCCCGGCTGTTCAAGGAAAATTGCGGCCTTGTTGCCCTTCTTCTGCTTGCGGGCATTCTTGGGCATCCATTTTTCATGGCTGCCCCAGCCAAGCTCTGCCGGTTGTAAGCCTTCGGCGATGAACCCTTCGACGGACCATGTATTCCAGAATGTGTTGAAAGGTTTCGGCTCTTTTGCGCGTTGGGTATCGCGTTCGGCGATGTGGATACCCCTGACGCCGGCTTTTTTCATCAGTTTCGCCCAGCCGTGGCGATCATCCGCTGCCGGTTCGGTGAAATCGAGCTTCAGTTCAGTCGCAAGATCGACGAGCGCTTTCTTGACGAACCACGAGACCATGCCCGGATTGGCACCGCAGCAGGAAACCGCGGTCGTGCCGCCGGGATTCTTGCGCTTTTCAGCGCGAACCGTTTCGCGCAGCGCATAGTTGGTTCGCGAGGCATTGTCTGCGTCTTCATCGAAATAGAAGCCGAGCCAAGGCTCCACCACGGTGTCGATATAAAGCGCGCCATGCTCTCGGGCGTAACGCATCAGATCGAGTGATCCGGTATCGACCGAAAGATTGACGATGAAAGGCTGGCCTTCCGTTTCTTTCAAGAGAGGTCCAAGAACCTTCTTGTAATTGTCCTTGGTGATTGCTTCCTTGATGAAGCGGATGCCCTTGTCATCGAGGATTTTGCGATTGGCGTCGCTCGGATCGATCACGACCATGCGCGACTTGTCGAATTTGAAATGACGTTCAATCAGCGGCAGGGTACCGCGCCCGATCGACCCAAAGCCGATCATGATGACGGGGCCGGTTATCTCGCCATAGACTTGCCATTTCGCTTTCGCCATTTTCTTCCTCTGAGGTGCCGCAGAATTGCGGTGTTGGGTTATCCTTAGCCCGGTTTAGCTTATGCGCGGGAACGATAACACAACTTCATAGAAAGAAAGAAACGTCACAAGCCTATGACATCAATACATGTTTAATGCGGATTGGCTTTTTAAGCCTCGATCAGCTGTGCGCGGATCATGCCGCGCAGCGAATTGCCGACGAGAATGTTGCGCGCATTTTTGAGCGTTTCGACGGTAACGATACCCTCTTCGACAACATTGTTGTTCAGCAATTCACGGCGCAGAACCCCGTCGAGGAGGCCGCATGACAGGGCGGGCGTCGTGCAGGTCGTGCCGCCTACATCGAGAAATATCGACGTAATGGTTCCCTCACAGACTTCGCCGCGATCATTGAGCAGAATGACTTCGTCGATCTCTGCCGTTGAATACTCTTCGCGTGCTGCGATATAGGCCTGCCGTCGCGTCGTCTTGTGGCGCAACAGAGTATCATTGTGATCAAGGTGCGTGCGGGCAATCGCGATTCGCCAGATCGTCTGGCAGGAGAGTGGCTCAAAAGGTATGGTCGAGACAGTGGTCACGCCATCGGGCGCAAGTGTCAGCCGCACCTTCAGGGCCTGCTCACCGGTTCCGCTTTCTGAAACCTTCTGCCGGACAGCTTCCATATTGCAGGAAAAACCGAGTTCACGGGCGGAATTTTCGAGACGCGCCATATGCAAATCGAAGCGTAAAACGCCCGAGAGCGGTTCCCAGCGCATGGTTTCGATCAGCTGATAATCCGGCTCCATGATCACGGCCTGCGCCCCGTGTGGCTCGACAGTGCCGCGAACCGTGCTTTCAGAAGACATTCCTCGTACTCCGCTTGCGCCGTGGAATCGAAGACCACGCCACCCCCGACGTTGAAGATCGCACGATTTTCATCGAGAAGCGAGATCGTGCGAATGGCAACGTTGAAACGCATCCGCCCGCTTGGCTCGATCCAGCCGAGCGAGCCGCAATAAATGTCGCGCGGCCCGGCCTCCAGTTTACGCAGGATTTCCATGGCGCTGATCTTTGGTGCGCCGGTGATCGAGCCGCACGGGAAAAGGGCTGCAAAGAGCGTGCGCAATGGCAGGTTTTCTTTCAGTCTGGCCCGCACGCGGCTGATCATCTGGTGGACGGTGGGATAGGTTTCGATGCGGAAGAGTTCCGGCACATCGAGCGATCCTACTTCGCTGACAAGCGAAATGTCGTTGCGAAGCAGATCAACGATCATGCGGTTTTCGGCCTGATTCTTCGGATCGTTCAGCAGAAACTGGCGGTTCTGCTCGTCTTCTTCAGGCGTCGCACCGCGGGGCATGGTGCCTTTCATCGGATGGGTTTCAATCCACCCGTCGCCGTCGACTTCAAAGAAAAGTTCCGGCGAGCGCGACAGGACAACCGGTCCACCAAGATCGCAATAGGTCGCGTAGCGAACCGGCTGACGTTTTGCGAGCATGTTGAACAGGATCCGCGGATCGCCGCCCCATTCCGCATGGATCGGAAAGGTGAGGTTGCCCTGATAGCAATCGCCTTCGCGCAAGTGCTGGTGCAAGCGTTCGAAGCGGGGCGCATAGTCGTCAAACGACCATTGCGCGACCGGATTGCGCAGAAAGGTGGCATTGTCTTCGCCGCGGCCGTGCATAGACTGGTCGGAAGGGCCATCGAACACGCCGAAGCAGAGAAGCGGGGCATTGCGTCCCTCTGGCAGCAACGGCTTCAGCTTGGGCTCGAGAAGATAGCCGGCTTCATAGGATAGATAACCCGCAAGCCATTTTCCGGCATTATGGGCCGCCTGCATCGCATCCCATGCGGGTTCAAATTCATCAGGTGTGTCGGCGCGAATGATCGATGAGGGGGCCGTGAAAAGCACATCGCGGCCCGCCTTGTCATCCCGGAACAGGATAAGCGGCTTATTGCTTTGGTGAGTCACGCAAGTGCTCAGTCTTCCATGGCTTCAAGCTCGTCGATGATGCCTTCGATCACCGACAGGCCCTTACTCCAGAAATCCGGATCGCTTGCATCCAGACCGAACGGCGCAAGCAATTCCTTGTGGTGCTTGGTGCCGCCAGCCTTCAGCATGTCGAAATATTTCTGCTGGAAGCCCTTTTCCGAGTTCTGGTAGACCGCATAAAGCGAGTTCACCAGACAATCGCCGAAAGCATAGGCATAGACATAGAACGGCGAATGGATGAAGTGCGGGATATAGGTCCAGAAGGTCTCGTAACCTGGATTGAGATTGACGGCATCGCCAAGGCTTTCGCGCTGCACATCCATCCAGATTTCGCCGATGCGTTCTGCGGTCAGTTCGCCTTCGCGGCGCTCGGTATGGACGCGACGTTCGAACTGGTAGAAGGCTATCTGGCGCACGACCGTGTTGATCATATCCTCGGCCTTCTGCGCCAGCATGGCCTTGCGCTCGCGCTTGTCTTTCGTGCGCTCCAGAAGCGAACGGAAGGTCAGCATTTCGCCGAACACGGATGCGGTTTCAGCAAGCGTCAGTGGCGTTGAGGCCATCAGAGCGCCCTGACCACCCGCCAGAACCTGATGCACGCCATGGCCCAGCTCATGTGCCAGCGTCATCACATCGCGCGGTTTGCCCATATAATTGAGAAGCACGTAAGGATGCGCAGACGGAACGGTCGGATGTGCAAAGGCGCCCGGTGCCTTACCGGGGCGGACCGGCGCGTCGATCCAGTTCCTGTCGAAGAATTTCTTCGCAATCTCGGCCATTTCCGGTGCGAAATTGCCATAGGCGGAAAGTACGGTTTCACGCGCTTCATCCCAAGGAATGAGCGCCTGCGGCGTTTCCGGCAGCGGCGCGTTGCGATCCCAGTTTTCAAGCTTTTCGAGGCCAAGCCATTTGGCTTTCAGGGCATAATAACGGTGCGAAAGGCGTGGATAGGCGTCTTCCACCGCCTTGGCGAGTGCGTCCACCACTTCCCGCTCGACGCGGTTGGCAAGGTGGCGGCTGTCGGCAATATCCTGAAAACCGCGCCAGCGATCGGAAATTTCCTTGTCTTTGGCGAGCGTGTTGGTGATCAGTGTGAATGTGCGCAGATTGGCGGCAAAAATCTTTGCCAGTGCATCGGAGGCTTTTTTACGCACGGCCCCATCGGCGTCCTGAAGCATGTTCAGTGTCGGCTCGATGCTGAGTTCCTTGCCATCGATTTCAAATCGAAGCCCTGACATCGTTTCATCGAACAGCCGGTTCCAGGCGCTGTAGCCGGTAATCGACTTTTCATGGAAGAGCTGCTCCAGCTTGTCATCGAGCTGATATGGCTTGTCCATGCGCAGATCGGTCAGCCATGGGCGATAATGGCCAATGGCTTCGTTATCGCTCATCGCCTTTTCGAGAACTGCATCCTCGATGCGGTTCAGTTCAAGGCCGAAGAAAATGAGATGGGTGCTGGCGTCGGTCAGCTTTTGCTGCACATCACCGAAAAGCTTCATGCGCTTCGGGTCGGACGTGTCGCCATAATAGTAGAGGCCCGCGAAGGAGCCGATACGGCCCATCAGTTCGTCCAGAGCCTCGAATTCCTTGATTGCATCGACAAAATTGCCGCCATTGGTCTTGGCTGCTTCGTCGCCGAGCTTGCCTTTCCAGCGTTTCTCGAAGGCTGCAGCGTCCTTCATAGCCTTTTCGATATCGTTTTTCAGTTCTGCGCTGTCCGCAGACGGATAAAGATCGCCCAGATTCCATTCCGGCAGGTTGCCGAGGTCAGTCGTTTCGGCAGCAACCGCATCACTGGCCGGTGCGTACAAAACCTTGTTGAAGGAAACGGATTCTGAAAAGCGGGTCATGAACATTCTCCAAGAGCATTTCCAGAAAAAGTGCGAAACGGTTTTTCGTCGGATAATGCGTACAAACAAAGAGATAGAGCGGTTCCACGATTCCGCGTTAACCGGAACCGCTCTACTAGGCCTCTTCTCGCATGTCTTGCCAGGATCGCCAAGAGGTGGGAAAAGCGCCTCGAAATTTTGTGATGGCCTGTCCCGCAGTGGATTGCAGAAAAGCAAATACCTGAATCGGGGAGTGGATTCAGGATACAATTTTTGTGAATGGGACGTTCAGGTACATTTAGTACCTTGCATTCGACGAAGGCTTGCCTCCAAATAACGCGCCTGGAATATGAGACATTTAAACTGTTTAAGTATTTTGGGCGTGGGAACTCCATAGGTTGATGATAGCTGTTAATGGCCACGCGCATACTCATAGCGGATGACGATCCGATTCATCGGCGCAATCTTGAAGCGATAGTCATGCGCATGGGCTATCGGACCATTCTTGCTGACGGTGGAGCAAGCGCACTCGGTTTCGTAAGCCAGCGTAAGGACATCGTCCTGATGCTGCTTGATCTATCGATGCCGGACATGGATGGCCTGACCGTTTTGCGCCGGATGCGCGAAGCTGGAAATAATGTTCCCGTTATTGTTCTCGTTCAGAATGATGATCTCCAGCCGGTTCTGCAGGCAATGAAAATGGGCGCGGTCGATTTTGTGACCAAGCCGGTCGCCTTCGAGCGTGTGCAGGTTTCGGTTTCCAATGTTCTGAAGATCGATGCGCTGACGCAGGAAATCCGCCGCGCCCGCTCATCCCTGAAAGCTCATCTGACACTTTCCGACATGGCGATCAAAAGCCCGGAAATGGAGCGGGTCAGCATTCTGGCACGTCGTGCCTCGGCGCTGGATGCACCGCTTCTGATCGAAGGAGAGCCCGGCAGCGGCAAGGAAACACTGGCGCGCGCTATTTGCAGCGGCGGTGCTCGCTGGCGTGGCCCTTTCGTGACCGTTGATTGCCGCACCTTGACCGTCGACAATGCCGACGAAGTTTTCTTCGGCGTTTCGACCGCGCGGCGCGATCGCCGCGAGGATGATGTCATCCGCAGCCTCGGAAAACTCGTGGAAGCCGATGGTGGGACGCTCTTTCTGGATGAGGTGGGTGCGCTGCCACGCCACACGCAAATCAAGCTTTTTGCGGCCATGCAGTCCGGCCAGTTTGAGGCCGGCGGCGGAGGCGAGCGCACGTTGTCCAACGCCCGCATCATGGCATCGAACAGCCGCCCTCTGGCCGATCTTGTCCATATGGGGCGCTTCCATGCAGGGCTTTACCATCTGCTCGGCTCCTTTGCCATTGCTATGCCGTCGTTGCGCAACCGTCTGGAAGATATTCCGATCCTGCTGCATCAGTTCATGATGCGCTATGTCAGCGAAGAACGGATGGGGCATATCACCGGCATCACGACCCATGCGTTGGAAAAGCTGAAGACCTATCATTGGCCCGGCAATGTGCGGGAGCTGAAAAATGCCGTTTATCGTGCCGTCCTTCTCTGCGAGACTGGCGAACTGACGGCAGCTGATTTCGCACAGATCGGTGCGGGGGCAGAGGCTGCAAGGGCAGTGCAGCAATCGGTTCGGTTCAACCTTGTCGATCACGATCCGACGGTGAGTGGTCAGTCGGGCTTGTTCAGCGGGATCGATGGGGCAGGCGAGGTGCGCACGCTTGCCGCAGCCGAAGAAGAAATGATCCGGTTCGCGATTGCTCATTATGACGGGCAAATCAGTGAAGTTGCTCGTCGTTTGGGCATTGGAAGAACCACACTTTACCGGAAGCTGAAGGAATATGGCATCGATGTGACGTCGATTTCCGGCAAGGGGCCGGGTGCCGATGAGGAGGGGGAAACGACCCCTTTCAACCGTGCTGCCAGTTGATGAAACTCTGCGTAACCAATTGAATTTTAGTCATTTATAATAGATTGACTGTCACGCCTGGCAGGTACTGTTGCCGATTAAAGACTGTTAATAATTTTTTAACCATGACAAAAATAGATGCGCGTGTGTGGCTTTTTTGCCATGGTGTTTCCTCATTTGTTGTTCACTAAGCGTCCATTAACCATTAAATCCGACAATCGGAGCTCGAGCGGAACTGGGACGCAGGCTTTTTGTGGCACCACAAAGAAAGTCCCGAGGGATGCCTGGAGAATGCTTCTGGGGCGGAAAAACGGTAAGGCGATACGATTCGATGAACAGCATATCGACCATTAAAGCGCGCTTTGCGAAGGTTTGGACCGGGATGAAGGCATCTATGTCCGTTCCGTCTGCCCTTGCCGCTGCTGCGGTTCTCATGGCGCTGTCTCCTTCGCAGGCTTCGGCTGAAACCCGCTCTCTCAAGCTTTATTACGTTCACACCGGTGAAAAAGCGGAAATCGTCTTCAAGAGAAACGGTCGCTTTGACGCCCAAGGTTTGAAGAAGCTGAACGTTTTCCTGCGAGACTGGCGCCGCAACGAGCCGACCAAGATGGACCCGCGCCTGTTCGATCTGGTCTGGCAGGTCTATCGCTCCACTGGATCGAGCCAGTATATCACCGTCGTTTCCGCTTATCGTTCACCGGCCACCAATGCCATGCTGCGCTCGCGTTCCGCGAAGACCGGTGTTGCCAAGAAGAGCCAGCATATGCTCGGCCGAGCGATGGACTTCTATATTCCCGGCGTACCTCTGGCAAAATTGCGCGGCATCGGCATGCGCTATCAGATCGGTGGCGTCGGTTATTATCCGCGTTCCGGCTCGCCATTCGTCCACATGGATGTTGGCAATGTTCGCTCCTGGCCGCGCATGAGCCGCCGCGAACTGCTCGCACTCTTCCCGGATGGCAAGACCGCTCACCTTCCCGCAGACGGCAAGCCGTTGCCGGGCTATGAGCAGGCATTGGCCATGATCGAGAAGCGCAAGGCCGGTGGCGGCGAGATCTTGATGGCCAGCAATTCCGCGCCGCGTCGCAGCAAGAGCCTGTTCGGTGCGCTGTTTGGCGGCGGTGCCGACGAAGAAGAAGACACTGGTGATGTGAGCGCCCCGCCGGCGACGGCACGGCCGGCTCGCGCCGCGCCTGCGCGTCAGGCTCCGGCAGCGGTTCCGGAAGAGCCGGTCCAGCAGCCGCGTGAAACCATGGTTGCTGCTCTGCCTGCCCGCGATGCTCCGCTTCCGGTACAGGCACCGCGTCCGGAAACGGGCCTTGATGCACAGGCCCAGGCCGCAGCCGAAGTCCCGGTCGCCGCACTAAACGTTCCTATCCCGGCTCGCAAACCCGCAATGGCGCCACAGGATGCCGTTGCACTCGCCGCAGCCGAACCTGCCGCCGATGCGGCAGCTGCCGCCCGTGCCGCCGTGGATGCGAATACGGTTCAGGTTGCCGATGCTGGCACGCCTTCGCAGCTGATGAACGGTTTTGTGCCAATCCCGTCGGCTCGCCCGCAGCTTGAAACGGATAATATGCAGCTTGCAGCTGCGGTGGTGCCGTCAGCGCGTCCGACGCGTCCGGGTGAAAACCCTGCCACAAACGGTCAGGATGCGATTGCCGCACTGGTCAATAGCCAGCAGGCCGAACCGACGCAACTTGCCGATGCAGGCAATGCGGCTGTGCCGCAGCCGGGCGAAACGGCAGCGTTCCCGCTGCCGAAGGAAGCGCCGCGTGCCAACACGCAGCTTGCCCTGCTTTCCAAGAGGGATGAGATCGGCGAACTGATCGCACCGCCTTCTGACGATTATTACGACAGCAAGCCGGTTGCAGACGCTGCGCCAAAACAGGCTCCAGCAGCTGTGCAGACAGCGTCGGTTGCCCGCACGGCACCGGCAAAGCCGACAGCCACTGCTTCTGCGGCAGTCCATAAACAGGTCGCAGCGATTGGCAAGGCAGCAGAAACTGGTGTTCGTACCACCGCGAAGGGCGGGCGTTATGTAGCCAAGGCCCAGTCCAAACCGCGTGCAGTTGTCCAGCCTGCGGTGATGCCAACTTCGGAAGTCGCCATGTCGACGGAATCGGTGTCGAGCGCCATACCGGTGACCAATCCGGTTCTCCGCAACGATGCGATGCGCTCCGCACCGGCCATGGTCTACACGGCAGGTTTCCAGCGTGGCAATTTGCCGACCGAACGCGCCAACCAGTTCAGCGGCAATGCCGTTACCTTCCTGACAGTGGCCAAGTTCACGGAAACCAACTGATCGCCATCCAAACGATGACAAACCAAAAGAAAAGGGGCCTTCGAGGCCCCTTTTTACATCCCATATGAGCTTACTCAGCTTTTCAGATCAGCTGCTTCACTTGCAAGGTCGGTGATTGCATCCCAGTCGCCAGCCTCGACGAGTTCTTTCGGTGCAACCCACGAGCCGCCGACACAGACGACGTTCGGCAGCGACAGGTAATTCCTGGCGTTTGCAAGGCTGATGCCGCCTGTCGGGCAGAAGAGGGTTCCGGCCAGCGGAGAGGACAGCGCCTTCAGGAACGATGCGCCGCCAGCCTGTTCAGCGGGGAAGAATTTCAGATGGGTATAGCCTTCCTCGCGGAGCGCCAGCATTTCGCTCGGTGTGATGGCGGCGGGCAGAAGTGGCACGTCGCTGTCATTGGCGGCAGCGACGATGTATTTCGTTGCGCCGGGGCTGACGATGAAGCGCGAACCAGCCTTCGCTGCATCCTCATATTGTTTGGCATTGAGGATCGTCCCGGCACCGACGATTGCTTCCGGCACTTCCGACGCGACCGCGCGGATGGCATCAAGTGCCGCAGCCGTCCGCAGGGTGATTTCGATTGCGGGCAATCCGCCTTTGGCAAGCGCGCGTGCCAGCGGAACAGCATGTTCCACCTTGTCGATCAACAGAACCGGAATGACCGGCTGGCCTGTCATGATGGGGGCGAGAAGATCGGTTTTCTGGGACATCGGCTTGCTCGGCTGTTTGAGTGGATAAATCGATTTAAAGCATTTCCAGCAAAAGTGTGAAACGGTTTTGCGTCGGATAATGCGTTAAAATGAACGATTAGAGCGGTTCCAACGGTTTCCGTTAAAACAGGAACTGCTCTAAGTCCCCTTCGGCAATTTGTCCACTACTGAAGGAGCCGCATTCATGCGGCTCTTTTAAAGTTCTCAAGCTGCTTTTGCCAGCGCTGATAGGCTTCGGCCATGCGTTTGTCATATTCGTTGCGGGCGAAAGCCGGACCGTTATAGCGTCGGGCGAACTCGCGCCAGTTACGGATTTTCAGCACTTCGAGAAGCTCTGCCTTTTCGATGAAGCGCAGCATCAGCCGCGCCTGCCCTGCAATCGATCCGCGTGCTTCCGCCACAAGTTCATCAACGGTGGCATAACCAAGCCATTCCCAATGCGCACCCATAACCTGCCCCAGCCCCCAGGAGGTGGATTCAAGCGCTGCCTTTTTGCTCAAGCCCATCGCACGTTCAAGCAGAAGCCAGCGCGCGGTTTGCGATTTCGGATTGCGTATCTGGCCTGCGACTGGGGCGGACAGACCGTTGCTTCTCGCGTAGTCACGCAGACGACCGGACAGCCTGCGGTCAAAGTAATGCCCTTCGAACCGGATGGCCGGTTCTTTGCCTCCGCTGATATCGAATAGCGCCTTCCCGCCGCTTTCCACTTCCGCAATTGCCAGCAAAGCCGCCGGGTTAATCTCCGTCTCATCTGCCATAGTCGTCAGGGCTGCAATTGTCTGGCTGTCGAACATATCTCTCTCCTCGAAAAGTGGTCTTCGAGGCGGATTTTGGGGCGTCTTGGTCGCATGAGGATAAAGTTGACTTGAATTCGCCGTTTGTGGGGATTAGTTGCGGGATAGTTTTCAAAGAAGATAGAACCGATGAGCAATTTGCCTTTCACCGTTGCCGCCCTTTATTGCTTTGCGCCGCTCCCGCAATATGAAAGCCTGCGCGAGCCGCTTGCCAAGCTTTGCTGTTCGAATGGCATCAAGGGAACGCTGCTTCTGGCGGCGGAAGGCATCAACGGGACGGTTGCAGGCACACCCCAGGCAATTGAAAGGCTGGTGCAGCACATCACGGCTATCCCCGGTCTGGCTGACCCGGAGCTCAAATATTCCCATGCGACCGAAATGCCGTTCCATCGCATGAAGGTGCGGCTGAAGCGTGAGATCGTCACCATGGGTGTCGATGGTATCGATCCGCTGAAAAGCGTCGGCACCTATATCGCGCCGCAGGATTGGAACGCACTCATCGCCGATGAGAACACCGTCGTGGTCGATACGCGCAACGATTATGAATATGCCATCGGCACATTCGAAGGGGCGCTCGATCCGCAGACCAAGACTTTTCGCGAGTTCCCCGAATGGGTCGAGCAGAACCGCGACAAGCTGGAAGGCAAGAAGATCGCCATGTTCTGCACAGGCGGTATTCGCTGCGAAAAGGCAACGGCCTTCGTCAAGGGGCTGGGCTTCGACGATGTCTTTCATCTCAAGGGCGGTATCCTGAAATATCTTGAGGAAGTTCCGCGTGAAGACAGCATGTGGAACGGCGAGTGCTTCGTGTTCGACGAGCGCGTGGCCGTGGGCCATGGCCTTGCTGAAAGTGATGTCGAGTTGTGCCGTGCCTGCCGTCGTCCGATTTCGCCGGAGGACAAGCTTTCACAGTTTTTCGAGGAAGGCGTTTCCTGTGCCGGTTGTTATGACGAGCGCACGCCGGAAGATCGCGCCCGCTACGCAGAACGCCAGAAGCAGGTGAAGCTCGCTGAAATGCGCGGGGCGCACAAACATATCGGCAGCTGACGCAATTTGCGGCAATGCTCTATTGCCGCATGCTCCCCACAGGGCTGGTCAAACAGATTTCATCCCATTATGGTGGCTCTGGTTCTGGAACGATCTGAATTCGTTATGGAATTTGGGCGGCTTTTGCATGGACGCCCGTGCATCAAGGGTTTGACGGCATCCGGGTCGCGTTTGCCTCCATCACACCCATCATCGCAAGTCGGGGCATAGGAAATCTCCAATGCTCATACAGAAACAGCGCCGGTTTTCCGGCGGATGATGGTTTGCCTGTCGTCGCAGGCAATATGGAGGATATTCATGAAGAAACTGATCGCCGCATTTCTCATCACCGTTGCTGCGGGTACCGCCTCGGTTGCCCATGCTGCCGAGAAGGTGACTGTTTTCGCTGCCGCCAGCATGAAAGACGTTATCGAAGAAGCTGCCAAACAGATGAAGGCCAAGGACGGTACCGAAGTGGTCGCGTCGTTTGCATCTTCGTCGGTTCTGGCCAAGCAGATCGAGCAGGGCGCTCCGGCGCAGATTTTCATTTCCGCCGATCTCGACTGGATGGATTATGTCGAAAAGGCCGATGCCATCGACAAGGCTTCACGCAAGGTGATCGCTGGCAATGCGCTGGTGATTGCAACGCAGAAAGACACGCCGAAGGGTGACGCCAAGGAGCTTTTGAGCGCCGGTCGTTTCGCTATGGGGGACCCGTCGAATGTCCCGGCGGGCAAATACGGCAAGGCAGCGCTTGAAAAGCTCAACATTTGGAAAGACGTCGAGAAGAATGGCGTCTTTGCCGAGAATGTTCGCGTTGCGCTGCAATATGTCAGCCGCGCGGAAGTGAAGGCGGCCATCGTCTACGCGTCGGATCGTGCCGCAGCACCGGAACTGGTCGAAGCCTATCGCTTCCCGGCAAGCAGCCACGCGCCGATCCTTTACCCGGCGGCACTTGTTGCGAAGAACGAAACTGATGCCGCCAAGGCTTTCTTGGCTTTCCTTGAAAGCGATGCCGGTCAGGCGATCATCAAGGACAAGGGCTTTGTGGGAGCTGCGGAAGCTGCTGAATAGTGATGGCCAAAGATGATTGAGAGTAATGTCTGGCAGATTGTGTCTCTGTCGCTCCGGGTTGCCGGAATAGCCATCATTGTTGCGCTGCCAGTTGCCTTTATCGTCGCCTGGATTCTTGCCCGGTTCAATTTTCCGGGCAAGTCTCTGGCGCAGGCTATCGTCACCATGCCGCTGGTCCTGCCGCCGGTGGTGACGGGCTATCTGCTTTTAATCCTGTTTGGCGCGCGGGGTGTTCTGGGAGCGCCTCTGCAGGAATTGTTCGGTCTTTCCTTTGCCTTTCGCTGGACGGGCGCCGCACTTGCCGCCGGTGTCATGGCGTTTCCGTTGCTCGTCCGTCCGATCCGGCTTTCGATAGAGGGGCTTGATCGCGGGCTAGAGGAAGCGGCGCGCACGCTTGGCGCGAACCGGGTCACGGCCTTCTTCACGGTCATTCTGCCGCCTTTGCTGCCCGGTGTGCTTGCAGGCGCAGTGCTTGGTTTTGCCAAGGCTCTGGGTGAGTTTGGCGCTACGATCACATTCGTATCCAACATTCCCGGCGAAACGCAGACCCTTTCGCTTGCCATTTATGCCCTGATGCAAACGCCAACGGGTGATGCCGAAGCATTCCGTCTGATTGCCATATCTGCAGCTATCTCAATTGCCGCCGTGGTCCTTTCCGAGTGGTTGCAGCGCAGGCTTGCGGGAGCGACAAAATGAGCGGGCTTGCTGTCTCGATCAAAGGGCGCAATGGCAGGTTTCCTGTCGAGGCCGATTTCGCCGCCGACTGGGGCGTGACTGCATTGTTTGGCCATTCGGGCGCCGGCAAGACGACGCTTCTGAAAATGATTGCCGGAACACTCCGTCCGGAGAGCGGACGCATTGCCGTGGGTGACTTCACACTGTTCGATGCCGAAAAGGGTGTCAATCTTCCGCCGGAAAAGCGCCGCATCGGCTATGTGTTTCAGGAAGCGCGGTTGTTTCCGCATATGAGCGTGAAGCGGAACCTGACTTATGCGCGTTGGGCCGGGCACAGGCAGGCGACGCGGAGCTTTGACGAGGTGGTGGCGCTGCTCGGCATTGATGATCTTCTCGACAGGCGACCGTCCACACTTTCAGGTGGCGAGCGCCAGCGTGTCGCCATTGGTCGCGCGCTGTTGTCTGATCCCGCACTTCTTTTGCTGGACGAGCCGCTTTCTTCACTCGACCATGCGCGCCGGCAGGAAATTCTGCCCTTTATCGAGCGTCTTCGCGATGAAAGCCATGTGCCGATTGTCTATGTGAGCCATGAAATCGATGAGATTGCGCGGCTTGCCGACGAAATCGTGCTTCTGTCTGGCGGTAAGGTGACCGCAAGCGGTACGGCGACGGATGTCTTTCCACTGATCAATGCAGAAGGCGAGAGTGGCGGTGTGCTGCTGGAAGGGCTGGTTTCGTCTTACGACGAGCGCTACAAATTGGCGGAAATCGATCTCGGCGGCGCGTCGTTCCAGCTCAGCGATGCGGGGCTGAAACAGAATATGCATGTGCGGCTGCGCGTGCGTGCGCGCGACGTCTCCATCGCACGCAAGGTGCCGGAAGCGATCAGCATCCGCAATGTGCTGCCGGTGACCGTCACTGCCATTACGGCGGATGATGGCCCGAATGCCTATGTCTCGCTGGACTTCCAAGGCCGTCGTCTCGGTGCACGGCTGACGCGGCGCTCGGTTGACGAACTGGCGCTGCAATCGGGTGATCATGTGGTCGCGCTGGTGAAGGCGGTTTCGGTGGATCGGGCGGCTATTCGGGAAAAATGACGCGGGGACAATAATCCGGTTTTCGGCCCGCTTCTTTTATGCTCCTGTCTTTGTCGAATGGGAGAATAGGCATGACTGATTTGCAGAACTGGACGCCACGCTCCAAGCCGGAACGCAAAGTGCTTGAAGGTCGTTATGTGCGGCTGGAGCCGCTGGACCCGAAGAAGCATGGGGACGAACTTTTCGCCGCTTCGTCGGTCACCGACGCGGATCAGCGCTTTACGTGGCTGTTCGAGTTTCCGCCCGCAACCCGCGAAGAATTCGAGCCCTGGCTGGAAAAGGTGGCGAAAAGCGAAGACCCGCAGTTTTTCGCCGTCATCGATAAGGCCAGCGGCAAGGTCGCCGGACGCCAGACCCTGATGCGCATCGATTCCGCTCACGGCGCGATTGAAATCGGCAACATCTATTGGGGACCATTGATTTCGCGCAAGCCCGCCGCCACCGAAGCACAATTCCTGTTCATGCAGTATATTTTCGACGAGCTTGGCTATCGTCGCTACGAATGGAAGTGCAACAACGACAATCTGCCGTCCAAGCGGGCCGCGGAGCGCTTCGGCTTTTCGTTCGAGGGGATTTTCCGTCAGCATATGGTGGCGAAAGGCAAGAACCGCGATACGGCATGGTTTTCCATTCTCGACAGCGAGTGGCCTGCCTTGAAGAAAGCCTATCAGGCATGGCTTGCGCCGGAAAACTTTGATAGTGACGGTCAGCAGAAGAAGAAGCTGGAGGAGTTTCGTGATCTTGGCTGAGCGTAAGAAGAGCAATCCGGCAATTGCTGCCGCCATCATCCTGATCGGCTTCGGGGTGCTTGCCTATTTCGTGCCCAGCATCATGCTGGCACTGGGCGAGCGCTCGCAAATCGCGGCGATCATTTTCCCGATAGTTTTCGTTCTGGGCTTCTTCGCCATTTTTTGGCTGCGCTCGCGCCGCCAGAACAAGGATTAACCAACCAGCGAAGCGCTGAGCAAAAGCGCACCTGTCAGCGCGATGAACAGGGCGGCGGCAACTTCGATTGCCGCCTTCAGCCGTCCTGACATGGCATTGCTGCCTGCAAATCGCAGGGCCGTGTTTTTTGCCGTGACAGCCAGCGTGGCAAGAACAGCCACGGTGATGAATGTGCCGAACGCGATGGCGAAGACTGAGAGCAGTCCGCCGACCATCAGGCCATTCAAAAGCGCAAACGTCAGCACGATCAGCGCACCCGAACAGGGACGCAGGCCCACCGAGAAAATCGCCGACCACGCCGTTTTCCAGTTGAAGTCGTCGCCGAGCGTCGACGGATCGGCAATATGGGCGTTACCGCACGCGGCGCACACATCGCCTTCGCCAATGAAGATATGATCCGATGCAGTAGCGGTTGCGGGTTTGTAATTGAGCTTTACTGTGCTTGTGGCAGCCGCCGCGCGCGTGGTCTGCGAAATACTGCCCTGCCATGCCGGACCGGAAGCCATTGCCGGTTCGGGTGCTGCGGCAAAAAGCGACGAGGCCGGGCTGGGGCTTGCATCGTCTTGCTTCTTGAAAAGTAGCGGTAGTTTGCGCGCCAGAAGCCAAAGGCCGAAAAACAGGACAAGCGCAAAACTTGCAATTTCCATGTAGCGCGCGGTCTGATTCATGGAAATGCCGGTGCCACGCAGCAGGAACCATGCGAGGCCGACCACGGCGATGGCCATGATGGCCTGCAAAAGCGACGAAATGAACGACAGGAAGATGCCGCGCCGCAGCGCCGTTTCGTTGGCGATCATGTAGGACGAGATGACCGCCTTGCCATGGCCGGGCCCTGCCGCATGAAAAATGCCATAGACGAAGGAAAGTCCGACCAGAACCGAAGCCTGCCAAGGATCTTCACGCATGGCTTTCAACGCATTGGTCATGGCGAGATAAAACGAGCGCTGCTGTTCGTTCATCCAGAGAATGATGTGCGCGAAAGGCCCGGTTGGCTTCATCGCCACCTCATTCGCACCAATGCCGAGCGATGACTGCGCATAGGCCTGCGCAACGATCATCGTAAGGCAGAGGGTTAGAATAAAGGTAGCCGGTTTTCTCATCAGCCTGTTTTCCCTTTCGGTTCGCAGTCTATCTCAAGACGGGTCGCGAATATTTTCGACATGTCCGTGCCTGCCGGATCGTTGAAGAAGGCATCGGTCAGTGTCGCCTGATTCTGGGCGAGCGCTTCATCCGGATTGGGGCGCACGACCTTGGAGGTGCAGCCTGCGGGCAGGCCTTTCACAACCAGATCGCTGTCGTTCATGTAATCGATGGCAGTATAGAAAGTCGGGTCGTAGACGCCGAAGCTGACCTTGTGGCCGGGGGCGAGTTTCAACGGCTTTTCAGGCTTGCTCGTAAAGATGATGAGCAGGCGATTGTCCGTGAAATCTGCTGCGAGGTCGGTCGGCCTCGCCATTTTCACGTCCTTGCCATCGTCCAGAACGGTCTGGAAATACTTGAACTCGGCAATCGAGCCGTTGATGACATGGCCGAGGTCGATCAATTCATTCTTGTCGAGCTGCAGATCGCCATTCTTGTCGAATTCCATCAGGACGGTGGAGGAGAAAACGTCGTCGAAACGCCAGACATGCGCAAGCTGTTGCACTGTGCCATCGGGGGCTATGGTCAGTTCCAGTCGTGCGTCGGCAAAGACATGCGGGTGAGCGAGTGCAGCCGTCGGCACGAGACCGGCCAGCAGCGCAGCTGCGGCAGACCGAACGAACCTGCTTTTGAGCCAAGACGACGAAACCAGCATAAAACTTTCCGTTAGAGTTTTCCCACGCTTATGCCCGAAGGCGGCGAAAGTGCGACGTTCTATTTGCTTTATCGTATATCTTAGTCCCGAAGACCGTTTCACACTTTTCAGGATGCATTCTATTCCCGCTCCTTGAACCATTGGGTCAGAAAATCGACCAATGCCCGGATTTTTGCCGGCAGATAGCGCCGATGTGGATAGACGGCATAGATGCCGCCATCCTTCACGATGAATTCATCCAGACAGGCAACCAGCCTGCCGCGCTCGATTTCTTCTTCGGCGATGAAGGCGGGCAGCATGCAGAAGCCAAGCCCGGCGAGTGCTGCATTCTTGGTGGCGACGGGACTGTTCACCTCGATGGGACCGTTGACGGGAACTGTCATCATCGAGCCATCCGTATTGCGGAAATGCCAATTGTTGCGCGAGCGTGCATTGGTGTCGATGATGCAAGGCCGATCAGCCAGATCTTCCGGACGTTCGGGCTTGCCGACGCGGGAGATGAGTTCGGGCGCGCCGCACAGGATGGAATGGAATGGCGACAGGCGCTTGGCAATGAGGGAAGAGTCCTGCAAACGCGTGATGCGGATCGCAAGATCGAAGCCTTCCTCCACCAGATCGACAAAACGGTCATCCAGCCGCACATCGAGCACAATGTCCGGATGGGCGAGGCAAAAGTCGATCAGCGACTGCCCGATGACGGCATCGGCAAAAGTGCGCGGGGCCGACAGTTTGATACGCCCGCGCGCGTCAGAACTGGTTTCGCTGACAGCATCCTGCAGCGCGTCGATCTCGCGAATGATCTCCACCGCTCGGTGATAATAGGTGTGACCGGCTTCGGTCAGCGAAAATTGCCGCGTGGTACGGTTGAGAAGGCGTGCGCCGAGTTCGTCCTCCAATTCCCGCACATATTTGGAAAGAAGCGCCTTGGAGCGCCCGATTTTTCGCGCAGCGGCGGAAAAGCCTTCCGCCTCGACCACGTCGATGAAGGCGCGCATACGTGTGAGGGTGTCCATGGTCTAGCCCCGCTTCCCGATGATGTTTTTGGCCAGCCCGATCAGCGCCCGGTCGCTGCCGCGTGGTCCGATGAAGGAAATCCCGAAAGGTGCGCCCTGCACCTGTCCCAAAGGTAATGTGATCTGCGGCAGGCCGGAAAGTACCGAAAGGCAAAGCAGGCGCAAAGCCTGTTCGCGATAGGCCTGCAAGGTCTCGAAAGGCTCTTTTGCCAGCGGAGCTGCACCCGGTACGGTCGGTAGCGCCAGCACGGCATCATTGCCGACGATCTGTTCGAGTTCCTGCGTGAATTGTGCCCGGCGCATACGCTGGCTGGCAACGAGATCAGCGGCGATTTCCGCACCGAAGGCAAAACGGTCCGCGACGCCGGGACCGAGCTTGCGATCGCCGGAGGAAATCCAGCTGCCGTGTGTCGCCCAGGCTTCCGCGCCTTGTATGTGGCGGAAGACCAGATAGAGTTCGTCTATCGAGAGCGTCGGCTGGCTCGCCGCCTTGAGACCCGAGAAGTGCGGGCGCACTTGGGCGAACATGGTGCGATAGGCGTCTGTTTCCTGCTGACCGAGCAGAAGCTGTTCCAGAACCGGCATATAGAGAAGTTGCGTCAGCCTGAATTCTCGGGCGTCGTTGCCAAGCAGGATAGAGCCAACGCGGTCGTAAAGGTCGATATCGCGTGCAAACCATCCAATCGTATCGAGCGAGGGCGCAAGCGGCATGATGTCTTCGAGCGGAATGCGGCCATGGGTGGTGCGCAGGCCGACGAGACCGCAAAAGCTTGCAGGTGCCCGAATGGAGCCGCCCGTGTCGGAGCCGAGCGCAATATCGGCGAGTTTGCCCGCCACTGCTGCTGCCGAACCGGATGATGAGCCGCCGGTAACGCGGTCCGGTGCTGCCGGATTGATCGGATAGGGGAAATGCGAATTCTGGCCCATCAGGGAGAAGGCAAGCTCGTCGGTCTGCGCCTTGCCGACAAATTCGGCACCGGCGGCGAGGAGCTTCTTCACCACCGGAGCTGATCTTTCGGCGCGAGGTGATTCGGCCTCGATCTGCGGATTCCCGCATCCGGTCGCCATTCCGGCGACGTCATAAATGTCTTTTACGGCCAGCCGTTCACCTTTAAGCGGTCCGTCCGTTGTGTGAACGGGTAACTTCTCGGGTTTTGCAATGATGGCGTTGAAGGGATCGAAACTGGCCATTGTTCACAACATGCAGCAATTAACGGTCTATTTACGCTCTTTCGAGGCAGGTCTGAGCTGCGAATGTTTCACTTATATTGAACAATGGCAAGCGCGCCGTTCAACGCGATCCTGCCAAAATAAATTCGTCCGGAGGAATTTTTGTCATTGAATGGACACGACTTTGCGCTTATATCGCGCTTGCCCAAAGTCGCACGTGCCTGTGGGTGTCCGCCGATCCTCGAATGGTGAGGAATTCGGTACGGTACCTGGACCTAACCGCTCCAGTCGATCTGTTGGCCAACCGCCAGATCGAGGACATCTTGAAGCAACGACGGTGCGGGCCTTTCTAGTGTCTTTCGGCTGTCCAAAAGCCGAAATTACTGAAGAGGCACACCTTCATTGCCAGAAGTGCGGATGCGGTTCTCCAATTCCAATCCAAGGCAGACAAAGCGGAGTAACGCGGGTTTAGCGTTGTTCCATCGCCGCATGAGTTTTCGCGTGACATCAGCACCTCCAAAGGCTGGCCTCACGGCGGATGCGTTCATGCACACTTTGTCCTTAGAGTTTCTCTTGGTCCAAAGAGGGCCTGCGAAATTCTCTAAGTCCTTTTCTGCGTAATCCTTTCCGAAAGTCTGAAACTTTTCGGGGTTACGCACCAGAATACGGCAAGATCAAGCCGTGCGGGAGAACGACCATGGCAACGCAGCGTATCATCGACTTCCTCAACACCCGCCGTCCGGACGGTCCTTGCCTCGTCGTCGACACCGACGTCGTGCGCGACAACTATCAGAGCTTCGAGAAGGCTTTGCCCTATTCGCGCATCTTCTATGCGGTGAAGGCAAATCCTGCGCCGGAAATCCTGCGCCTGCTCGCTTCGCTCGGCTCGTGCTTCGATACTGCGTCGGTTGCTGAAATCGAAATGGCTCTGGAAGCCGGCGCAACGCCAACCCGCATCTCCTATGGCAACACCATCAAGAAGGAGCGCGATATTGCGCGCGCCTTCGAGCTGGGCATTCGCCTTTATGCGGTCGACTGCGTTGAAGAAGTCGAGAAGGTTGCTCGCGCCGCTCCCGGCAGCCGCGTGTTCTGCCGCGTGCTGACGGATGGTGAAGGCGCCGAATGGCCGCTGTCGCGCAAGTTCGGTTGCGTGCCTGCGATGGCCATCGACGTTCTGCGCCATGCAAAGTCGCTCGGTCTCGATTCCTACGGTGTATCGTTCCACGTCGGCTCGCAGCAGACGGACCTCTCCGCATGGGATCGCGCGCTTGGCGATGCAGCATCGGTGTTCCGCACTCTGGCTGACGAAGGCATTGTCCTGCGCATGGTCAATATGGGCGGCGGGTTCCCGACCCGTTACCTCAAGGACGTGCCGACTGCTCAGGCCTACGGCATGGCGATCTTCGATGCGCTGTCCAAGCATTTCGGCAACCGTATCCCGGAAACCATCATCGAACCGGGTCGCGGCATGGTCGGCAATGCAGGCGTGATCAAGACCGAAGTGGTTCTGGTCTCGCGCAAGGCAGACAACGACAATGTGCGCTGGGTCTATCTCGACATCGGCAAGTTCGGCGGTCTCGCCGAAACCATGGACGAGGCGATCCGCTATCAGATCGTGACCCCGCATGACGGCAGCGAAACCGAACCATGCGTGCTGGCTGGGCCGACATGCGACAGTGCGGACGTACTTTATGAAAAGACGCCGTACCCGCTGCCGGTCTCGCTGACCATCGGTGATGAAATCCTCATCGAAGGCACGGGCGCATACACCACCACCTATTCGGCGGTGGCGTTCAACGGCTTCGAACCGCTCCGATCCTACGTCATCTGATCATTCAGACTTGGTATGATCCCGAAAAGTGGGAACCGATTTTCGGATTAGATCATATCTTCAAAAGTCCCGAATGATCCTCTCAATCCGCCCAGTGCTGCAAGGCGCTGGGTGGGGTGTGCTGCTGCCGCTTTGCGGGGATAGATGTCATGAACGTAACTCTGGAAATTCAGGAACATACTGCAACCATCGTCGCTCCGGCTTTCACAATAGCGGGCGAAACGCTGGAGCACGTGCTTGCGCGTGAATCGCTGCTGGATCGGGCGATGGGTGAAGGCCGTCGCCGGAAGTCATCGGAAAAGCTGCGTCGCGGTCGCCTGCCTGCGGACGGTCTGGCTTTTGCGGCGCTTGGCGAAGACGGATTGCTTGCAGGCACTGTGCGGCTGTGGGATGTCCATGCCGGTCTCGATGCTTTCGGCTTTCCGGCGCCTGCCTTGCTGCTCGGCCCGCTGGCGGTCGATCCGTCCGCTGCCGGTTGCGGTATCGGTTCGGCGTTGATGCGTCGTGCGATCGATGAAGCAAAAGACCGCGGCCATGGCGCGATCATCCTTGTCGGTGATCCGGAATACTACGAGCGGTTCGGCTTCACTGCTGAAAAGACCGGCGAGCTTGCCATGCCCGGCCCTTATGAAAAGCGTCGCTTTCTGGCGCTTGAGCTGAAACCGGGCCATCTTGACGGAGCACACGGCATTCTGCGTGCCAGCGGACGCAAGGTGCCGCGCGTTGAGACCTCTTTGCGGCAGTCCGCGTGAATTAGAGCGCATCCCGAAAAGTGTGAAACGGTTTTCGGAAAAGATGCGCGTCAAAACAAAGAGATAGAGCGCCGATCTGATCCAATCAGATCGGCGCTCTAAGATAGACGCAGCAGCCGTCCAAAGTTGCGGACAGCTGTGATTGCAAGGCCTGCAAGGAAGCCTGCAATCAGCCCGGCAATGACGATCAGCTTGCGCGATGTGCCTGCCGGATCGAGCGGCGGGCGAGCTTCCGACAAAACCCTGACATTGGCCGTATTCAGACCTTCCTGTTCGTTCGTCTCGCGCGAGCGCAGGAGGAAGGCTTCGTAGACCGAGCGCCGCGCCGTGGCTTCGCGCTCAAGCTCACGCAACTTCACCAGATCGCCGCTATTGTTCGCCTGTTGCGATTTTAGCTGCGCCAGGCGGGCAGTGAGGTCCTTTTCCTGCAGCGCGGACCGGGCGACCTCGACCTGCAACGAGGAGCGGATGCGTCGCAATTCGGCATCGATGTCGCTCAGGACCGTGCCTGCCTGCGACTGTGCCTGAATGAGTGCCGGATGGCGTGGCCCAAGCTGGGTGGACAGGCCGCTTGCCGTCTGGCGCGCCTGCGCATATTGCGCGCGCAGCGCGGTCAGCGTGTTGGAACGCAAATCTTCCGGCAAGGTACCGGATACCACGCTGTCGGAAGTGGCGCTGTTGAGCACCTGCACACGGGCCTGAAGCCGCATTGTTTCAGCGCGCTGGTTGGTCAACTGATCGTTGAGGCGGGTCAAGTCGTTATCGCTGATCAGCTTGCCGTCGACATTGACGAGATCGCGTGAGGCGCGGAAGTCCGCTGCTGCGCGCTCCGCCTGTTCGACATTGGCGCGCATATCGGCAAGACGGTTCGACAGTTCGGCCGAGGTGCGTCGTGCAGCATCGGATTGCACGGATGCAAGCTCGCTCTGGAACACGGAGCTGATCGTGTTCGCAAGCGATGCCGATTTCTGCGGATCACGCGTTTTCACCGAGATTGAATAGATGAAGGTCTTGGCGTCGCGACCGATGGCGATGCTCTTGTGCAGATTGTACAGGACGCGGGTTTGCAGTGTCTGGCTGTCGCTTGCCTTTTTGGGCGACAGCATATCCCTGATCTGTGCAAACAGCCCGGCAATGCCGGTCGGAACCAGAGTGCCGTTGAATTCGGGGTCTTTTGTCAGTTCGGTCCTGTCGATCACTTTCAGCAACACACTGCTGGAATCGATGATGCGTGCCTGGCTTTCCGCAACGGCAAGTGACGCATCGGTCGGGAGCTGACCTGGCGTCAGTTCGTCTCCAACGGTCTTGATATTGCGCGGATCGACCAGAATATCGGTCGAAGCGACATACATCTGCGGCAAGGACAATGCATAGAGCGCGGCGACCACACCACCCAGTAGTGTGCTGACAAGCAGTAGCTTGTGCGATCCCCGCAGCACGTCGATAGCGATGCGCGGATCGATCAGCGGTTTCCATTCCGCATCAGGTGCCGGTCTGTCAATGACAGGGCGCTGGCGCTCGATCGGCTCCGGGGCCGGCGCGCGGGTCGGCTCTGGCGTTGGAACGGGAGTTTCGACTGTGACTTTGCGGCGCTCGCGTTCCTGAACCTTGCGTTCCAGTTCCGCCTCGATCAGCGCGACGCGCTTTTGCAGCTCGGCGACATCGGCCTCATCCGGTTCCTCTTCGAGAACGGATTCCGCCGGTTCTGGTGTTTCCTGCGCAGCATGATCGTGCTGGCGAAAGAACGCGGCGCGTTCATCCGGCGTCGCCGGTGGTGTCCAGGGTGGTGCGGTTTCGCTGTCAAAACGACCAGCGGGGCGAGCGTCGGAGAATGCGAGAAGAGGTTTCTCAACTCCCGCCTTTCTGCGCTCCTCGTGATCGCTCATTGCCGAAATCGTCCGTGTCTGTAAGCCGTCTCAACCGTTTCCGGCGCCAACGGCTGCTTTGAAATCCATAAGCCAAGGCTTCCGCATGCCAAACGGGAATCCGATTGGCTCGCACCTCAAGGCCGAATGTAATTTTTTATAGAAAACAAAACGTTAAAATAATGTCGAGGTGAAGTGTCAATTCCCTGAATCTGCAACTTTAGCTTTTGCTTGATTACTCTTTGAGCTTGCAAAGAAGAGTTTAAGTCTTTTTAGCTAAACCCCGATTATGCCTCCGTTCCAACGAACAGGCACATGCACCAGACTATGATAGGCGAGGCTCCCTGTTGATAGCGAAAGCGCTCCGGAAACTGTCAGGCAATAACGCCGGAATGGTGCGTGATTACCTGTCCCTGTTTTCCGGATCCGCTGGCAGACTGGTCGTCTCGCTTGTCTATTTCATTGCGCTTGCAAACACACTGCCGACCGGTGATTTCGGCATATTTGCCACTGCGTCGGGCACAGGCGTGGTTCTGTCACGCATCGTTTCTCTGGGCTTCAGTTCGCCGCTTTACCGCATATCGACAGTGAAGCCGCGCCTGCTCGGCATCTATACGGCGGGTTTTCTTGTCGCTCTTCTGGTTTCCCTGCCGCTGTTCGCACTGGCGTCCTGGCTGGTCTATTTCGTCTTTTTCAGCCGCGACATTTCTTTTCTGCCTTTTGCCGTGGTGGTATTTGCGGAAGCCTTGCTCTGGCGTTCGACGGAAATCATCATCATCGTCAACAATGGCCTGCGCCGGTTCGGCATATCGGCGGGGCTGGTGATTTTCGGGACAGCCACGCGCGCTGTGGCGGCTGTCCTGTTCATGTGGCTGGCGAGTGTTCATGACATTGCTCATTGGGCGTGGTGGTATGCGGCGGCCAATGGCGTTGCGCTGCTGACGGCGCTGAAATTCTATCCGTCTATCCGGCTCCGCTTCAAACCGGTTCTCTATATGCGGCGGCTTTCGGATGCGATTGCAGTCATGGGGGCCGAACTGCTGTTCTATATTCAGGCTGAGCTCGACAAGCTTCTTGTGCTGACCGTTGGCGGGCCTGCGACTGCGGGTCTTTATGCGATCATCATGCGGCTTGTCGATCTGACAGCTTTGCCAGTGCGGTCCTTCAACATGATGCTGGTGCAAAAGCTTATGCGCACGCCGGACATGTTGTCCTCTTTGCGCATCCGCGCCGGGCTGGAACTTGCAGTCTTTGCCGTCTCGGTGACAGGTCTTGGCGCTATGGTCGTGTTCCTGCAAATCTTCCCGAACGCACTCGGTTCAAGCGTTGCCCCGATTGTCGGGCTGCTGCCGCTGGTGTTGCTCGTACCGGGCTTTCGCAACCTCATCGAGTATCAGACCGAAATTCTCTATGCGCGCGGCCAGTCCGGTCTGAGGACATTGAGCATGGTGCTGATGACCGTTGCCAAGGCATTCTTCGTCTGGCTTCTGCTCGTGAATTATGTCGATAACCACGACTGGATTCTCGGGCTCAATGTCGTATTCGCCGGGCTCTATCTGCTGTCGCTGGTTTTCACCTATACGAGCATTCGTTTGCCGGCAAAGCGGGTTTAAAGCATCTTCAGCAAAAGTGGGAACCGGGTTTGCGTTCGGAAATGCGTAAAAACAGATAGCGGTTTCAATAATCCGAAGAGAACCCGCTCTAAATTTTCTTTCCAAAGCATAATCTCAACGATCCTCGTTTCACTCCGGTCGGATTATGCTCTAGGCTCCGATGATCCGTCGAATGTCGTCGACCGAAAGGCCGAGGAAGGACTGCATGCCTATGGCGACCTGATGCGGTTCCATTTCCGCGATGAAGGTACGGAATTCCTCTTCGCTCGGCGGTGGTGCGAACCATTGCATCCGACACAGATCATGGGTGTCACTGTAATGACCGGAGCCGTGCAGGACGTCATCGACATAGCGACCATAGATGAAGCACTCGGAGAAACGACGTATGTTGCCAAGGGCTGCCACCCAATGTTGTCCGGTATGAGCTTCGATCCTTTCGCACATGGAAATCACGCTATCGCGCCGCCATGAGACCAGCTGGCCGATATAGTCGTTCAGCCCGCTTTTCCCTTTCCTGATGCCGAGCAGCTTTGCCGCATTAGCCGCCCAGACCGGATGCTCCGGCCATTCCGGATTTGCAAGCGCATTGGGGCGCACGAAAAGCCGGAGCTTTTCGTGGTGCCAGAGTGTGCCGCAATCGAAGGGACGCAGAAAAGCCGTGTCGGAATCCGTATAGAGAAATCCATCTTCCTCCACGGCACCGGCAAGTGCGATGCGGCGCAGCTGTTGCACATGCCAGCCGCGCAGCGGCTTGGTTCTGAGTGAGAGCCAAACGCGCCTGCGCCACAGATAGGTCGGGTCCCAGAAGGCGTGGAGCCATGAGGGCAGCAGATCGCGTTCATCGATGATGACGCGTTGTGTGCTTTCGAGTTTGCGGAACAGGGCAACGTCCTTGCTGTCGACAAGGATATAGTGCTTCGTGAAACCGCTGACATATTTGTCTATGGTTTCACAAAGCAGCTTGCAGCGCTCGAAATCCTGATCCCAACTGGCTGTGACGATTGCGGTTTTCACCGGGGCTCTCCCTTCATCCAGCCTTTGGCAACGCGCCACAGAAATACGGGATTGCCGATGAGATAACGTTTTGCGAGCCGTCGCGGTTCCTGTAGCAGCCGGTGCACCCATTCCATCTGGATCTTGCGCACCCAATGCGGGGCGCGTTGCACACGACCTGTATGCAGATCGAACAAGGCGCCGACCGCACTCGCCACCGTGCAATGCTCCGCCGTGATATGCTTGTCGATGAAGAGTTCCTGGCGCGGAACGCCCATGGCGACGAGCAGGATATCGGGATGAAATTCCTTGAGCTGACCGAGAATGCCGTCGAGATCGGCGGGCTTGAAGAAGCCGTCGGAAATGACGCGATATTCATGGTGCGGTATCTGCTGCATGAAGAGCTGCGCGGTATCGGCGGCAACGCCCGGACCGCCACCGAGAAGTGCAACCTTCAGCGGGCGTTTCATATGCTGCAAAAGCCCCGGAATGAAGTCCGTTCCGTTGAGATTGGCGGGGAACTTGCTGCCATAGGCGACCTTGCTTGCAATATCGACGCCCACACCGTCGGGCAGGATCAGGAAATCCTGCAATGCAGTGCGGTAAGCTGGGTCGGTATCTGTAATGTTGGAATTGTTGGCATTGAGCCACCCCTGTTTCATGAACCGGCCTTCATTGATGCGGTTCTCGAAAAAGGCAAAGGCGCCGGCCCAGTCGAAACAGGCGACCTTCACGCCAAGGATATTCCGGTAAGTGACATTTTCGGTATGCATCATGCCTGGTCCGTATTTTTCTCTTCGCCATGAAGTGCTTGCAGACCTCTGGCAACTGCGCGGTCCATGCCTTCGATTTGTGACCCTGTAAAGGCTTTGCCGTCCAGTCTCTGGCGATCCCCCAACCTTATCTTTTCAATGCGCTCGACGATTGCCGCAGCGAATGCCTTCGGGTTGTCGGCAATGGTGCAATTGGCCGGAATATTGCCGATACCGCGCACGGAATGTGATGTCGCGACACTTGGCATGCCCAGTTCGAATGTCTCGATGGTCTTGAGCTGCACGCCGGTTCCCGCACGGCTGATGAGCGGTACAAGCGCGCCGCTTTCGACAAATTCAGTCGCGTCCGGCACCTTGCCCAAGAAGTCGACGCCGGACCTCACACCCGACCATGTAGCAATCAGATCGGCGGGCGTGTTGCCTGCAATCGCGATGGAAATATCGTCTGGAAGATGCGGCTTTACCTCGCGCAGGAACCATTCGAGCCCGATGCGGTTCGGGTGCCAAGTCCATGTGCCGATCAGGGCAAGGTCGTATTTCATCGGGCGTTGCTGCGCGGCCTGCGTCCCGCCCGGCGTGACGAGCGGCATTGTCGCAAACCGATCAGGGCCGAGGCCGAGCGCCGGGCCGTCATCCTCGGCAAAAGTGAAGACGAAGCGGGCATCCCCGATGAGACGGCTTTCCAATCCCTTCAGAATATGGGCTTCGCGACTGAACAGGAATTTCTGGATGAAACTTCCTGCGTCGGCGGCGTTTTCTTCCGCAGAGCGATACTCCACATTATGCGCCACGAACAGCGAGGGCTTGTCCTTGAAGATGTCTTCAAATGCACCGGGCAAGGTCACGCCGTTCAGCACATAGGCATCGAACGGGCCGATCTTGGCGATGGCCGCGCGCAGTGTCTCAGCTGGTATCACCCGCAGCTTCGCCGAGGAAACCGTGAGGCCGGTCAGGAAGGATTTCAGCACCCAGCCGATCTTGCGCTTGATACCCGCGCCTTCGGTCCGTACTTCGACTTCGCCCAGAACGACAGTATCCGCGGCATCGGCTTTCACGCCCGGCCATGTGAAGCCAAGAACGGTCACCTTTGCTCCCGAACGACGCAAGCCGTCGACCACGGCGGCGTTTGCCACTTCATAGCCGGTGGTCGGTACTCCGTGCGGAACAATCGATGTCACGAAAACAAGGTGAGGGGACGGCAATTCAACTCCTGAACAATCATTTTCGCGCTGGCAGCATTAAAAATAATGGTGCGCGCTCAAGCTTTTCCTAATGCATTATTCATCTTAAAACCCTTAACATTTCGGGTCGGTATGCTCTATGATAGTTTTGGCCAGTGTTTATAGTCCTGCGGTGAACTTTTCTTTAAATGTTTTTCAATAGTGGCGGATAAACAAATATAGAAGTTCGAAATATCCGGTAGCGTTTATGTCTGATTTACCTAGTCATATACAAGTAATTGCTAAAACTCCTGGGCTTCGTTTCGATGAAGTCGAGGTGGTGGTAACGCTGCCGACGTTCCGCCGTCCGGAGCATGTCATCCGGACGCTGGATACGCTGAATGCTCAGGTCACGAGCCGCCGCTTCGCGGTCGTGGTGATCGAGAACGAGGCGGAGGACCAGGAAGGCGCCAAGGTTGCGGCGCCTCAGTTCGAGGCCGGAAAATATACCGGCATGCTGATTGTCGAATCCCATCGCGGCAACTGCAACGCATATAATGCGGGCTGGCTGACGGCGATGACCTACTTTCCGAACTTCAAATATGTCATCGTCATCGATGACGATGAACTGGCTGATCCGGCCTGGATCGAAAACATGGTAGCCACTGCCGAGCGTTATAACGCCAGCCTCGTCGGGGGCCCGCAATATCCGATCTTTGAAAAGCCGGGCGCGGAAAAATGGGCGCGACATCCTGTCTTCCTGCCGCATTACAACAAGACCGGCCCGGTTCCGATCATCTATTCATCCGGTAATCTGCTCATTGCGCGTCCGGTTCTGGAAGCCATTGGCTATCCGTTCATGGACCTGAAGTTCAACTTCACCGGCGGCGGCGATTCAGATTTCATCAATCGTTCACGGGCCAAGGGCTTTAATATCGCCTGGTGCAATGAAGGCATTGTCCGTGAAACCATTCCGGCGCGGCGGCTGGAGAGTGACTGGATCACGGCGCGTGGCTTGCGCAACGGCGTTCTGTCGACACTGATCGAACAGCGCCAGCGCAAGGACGAGCCTTTCGGTCAGGTCCGCGTCTTTTTGAAAAGCGTTGCACTTCTGGGTTATTCTCCGATCAAGGCGCTGCGGCGCGGATTCGCGGCGCGCTTCGTGCCGGTCGGGACCTATTTCATCCATATCGGGTTGGGCCGGGTCATGGCCCATTTTGGATATCTGAATGAGCAGTATCGCAACCCGGACAAGAACTGACACCCGCTCCGACGTTGCAGCGCAAACCGATATGCGGGCGACGATCCGTACGATTGCGCTTGTTATCGCCACGATAACGTTCTGCATCCTGCTGATTTCATTCCGTCCGTTCAATCCGCTGAGTGCCGCAGCCGATGGTGCCGCATCGGGCGGCGGCGACGTCATCAATCAGCTTGGTTTCGGTTGCCTCGGCGCGGTGGCGCTTCTGTCGCTTGCGATGTTTGCCGACCCGAAAAAAGTGGTCAAAATCGTCAGCCCCGGATGGCTGTTGATGTTCGCCTTCCTGTTCGCATCGGTTTTCGCAAGCCCCGATCCGTCAACCGCCATACGCGGCGTGCTTTTGACGATGATCGGCATTCTGACCGTCATCGCTGTTTTGAGCCTGCCGCAGGATGGCGATGCCTATTCGTCGATGTTGGTCGCGGTGGCTTCGGTTGTGATTGTCATTTCCTATGCGGGCGTCCTCCTCCTGCCAAATCTCGGGACACACGGCGCCGACGCTCTGGAGCCGCAAAACGCCTATCTCTGGCGCGGTGTCTTCACGCACAAAAATATTGCCGGACCGGTCATGGCCGCTTTTGCCTTTGCCGGTGTCTATCTGTGGCGGCGCGGCTGGCGCGTAAGCGGTTTTCTGATTGCGGTTTCTGCATTGTTTTTCGTTTCGCAGACCGGATCGAAAACCACTGCGGCACTGGTGCCGCTCGCCATGCTGCTCGTGATCGGCCCCGGCATTTTTGGTCTCCGTTTTCTTGCGCCGGTGGCAGTTTTCACGATCCAGTTTCTGCTTGCGCTGTTCACCTTCGGCACGGTTCTTTTCGAGCCGATGCACCAGCTCGTTCTGCAGCTTGATGTTGATCCGACCTTCACCGGACGCACTTCCATCTGGGCCTTTGCCGTTGAGGCGCTTTCCTATCGCCCTTGGACCGGTTTCGGCTATGAAAGCTTCTGGGGCACGCCAATCGTGAAAGAGGCGGCGAACCCCTACTATCTGGATTGGGATGTGCGCGGCATCGTGCATGGACATAATGGCTATCTTGATATTGCAGTATCGATGGGGATTCCGGCGCTGATCTGCGCCATCTTGGTCATCATCGTCATGCCGCTGATCAATTATCTGCGGTGCCGTCCGGTGCGCGAAAATCTGTTGCTTGCCGATTTCTTCCTGATGATCGTCTTCTTCGGAACGTTGAACGCCATGCTGGAAAGCTTCTTCTTTCGCCGCATGGACCCGGTCTGGCTTACGCTCGTCTTTGCGATATTCGGCCTCAGACTGACCGCGAAAATTATCATTCCCAAACGATAGAGCGGTTCCAGTTAAAACAGGATCGTAGAACCGCTCTATCTCTTTGTTTATACGCATTATCCAACGCAAAGCCGCTTCGCACTTTTGCTGGAAATGCTTTTAGCCGGAGCCAATTCATGAATATCGCAATCGTCGGGACCGGGTTTGTTGCCGACTATTACATGACCACGCTGCGCAATTATCCCGAGCTGAAGCTGCGCGGGGTCTATGATCGGTCGCCTGAACGACTGAAAGCGTTCTGCGCGCACTATTCAGTTAGCGCCTATGAAAGTTTCGAGGCCGTGCTGGCCGATCCAGACGTGCAGATCGTCGTCAATCTGACAACACCTGAAAGCCATTTTGAAATCTCGCATGCAGTGCTTTCCGCCGGAAAACATGTCTATTCCGAAAAGCCGCTGGCCATGAATTTTGAGGATGCGGAAGCGCTGGTCGCTTTTGCACGGCAATCCGGCCTCACGTTGGCGGCAGCCCCGGCAAACGGCCTCAGTGAGGCCTATCGTCTGGTAGCAAGCGTGATCAACGGGATCGGCATGCCGCGGCTGGTTTATGCCGAAATGGAAGACGGCCCGGTGTTTCGTGACAAATGGTCGACCTGGCGTTCGCAGTCTGGTGCGCCATGGCCGGGCCTGCACGAGTTCGAGATCGGTTGTACGCTGGAACACGCAGGCTATGCGCTGTCTTGGCTGGTGTCGCTGTTCGGCCCGGTCGAGAGCGTTTCGGCATTCTCCGCCATAACCTTTCCCAACAAGGGGCCGGGGACTGAACATCTGCATATGGCGCCCGATTTTTCGGTCGGCTGTCTTGTTTTCAGGTCGGGGTTGGTGGCACGCCTCACATCCGGGCTTGCGATGCCGAAGGATCGCAGCCTGACAATCGTTGCCGACAAGGGCTCGATTGTGGTGGATGATCTCTGGGATAATCGCTCGGCTGTCCGTCTTGAGCGCACGGAAGAAAAACGCCGTTTTCTGGCGCGCCTGTTCGGTATTCTGGAAATGCGCACCGGCAAGTTCCTGTCATGGAAACCGACCGTCGGTCAAAAGCTCTCCTATCCGAAGGCCGACAAGCGGTCGCTGCCGATGTATCCTTCGCAGATCGATTTCGTGCGCGGTATTGCCGATCAGGCTCGGGCTATCCAAACCGGCGATAAGGCATTCTTTTCCGGTGATGTGGCGCTGCATATCACTGAAATCGCGCTTGCCTTGAACAATGCTGGCGAAAATGCACAGCCTTACAGGATGAGAAGCAGCTTCTAGCCTTTAGAGCGTGATGTTTTTAAGTTGAATCGTTATCCCGCTCTAAACTTTTGTTTGAGCATGATTTTATCCGAAAACCGGTTCCCACTTTTCGGAATCATGCTCTAGCTAGCACCTTGCGGACGATATCGGCAACGGCTGCACTCTGGTCGAGTGGCATGATCGCATTGGAGATTTGGCCGCTTCGCACCGCATCGCGGACCGCTTCGGCCTGAAACTGCAGCCCGTTGCCGGAAAAGGCATGAGTTTCGATTGTGCGGCCCGGCAGGGGCAGACGGTTCATAACCTTGCCGACAAGGCCTTTGCCGCCATTCGGCCCGAGCGACGACCGCGCAGCAAAGGCTGAAAACAGGGTCAGCCTCTGGGCTTTCAGAAACGGCGCGTGGATCAGGATCGTGCCCTTGGTTCCCTCGATCAGCATGCGATTGTCGCCGTCGCGGTCGAAGCCGCAGGAGAGGCTGGCCGTGGCACCCTGCCAGCCAAGCTGGAACTCGGTGCGCATGTCCACGCCGCTTTTGGCGCGCTGCCAGCGACCATCGACATGATCCGGCAGACCGAGAAAATACAATGCAAGCGAAACCGGATACACACCCAGATCGAATGCTGCGCCGCCGCCAAGGTCCGGGCTGAAGAAGCGGCTTTGCGGGTCGTAGGCACGGATATAGGAAAGATCGGCTTCGATGCGCGTCACAGTGCCGATGCGACCATTATCGATATGCTGTTTGGTAGCGCGGATAGCTGGCAGAAAACGGCTCCACATGGCTTCCATGGCGAAGACGTTTTTTGCTTTTGCCGCAGCTTCGATCTGCCGCGCGCCAGCAGCATCCAGCGAGAGCGGCTTTTCGATCAGGCAGGGCTTGCCCGTTGCGATTGCCTGCATGGCCTGCAGCACATGCATGGCACTCGGGGTAGCAATATAGACGGCATCGATATCGGCGTCGGAAAGAAATTCACCTGAATCGCCAAACGCCTTGTCGGCGCCGATACGTCGCCGGAATGTTTCGGCGGTCTCTGATGCTCGCGAGCAGACTGCGGTAACGCGCATTCCGGTACTTGCCTGAATATCGGCAGCAAAGGCGGTGGCTATCGTGCCTGTGCCCCAAATGCCCCAGCGGAAATCCGTTTTTACCTGCTTGTCGCGATTCACGTGCTTGCCCCACAGCTTCATACAGGTGCTATATAACCCATGTAATGCGGCTAACGAAGTTTGTTTATCCTGTCAGGGGAGGTGGACGTGATGCGTGGATTTGTCGTGGCTGTGGCGCGGGATGGCGAGCATCGTTTTTCAAAGCAGGTTGTGCCGGAAATCCGCATCGTCACAGGACTCGGCGTCGAAGGCGACGCGCATCAAGGCGTGACGGTGAAGCATCGTTCACGCGTGCGGGCCGACCCGACGCAACCCAATCTGCGGCAGGTGCATCTCATTCATGCCGAGCTTTTCGACGAGCTTGCGGAAAAGGGTTTTGATGTCGCGCCCGCAGATCTTGGCGAGAATGTCACCACGCGCGGCGTTGATCTTCTGGGGCTGCCGCAGGGCGCTTTGATCCGAATTGGCGACGAGGTCGTTCTGGAAACAACGGGCCTGCGCAACCCTTGCTCCCAGATAGAGAATTTCCAGGCCGGGCTTCTCGATGCTGTGCTGGATCGCACGCCCGATGGCGAACTTGTTCGCAAGTCCGGCATCATGACCGTCGTTCTTGCAGGCGGCACGGTGAAGGCGGATGACGCGATAATTGTCGAATTGCCGCCGCTGCCGCATCGCAAGCTGGAACGGGTGTGAAGTGCGCGAAATACAGGTTTTTGGGGTGAGCTAACCGATTTAACCAGACGCTTCCACGGGCAAAACCGGTGATTTTCGTCATGGGAGGTCTATCAACTTTGCGTCATATGCCCTAGATCATCCCACAATAGGATACAGATTGACATGCGCTGCTGCCGAAATCCGGCTGCAGCCTATTCTTATCGGTTCGGCTTGTCGGCGTTCGATGTTCTGCATGTGTCTAGACGACGGCCGGTCGGTTGCATTTCTGAAGGGCACAAAATGGAAAAAGCAGATATCGGAATGGTCGGCCTTGGCGTCATGGGCTCCAACCTGGCGCTGAACATAGCCGAGAAAGGCTACACGGTAGCCGTCTATGACCGTGATGAGCCTGTGCTCAAAGCCTTCATGGAAAAGGCTGGCCCGCTGCGCGACAAGATCATCCCTTGCCCCACTTTCGAGGATCTGGCTGCCAATATCCGCAAGCCGCGTCCCATCATCTTCCTCATCAAGGCAGGCGCTCCCGTGGATGCCGAAACCACCCGCCTCAAGGCTTATCTTGAGAAGGGCGATATCATGATCGACGCCGGTAATTCCGATTACCGCGATACGGTGCGCCGTCTGAAGGCACTTGGCCCCAACGACCCGACCTTTGTCGGCATGGGCGTTTCCGGCGGTGCGGAAGGCGCACGCCATGGCCCGTCGATGATGGTCGGCGGCACCGAGGAAGCCTATGAGCGCATCGCACCGATCCTGCTTGCTGCCGCCGCCAAATATAAGGGCGAGCCCTGCTGCGCGTTGGTCGGCCCGGATGGCGCTGGTCATTTCGTCAAGACAATCCACAATGGTATCGAATATGCCGACATGCAGATGATCGCCGAAATCTACGGCATCCTGCGGGACGGCCTCGGGCTTTCGGCTCCGGCCATCGGTGATGTGTTCGAGAAGTGGAATGAAGGCCCGCTCAACTCCTATCTGATCGAAATCACCGCCAAGGTGCTGAAGGCGACCGATCCGGAAACCGGCAAGGCGATGGTCGACATGATCCTCGATGAAGCCGGTCAGAAGGGCACGGGCCGCTGGGCGGCCATCGAAGCGCAGATGCTTGGCGTTCCGGCAACGGCAATCGAAGCCGCTGTTGCCGCGCGCTCGCTGTCCTCGTTGAAGGCCACGCGTGAGCTTGCCGCGAAAGCCTATAAGCCGGGTTCGCGCAGCCTCGACATTTCCGATCAGGCAAAATTCCTAGCCGATCTGGAGCAGGGCCTGCTTGCTGGCAAGATTGCTGCCTATGCTCAAGGGTTTGCGGTGATGGAAGCCGCCTCGCAAGAGCATGGCTGGAACATTCCGCTTGCCGAAACGGCGCGCATCTGGCGCGCAGGCTGCATCATTCGTTCGCAGCTTCTGGACGATATCGCCCATGCCTTCGAAGACAGCGAAAGCCGCAACCTGCTGCTGGCACCTGCTTTTGTGGAGCGCATGAGCAAGGCTTCCAAGGGCCTGCGCCAGATCGTCGCCAAGGCGGCACTCGCTGGCCTGCCCCTGCCAGCACTCGGCTCAGCGCTCAGCTATTTCGACAGCTTCACGCAGGCGCTCGGCACGGCCAATCTCATTCAGGGCCAGCGCGACTTCTTCGGTTCGCACGGCTTCAAGCGTATCGATAAGGATGGTGATTTCCACGGTCCCTGGGGCTGATATCTTTCGGTCCCTCACCCGCCTGCAAATGGCGTCTTTCTGCGATCCGGTTCACGCACTTATGTACGCTGCGCTCCGGTTCTCGAAAGCCACCATTTTCGGCACGTCATGAACCGAAATTTCATCAGCCCGTCGCGCACGTGACAAACAAAAAAGCCGCCCATCGGGCGGCTTTTTTATTTTAGAGCGCGTTTCGATCTGATTGGATCAGATCGGCGCTCTAATCATTTGTTTTTACGCGCATCTTTTCCGAAAACCGTTTCACACTTTTCGGGATGCGCTCTAATCTGCCAGCACGAGCAGATCATGCGAGGCGAAATGCACTGTCACCTTGTCGCCGCGCTGCGGCGGAGGCTGGGTCGGGTCGTTGAACGTGTCGAACGACAGGCGATTCTTGCCAAGCGCCACACGCGTGCGGATGACAGAGCCGAGGAAGTGCACGTCCTCGATGGTCGCGTCCAGCGAGGTATCGTGGCTCTTGCGTGCTTCGAGGCTGACAGCTTCCGGGCGCAGGGCCAGTGTGACAGGCTTGCCCTTCGGATGATGGTCGAGCTTTTCCTGCACGGTGATGGTGCGGCCGTCGAGTTCGATGCTGTTCTTGCCGGGTTCGCTAACCGAGGCTTCCAGCATGTTGAGTGTGCCGACGAAAGATGCCACGAAGCGTGAGGCAGGGCGGTTATAGATGTCGAAAGGCGAGCCGATCTGGTCGGCGCGGCCTTCGTGCATGACCACGATGCGGTCGGAAATCGACAGCGCTTCTTCCTGATCGTGGGTGACGAAGACGGTGGTAATGCCAAGCTTCTGCTGGATGGCACGGATTTCTTCGCGCAAGGATATACGGATTTTCGCATCCAGTGCCGATAGCGGCTCGTCGAGCAGAAGAACCTGCGGCTTGGTGGCAAGCGCGCGGGCCAGTGCCACGCGCTGCTGCTGGCCACCGGACATCTGATAGGGATAACGATCCGCCAGATGATCGAGACGGATGAGGCCGAGCATCTCCTGCACGGTGGCGTCGATTTCCGCCTTCGGCTTTCCGGCAACGCGCAGGCCGAACGAAACATTCTGCGCCACCGTCATATTCGGAAAGAGCGCATAGGCCTGAAACACCATGCCGATATTGCGCTGGTTGGGCTTGAGATCGACTACATCCTTGCCGTCGATTTCGATGGCACCGTTATCGGGCGCTTCGAAACCGGCGATCATGCGAAGAACGGTTGTCTTGCCGCAGCCCGATGGACCGAGGAAAGAAACGAATTCGCCCTTTTTCACGGCGAGGTTGAAATCGTGGACGACGGTATTGGCGCCGAAGCTCTTTTTCAGGTTTTTGATGTTGAGAAAAGCCATGAATGTTACCCGGCGGTTGTCTTGAATTTATTGAGGCGCGAGACGAGCTGCAGCATGATGATGCTGAGCCACGTGATGCCGAACGAAATGATCGCCAGCGCTGACGGTTCGTAGGCGCGGTTTGCGCCGACCAGCTGCAGGTAGGGACCGAAGGCCGGACGGTTCAGAAGCGAAGCCAGCGTGAATTCACCGATGACGATGGCGAATGTGATGAAAGCACCGCTCATCACGCCGGAGATGACGTTCGGGAAAATCACCTTGAACATGATGCGGCCCCAGCCCGCGCCGAGGCTTTGGGCTGCTTCGGTCAGCGTGCGAACATCAATCGTGCGCATCGCTGTGTCGACAGCGCGATACATATAGGGCAGCGACAGCGTCATATAGCCGAACATCAGGAGCAGGTCGGTCGCGCGGGTGGATGCAGTGAACGGCAGCCACGACGACGAGTTGTAGATGCGCAAGTAACCGAACACGATGACGATGGCCGGAATGACCAATGGCATCAGCGTGATGAATTCCATCACCGGGCGCAGTTGCGGCAGGCGCAGGCGCACCCAATAGGCCGTAGGCACCACCAGCAGAACACCGAAAACGATGGTGAGCAAGCCAAGCAGAATCGAATAGCCAAAGGTTGCTTGGAAGTTCGGATCGGAGAACACGACCCGATAGGCATCGAAGGAATATTCGCCGCGCCGCATACGCAGCGAGAATTCGAACGTGCCAATCAGTGGGACGAGGAAGTAGATTGCGCCGATCAGGAAGGCGATCCAGGCCCCAATCTTCTGGGCATTAATGCCTTTCTTTTTCATCGCTGCCACCTCTCGGCGCGAATGCGCAGCCAGATATAGATGAGGTTCGAAACACCCGTAATGACGATCATGCCAAGTGCCAGCGCGTAGCCGAGGTTCTGGTTATGCAGAACGTCGCCGCGGATCTGGGCATAGAGCAGGATCGGCACGATGTTGAGCGAGGAGCCCGTCAGAGCGTAGGCCGTCGCAATCGCCCCGAAGGCATTGGCGAACAGCAAAAGCGTCGTGCCGAGCAGGCTCGGCCACAGGATCGGGAAGGCCACCATGCGCCAGTATTGCGCGGTGGTTGCACCCAGAATGGATGAGGCCTCCCGCCATTCCTTTTTCAGGCCGTCGAGCGCGGGTGTCAGGATCAGCACCATCAGCGGTATCTGGAAGAACAGATAGGTCAGCGTCAGGCCGAAGAAGGAGAGCAGGTTGAAACCTGTCGAATAGAGATTGAAACCGAACCACTCCCTGAGCAGGATCGTCACAAAGCCGGTTCGCCCCAGTGTCGCCAGAAAGGCGAAGGCAAGCGGCACGCCTGCAAAGTTCGATGCTACGCCTGAAAAGGTTAGTACCGTCGGACGCAGCCACGAAGGCAGGTTGCCGAGAACGACTGCCCAGGCCAGAAAGAAGCCGATGATCGCGCCGCCAATGGCCGATGCGAGACTGACCTTGATCGATACCCAGTAGGCGCTCATGATTTGCGGCTGGAACAGATCGTGGATGTTCTGGAGCGTGAAGTTTCCGGCCGGGTCCTGAAATGCACCGATGATGAGATACATCGTCGGCCAGATCAGGAACAAAATGGCGAAGATGAAAAACGGTGTCACGCCAAGCCATGACAACGGAAGTCGGCGCTTGCGCACTCCGCTGGGGGCTGATGTTTCGGCTATTGAACTCATACGTTCTTTCTTTAGACCGGTTCCCGCCAGAACGGAACTGACAGAACCGTTCCGACTTTTGTTTTTATTTTTTGCGATCGGCAGGCTGTCATTCGCCCTGCCGGAAATAGCTAGCATTCTTTTTGAACTGCGCATCCTGTTTGCCAAGGAGCGTGACGCTGTTTGGAAAAGAGGACCGGCGGCTCAGATGAAAGCCGCTTTGATATCGCGCCGACCGTTGAGATACGCCGATCTGAATAAACCAGATCAATGTATCTCAACTTTTGTTCTGCACCGCGCATCTTTTCCGAAAACCGTTTCACACTTTTCGGGATGCGCTCTAAGGCCGACGCGATATGTGTTCGATGCGACAAGTGTGTACTTGGCGCTTACAGGTCCTTACTGGACGTTTGCGCCCACGACGCTGTCCCATTCCTTGGTGATCGTGGTCTGTGCGGCCTCAATCTGTTCCAGGGTCGGGAAGATAGCCTTTTCATAGGCTTCTGCCGGTGGCAGCTTGTCGAGCAGTTCCTGCGGGATCTTGCCAGCCTTCGCCATTGCATTGAAGCGGATCGGGTGGCAGTAGCCCTTCAGATAGCCGAGCTGGCCTTCATCCGAATAGATGTGTTCCATCCACAGCTTCGCAGCGTTCGGATGCGGTGCGTAGGCGCTGATTGCCTGAACATACACGCCAGCGATGACGCCCGACTTCGGAATGACGGTTTCGATTTCCGGGTTGCCCTTGAGCGTGTCGCGATCGGCGAGAGCGTTATAGTCCCAACGGACGACGATCGGGGTGGAACCCTGTGCCAGCGAGGCAGCCTTGCCGATGACCGGAACGAAGTTGCCGTTGGCATTCAGTTCCTTGTAGAATTCAAGGCCCTTCTTGCCTGCGGCTTCGCCCGGTTCACCGCCACGGGCGATACCGGCGGCATGAACGCCGAGGATGGCCTGTGCGGAAACGCGCGGATCGCCTGCAAGCGCAACGGAGTTGGCATAGTCGCTCTTGAGAAGGTCTTCCCAATCCTGCGGGATGTCCTTGACGATGTCCTTGTTCACTTCGAAGGCCAGAACGCCGTAATAATCGCCGTACCAGTAGCCTTCAGCATCCTTGGCGCTGTCCGGAATTTCGTCCCATGTTGCAACCTTGTAAGGCTGGATGAGGCCGTCCTTCTTGGCCGATGCGCCGAAGGCGAAGCCGACGTCGATGACGTCAGGAGCCTGCGGGCCCTTGTTGTCCTTGTTGGCCTTGATGGCTTCGATTTCATCGCCCGAACCGGCGTCCGGGTTCAGTTCGTTGACCTTGAGGCCGTACTTGTCCTTGAAGCTCTTGATGATTTCGCCATAGCCGCACCAGTCATGCGGGAGTGCGATGGTGGTCAGTTCGCCTTCTGCCTTGGCAGCGGCGATCAGTTCGGCTGACGGTTCAGCAGCGGCGATGGAAACCCCGGCAACGGCGATTGCCGTCGAAAGCGACAGCAGACGCGCTGTGTAAGCAAGCATTGTTTGACTCCCCTGTTTAAGGTCCGGCGAACGCCCCCGGTCGATTCCGGTGCTCGCGCATTCCCGATACCCGCCCTACATGACGGTTGGATGACAGTTTATGGATTGTCACAAACTGTCAGCGGTGGAAAGTGAAACACGTTTTCAGGGACTTAGCAATTCATCCGTTAGCGGGAGCAGCATTTTTATGACAGGAAATGTGACAGCAAATTCACCGCTGTCACAATTCTGCGAGAGGCTTTTCCCTGCGCGACAAGGGTTTGTCCCAGCGCGGCATCAATGTCGGATATCGGGGATAAACGAAAACTTCCGAAAGTTGAATGAACCTTTGCGGGTTTCGTATGAAGTTGTGAGGTGGAAGGTTTAATGCCCTCCACCACCACCGGCGACCTGCTTCGGTTTGCGCAGCATAACGGCGCAGACAGCAAGCGAGCAGAACATCATCGTGAGAATGAAGAACACATCGATGAAGGAGAGCAGGGTAGCCTGCTGGCGCACAATGCCGGAAAGCTTGGCAATGGCGATTGTTGCGCCGTCCATGCCAGCCGCATTGTATTTGGCTGTCAGACTGGCGATCATTTTCTCCGCTTCGGCATTGCCCCAGCGAACATGCTCCGCCAGACGCTCATAGTGCATGTCACCGCGACGGGTCAGAATCGTGTTGATCACGGCAAGGCCAACAGCGCCACCCAGATTACGGGTCAGGTTGAAAAGACCCGACGCATTTTTCAGCAGGGCAGGCGGGAGCGTGCCCAGCGCCAGATTGTTGATCGGCACCATGCAAAGCATCAGTGAACAACCGCGCAGGATCTGCGGTAGCAGCAGTTCGTAGAAATCCCAGTCTGCAGTGAGGCCGGTCACCATCCATGTGCCTGCCGCAAAGCCGAGGAAGCCGATCATCATCATCAGACGCGGGTCCATGCGGTTTGACAGGAAGCCTGCCAATGGCGCGGTGAAGAACATGGCAAGGCCGCTGACGAACAGCGCTTCCCCAATCATCAGGGCATCGTAGCCGCGTATGCTGCTGAGATAGAGTGGATAAAGATAGGTAAGACCATAGAGGCCGACGCCCATCACGAACGAAAACAGTGAGCCAAAGGCAAAGTTGACGTTCTTGAAGGCGCGCAAGTCCACAATGGGTTCTTCAGCCGTGAAGGCCCGGAAGAAGAAGAGAATACCACCGATGATCATGACGCCGGTCAGAATGAAGATGGCTTCATCCTGCAGCCAGTCGTTACGCGGGCCTTCTTCAAGCACATATTCCATCGAGCCGAGGAAAGCTGCCATGCCGGCTAGGCCCCACCAGTCGAACTTGCTGAGGAGCGAACTGTCGCCTTCGTCGAAGTCGATGAGGTTCCATGCGGCGATGGTGACCAGAATGCCGGGACCGACATTGACCAGAAACAGCCAGTGCCAGGAGAAGGCGTGGCTCAGATAGCCGCCTACCGTCGGGCCGATGGTGGGCGCAAGCGTTGCCACAAGGCCAATCATCGGCGAGACGATCGAGCGCTTGGAAGGCGGGAAGATGGTGAAGGCAGCCGCGAACACGCTGGGGATCATGCCGCCGCCGATGAAGCCCTGAATGGCGCGGTAGACGATCATCTGCTCGATGTTCGTCGCTGTCGCACAGAGCATACTTGCGAGGGTAAAGCCTGCCGCTGAAAGGGTGAAGAGAACGCGCGTCGACATCAGGCGTCCGAGGAAGCCCGACAGCGGAATCATGATGACTTCGGCAATCAGGTAGGATGTCTGAACCCAGGATATTTCGTCGGAACTGGCACTCAGACCCGCCTGAATTTCAGCAAGCGATGCCGAGACGATCTGGATGTCCAGGATCGCCATGAACATGCCGAACACCATGGCCAGAAAGGCGACGGCCTTCTTCGGGTCGATGCGGTCATCCGCCGGGGCTACTGGCCCCATTGTCGTATCTGCGGCCATGACGGCGCACTCCGGAATGGAAGAGAAAGGCGGCGCGAAATCCGTTTCGCCGCGCCGCCATGTGTTACTTCAATAGGATCTGCCGATTTCGATCAGTCGGCTTTTTCGTCGGGTGCCGTGCGCGTATCGATATCAACCACGACACTCAGGCCCGCGCGAATCTTGCCGGATTCCAACGCTTCCTTCGGGATCATGATGCGAACAGGAACGCGCTGCACGATCTTGGTGAAGTTACCGGTCGCATTTTCCGGCGGCAGCAGCGAGAACACTGCACCCGAAGCCGGGGCGATGGACGCGACCTTGCCGTCGAATTTCGTGCCGTCGATTGCATCGACATAGATATGCGCGGTTTCACCGGTCCTGATCTTTGCGAGCTGCGTTTCCTTGAAGTTCGCGTCGATATAAAGCTCATTGACCGGAACAAGTGCTGCAATTTTCTGGCCCGGCGAAACGAGATCACCCTTCTTGCCAGCAAGATTACCGATCACACCGTCGAACGGCGCGCGCAGTGACGTGAAGGAAAGATCACGCGCGGCTTTATCGCGGGCGAGTTCCAGCGATTTCATCGTGCTGTCGGCTTCGCTATATTGAGCGTTGAGCACTTCGATATTGGCCTTGGCGGAAGCGATCTGCGCATCGCCGCCAGCGACCTTGGCGCGTGCCTGGTCCAGCGAGGACTGGGCGGTATCGAGATCAGCCTGCGCGACGAAACGCGTTTCGTGCAGCTTCTGCACGCGCGCAATCGTGTTCTGAGCATTGGTCAGGACTGCTGTTGCGGCCTGCTTGTCGGCATTGGCCTGCAAAAGAACAGCCTGCGCGGCATCGGTCTCCGCCTTGATGCGGATGAGCGTCTGCTTCTGGGTCGCCAGCTTGGCTTCTGCTTCGTCAAGCGCGATCTGGTAATCACCAGCATCAAGCTGGAAGATGACGTCGCCAGCCTTGACCTGCTGGTTCGCGACCACCGGGATATTTTCGATATAACCCGTAACCTTCGGCGCGATGGACGCAATATCGCCCTGCACATAAGCGTCGTCGGTTGAAACCATGAAACGTCCAACTGTCCACCAGTCATAGGCAAACCAGAGGCCTCCGGCGACCGCGACCGTCAGAATGCCGGGAAGAAGGACACGTTTACCGAAGCCCTTTTTCTTTGCAGGTTCTTTGGCAGTTTCCTTAGGGGCGGCTTCCTGCGGGGTCGGTACGGTATGGGGCTGCGATCTCTCGTTCAGAGGCGCCTCACTTGTCGCTGGCTGGGTTGCCGAGGCGAAGTTCTTGGCGTTGGGGAACGGATGAATATCGGCCTTATCAACGGACTTCGGGGCGGACATAGGGGAAACTTTCTGCACATCCTTCGGATTGAACCGCTCGGTTCGATGTTGACATAGATCAATAAGATGCGCATATCAAGAGGATATCGAACCGCTTGGTTCGAAAAAAGTTAAGAGTCTCGAAGAATGAAGCCTGATCGCAACACCAAAGGAACACCGGATACGATGATGCATGACCGGAACCGGCATGATGAAAAAGGTGTCGGCCGACCCGGAAACAGCAAATCGTCCTGCTCCGAAACGGAATGCGGTCGCACACGGCTCGGCGCCGGCCAGGACCCTGCAAAACGCCGCCAAATCCTTGAAGGCGCTCAGGATGTGTTCCTGCGCATGGGGTTCGACGCAGCCAGCATGAACGACATCACGCGCGAGGCTGGTGTGTCGAAGGGAACGATCTACGTTTACTTCAACAGCAAGGAAGATCTGTTCGTCGCACTATGCGAGCATTACCGCGATACAATGTTTCGTGAACTGATCGAAAAACTCGACAAGGGTTTTAATTCGCGCCAGCAGTTGACCGACTTCGGCGTGGCGCTGGTCACGCTGATAACCTCACCGACGGCAGTGCGCGCGCAGCGCATTGTTCTGGGTGTCAGCGAGCGCAAGCCCGAGCTTGCAGCCCGCTTCTACGAGCGCGGACCGAAGCGCAGCCTCGTTCTCATGGCCGAGTATCTCGATGATATGATTAAGAATGGCGAACTGGAGCCTTTCGATCCCGAGAAAATGGCCTATCAGCTCTCTGATTTGTTCCTGTCTGGCCTCTATCGGCCTCGCCTGTTTGGCGTTTTGCCGGAACCGCCATCGGTGGAAACGATTCGTAAAAACGTTGAGCTCGCCATCGACTTTTTCTACCGTGCCTATGGCACGGAGCAGCGAAGTGTTCAAAAAGAGAACAGTTGATTTTTACAAATCGATTTAGAAAATTTTATTTTTGGCTCAATCTATAAATTTTGCTTGAGGGCCATAATTTACGCACTGTTCTTGTGTGTAAAGGATTGCAATCCATTAATTGCGGGTTGCCAGAGACTACATTTTTTATGTCACTTATAAACGATTGAAAAGTTCTAGGGACACGATTCGCTGATATTTCAGAGGCGGTAACAAAGTAACCCTCGGACTTGCGTACCAAGGATATTGTAAAAATGACACTCGATCTCATTCATTTTCCGAATTTCAAGAAGACCTTCTTTGGAACGGCCTTCCAAAGCGACACCCTTGCTCTCCTGACGCGAATTCGCGATGAGATCGGTTGCCGCCACATCATGCATACCTATCGTGGGCGCATGGGTGACTGCACGAAAACTACTTCTTCCGATCTGACAGTCGTGATGACCGTGCCGACCTCCTGGACTGCGCGTTATTCCACCAAGAATTATTTCGTCATCGATCCGATCTTTCAGGAAGACGCGCCCTATTTCCAGAATGATGCCAGCGGTATTGTTCGCGATCTTCAGGAAGATGCCAATGAGTGCCCGTCCATTGCTGAACTGCTGCAGGATGCGGAAAAGCACGGACTGGGCAACATCTTCGTCGCCGTGTCAGCCCGGAGCCAGAAAGGTGCTGTGGGATGCACCTTGTTCATGTTCGAGATGAGCCCCGACGAGGATCGCGAGCAATTTGTGGCCAAGCTTCGCCCGCGCCTGCTGAGCCTGTCCGGGATCATTCATTCAGCCCTGTGCGGCTGCAAGGATGTTGCGACGGTCGCAAGCCTTCTCACCCCGCGTGAAGTCGACTGCCTGCGTTGGGCCGCGAACGGCAAGACGGATGGAGAGATTGCGGAAATCCTGAGTATCGCGCGCTGGACCGTCGTTACCTATCTCCAGAATGCGAAGATCAAACTCAACTGTTCCAACCGCACGTCGGCTGTCGCGACGGCGCTGTCGCTCGGCATCATCGAAATGCCGGAAGTTCACCATCTGGTGTAGTTCAGCCGCAGTATAAAGACCTGATTATAACGACACCGGATGCTGAGACATCCGGTGTTTGTTTATTCTTCTCGCCACATCTGCCTCGCGCAAACCGCTCTGCACTTTTGCTGGAAATGCTTCAGGCTCTTTTTCTGAGCGGCAGACGGGCGGCGTCGAATGCGTTGGCAAGCCTCGCCGTATTTTTGGCCGGGTCTTCATCCGCATCTTCGAAGGCGATATGGTTCAGCTCTACTCCGGCAGTCTTGTCGGTCAGCGTCAGGCGGAAATAGGCATAGACGCCCTGATTGCGGAATTCCATGTCGAGCACGATGGCTGGAGCCGACTGCCAGTCGCAGAGATATTCGCCGCCATGGCCGAGTTCCAGCGTGCCGGGAAAGAAATAAAGCTCGGTAGCGGAACTGACGATATCGGCGATATTGGCAAAAAGCTCGCAGCGTATGAAAGCAATGTAATCCGCCGGATCGACCAGACGAAGATCGGTTGCGACCTCAACCAGGTTCTGGGCAATAATCGCCTCGCGCTCGTTCGAGAATTGCAGGCTCTTCATGGTTTCACCGCCGATCTGGGGGAACAGGCTGTCACTGTTCTGAAATATATAAAAATCATGGCTATTCATCAATGTATCGCGTGCCGTGCATTGATCACCCGGATAAGCTCGGCAACAGCCTTGTAGAATTCGGGCGCGATCATCTGGTCGACATTGACCTGTTTATAGAGCGCGCGCGCCAGCGGAACGTCCTCGAATATCGGGATGGAATGCTGCGCTGCAATCTCTCTTATTTTCAGTGCTATGAGATCCTGTCCCTTTGCTACAACGATCGGGGCTGCATCCTGATCGGGCTTGTAGCGCAGTGCTACGGAAAAATGAGTCGGATTTGCGACGATCAGCGTTGCCGTCGGAACGGTGTTGATCATGCGGCGGCGCGCACGGTCGCGGCCAAGCGAACGCAGGCGCGATTTGACCAGCGGGTCGCCTTCCGACTGCTTCAGTTCGTCTTTGACTTCCTGTCGCGTCATGCGCAGTTCCTGCCGCCAGTGAATGCGTGACCAGGCAAGGTCGAATGCCGCAATTGCGGTAATGGCCAGAACATTGGCGACGAGCAGGCGCACCATGTTCTCACGCAGAAATTCCGGCAAGGCGCTCGGGTCGGAAGCGACTGCGTCTGTGAAAAGACTGTTGCCGTTGAAGAAGACGACAAAGACGATGACACTTGCCGCCAGAAATTTCGCCAGCGATTTGAGGAATTCCACCTGACCGGCGCGCCCGAAAATCCGCTGCCAGCCTTTAAGCGGAGATATGCGGGATGCCTGCGGGCGGATGCGTTCGCCAACGAAGCGCGGCGCATTCTGGAATGCGGAGGCTGCAATACCGGCAAGCGGAATGATGATGAACACCGGCACCAGGGCTGCACCGACTGCCAGCGCCAGCACGCCGAACAGGCGGCTTGCATCTTCGGCGCTGTTGAGGAGCCAGTCCTCGGGGCGGTCGATTAGTTCGCGCAGGAAGACGGCGAGCTTCGTGGTGGCAGGCCCTGCGACAAAGACCGCGATAATCAGAAAGGAAGCGATACCGGCGAGGATCGGCGTTTCGCGGGAGAAGGGCATATTGCCCTTTTCCAAGGCGTCGCGGATCTTCTGCTCGGTGGCTTCTTCTGTTTTGCTTTCCTTGTCAGCATCATCTGCCATGGGTCACACAGGATCAGGACGAAGCTTCGCTTGCGTCGAGGGTGATGATACCGCGCTCGGAAAGATCGATGGCGATACGGGCTATCGTGCGGCGCGCATCGGCAATGTTCTGCGCGGTTATGTTGCCCTGCTCGGCGCCAAGCTCGGTTTCCACCATGCGGCGACCACGGGTCGAGAGCGACGAGAGAACGAGTTCCTGAAGCCTTGTGTCTGCTCCACGAAGTGCGGTTGCGATCTGTTCCGTCTGCACTTCATCGAAGAGCAGCAGGCGTGCGCGCTGCGACAGGCGCTCGATGTCTTCGAAGGTGAAGAGCTTGGCCTTGATGCGGTTGAGATCGTCGCGGTTGAGATCTTCCAGGCTCGCCATCAGTTCTTCCATCTCGCTTCTGTCGAGCTGGTTGAAGATGTTGGCGATCTGGCCGTGATGCGCTTTGACCGGACCGGAATCGCTGCGACCGAGAAGATCGCGCCGCAGCACGTCTTCGAGAAGTTCCGCAGCCGCCGGTGCCACATTGCCAATATGAAGCGAGCGCTGCACGACGGCATTGCGCAGCTGAGGCGGCAGGACGACGAACAGTCGGGCTGCGAGGTCGGATGGCAGCTTCGACACGATATAGGCGATGATCTGCGGATGCTGGTCGGTCAGATAGGCCTGCAGGTTATCAACCGGCAGGCGCCCAAGCTGCACCCAGACCGATTCCTGAACGAGCTGCGGCTGAACGCGGTCTTCCAGAACTGCATCGACTTCTTCCTGCGGCAGAGCTTCCCGCAAGAGACCTTCGAACCGTTGGGCGGCTTCTGAAACTGGCGCGCCTTCGGCAAAGGAATCCTCGAACTGCTTGACCAGCTGTTCGAAGTCGAGCGGAGAAATCGGTTCCAGCGTACGGGCATGACCGGCAAGCTTGCGCAGGTCCTCGGCATTGAAATGCTTCAGAAGACGTGAGGCAGCGGGGCGTCCGATGGCAACGAGGATCGCTGCCGCCTTTTGCGGGCCGGTCAGCGTATCGACGAGGCCGGTAGCGCCGCCTTCAAGGTCTTCCGCGAGGGCTTGCTGTTCATTGTCGGCCATGGTCACGTCCGTTACTTGCCGATGATTTCGGTGAGGCTGACACCGAAGCGCGAGGAATCGTCTTCAAGGACGATCACTTCGCCACGGGCGATGACGCGGCCATTGACCACGATATCGACCGGATCGCCGATCTGCTTGTCGAGGGTGATAACCGCACCGCGCCCAAGCTTCATCAGATTGGCAACTGGCATGGTCGTGCCGCCAAGAACAACCTGAACATCGACAGGGATGCCCATGATGAGTTCGAGATTGGGTTTGGATGCGCCCTTCTGCGTGCCGCGCGGCTTCTCCTCGCGCAGTTCCTCAATGGCTTCGTCCAGTTCCTGCTGCATGTTCTTGTCCTTGTTGTCAGCGCTCATGCCTGCCCCGCAAGTTCGACGGTAGCTTTACGAACCGCGCGACGCACGAAAACCGGCAGCGCGTTCTTTTCCTTCGGGAGCGATTGTTCGGTGGCAGTGGCGATCTTGTCTTCGGTGCGCGGCGAGCTGTCAGCGACGTTGCGCGCATGGTGGATGTCGCGGGTCAGGGCCTTGCGCAGCCTGTTCAGTTCTTCGATGGCTTCTTCCATTTCGCGGCGCACGCGCTGCGTTTCGGCAAGACGGGCTTCGAGCTTGTTGTTTTCGTCCGTCAGGTCGGTGCGTTCGCTCTGGATCGCCTTGACGGCGCGCTCCAAACCGTTGGAGGCGGCTGCAACGCGCAGCGCCAGCAGCTTGCCAAGCTTGATCGTCTCGTTGGCTTTGCGGCCAACCACGATGAGCGCAGCAAGCGAGGCAAGAGCCATCAATGTGGAAAGCACGTTAGCCAGCAACAAGCTCATCGATGAAATCCTCTTCCTGATTGACCGGGTCGCCGACCTTGACTGTGAAATGAATGCCCGATTTGCCGAGCGTGCACTTGAAAAGCTGCTGATCGCCGGCGCGCAGGCGCACTTGCTCCATGGCATCGACAGGCAGTTTGAGAACCTGACCGATTTCGAGCATCGACAAGGCGTCCAGCGTCATCGACCCCTGCTGGATGAAAGCTTCGAGTTCGATGCGGGCACGGCTGACTTCCTGCCGCATCTTCTTCGCCCAGCTCGGATCGGTCTGGTTCATCGGACGGCGCAAAAAGGCTGCCACGGCATCCTGCATCGGCTTGTGCGTGCTGCGCGGCAGCAGCAGATGAACCTGCCCGGTTTTGCCTGCGGCAGTAACATCGATGCGGCAGGCGAAAAGGCGCGAGCGCTCGAAATTCTCACGGTCGAATTCGGCTGTGTCGGTGCATTCACCGGCGGTAAAAAGCGCCTGTCCGTTTGCGGCAAAAACCTGATCGAGAGAACTGGCGAGATGACCGGCAAGAAGAGTGGAAATCTTCTGTTCCAGCATGCCGAAAGGCCGGCCCTCATCGACAGAGCCGACATGGCCCTGTGCGCCATACATGGCTTCGATCACGGAGAAAACGAGCGTCGCATCGGCGGTGAGATAAAGTGTGCTGCCCCAACGCTCGGCCTTCAAAGGTGCGATGATCGCAGCCTTGTCGAGAATATCGGCAAAGGCAGCATCGTCAGTGCTTTCCACCTGGCCTGCTTCAACGTCGAATGCGGCAGCGCAACCATGTTTCAGCCGGTCACAGAAATGGGTCGAGGCATCCTTGAACACATGGGCAAGCGATTTCAGGTCGTCGCCTGAAAGACCTGCGGCACGCAGCAGGTTCTCGGCCAGAACATCGCTTTTGCGGTTTTGCCCCAACGTAGTCATCTTACGCTGCCTGCTGGGTCGGCGCGCTCGCCATGGTTTCCTGCTCGACCACATCGATGGTCGGGCGATCATAGGCGGAGATGGTCTTGCGGCCATACTCCACGGCGATCTGCGGCAGTGAGCCGTTCATATAGGCGAGAAGCGTCTGCTTCACGACGATGTAGAGGCGATTGTTCTTTTCGCGGGTCGATTTGATCTTGGCTGCGATCGGGCCGACCACGCCGTAAGAGAAGAAGATGCCGGCAAAGGTGCCGACAAGGGCGGCACCGATCAGATGGCCCAGCACTTCCGGCGACTGGTCCAGCGCGCCCATGGCCTTGATCACGCCGAGAACAGCGGCAACGATGCCGAGTGCCGGAAGGGCTTCGGAAATGCTGACCATGGCGTGGTAGGGCTTGAGCTTGTCGCGGGCGATGGTGTGGATTTCCTCGTCCATCAGCGCCTCGATTTCATGCGAGCGCACATTGCCCACGATGATGAGGCGGCAATAGTCGCAGATGAAATGGGTGAGGTCTTCCTTCTTCAATACGCTCGGATAGGCCTGAAAAATCGACGATTCCTTCGGGTTGTCGATATGCACTTCCACTTCGTTGCGCGACTTGGCGCGCAGCTCGCGCATCAGGCTGTAGAGCACGCCCAGAACGTCGAGATAGTCGCGCTGCTTTGGAACGGCATTGCTGAATGCTTCCATGCAGGCGCGGCCCGTGTCTTTCACGAGTGAAAAAGGGTTGGCGATGAAGAAGGTCCCGAGCGCGGCACCCAGAATGATGACGAATTCCCAGGGCTGGATGAGCACGCTGACATGTCCGCCCATGGCGATAAAGCCGCCCAGCATACAGCCCAGTGTGATGACAAGACCGACAATAATGCCCAAAGCTCGAGACTCCCGCGTACAAGTTCGTTCATTGCACCTTATGGATCGCGGCTTGCGCGAAGCTTGCCAACTGGCGCGGGCGGAAGCCAGCTTCGGACAAGCTTGGTCTTTCATAAAGGATTGAAATACCGGAAGGGGGTCATGCGCATGGTCGATACGATGACAAGCTATCGCCTGATCGCGGCGGATATGGCGCGGTCGTTGCAGCGTGTTTCGAAGGAACCGATGGTGGAGCGGGAAACCGCCTACTACAAGGAAAATATCGGCAAGGTGAAATCCATCGATGATTTCATGGCCGATAGCCGCCTTTATAATTACGCGATGAAGGCGTTCGGTCTGGAAGACATGGCCTTCGCCAAGGCGTTTGTCCGCAAGATATTGACTGAGGGCGTCACGAGCGATGATGCCATGGCGAACAAGCTGACCGACAAGCGCTACAAGGAATTTGCGACCGTCTTCGATTTTGCAGGCAAGGGCGCGGAGGCCACGCAGAGCACGGCTGCCCAACAAGGTGTCGTGGATAAATATCTTCGCCAGACACTGGAAACGGAAGCCGGAAGCCAGAACGAAGGCGTGCGGCTGGCACTCTATTTCGCACGTAAGGCGCCGACGATCACCAATGCCTATGAAATCCTTGGCGACAGGGCGCTGGTGTCGATGATCCAGACGACCTTCGGCTGGCCATCCAGCATATCCAACGCTGATATCGACAAGCAGGCGAAGATGATCGAGGACAAGATCGACTTCACCAAGATGTCCGATCCCGATTACGTGTCGAAGCTCATTTCGCGCTTCACCGCCATGTATGAGATGAACAATCCAACGGCGAGCAGCCCGGCGTCGATTGCGTCCCTGCTTCTGGGCGGAACGTCTTCCGTCGGCATTTCGATGGATATTCTCAGCACCTTGCAGAACTTCAAGCCGGGCGGGCGTTAGGCGATGCAGAATAATTCGATTTATGTCGGGCTTTCGTCGCTCATCACGCTGGAACGGCGGATGGATGCCATTGCCCACAATGTCGCCAATGTCTCAACGGTCGGTTTCCGGGGCGAGGGCACCAAGTTCGATACCATCGTTTCGAACAAGGCCAGCGACGATGTGAGTTTCGCTACGGCGGGCAAGAGCTTCATCCGTACCGAAGCAGGCCCTATGATCAAGACCGACAATCCGCTGGACGTTGCAGTCAAGGGCGATGTCTGGATGTCGATCTCGACACCGCAGGGGCAGATTTATACGCGTGACGGGCGCATGAACATGCTGCCGACGGGCGATCTCGTTTCCATCACCGGCCATCCGGTTCTCGATGTCGGCGGTGCCCCCATCGTACTCAATCCCGGCGGCGGCGCACCGAAGATTTCAAGCGACGGCGCAATCTACCAGAACGGAGCACAGATCGGTGCTATCGGTCTTTACACCATTCCGGCGGATGCGGACCTGACCTATGCAGGCACATCCGGCGTGATCCCGAACAAGCCTGCCCAGCCGGTGGCCGACGACAACAGTGTGGGCGTCGTGCAGGGCATGATCGAAGGATCGAATGTTGATGCCATGACGGAGATGACGCGCCTCATCAGCGTCAGCCGTGCGTTTGAGCAGGTCAACAATCTGCTGTCGCAGCAGGAAAGTACTGTCTCTGAAGCCATTAAGACCCTGGGTTCCAGAAACGGATGACGCCTGATCTGCCGCTCTCCCGTCTGGCCGCTTTTGCCCGTCAGCAATCGGTGGCGCCAAAACCGCTCACCGGTATCGGCGGAACGGTGAGCGACGTGTCGCGCTCGGCGATTGCCGTGCGCGGGCTTTCGCGTGATGCGCATTTGGGCGATGCGGTGGCGATCCACGCGCAAGGCGGCCAGAGCCTTGCCGAAATCATCCGGGTGGCTGACACGCAGGTGCTGGTGAAGCCCTTCGATGACCGCATCATTCCCTCGCTTGGCGCTGCGGTTTTCGAGGAAGGGCCGATGCGCATCCGCCCGGCACCCGAATGGCGTGGACGTGTCATCAATGCGCTGGGCGAGGCGGTTGACGGGAAGGGTGCGTTGCAGCCCGGCACCCGGCCAATGGCATCAGAGAGCCTTGCACCGGCTGCCTTGCGCCGCGGGCGGGTGGATCGCGGCTTGCGTACAGGCGTCAATGTCATCGACATTTTCACGCCGCTTTGCTTCGGCCAGCGTATCGGCATCTTTGCAGGCTCTGGTGTCGGCAAGTCGACGCTGCTTGCGATGATGACGCGTGCGGCGGATTTCGACACGGTGGTGCTGGCTTTGACCGGCGAGCGCGGACGCGAAGTGCGCGAGATGCTGGAAGAGACCATGGCAGGTCACCTGGACAAAACGATAACCGTGGTTGCAACGGGCGATGAAAGCCCGATGATGCGTCGCCTCGCGCCCAATACGGCGACGGCCATCGCCGAATATTTTCGCGATCTCGGCCAGAATGTCTTGCTGATCGTCGACTCCGTCACGCGCTTTGCCCATGCAGCGCGTGAAGTGGCGATTGCCGCTGAGGAACCGCCGGTTTCGCGTGGCTATCCGCCAAGCGTCTTCAGCCAATTGCCACGTCTTCTGGAGCGCGCAGGGCCCGGTATCACGGAAGCGGGCGGCAGCATCACCGGCATCTATTCGGTACTGGTCGACGGCGACGATCACAATGATCCGGTTTCCGACACGATCCGCGGCACGCTGGACGGCCACATCGTGCTTGACCGGGCGATTGCAGCGCAGGGACGCTTTCCGGCGGTCGATATTCCGGGCTCGGTTTCGCGCCTTGCAAAGCACAATTGGACACCGGAACAACGCAAGCTGGTCAGCCAATTGCGGGGCATGGTTGCCCGTTTTGAGGAAACGCGTGACCTGCGTGCCATCGGGGCGTACCAGAAAGGCCATGACGGCCTTCTGGACCAGGCGGTCGATCTTGTGCCGCGCATTTACGACGCCTTGCAGCAATCGCCGGAAACCGGCCTATCGGACGATCCCTATAACGACCTTGCCGCAGCACTGCGCGGCGACAGACAGGCGCAACACGCATGATGACGGGCTTTCGCAAGACAAAGGAAGAGAAACTCCTTGCAGATCTGACGGCGGAGGTCGAGGCCGCTGCACGACAGGAAGGCATGAAGAAGCCGCAGAGCAAGGTGGATCGCTACCTCAAGATCGCGGCCATCACGCTCGCCGCCGGAAGTGCGATGCTGCCTTTCGTCACCTATCTTCAGCGCGTCGATCTGGGTTCGCCCGAGAAGGCCGAGCGCAAGATCATCGATCCGCTAGACCGTTCGGAACAGAAAACGGTGCGTCGTTTTCCGTCCTTCCGACCATCCGAGCAGGTTGCGCCGAATGCCGATGTGGACAACACGATGACAGGCTCGGTCATGTCGAACGGCAAGGGGCTTCCGGGCACCGGCATGGGCAATGGCGGCGATGGAAGCGGGGATGGGCAGGCGTTCCCGAAGCCGGTTTTTGCACTGCGCGAAGTCGTTGGCGGCATGGCGATGATCGAGGATACGTCAGGCTACTGGTTCGTCGAAAAAGGCTCGTTGCTGCCCGATGGCAGTCACCTCGTTTCAATCGGTCGCGGTGCAGGCACCTGGCAGCTCACAACATCGTCGGGCGATGTGATTGAGATGCGGAGGTGAGGGGGAAGGCAATAAGGCCCTCCTGCCCTATCCTCCCGCAAGCTTGACGCAAGTTCCGGCCTTTAAGTTAATCAACTGTAAAGGCGGGAAACTCCATGAGCTCCATTCATCTTTTCGATCTGGCTGCAAGGCAGGCGCAGTGGTTGTCGGTGAGACAAGCCACTGTTGCGGGCAATGTCGCTAATGCGAACACGCCGGATTTCCGGGCGCGGGACGTGCAGCCTTTCGCGGATGTGCTGGACAAGACTCAGCTTACCATGGCTGCCACCAGCCCTCTGCATCTGGAATCCGGGGCCGACGGGATCGCCGGTGCGCGCCTGCGGCCGGACGACATCACCGAGCAGACCCACTCCGGCAATACGGTCGATGTCGAACAGGAAATGATGAAGGCCGGTGAGATCGCCCGCGAATATTCGCTCAACACAAGCATCGTCAAAGCGTTCCATCGCATGATGCTTTCGGTCGCGAAGGGGTAGTTATGTCTTCCGATGCCTTGCAAAGCACATTGAAGATCGCAGCGTCGGGCCTTTCGGCCCAATCGACGCGTCTGCGCGTCGTTTCCGAAAACATCGCCAATGCGCAGTCCACCGCCGAGACTGCCGACGCCGATCCCTATCGCCGCAAGACGGTGTCCTTCCGTACCGAGCTGGAACAGGGCACAGGAGCCGCCGAAGTTCGCATTGCCGAAGTCGGCAAGGACACATCGCCCTTTATCGAGCAATACGAGCCGAGCCATCCCGCAGCGGATGAGCGCGGCTATGTCCGTTACCCCAATGTCAACATGGTCGTCGAAATGGCGGACATGCGCGAAGCCAATCGTTCCTATGAAGCCAATTTGCAGGTCGTGAAACAAGCCCGTGAGCTGATCTCCATGACCATCGATCTCTTGAGGAGCACATAATGTACGACTCGATCATGAGCATTTCGGCGCGCAATGCCCTGTCGCGCCTCTCGGAAACCGTAGCCGAAAAGGGCGTGGGTTCCACTTCCGCGCCGCAGGCTGTTCCGGCAGCTCCGGGTGCCTCGTTCGGCGAAGTCCTGTCGCAGATGACGGATTCCGTCGGCCAGAAGCTGCAGACGGCTGAAGCAACGTCCATTCAGGGCATCAAGGGCGATGCGCCGGTGCGTGATGTGGTCAGCTCCGTCATGGAAGCCGAACAGTCGCTTCAGACGGCCATCGCGATCCGCGACAAGATCGTGCAGGCCTATCTCGAAATCAGCCGTATGCCCATCTGATTTGCGGTAGCCAAGGATAAATAAGCCATGAAAGCCCTGACGATCGCCGCCACCGGCATGAACGCCCAGCAGCTCAATCTGGAAGTGATTGCCAACAACATCGCCAATATCAACACAACGGGCTTCAAGCGCGCGCGTGCGGAATTTTCCGATCTTCTTTATCAGTCCGAGCGCACGGCAGGCGTGCCCAATCAGGCTAACCAGTCCATCGTGCCGGAAGGCGCTCTGGTTGGCCTTGGCGTGCAGACGGCAGCGGTGCGCAATCTCCATATGCAGGGCAGTTTCAACCAGACCGGCAATCCATTCGATCTGGCTTTGACCGGCAAGGGCTGGTTTCAGATTCAGAGCCCGACCGGCGAGACGCTTTATGCGCGCGCTGGCGCGTTCAACAAGAATGCCGATGGCCAGCTTGTGACGCTCGATGGCAATCCTGTCGAACCGGCGATCACCATTCCGCCAGACGCCGTTGAAGTGACGATCACCGATACGGGACAGGTTTTCGCCAAGCTGCAGGATCAGGTCAATCAGGTCGATCTCGGCCAGCTGACCCTCGCCAACTTCACCAATGAAGCGGGTCTGGAGCCGCTCGGCGGCAATCTCTATCGCGAGACGGAAGCATCCGGCGGTCCGCTGGTCGGCGTGCCAGGCGATCCGGGCTACGGCTCGATCAAGCAGGGCTATCTCGAAGCGTCGAATGTCGATCCGGTGAAGGAAATCACCGATCTCATCACGGCGCAGCGTGCCTATGAAATGAACTCCAAGGTTATTCAGGCTGCCGACGAAATGGCGGCAACCGTATCGAAGAACTTGCGCTGACGGTGATGGCGATGGGCTGTGTGAAGGCGATCTTTCAAAAGAAAAGGCTGGTTCTTGCCGGTGGCTTCCTGCTTGCCGCAATGGCTGGCGCAAGTGCGGCAGACCGCATCGCCTTTGTGGTGCCTTCGGCCACCGTCTATCCCGGCCAGATCGTAAGCGATACGGCATTGCTGGAGAAGCAGTTCTTCATCAACGCGCCGGCGGCGACCCAATATGTGCTGTCCCCGGATCAGGCGGCAGGCAAGGTGGCGCGCAAGACGCTGCTCCCCGGCAAGCCGATCCTCGTTTCCGCATTGGGGGAGCCGTCTCTGGTTACACGCGGTGTTCCGGCACCGCTGGTCTTTACCGCCGGTACGCTGACCATAACCGCCATGGGCACACCGCTCGAATCCGGTGCGGCTGGCGATTTCATCAAGGTTCGTAACGTCGACAGCGGCATCATCGTGTCCGGCACTGTGCTGGCCAATGGGCGCATTCAGGTGGGGATGCAGTGAGAAAGACTTGCGCCGCCCAGATTGCTACTTTGTTCGCCGTCCTGGCGCTCGTTTTCCAGCCTGTTGCAGGATTTGCGGACGAGTCGTCGAAGAATGCGCGGGAATTTGGTTCCGCAGTGGATGCCGATGCCGATTGGCTTGGCTCGGGTGGCGATCCGTCGAAAATGGCCTATGCCGAACTTGGCCGGGGAAGCGCGGTTGCGCGCCTGAAGGATATCGCCACCATTCAGGGCGTGCGTGAAAACCAGCTTGTGGGCTATGGTCTTGTCATCGGCCTCAAGGGCACCGGGGACAGCCTGCGCAATTCGCCGTTCACCGAACAGTCCATGCGCGCCATGCTGGATAATCTCGGCATCAGCGCGCCGCGCAACTCCACCCGCTCGAAAAACACGGCTGCGGTCATCGTGACAGCGAACCTGCCCGCCTTTGCCGGGGCCGGTTCGCGCATCGATGTGACGGTATCGTCGCTCGGCGATGCGACGTCGCTGCAGGGCGGCACACTGGTCATGACCCAGCTCATGGGTGCCGACAATCAGATTTATGCCGTTGCACAGGGCAACATGATCGTGTCCGGCTTTGCGGCGGAAGGTGAAGCCGCAAGCGTGACGCAGGGTGTGCCGACTTCCGGTCGCATCCCCAATGGCGCGCTGGTCGAACGCGAAGTGGCGGGTAATTTCGGCAAGGAAACCGAAATGATCGTCGAGCTGCGCGATCCTGATTTCACCACTGCCGTGCGCGCTGCCGACACGATCAATGTCTTCGCCAAGCGCCGTTACGGTCGCGGTGTCGCTATTGCGCGTGATGCCAAGACGATCCGCCTGTCGCGTCCGAAGAACGTGCCTGCCGCGCGCTTTCTTGCGGAACTTGAAGGCCTGCCGATCACGACTGACGAAGTGGCGCGTGTGGTGGTTGACGAACGGACTGGAACTGTCGTCATCGGCGAGAAGGTGCGTATCTCCAAAGTAGCGATCAGCCATGGCAGCTTGACGGTTCGTGTAACAGAAACCCCGATGGTCGTTCAGCCAGAGCCGTTCAGCGATGGTGTAACGGCTGTCGAACCGAACACTGATATCGCCGTCAACCAGCAGAACGCCAAGATTGGCATTCTGACCGGCGCAAATCTTGAAAATCTGGTGAAGGGCCTGAACCAGATCGGCGTGAAGCCGACCGGCATCATCGCAATATTGCAAGCTATCAAGACATCCGGCGCGCTTCATGCGGAACTGGTGGTGCAATGACCATGGCTCATAAAATGATCCGGTATGGTTCGGCAGTAGCGCTGCTTCTGGCTGCCTCTGCTCCGGCATTGGCGCAGCAGGCGGCGACGCCCGCTCCAGTACCGGTAGAGGCATCGGCGGCACAGCAGCTTGCTTCTTCGCCGCCGCTTGGCAACCTCGATGAAATCCGCAAGTTCTGCGGCAATATCGACGATCAGGCGGCGGACGCCCGCTATGCGCTGCAGGCCAAGCAATTGACCGAGCTGAAGGCCGATGTCGAGGAACGGATGCGTGCGCTTGAGGAAAAGCGCCGGGAATATGAAATGTGGCTGAAGCGCCGCGACGAGTTTGTCAGCAAGGCGCAGGATTCGCTGGTCGACATCATCTCGAAAATGAAGCCCGATGCAGCGGCGGCGCAGATGGCGCTGATTGGCGACGAAGCGGCGGCAGCCCTGATCCTCAAGCTCAACCCGCGCGTATCCAGTATCATCCTCAATGAAATGCCGCCGGAAAAGGCGGCCAAGCTGGCCCGCGTCATCGTCGGTTCGCAGCGCACGACGACTGCACCGCAGGCTGTGAAGGATCAGTCGGGCAGGGATCAGCGCGCTGCGGCGCAGTCCGGGAATACGGTTCAATGAAAAACAGCATGAACAAAGCAACCCTTGCAGCAGCAGTACTGGTTCTTCTGGCCGGTTGTGCCACCAAGCCGGAGGAAATCGGTCGGGCACCCGATCTGTCCCCGGTTGCGGCCCATCTTGGTATGCAGAACAATCCGCAGTTCAACGGCTATCCGGCGCGTCCGAGCAAGGCGACCTATTCGCTCTGGGACCAGCGTTCGACCAATTTCTTCAAGGATCCGCGTGCGGCGACGCCGGGTGATGTCCTGACCGTCATCATTTCAATCAACGACCGCGCCAATCTCGATAACAAGACGGATCGCGAGCGTGTATCGAAGGGCATTTACGGTGCCGGTGGTTCGTTTGCCACGAGCAGCAGCACGGGTGCCGGTGCCGGCGGCGACATGGATGCTTCTCTCAACACCCATTCCGACAGCAAGTCGAAGGGTAAGGGCACCATCGAGCGCAGTGAAGATATCCGCCTGCAGGTTGCGGCCATCGTCACCGATACGCTGCCCAATGGAAACATGATCATCCGCGGGTCGCAGGAAGTGCGCGTTAACAATGAGCTGCGCGTGCTGAATGTCGCCGGTGTCGTGCGTCCGCGCGATATTTCCGGCAATAACACGATTTCCTATGACAAGATTGCCGAGGCCCGCATTTCCTATGGTGGCCGCGGACGTCTGAGCGAGATTCAGCAGCCGCCTTACGGCCAGCAGATTCTCGATCAGGTTTCTCCGTTCTAGGGCGCTGAGCATGAGTGACACGACGGCAACGGAAAAAGACGGTAAGGCGAAAGGCTCCCTGACGGGGCTGCTGGCGGCCGTCGCGGTTCTGACCGTCATCGCGGGCGGTGGCGGCTGGTATCTGGGCGGCATGATTTCCGCCGATCAGCTGGCATCGGCCAAACCTTCCGGCAAGGAAGACAAGCCGAAGCAGGGCGACTTCGAATCGCGTTCCATCGGCACCGTCGTGCCCCTGCAGCCGATCATCACCAATCTCGGCATTCCGCAGAACACCTGGGTGCGTCTCGAAGCCTCGCTGGTGGCAAAACCGGGCCATGAAATTCCGGCGGCGGTGGCGGCAAGCGTCGGCGATGATTTCCTGAGCTTCCTGCGCAGCGTCAACCTCATGCAATTGCAGGGCGCGGCCGGGCTTGCCTATTTGCGCTCCGATTTGGAAGAACGCGCGCGCCTGCGTTCGGAAGGCGCTGTCGAACGCGTTTTCATTTCGGCACTGGTCGTAGAATGAAAAAACTTCTTGGTCTTGGCGTTCTCCTGACGCTCGCTCTCACCGTTTCCGCGCAGGCGCAGCAGCCGCTGACGCTCGACAATCTGCTGCCTGCGGGCAGTGGTGCTGCGAGCGGCCAGATCGTGCAGTTGTTCGGACTGCTGACGGTGCTTTCCATTGCGCCTGGCCTGCTCATCATGGTGACGAGCTTCACGCGTTTTGCCATCGCTTTTTCGCTTTTGCGTTCGGGGCTTGGTCTCCAGACCGCGCCTGCCAGCATGGTGATGATCTCGCTTGCCCTGTTCATGACCTTCTATGTCATGGCGCCCGCCTTCGACCGGGCCTGGAACAATGGCGTGCAGCCCCTGATGCGCAATGAAATCACACAGGAAGCTGCATTCGGTGAAATATCGCAGCCTTTCCGTGAATTCATGATGGGGCAGGTGCGCGACAAGGATCTGCGGCTCTTTGAAGATCTCGCCGATCCGTCTTTCCGCACCGGCGATGATGGCATCGTTGATTTCCGCGTGCTGGTTCCAGCCTTCATGATCTCGGAACTGCGGCGCGGTTTTGAAATCGGCTTCCTGATCGTGCTGCCATTTCTGGTGATCGACCTCGTCGTGGCGACGCTCACCATGTCGATGGGTATGATGATGCTGCCGCCGACGGTGATCTCGCTGCCGTTCAAGATTCTGTTCTTCGTGCTGATCGATGGCTGGAATATTCTGGTCGGAAGCCTCATACGCTCCTTCTCCTGACCCATTTTGGTACGCTTCGAACCGTGCCAGTCAAGTTTCTGCATCGGAATCCGCGAATCCGTTAAATTTCGACTGAATAAATTAGCCTTTATTTAATGTTTGGGTTCTAACTGTCGGCTCATGGTGGGTTTCCGCGCGTTACGCGGCAACAGGCATGATGCCGCTCCACCATGCCGGTAATCCAAAACCCGGCCTGTCCCTCAGATTGTTTTTCCCAAGGGGCAAAAAACTATGGCTAGCATTCTTACAAATTCGTCGGCTCTGACCGCTCTCCAGACGCTTTCCTCGACCAACAAGGCACTGGAATCGACCCAGAACCGTATCTCGACCGGCCTCCGCATTTCGGAAGCTTCGGACAATGCTTCGTACTGGTCCATCGCGACGTCGATGAAGTCCGACAACAAGGCCAACTCGGCTGTTCAGGACGCTCTCGGCCTCGGCGCAGGCAAGGTCGATACCGCTTATTCCGCGATCAACAAGATCCGTGAATCGGTTGACGACATCAAGACCAAGCTTGTTTCGGCTCTGGGTGCGAGCACGGAAGACAAGACCAAGATCGAAACTGAAATCAAGTCGATCGTTTCCAACATCAACTCTGCTCTCAGCAATGCCAATTACGCTGGTTCCAACCTGCTGAACGGCCCGACCGCCGATCTCGACGTTGTTGCTTCGTACAATCGTTCTGGTGCTACCGTCACGGTTGACAAGATCACCGTTGCCGCTGCCGACACCGATGCGAAGACCATGGTCGCTACGATCGTGGGTACGGGTTTCTTCACTTCCGGCTCGGACGACGCTGCTATCGGCACGGCTCTGAACACGGTTGAAACCGCTCTTGCTTCGCTGGCTACCGGCGCAGCGACCCTCGGTGCAGCCAAGTCGCAGATCGACAGCCAGAAGAGCTTCCTGTCGGGTCTTCAGGACTCCATCGAAAAGGGCGTTGGCACGCTCGTTGACGCTGACATGAACAAGGAATCGGCACGTCTGTCGGCTCTGCAGGTTCAGCAGCAGCTCGGCGTTCAGGCTCTGTCGATTGCCAACTCGTCGAACCAGTCGATCCTGTCGCTGTTCCGCGGCTAATCATAACTGAGTAGACAGCAAGGGCGCCGGGTTGCCGGCGCTCGCGAGTTCTCAGGTAAATCAGGGGTTCGCATCCGAACCGACCTGATCGGATCGGATGTCTTTGGGCGGAAAACGGGGCGCGGGATTTATTCCGCGCCCCAATTCTTTGCGCTCATTTCTGTATTAAAGCGTGTCGCGTTTTATCGTACTCTTACGACCCGCTTTAAACTTTTGTTTTTATGCATGTCTTTATCCCATCGTAGCGGGACCAGAAATCAGTCCAGTGGACTGAGTCCCCCGCGAAGGCGGTTCCCACTTTTGGGAGACATGCATTAGAAAGCGCTTGCTTCATCAGCCGCCACTTTCGCGCAAGCTTCGCGGGCTAGTTTGCATCCATCATTATGGCGGTGGTGTGGATGCAGCAGAATTTCCAGCAATTGATCGAACAGCTCAAGGGTACGCTCGGCAAGCTCGGCGCGCGAAAACTCATCGCGCTCGGACTGGTGGGCGCGGCACTCATGGGCGCGATCCTCTATACGAGCATCTATCTGAGCCGCCCATCCTACGAGACGCTCTATGTCGGCCTTTCGCGTGACGACGTGAACCGCATGGGTCTTGCGCTCGGTGAAGCAGGCATTCCTTTCGACGTGAAGGCTGACGGCTCGTCCATCCTCGTGCCCATCGGCAAGGCTGAAAATGCCCGCATGTATCTGGCTGAAAAGGGCCTGCCGACCTCGAACAATGCCGGTTACGAGCTGTTCGACAATATGGGTTCGCTCGGCCTCACCTCGTTTATGCAGGAAATCACCCGCGTGCGTGCGCTTGAAGGCGAAATCGCCCGCACCATCCAGGCCATTCGTGGTGTGAAAGCCGCGCGCGTTCACATAGTCATGGCAGAAAAAGGCTCGTTCCGTCGTGGCGACCAGAAGCCGTCCGCCTCGGTCGTCATCCGCGCCGAAGGCGGCTTTGCTGCCGAATCCGCACAGTCCATCCGCCAGCTGGTCGCTGCCGCCGTCCCGTCGCTCGATGCTTCCGCCGTCACTGTTCTCGACACCAACGGGCGTCTGCTGGCATCGGCTGGCGAAGCTGCCAATGGCGCAGCCCTCATGACCGCCTCGCTGGAACAGCAGGTTGCAGGCAATGTGGATGACAGCATCCGCAAGGCGCTGGCGCCTTATCTTGGCATCGGCCATTTCCAGACAAGCGTTCAGGCCGTACTCGATACGGACCGCCGCCAGATCAACGAGACGACTTACGATCCTGAATCCCGCGTCGAGCGTTCCGTACGTGTTGTCCGTGAAAGCGGCGATTCCCGCAACAATCGTAACGACAATGCAACCGGTGTGGAACAGAACATTCCGCAGGAAGAAATCCAGAACCGCAACGGCGAAAGCTCGACGGAAAAGACCGACCGCCGCGAGGAGCTGACCAATTACGAAATGAACAGCAAGACAGTCTCCACCGTCAGCGACGGCTATGCCGTCAAGCGGCTGTCCATTGCCGTGGTCATCGATCAGGCGCGCCTTCTGGAAACTGCGGGTACCACGCCGCCGCCTGCCAATTTCGTCGATCAGCAGATCACCAAGATCCGCGACCTCGTTGCAACGGCTGCCGGTCTCAATGCGGATCGCGGTGATGTCATCAATGTGACGGCGGTAAACTTCCTCGACCCTGCCGGTGCCGATATGGAGCCGGTCTCCACGCCGTGGACTGATACTGTGCTTCGCCAGAGCGGCTCCTATGTCAATGCGCTTGCAATCCTTGCCGCCGTTGGTCTCCTGATCTGGTTCGGTCTGCGTCCGCTGCTGCGTGACCAGAATGCCAAGCCAACCGGCACGGAAGTGGCAGTCCGCGAGACGAGTGAAGTGGCAATGCCGAATTTCGTCGGCGGTCAGGCGGCTGGTGAAGGCGTGCAGGCTGTCATCGGTGGGCCGGAGGCCTATGCCGATCAGATGAAGACCAGCCTCAGCGATCTTCGCCAGCGCATGCGCATGCCTGCCAAGCTACGTCTGGAGCAGATGATCGACATGGATGAGGAGCGCGTCGCCTCCATTCTCAAGCAGTGGATTCACGAAACCGCCGCCAGCCGCGAAGCCCAACCATTGAGGGAATCGGCCGTAAAGGCTTCGGCCATGCCGGAGCTTGAGGCGGCCTGACGATGAGCGCGCTTTCCCTCAGCCGTTATCTTCCCGACTTTTCGACCCATCATATCGAGGATGAGGCGATCGAGATCATTGCTGCGCCTGCGCCGCAGATGCCGCTGAAAGACACACCCCCGCCGCAGGCAGGCGGCGATGGAGCGAAGCGTCCCGTTTCGGCTGAGAAAGCCGCCGCTGCCGAGCAGGCCGAAGTCGCCGCCATCATCGCCATCGAGGAAGAAAAGCGCCTGGCATTCGAAGCAGGGCGTGAGGACGGCCACCGGGAAGCCCAGGCGCTTTACGAAGCTGAAAAGACGCGGCTTTTGCGCGAGCATGAGGCCGAGATCGAGACATTGCGCGCTGCATTTTCGCGTGAGCAGGCCTTGCTCTTGGCGGGTAGTCTGACCGAAGCGCTGACCGCGCTTGAACGAAACTTTTCCGGTCAGATCGCCGAAATCCTGATGCCTTTGCTGGCGGAAAAGATGGAGCGTGAGGCGGTCGCGGAATTTGCGCGGCGCATTGCGGCGCTGGCGCTCGATGGCGAAGCACCGGAAATCTCCGGTCCGGCGCGACTGATTGCGCCGCTTCGCGATCATGCGGCCCTGTTGCCGCATGGTTGCCGGTTTTCAGAAACCGGGGCGGAAGAACTTTCCTTTTCCTTTGGCGACCGGAAGCTTGAAACGCGCATCGCGCCGCTTCTTGAAGAATTGAAGGCTGCGGTTCAATGAGCATCGATCCCGAAACCAAACGTGAGATCATCATTGTTCGCCGGGGCGGGCACGACGATCATGACAGCCATCATGGTGGCGTATGGAAGATCGCCTATGCCGACTTCATGACTGCAATGATGGCCTTCTTCCTCGTCATGTGGCTCATCAATGCCGCCAATGAGGAAACCAAGGCAGCGGTTGCCAGCTATTTCAACCCCGTCAAGCTGATGGACCGGCATTCAAGCTCCAAGGGCGTGCAGGACGTCGAGGAAAAAGACGGCAAGGTTCGCTATGAGAGCGACCAGAAGATCGAAAACAGCACGAAGGTCATCAACGATACGACGGTTGCGCCGCCAAGCGACCAGGAAGAGCGCCAGCTTTTCCGCGAACCCTATGCGGTCCTCTCGGAACTGGCTCATGAAACCGGTGTTCTGCAGAACCAGTCGGCCAAGGGCGATGGCGGTACCTCGCAATCCGGTCCGGCAACGGGTGCCGAAGGCGGTGAAGCCTATCGCGATCCGTTCAGCCCGGATTACTGGTCGAGCAAGGCTGTCGATGACCTGACCCCGCCCGATGCTGCGCCTGCCGCACCACCCAAGTCGGAAACAGCACAGCCGAAGCCGGAGGAAGCTGCAAAGCCTGCAGAAACGCAGGAGCAGCTCATTGCCGACCTGAAGAAGGCAGCTGAGGGCGAAGCCGCGAAAGACGGGGTTGAGGCGAAGAAGGCCGAGCCAATGCCGGATGTGACGGTCGTTCCGGTCGATGGCGGTGTGATGATCCAGCTCACCGACAAGATCGATTATGGCATGTTCACCATCGGCTCGGCCAAGCCGGATGCGCGGGTGGTGCAGATGCTGGAGCGTATAGCGCAGGTGATTTCCCGCCAGCCGGGTGAAGTCATCATCAGTGGGCATACGGATGCGCGCCCGTTCAAGAGCGCGACCTATGATAACTGGCGTCTGTCTTCGGCGCGGGCGCAGATGGCTTATTACATGCTGGTTCGCGGCGGGCTCGATGAAAAGCGTGTGCTGCGCGTTGAAGGCTATGCTGACCGTCAGCCCAAGAACGCCAGCGATCCGAATGCGGCTGAAAACCGCCGCATCGATATTTTCCTGAAATCCGCTCCATGATGCAGCTCGCCATGCGCTCTTTGCTGGCATGTGTTGCAGGCTTCTCCCTGATGGGAGCGGCCTATCCAGTCTTTGCGCAAACGCAGGCACCGGCTGAGACCCGCGCGCTGCCGGTGCTGGAGCCTTACAAGCTCGTGCGTTCGCTGCGCATGCTGCAGGATCAGGTCGTCGCCGGAAAACCGGAAGCAGTGGTGATGCTGAACAAGCTTCTGGGCTTTGTCAGCGCGGATATGGGCCGAGCGTCGAATGACGTCTGGAGCAATCCGGAAAATGTCTACGCGGCGATCATCTATCTCTTCAACGGCGGCAATCCGGAAGCGGTGCGCAAGGTTCTTGCCGACCTCAAGACCGATGCCGTGCCGCCGGAGCTGGTCAAGGGCGCATTGGCCTATGCTTCCGGCCAGACGATCGAAGTCGTGAAGCTTTTCTCGGTGCCGCTTTCGCCTGATGTTCCGGCGGAACTGCAGGCATCCATCGTGCTTGTCACCGCGAGCCAGATGACCGCCTTCGACCCAGCGACGGCCTTGATGCGGCTTGATCAGGTGCGGCTCGATGCGCCGGGCACCTTGTTTGAGGAAGCGGCAATCCGCCGTTCGATGCCGATTGCGGCCAAGCTCGGCGATGCCGACAAGATCAGGCTCCTGTCGCGCAACTATCTCCAGCGCTTTCCGCGTTCGCCCTATATGCGCGATTTCATGGCGCAATTTGTTGATGCTGCGGTGAAACTCAACGACCGTATCGGCAATGCGGAGCTGGCAAAACTGATCGGCTCTGCTGATCCGGTGATGCAATATTCGCTTTATCTGCAAATCGCGCGCGGTGCGCTCGTTGATGGCCAGACGGAACGGGCGCGTTTCATGTCGGCAGAGGCGAAGAAACTTGCTGACAGGCTGAAGGCCGACCCTACCCGCGCCAATCTTTATGCGGCGGCAAGCGATGTGGCTTCGGATTCGGCGGGCAGTGCGCTGCGTGAACTGTCGCAGATTTCACCCGACAAATTGCAGGAGCGTGACCGGAAATTGTTGAAGGCCGCTGAAGCGGTCGGCACGGTGGTTACACGCACTCCAGATGCTTTGCCGCCTGCAAAACCCGCTCTCACCGAACGGGATGTGCCGCCAATGGCAGTGGCGGATTCGCAGGAGCATGAGGCCGTAAAACCTGAGCCGACCCCGGCGGCGGTTAGCATGAAGCCGGTCAAGAACCAGCCGGAAGACGATTTGCAGAAAACGATGGAAGATGCGCGGCGCAAGCTCGCCGAGATCGATGCCTTGCTAGGAAAGACCGTTCAATGAGCATTGATATTTTGCTGAATTCCACCAGCCGACTTGCTTCGCTCGCCCGAAATTCGGGTCCTTCCCAGGCAAAAGCCGAGGGCGAGGCACAGGATAATGCTGACCCGGTAAAATTGTTCAGTTCGCTTCTCGAAAAGCCTCAGGGCAAGGTCGAAAAGAAGAGCGACAGCGAAGCCAATGCGGGTTCGGACGAGACAGAGGCGAAGGATGAGGAAGGTTCAAAGCCGGTCGCTCTGTTTGCCCTGCCACAAAATCTCCTTTCTTTGGACGCTTCTTCGCCTGAATTGAAAGGGGCAAATCACAGTTTTTCCACGCCGAATACTGCAAAAAACGACACAAATGCCCCCGATCCGCTTTCTGCCTTAATTAAAGACATCGATCCGAAACAGGTCGAGGGGCAGGGGCGCGAGCTGCAGGCCGATCTGAAGAAGCGTACGCCTGAAACAGTGCCTTCGAAGGCTGCAGCAATCCCGACGGCCAGCACCAAACCGGATCAGGCAATCAATCAGGACGCACTGAAGGCTACTGGCGACAATCAGGCCGAAAACACTTCGGACGATCTCGCCAGTCTTCTGAAAACTGATAAGGGGTCGGCACAGCAGCAGTCGGGTCAAATGCCTGACAGAACCGATATCCAGCAGCAGCCACCCGCAAAGGGTAACGCGCCTGCAGACATCAAGGCAGCCACCACGCCATCGCAGGCAGCAGCCCGGATAGCCGACATTCAGGTGGTTTCCGAGCGCAGCTTCGGAACGGTCAAGACCTTGCAGATCAGGCTCGATCCGGTTGAGCTTGGAGCGGTGACGGCGCGTATCCGTGTGGCGTCGGAAGGTATCGAGGTGCATCTCGTCGCTGAAAAGACCCATGCGGCGGAAGCGCTCGCCGCTGACCGCTCGATGATTGAGAAAGCACTGAAAGCGGCGGGCATTGCAGACGATGCGAAAATTTCGGTGACAGTCGCTGACCGCAACGCGGCAGGTGCCGTCCAGCAGGCACAGGCATCGCAGAATGCGAGCCAGCAACAGGCGAGTGGCCAGCAACCGGGCCAGCAGCAAGCTTTCAACATGCAGCAGGGCTTCGACGGGCGAAACGGCGCTGAGGCACAGGCGGGTTTTATGGGCGGCGAGGGCAGGCAGAATGGCGAATCCGGTCAGGCAGGACGCGAGCGTTCGGACATGCAAACCGCTCAGGACAGCGGGAGCGGCATTTCTCGCAATGATGGCCGCGGCCTGGTTGTCTGATAGCAGCCCGGCCCGCGCCGAAAATATCTGCGAGCGTGAAATGCACCGGGCATCCGCCCGCTACGATGTGCCGCTTGGCATACTCTACGCGGTCGGCCTCACGGAAACCGGTCGCAAGAACTCGCTGCAACCTTATGCGATGAATATTGAAGGCCGTGCCGAATTTATGCCATCGCAAATGGCGGCGGTAAGACGCTTCGAGGAAGTGCGGGCCGAAGGTGCGAAGCTGGTCGACCTCGGTTGCATGCAGATCAACTATTATTATCACGGCAAGGAATTTCCGTCGGTCGCCGCGATGCTGATGCCGAGCCTCAATGTTGATTATGCGGCGCGTTTTCTGCGGCAGCTTCGACAGCGCGAGGGCAACTGGACGATGGCGGTTGCGCGCTATCACGCAGGCCCGAACAACGACCCCGCCCAGAAGCGTTATGTCTGTCGCGTGATGACGAATATGGTCGCCACCGGCTTCGGAAACTGGACGCCACAGGCGCGAAGCTTCTGCTTCGGCTGAACAGGGATCCCTTGGAATTTTACAGGTTGTAACAGAACGTCAGATACATCCGGCTTGCCTATATTCAACCTATGATTGCCGAGCCCGGTGGGCGCTAAATTAGCACGTGGATTTTTAAGCCCTTGTAAAGAATCGTAAAAGTTCGTGAGCCGTTAACATCTGGTTAAGGTTCTTACGGCTAAAGAGGTAGGCGCATTGCAATCAGTGCGATTCCCATTAAATTAGAATATACTAAATTACCTCCCAATATATTGCGGGCAATTAATTGCCATTGTTGCTGATTCCTCCTGCCAGTTATTCCTATCGTGCTTGGGCTAACATATTGATTCGGAAGGCGGGCCGATGATTGTTGTCGTAGACGACAGAGACATAGTGACTGAAGGATACTCTTCCTGGTTCGGTCGCGAAGGCATCACGACAACAGGTTTTACCCCTACCGATTTCGACGAATGGGTCGAGAGCGTTCCACAACAGGATATTATGGCTGTCGAAGCTTTTCTGATCGGCGAATGTGCAGATCAGCATCGCCTTCCAGCCCGGATTCGTGAACGCTGCAAGGCGCCCGTCATCGCCGTCAACGATCGCCCCTCGCTTGAACATACACTTGAGCTGTTTCAATCCGGGGTTGACGATGTTGTTCGCAAACCGGTGCATGTGCGTGAAATCCTTGCGCGCATCAATGCGATCCGCCGCCGTGCAGGTGCATCAGCTGCTTCCAATGACAGCGGCACGGAGCTCGGTCCGATCCGTGTTTTCTCCGATGGTCGTGATCCGCAGATCAATGGCATCGATTTTCCACTGCCGCGTCGCGAGCGCCGCATCCTGGAATATTTGATCGCCAATCGCGGTCGCCGCCTCAACAAGGCGCAGATTTTCAGCGCGATCTACGGCATCTTCGACAGTGAAGTCGAAGAGAACGTCGTTGAAAGCCATATCAGTAAGTTGCGGAAAAAGCTGCGTGAGCAGATGGGTTTCGATCCGATCGATTCCAAGCGCTTCCTCGGCTACTGCATCAATATCGAGTGATATTGCTGCATCTTCATAATCCCAGTATCGCGATTTCGAGCACATTTCCGGATTTCTGAAATCGCGCCTGTCTCCTCAGTAAAAGCGTAGAAAATCCCGAGGCTACAGTTTCACGCAAGCGTGGTCCATTAGCTTTACTGCGGATGATTGGGTCGGTGTGCCGATTCAGTCGCTCGGTTTTACGAATTCCAGCCCGATGGTTTCGGACTTTGAGCTGGTTGCTACAACTAATCAGGAGCTGCCAATGAGCCTCTACGGTATGATGCGGACCGGTGTTTCGGGAATGAACGCGCAGGCGAACCGCCTGTCGGCGGTCGCTGACAACATCGCGAATGCGAGCACCGTCGGTTACAAGCGTGCGGAAACCCAGTTTTCGTCGCTCGTTCTGCCCAGCACTGGCGGACAGTATAATTCCGGCAGCGTTCTGACTGATGTTCGTTACGGCATTTCCGACCAGGGCGGCATCCGCTCCACATCGTCCACGACAGACCTTGCCATCGACGGCAACGGCTATTTTGTGGTGCAGGGAGCGGACGGCTCGACCTTCCTGACCCGTGCTGGCTCCTTCGTTCCCGACAAGAACGGCAATCTGGTCAACTCAGCCGGCTATTATCTGTTGGGCGCGGGCCCGAACGACCCGGCTGGCGCCCTGACGGTTCCCGGTTTGAACATCATCAATGTCAACAGCGCCGCACTTCCTGCCGAGGCCAGCACGTCGGGCAACTTCACCGTTAATTTGCCGTCTACCGATCAGGTCCCGGCAGCTGGCGAGTTCAATCACAAGACGTCGCTGATCTCCTATAATGATAAGGGCGAGAAGATCACGCTCGACGTCTATTTCACCAAGACCGGCGCGGATGAATGGAGCGTCACGGTCAAGAATGCTGCTGACAATGTGGTGGTTGGCGGCCCGACAGCGCTGACATTCGATCCGACCACCGGCGACATGACGTCTGCAGGTGGCATTGCGGTCGATCTTGGGCCTTATGGCGGCCAGAACCTCAACCTTAATCTGGGAGCATCGACGCAGCGCGCGGGTGACTACACCATTTCGCAGGCGCAGATTAACGGTCAGGCACCATCTGCGGTCAAGGGCGTGGATGTGGCCAATGACGGTTCGGTCGTCGCCATCTACGAAAACGGCACGCAGAAGGTTCTGGCGCGCATTCCGCTGGCCAATGTGGCAAGCCCTGATCGCATGACGGTTGTGAGCGGCAACGTGTTCCTGCCGAGCGCGGAATCGGGCGAGGTCAATCTCGGCTATCCCCAGAGTAAAGGTCTGGGCAAGATCATGTCGGGCACATTGGAGGAATCCAACGCCGATATCGCGCAGGAGCTGACCGACATGATCGAGGCGCAGCGCAGCTACACAGCCAATTCGAAAGTCTTCCAGACCGGCTCCGAACTGATGGACGTGCTGGTCAATCTGAAGAGATAAATCGAGACGATTCCGGGGATGGCAAAGAAGCCTTCCCCGGAACTAGTGGTCTTTGCGATTCCGACATTTGCTCGGCGCCTGTATCAGAGGGACGCAAATGTCGGAATCAGACCACTAGCGCATTGAGAATCCGGACCGTTCAGGCAACAGGCACGGTCCACGCACGCTGGGGCAGTTCCGATATAAGCGGAATTATCAGGGGCTTTCCAAGTGTTTGTTTTAGCCGCATTTCCGGACGCGAGACCGCTTCGCGCTTTTCGGGGATGCACTTGTAGGATGGGGTAAGATGTCGCTTAGTTCTGCTCTTCTGACGGCCAAAAGTTCGCTTGCGGCAACGTCCAAGCAGACCTCCGTTGTCTCTCGCAATATTGCGGGCGCCAACGATCCGGATTATTCCCGGCGCACGGCTTCTCTCGTATCGGGGCCCTACGGTTCTCTTTACGTGGGCATCAGCCGGTCGGCGGATGAAGCCTTGTTCAACAAGTTCATCCAGTCCAACAGTACGGCTTCTTCCTCTTCCATTCTCGCAGGCGGGCTTGACCGCCTTTCGTCGCTTTATTCGGCAGATAATTATTCCGGTTCGCCATCGGCGCTGATCGGCGATTTGCGCGATGCACTCCAGACCTTTGCCGCTTCTCCGTCCAACAGCGCGCTTGGCGACAGTGTTGTTTCCACGGCGCAATCGCTTGCCAATGCGCTCAATGCCGGAACCAAGCAGGTTCAGTCGCTGCGCAATGATGCGGACCGTGAAATCGCGGATTCCGTCGCCAACATCAATGATCTTCTCGCCAAGTTCGAAAAGATCAATCAGGAGATCGTCGGCGGTACGCGCGCCAATCGCGATGTCTCCGACTACATGGATCAGCGCGACTCGATCCTGAAGCAGCTTTCCGGCGAGATCGGCATCACCACCATGATGCGCGGCGATAATGACATGGTCATTTTTGCCGAAAACGGCGTGACACTCTTCGAGACCACGGCGCGCAAGGTGAGCTTCGAGCAATCGACTGTGCTGGCGCCGGGTATTGCCGGCAAGGCAGTGCTGGTGGATGGCGTTCCGCTCAACCACGAGACGTTCGACCAGCCTTATGGAACGGGCCGCCTGAGCGGATTGCTGCAGTTGCGTGACCAGATCGCCCCGCAATACCAGATGCAGCTTGACGAAATTGCACGCAATCTGGTGACGATGTTCGCTGAAAGCGACCAGACCGGTGTTGGCGCGGACAAGACGGGCCTGTTCAGCTGGGGCGGATCGCCGGATGTTCCTGGTGCAGGCCTTTCGGCAGGTATTGCAGGCACCATCAAGGTGTCTTCGGCTTTCGTTACGTCTGAAGGCGGCAGCTCACTTCTTCTGCGCGACGGTGGGGCCAACGGGCCTGACTACAAATACAATACTGAAGGTGGGGCAGGTTTCAGTGATCGCCTGCGTGCGCTCAACGAAGCATTCTCGGAGCCGATGACCTTTAATTCGGTGGCGGGTCTGGCGACAAACTCCAGCCTGACGGACTACAGCTCATCGTCGATCAGCTGGCTTGAAGGCAAGCGCCAGAAGGCCAACAGCGAATTCTCCTATAATGCGACGGTTGCCGGTCAGGCAGACACAGCCCTCTCCAACGCCAACGGTGTCGATATGGATACCGAAATGGCGCTGCTTCTCGATCTTGAACATTCCTATCAGGCATCGAGCCGGGTGCTGACCACGATCAGCGCGATGCTCGACGATCTTCTCAACGCGGTGTGAGGCCAATGAAAGCGCAATCGATTTCCACCTATGGCGCAACGTCAGCCCTGCGAGCCCTTGTGGCGAAGAACAAGGCCGAGATGTTGAAGGCGCAGCAGGAAGCGACCACGGGAACCGTGTTCGATGTCGGCCTGTCGCTTGGCTCCAAGTCTGGCCAGACCGTATCGTTGCGCAAGGAATATGACCGTCTGACCGTGCTGACAGACATGAACAAGCTGGTGCAGCAGCGCATGAATGCGACGCAGACCGCTGCCGGGACGATCATCGAGAACACGCAGAATTTTCTGGGTGATCTGACTGGCGCCAACAATACCGTTGAAAGCGCTGCCACGATTGCAAAGTCGGCAAAGTCCATTCTCAACTCTGTCACCGGTCTGCTCAACACCAGCTATAACGGCGAATATATCTTCGCCGGTGTGAACACCGATGTGAAGCCGGTTGCCGACTATACCGAAGGCAGCGCTGCGCAAACAGCAGTGCGACAGGCGTTTCAGACGCATTTCGGCTTTGCCATCGACGATCCGCAGGTGGCGAACATTACCGGCGATGAAATGAAGGCCTTTCTGGAGGGTGATTTCGCCGACGAGTTCAACGATGCCAACTGGGCCGCAAACTGGTCGGATGCATCGGACACGGTGATCAAGAGCCGTATTTCGCCGACAGAAACGGCGGATACATCGATCTCGGCCAATGCCGACGGTTTCCGCAAGACCATCATGTCGGCGGTTATGGTGGCTGAATTTGCAACCATCGGCCTCAACAATTCCGCTTTCAATGCCCTGACTGAAAAGGCGATGCAGACCACGACGACTGCAATCACCGAAACGACGTCGCAACAGACGACGCTTGGTCTCGCCCAGTCGCGCACCGAAGCTGCAACCACGCGCATTGTGGCGCAGCAAAAGATCCTGAACCAGTCCGTTCTCAATCTCGAAGAAGTCGATCCTTATGAAGCGGCGACACGCGTCAACGCTCTGAAGACACAGATCGAAACGTCCTATTCGCTGACGGTTCAGCTGCAGAATATGAGCCTGCTCAACTATCTCAGATAGTTGAGATGAAATGAGGACGGACGCAGCATGATGCGAGCCCGTCCGAACTGATAGACGGAGAAACCATGTATCAGATGCGCTACGAAGATGTCATGAATGACGATATGGCGAGCGCCAAGGAACGGGAACGGGCATTGTTCGACCGTTCCATCGCAATGCTCGAGGCGGCGAAGGCAAATGGCAGCGGCTCGCGTGAGGCAATCGACGCGACCTATTTCACGACAAAGCTCTGGACCACGATCATCGATGATCTGGGGTCCGAGGAAAATGTGCTGCCGAAGGAACTGAAGGCCGCGATCATTTCCGTCGGTATTTTCGTGCTGAAGGAAATCGAGCGCATCCGTCAGGGCGAAAGCAACGATTACGCCACGCTGATCGAGATCACACAATCGATCCGGGACGGGCTTTGAGATGACCCCAAACGGAAAACCGGCCATTCGCCTTTCGCTGCGCGCGGGCGAACGAATCTTCATCAACGGTGCCGTACTGAGAGCCGACCGCAAGGTCTCGCTCGAACTCCTGAACGATGCGACCTTCCTTCTGGAAAACCATGTTCTCCAGCCGGAAGACACGACCACGCCGCTGCGCCAGCTCTATTTCGCCGCGCAGATGATGCTGATCGAACCGGCCATGCGCGAACAGGCCCACTCCACTTTCGCACAGATGCTGAAAGGCATGTTCTCGACGTTCAAGGATGCGGAAATCCTGAATGCGCTGAAGCTGGTCGACGAGCTGGTGCATAACGGGCGCATTTTCGAGGCGCTCAAGACAATTCGCGCGCAATATCCACACGAGGCCGAACTGATGGGCCTTGAGAGCCCTGTTTTGCCCGTGGCTGCGACCCGGAAATCTGCGGAGGCAAACCCATGACCACGACACCGCCGATTGGCACGAATACGACGAATAACAACACGACGAACAACAGTAATTCCGCGGCCAACAAGGCGAGCGTCGATTATAATTCCTTCCTGAAGCTTCTGGTGACCCAGATGCAAAATCAGGATCCGACGCAGCCCATGGACGCGACGCAATATGTTTCGCAGCTTGCGACCTTCTCCAATGTCGAGCAGGCCGTGCAGATGAACAGCAAGCTTGAAACGTTGATCGCCAATACGTCTCTGACACAGGCCGAAGGCTGGATCGGTCGCACGCTGACCAATGCCGATGGCAGCATATCGGGCGTCGTAAAATCCGTTACCATCCAGTCCAACGGCATGCTGGCCGAACTGGAAGACGGCAAGACGCTGATGATCGGCGCAGGCGTCAAGATCAGCTAGGACCGATGCGGTGAACGAAGCCGACGCGCTTGATATCGTCAATTCTGCGATCTGGACCGTGCTTATGGCAAGCGGTCCGGCGGTGCTTGCCGCCATGCTTGCAGGCATCGGCATCGCACTTTTCCAGGCGCTGACGCAGATTCAGGAAATGACGCTGACCTTCGTGCCGAAGATCATCGTCATTTTCGTCGTGCTGGCCCTGACCGCGCCGTTCGTCGGTGCGCAGATCAACTCCTTCACGCTGCTGGCCTATTCTCGTATCGAGAAGGGGTTCTAGCACGTAGCCTTCGCGCAAGCTTCGCGAGCTAAGGTCCGTCCCGAAACAGGAGACGGATGTGCAGCAGGCAGCGGCTAAACCCTTGATGAAAAGCGGACTTCTGACCGGCAGCGATATGGGGCTGGCGGTTGGCATCATCATCATCCTGACCGTGCTTTTCCTGCCTGTTCCGGCTGTCGTGCTGGATATTGGTCTGGCGTTTTCGATCGCCTTCTCGGTCCTGATTCTGATGGTTGCGCTCTGGATTCAGCGCCCGCTAGACTTTTCCGCCTTTCCAACGGTGCTGCTGATCGCCACCATGATGCGATTGTCGCTGAATATCGCGACGACACGCGTGATTCTCACCCACGGCAATGAAGGCTATCTTGCCGCCGGTCATGTGATCCACGGCTTCTCGCAATTCGTGATGGGCGGCGACTTCGTTATCGGTCTGGTCGTTTTCTGCATTCTCATCATCGTCAACTTCCTCGTCATCACCAAGGGCGCGACGCGTATCGCGGAAGTGGGCGCGCGCTTCACCCTCGACGCCATTCCCGGCAAGCAGATGGCCATCGATGCCGACCTGTCGTCCGGCCTGATCGATGAAAAGGAAGCGCAGCGCCGCCGTCGCGAGCTGGAAGAGGAAAGCTCCTTCTTCGGCTCCATGGACGGTGCATCCAAATTCGTGCGCGGCGATGCGATTGCAGGTCTCATCATCACCGCCGTCAATATTTTCGGCGGTATCATCATCGGCGCTACGCGCCACGATATGGATATTGCGCACGCAGCCGATGTCTTCACCAAGCTGTCGGTCGGCGATGGTCTGGTCACACAGATTCCGGCCCTGATCGTCTCGCTTGCCGCCGGTCTTCTGGTGTCGAAGGGCGGCACACGCGGCTCCGCCGATCAGGCGATCTTCGGTCAGCTGGGTGCCTATCCGAAGGCGCTTCTGGTCGCGGCGATGCTGCTCTTCGTCCTCGGCATCATGCCGGGCCTGCCAGCCTTCCCGTTCTTTATGCTCGGTGGCGCAATGGCCTTCATCGGTATTGCCGTACCCCGTCGACAAGCGCGCCAGCGCGAGGCGGAAGCCAACGAGGCCGGCAAGAAGCAGCGCGAAGCGGAAGAGCAGGAGCGCAATTCCGTCAAGGCGTCACTCGAAACCAACCAGATCGAACTTTGCCTCGGCAAGCAGCTTTCCGCCCGCCTGATCGCATCGCAGCAGGAGCTGGCGCATCGCGTCAACAAGATGCGCCGCAAGTTCGCGCAGGAATACGGTTTCGTCATCCCTGAAATCAAGGTCACGGACGATATCGCGCTTCCGCCGAAAAGCTATCGCATCAAGATACACGGCACGGCAGTCGCCAGCCACGAGCTGCGCGTCGGTGAAACGCTTGTCGTGCTTGGCGACCGCCCGATCCCATCCATTCCGGGTGAGGAAGTGCGCGAACCGGCCTTCGGTATGCGCGCCTATTCCGTGCCGGAAACCTTTGCGTCCGATCTCCGCCGCGATGGCTATATGACCGTGGATAATCTCTCAGTCCTGCTGACACATTTGAGCGAAATCGTCCGCAACAATCTGGCCCAGCTTCTTTCCTACAAGGATATGCGCATTCTGCTGGACCGTCTCGGCTCTGAATATCGCAAGCTTCTGGAAGATATCTGCCCGACGCATATTTCCTATTCGGGCCTGCAGGCGGTGCTGAAGCTGCTGCTCGCCGAACGCATTTCCATCCGCAACCTGCATCTGATCCTTGAAGCCATTGCGGAGATCGCACCGCTTGTTCGCCGCCCGGAAATGATTGTGGAACATGTCCGCATGCGCATGGCGCAGCAGATTTGCGGCGATCTTTCCGACAATGGCGTGCTGAATGTTTTGCGTCTGGGCAATCGCTGGGATCTGGTATTCCACCAGAGCCTCAAGCGTGACGCCAAAGGTGAAATCGTCGAATTCGACATCGATCCGCGCCTGCTGGAACAGTTTGGCACCGAGGCCTCCACCGTCATTCGCAAGCATTTCGACAATGGCGAACGTTTCGTGCTGGTTTCCTCGCCAGAAGCGCGGCCATACATTCGCATGATTATCGAGCGTCTGTTCGCCACCCTGCCTGTCTTGTCCCATGTCGAAATCGCACGTGGCGTGGAGGTGAAGTCACTCGGCGCGATTTCGTAAGAGGACGGCGTTCTTCGATCCTGCGGCCCTCATCCTGAGGAGCCAAGCCGAGCTTGCCGAGGCTTGGCGTATCGAAGGGCGAGGGGGATTAGTTATTGCTTCATACGATGAAAGGGCCTCGAGTGCCTGTCGCGCAACTGCCGCTCAACGAAATCATTCTGGCCGCCGTTCTGGCGTTCTGCCGGGTCGGTGCGTGCCTGATGCTGATGCCGGGGCTTTCGAGTGCGCGCATTCCGTTGCAGGTCAGGCTCTATGTTGCGCTGGCCTGTTCATTCGCAGTCCTGCCGCTGGTGCTGCAGCGTATCGTTACCGTCGTCGATGCCGGGCAGCCGTGGACTCTATTCCGCCTGATGGCGAGCGAGATGTTCGTCGGCGCGGTTCTCGGTATTCTGGCACATATCTATTTCTGGGCGTTGCAATTCATGGCAAACACGATGGCGGTTTCAGTCGGATATTCCGGCTCGCCTGCCGATGCCATCACGGAAAGTGAACCGCAGGCGACACTTGCCACCATCGTCACCTTCAGCGCACTGTTCCTGTTCTTCATTACCGATATGCATCTGGAAATCCTCCGGGCGCTGCTCAATTCCTATGTGGCCATTCCGGTTGACGGGCAGTTCCGCCCCGATGCGGCGATGATCGATTTCACCGATGCGCTTTCGGCGGCTTTTCTGGCGACACTGCGTATTGCAGCGCCGTTCATCGTTTTTGCGATTCTCGTCAATTTTGCCATCGGTCTGGTGAACAAGCTGACGCCGACCATACCGGTTTACTTCGTATCGATGCCATTCGTGCTGGGGGGAGGGCTGCTGGTGGTCTATTTCATCCTGCCGGAACTCCTGCGCTTCTTCACCAACGAAACTGCGACGCAGCTTCGCGAGTTGTTTTAGGGGTGGCCATGACGAATCCACGCAATCTGAAAAAGCTGATTGAACTGCAAAAGCTCGGAAGCGCCCGGCTGGAACAGGCTCTTGCCGCAGCCAATGCACGCAAGGACGCGCTGGATGAGGAGCGGGAGGCGCTTATCGCCATGCAGGATCGCCGCTATGATGGCGATACGCTCGATATCGATCCATCGCTGCTCATCAAGCGTCTTGGAACCAATGCCGCCGAATCGCAGCAGCTCGGGCAGCGTCTCGAATCACAGCGCAAAGCACTTCTGCAGGAACAAAGACGTGTCGGGTTGCTGGAAGAGCGGCTGACGGATGCTGAAAATGATCGCGAACGGCGGGAACTTTCCAGCCTGATCGAGGAATTTATTAGCCGGAAAACGACAAATCGCTCGCAAAACCCTGATTGAGCGCAAAATCGAGGCTGAACGCACGCACAAGTTTCAGTCAAGTTTGACCCATTATGGTGCAAGTAACAAAGCGCATCCCAAAAAGTGCGAAGCGATTTTTGGACAAGATGCGCGCAAGGACGATCAGAACGCGTCCCAAAAAGTGCGAAGCGGTTTTTGGATAGGATGCGCGGCAGAATTAGCCCTTAGAGCGCCGATCTGATGCAATCAGATCGAAACGCGCTCTAAAAGAAGGAAGAGATGCATGGCGATCAACCCGCCGTCAGATCTGGTGATGGACGTGGCGCGTGCAGCCGATCCGCAAGCCTATCGCATGGCGGCGGAACGGCTGAGAGCGCCGTCCGCATCCGGGACCATGGTGGCATCCACTGGGGCAGCCGCAATGGCGGCACCCGCCGCCGGTGGTGGACTGACGCGGGATAATTTCGCCAGCTTTTCCGACAGCCTTGCGGCTGGGGTCAGCGTACGACCGGATGCGCAGAATGCGGCCAGTCCGGCTTATCGCAAGTTCGAGGCCTTCATGCTGCAATCCTTCGTGCAGTCGATGTTCACCAGTGACACGACGGCGACCTTCGGGAAGGGGATTGCCGGTGAATACTGGAAGTCCATGATGGCGGAAGCCATGGCAAACAAGATGGCGGATGGCGGCGGTGTCGGCATTGCCAAGTTGCTTGAGGAACAGGCGGCGCGCAACGGGCGGGCAGACGCGCCGACGACGATAGCGTTAGGAGACGTGATCAATAATCTGGGAGAAAGTGTGGGCCAGAACGGCGTATCGAAGGACATCGTGCATGGCTTCGAACGCAAGCTCATTCAAAAGCAACTCGACAACAACAGCGATACGGACAGCGCGCGCGGCTGATTGGCCCGCAACCATAGCGTCCGCCATGCTTCATAATTGAGGACCCCTAAATGACCGAGACAAGCTCTGAAAACAGCCTGCCGCCAGAGGATTCGCAAATCGTCACTGTCACGAGCGAACCGGGTCAGGCGCTGGCAGAGGAACCGGCCGAGAACCCCACATTGAAGCCGGTCGTGCGGGCAATCCAACGTCTGGAAGATGTCATCGATACTGAAACGCGCCTTCTTCTGGAGGGCGGCAATCCGGATCTGGCGGAAATCAACTCCCGCAAGAGCCGTGGGCTTTACGATTTCAACAAGGCGATCAAGAAAGCGGCCAGTGCTGCCGAACCGGCGACGATGAAGCGGCTTCAGCCGCTGCTCGACAGCCTGAAGCAGAAGCTCGAGAAGAACTGCGAAGCGCTGCAGCTGCATCTGCGGGCCGTCGGTGAGTTGGCTGATCTCATTCGCGGTGCGCTGGAAACGCAGGAAGCCGACGGCACCTACAGCATGCAGAGTGTGAGGCTCGGTCACGCACGATGATCCGCATCATTGCCATCGGTCTGTGGATTTGTGCCGTCGCTTTCGGCTCGCTTTTCCTGGCGGTTCGCCAGAACGTCTCATCTTCGGGTGAGGCGCAGGCGGCGACCAGTGGATTTGGCGGCGTGGATTACGTCAAGACAGATGTGATGAGCGTGCCGATCATCTCGAATGGCGGCGTCGCCGGTTATGTGGTGACGCAGCTTGTCTATACGGTCGATTCGAACATTCGCAAGAAGCTGACCGTGCCGCTCGAATTCTTCATCAACGATGAGATATTCCGTAAATTCTATGGCAGCTATTCGGATACGAAAGAGGTCGAGAAGGTGAGTTTCGAGGACGTTCGTGCCTCGATCATCACCGATCTCAATGCGCGGTTCCCCGAGCCGGTCATCAAGGACCTTCTGGTCGAGCAGTTCAACTATATTTCAGCGGAAGAAATCCGTGCCATGAACATGCGCGGCACGCCGACACCGACGGCACCGGCCAAGCAGTCAGAGAAGCAGGCCAACGCAGAGCCTGTCGGTCACAGCGAATAGTATTTTCCTGCAAGCTGGGCGAGGCGCTCGTCATCGAGCGGTGCGACCGCCGGGTCGGATACAAGCTCCACACCCATTTCACGACCATCCCGCCAGGCCACGCGGGCCAGAAGCGCGCGTCCGTAATAATCGTCAAACAGCCAGAAGCGTTCGGGCAGGGTCGGGACTTCGACAGTTCTCAGCTTGGCGCCATGGGGCGCGATATCGCTGAACTGGCATTCGATGATGAAACGCCCATCGAGCCCCACGATCTTTCCGGAGCGCAGCCTTGTACGCTGTCTCTCTTCCCTACGACGTTCGTGGGATGGCTTAACCCGTGCCATATCAAAATCTTACCTGCTATTCCCCTGAGACTAATCTAGCAGGTTTCGATTGCCGATGCGTTACTTTTTAAACCGGGATTTTGCGGACATGGTTACCTTGAACAGGTTCCTGTTTGTCAGTGCTCGCCACAGGCTTCGCAGAGGCCGCGCAGCTCCAGTGTCGTCTTGCGCGACTTGAAACCGTTCTGAAGGCTCCAGGCGCTGACAAGGTTCTCGATCGCCGCGTCGGAGAATTCCGTCACCTGACCGCATTTCTCGCAAATCGCGAAAGCCACCAGACCCTGCTGATGGCATTGCGGGTGCGCGCAGGCAACGAAGGCGTTGAGGCTTTCAAGGCGATGAATCATCCCGTAATCGAGCAGCTTTTCCAGTGCGCGATAGACCTGCAGCGGCGCGCGGAAACCGTCGTCACGCAGCTGGTCGAGGATCGTATAGGCGCTGAGTGGGCCTTCCGCCTTGGACAAAACGTCGAAAACCAGTGTCTGATTGCGGGTGAGGTCCTGCGGGGCGTGATGATGGTGATGCGTGCTCATTGTCCAGCGATCCGTTTCGGTGATGCCTTTTCCCTCTTATGTAGGGGTAGCAGGCTCAAAATGAAAATGGCAAGCGCCGCGACCACAATGGAAGGGCCGGATGGCGTGTCGAAATGAATGGAACCATAAAGTCCGCCGATAACCCCCGCAGCACCGATCAGTGAGGCCAGAATGGCCATCTGTTCGGGTGTGGAGGAAAAGCGGCGTGCCGTTGCTGCCGGAATGATCAGCAGCGAGGTGATCAATAGAATTCCGACGATCTTCATCGCAATGGCGATGACGATGGCCAGAAGCAGCATGAAAACAATGCGCGACAGGGCAGGGTTCATGCCTTCGGCGCGGGCAATATCCTCGCTGACGGTGGCAGCAAGGAAAGGGCGCCACAGCCAGGCCAGAACCGCCAGCACAAACACTCCGCCGCCATAGATGAAGGCGATATCCATTCGCGAGACAGCCAGAATATCGCCGAACAGGAACGACAGCAGGTCGACGCGCACCCATGTCATGAAGGCAACGAGGACGAGGCCAAGCGACAGCGTGGCATGGGACAGGATGCCGAGCAGCGAATCCGCCGACAATGTGTGTCGGCGCTGCAAGAGCAGCAGAATGGCTGAAATCGCCACGGCAACGGCGAACACGCCGATCATCATATTGATGTCGAAAATGAGCGCCAGCGCCACGCCGAGCAGAGCGGAATGCGCCATGGTATCGCCGAAATAGGCCATGCGCCGCCAGACTATGAAGCAGCCGAGCGGTCCGGTCGTGAGCGCAAGCCCGACACCGGCGATGATGGCGCGGGTGAAGAAATCGTCAAGCACGCGGCGCGCTCCCTTCGTGATGATGATGTTCGTGATCATGCCCGTGTTCATGGTCATGATGATGGCCGTCATCAGCGTGGCAGTGATCCGTCACCGAACCGTCGGCATGAAGCACGCGCCCGTCCGGCAGATGCGTGTGATCGTGATGATGCTCATAAACGGCAAGCGGTCCGACGGCCCGGCTGCCAAACAGCCGCATATATTCAGGGCTCGCCGTCACATCGCGCGGCGTCCCGCTGCAGCATACATGACCGTTGAGGCAGATGACGCGGTCGGTCGCCGCCATGACCAGATGCAGGTCGTGCGAAATCAGCAGCACGCCGCAGCCTGTGTCGTCGCGCAGTTTCGCAATCAGTTCGTACAATGCAGCTTCGCCGGAAAAGTCGACGCCCTGCACCGGTTCGTCCAGCACCATGAGGTCCGGTTTGCGTGCAAGTGCGCGCGCCATCAGAGCCCGCTGGAACTCGCCGCCCGACAGGTTGGCGATCTCGGCTTTGGCAAGATGTGGAATGCCCACCACTTCCAAGGCCGTCTCGGTATCCTTGCGCGAGAGAGGCCCCGTCAGGGTCATCAGGCGCTCGACCGAAAGCGGCAACGTGCGGTCGATATTGATCTTTTGCGGCACATAACCGATGCGCAGGCCCGGCGCGTGGATCACGCTGCCTTCGTCGGGCTTCAGGATACGCAGCGCCATCTTGGCGGCGGTGCTCTTGCCCGCGCCATTCGGGCCGATCAGGGTGACGATCTCCCCGCGCTCAACACTCAGGTCGACATTGCGCACGAGCCAGCGCCCGTCGCGATAGACGCCGGCATCCTTCAGTTCAATCAATGTTTCCCGCGCTTTTTCGGCGGGGAGGGCGGTCTTCCTGCTCATCTATTCTGGGCTTTCAATGCCTGTATGTTCGTGTCCCAAGCACGGATCATCCGCCGATTCGAAATTTTTCCCAGCGTCTTTTTCCGTTGCCGCTCTATTGCGCAACCGCCGCTGTGATTTTTCCAAAATGGGGGTTGCCTCACCTTATGACAGACGTTATAGCATAACGCAACTAACGTAATAAAATAACATATCACAAGAATGTGGTGCCCCTCCCCAATCGTACAAGAGAGAGACTATGAAACATCTCCGCTCCCTCCTCCTAGCCTCGGCATTTCTGGCTGGTACGGCAAATGTCTCACTTGCCGCAGAACGCGACGGCGTCGTGGTCTCGATCAAACCGCTCCATTCCATTGTTTCCGCAGTCATGCAGGGGGTGGGCGAGCCGAAACTGATCGTTCAGGGTGCGGGTTCCGAGCATGTCTACAGCCTGAAACCCTCCGATGCCGAAGCAATCGAGCACGCCAAGGTGATTTTCTGGGCCGGGCCGTCGATGGAAACCTTCCTCGATAAGCCCATCGATACACTTGGCGAAGGCGCAAAGGTTGTCGCTCTTGGTGAAGCGGACGGCCTGACCAAGCTGAAGTTCCGTGAAGGTGGTCCGTTCGAAGCGCATGACCATGGCCATGAAGGTCACAACCATGGTGTCGAAGGTCATGACCATGCTCACGATGACAAGAAGGATGCCGCCGATGCCGACAAGGGGCACAATCATGCCGCCGAAGCATCGGAAAGCGGGCATGACCATCACCATGGTCACGGTGAATATGATCTGCATTTCTGGCTCGACCCGCAAAACGGAAAGGTTCTGGCGACGGATATCGCCAAGACGCTCGGCGAAAGCGACCCCGAACACGCTGCGCAATATGAAAAGAACGCCAAGGACTATGGCGAGAAGATTGACGCGCTGACCAAGGAAGTCGCCAGCGAACTGGAGCCGGTAAAGGACAAGCCGTTTATCGTCTTCCATGATGCCTACCAGTATTTCGAAAATCGTTTCGGTGTGAAGGCGGCTGGATCAATCACGGTCAGCCCGGAAAAGGCACCGGGTGCCGCGCGCATCAAGGAAATTCACGAGAAGATCAAATCGCTTGGCGCAACCTGCGTGTTCTCCGAACCGCAGTTCGAACCGAAGCTGGTGAATACTGTTATCGAAGGAACGGATGCCAGGACAGGCGTTCTCGATCCGCTGGGGGCAGAGCTGAAGGGTGGTCCGGATCTCTATCCGCAGCTCATTCGCAATCTGGCGGATTCGTTGAAGGACTGTCTGTCGAAATAGGGCCAACAGCTGCGACCGCGCCCTCGCCAGGTGCACGCCCATAACTTGGTAGCGGTCGCAACGGTGCCGGGCTGGACCCTGCTTTAACTTACGGGCAGCCCGGCACTAGAGCATTTCCTGTTTTAATTGAATCATTGGAAATGCTCTATCTGTTTGTTTTTCAGCATGTCTTTATCCCGAAACCGGTTCCCACTTTCGGGAGACATGCTCTAATGAGTGCGCCTCGACCTGATTGAAGCGGATCGAAACTTGCATTTCGACACTCAAAGGCGGCTCAGGCCGCCTATTTTCACCACTAAATCTGTTATGATATAACATTAAGGAGAAGAGAATGCGTAGCTTTGTGAAGGCGCTTCAGGCTGGTGCCGTTTTGACTTTTCTTGCTCCCGCAATCGCGGGTGCTCATGGAATCTGGATTGCAGAACGTCACGGAACGCAGGCGGTTGTTTACGGTCACGGCGCAAGCGACGAGGCCTATGACCCGCAGAAGCTCAAGACGGTTACGGCCAAGAATGGAGAGGGCAAGGATGTCGCCGTCGAGATCAAACGACAGGAAGATCATGCCCTGCTGAGCGTGCCCAAGGATGCAGTCGTGGTCAGCGGCACATTCGACAATGGCTTCTGGGCCGAGGGTCCGGACGGCAAGTGGGTCAACAAGCCGAAATCGGAAGTGCCGGGCGCAAAACAGTCCAGTCAGAGTCAGAAATTTGCTGTCGCCATTCTGGATCATCTGCGCAAAAAGCCAGAAGCCCAAGGTTTGCCTTTCGAAATCGTTCCGTTGATGGACCCGACAATATTGGAGGCGGGCAACGAGCTTCCCGTGCAGGTTCTGTTTGACGGAAAGCCGGTGGAAGGCGTCGAGGTCACGGCGGATTATGTCAATGACAGTCACGCAGCGCCGGTGAAAACCGACGCGGAAGGCATCGCCAGGATCAATATCCGCAACGCGGGTCTCAATGTCGTTGGGGCGGGTTATTCCAGGCCGCTGTCTGATTCAAAGGAAGCTGACAAGCTCAGCTATTTCACCACGCTGACCTTCAACCTCGATCACCACCATCACGATTGATCCTACCCAGTTTGATGAGGAACGGAGTCATGAGAAAGAGACTGCCCGTTACGGTCTTGTCCGGTTTTCTCGGGGCCGGAAAGACGACACTGCTCAATCACGTGCTCAATAATCGCGAGAACCGCCGCGTCGCGGTGATCGTCAATGATATGAGTGAAGTGAATATAGATGCCGCCCTCGTTCGTGAGGGCGGCGCCAATCTCTCCCGCACGGATGAACAGCTGGTCGAAATGACCAATGGCTGCATCTGCTGCACATTGCGCGATGATCTCCTGAAGGAGGTTTCACAACTGGCAGCTCAGGGACGCTTCGATTATCTGCTGATCGAATCGACCGGCATAGCCGAGCCACTGCCGGTTGCCGCCACGTTCGAGTTTCGCGACGAGAAGGGCAACAGTCTTTCGGACGTTGCCCGGCTCGATACGATGGTGACAGTTGTTGATGCCGCCAATCTGCTGAAGGATTATGCATCGAGCGATTTTCTGCGCGATCGCGGCGAATCCCTTGGTGAAGATGACGAGCGCACGCTTGTCGATCTTCTGGTTGAACAGATCGAGTTCGCCGATGTCGTCGTGCTGAACAAGATATCGACCGCTTCAAAAGAGGAGCGTGATCTGGCGCACAAGGTTATCCGCTCGCTCAATCCCGATGCCCGCATCGAGGAGGTCGATTTCGGTGAAGTGTCGCTCGACGCCATACTGGACACGAAGCTTTTCGACTTCAACAAGGCGCATGAGCATCCGCTCTGGTACAAGGAGTTGCACGGCTTTGCCTCGCATACGCCCGAGACCGAGGAATATGGCGTTCGCTCCTTTGTCTATCGTGCGCGACGTCCCTTCGATCCCGAACGGTTTCAATCGTTCATCGACAAGGGCTGGCCGGGTGTCGTGCGGGCGAAAGGCTTCTTCTGGCTTGCCACCCGTCCGGATTTTGTCGGTGAAATCAGTCAGGCGGGCGCGTTGGTCCGCACCGGGAAAAGGGGGCGCTGGTGGTCTTCGGTGCCGAAGCAATACTGGCCGGCGGAACCCGAATGGCAGCGCGCCATGGAACCGTACTTCCATACAATATGGGGTGATCGGCGTCAGGAGATTGTGTTCATCGGTGTCGATCCGATGCAGGAAGATGCGCTCATCGATGAACTGGATCAATGTCTTCTTGAGGAAGAAGACTTCGTGCCGGAGCGCTGGTCGGGGCTGAACGATCCGTTCCCGAACTGGTCGGCCGCCGCGGCTTGAGGCCTATTCTGACAGTGAGGCTATATCCAGGGCCTTGCTGTCGGCTAGCGTCCGATGATCCAGAACGCTGGCGATGGCTTCGCGCACATCGAGCATCATATGGCGCACCTCGCATTCGTCCTCATCGCAATCGTCACATGGGCGATAGTCTGTCTTGCTGGCGCAGGCGATGGGGGCAAGCGCGCCGTCGAGCGCGCGGATGATATTGCCGATGGCAATCTCGTGGGCCGGGCGGGCCAGACAGAAGCCACCGCCCTTGCCCTTGCGACTAAGAACGAAGCCGGCATTGCGAAGTTCGGTAAAAATATTGTCGAGAAACTTGCGCGGTATATGGTGCTTCTCGGCGATTTCGCTGGCCGAAACCAGTTGTCCATCTGTAACGCCCGCCAGATGCACCATGGCTTTCAGGCCATATTTGCCCTTTTTAGTCAGCATGCCACCCCTGTGGAGCATTTCCTCTGGGAACGGAAACCGGTTTCCGTCCGGAAATGCATGAAAAGAATACGCCACACACGCCGCCAGCGTGAGCTGGCACCGTTTCGCAAGATCAGGCCGGATATCTGTGAGTGCCTGTATATAAGAAGTTAGGGGGTAAACCCCGCCGCGACAAGTCTTTTTGCCGCTACAGCATCGGCCCGAAAATCGGTATCGATTTTTGGAATGCACGATGCGTGACTTCTATAGTGTGGAACATCCGCGATGGCGCATGGCGTTCTGGCGACTAATCTCGTCCATTGGCCAGCAAGGCGAGCGATAATGCTCCCTGCAACGCATCGCCAAGCGCGGGCCGAAAGCGTTCCCGATGCGGTAGAAATGGTAGTGCTGCATAGGATGAGGCGAGGCCTCCCGTCAGGCTGAACCGGCCAAGCGTTTCTATACCGAGCCGATCCAGACCGCGGGCAATATAAGAGCAGGCGCGTTGCAGGATCGAAAGGCCGAGCGCATCGCCCTTATGCGCATAGTCAAAAACGATAGGAGCGAAGGCGGCGTAGTCTGCGGCCGTCGCCGTGCGCGAAAAGGTTATGATCTGGCGCATGTCACCGTTGAACCGTGCCAGCACGGCATCGGCAAGTTCCGTGTGCTCCGTCATGCCGTCCAGAGCAAGCAGCGTTTCTTCAAGAAGTTCACGACCAAGCCGCGCGCCGCCCGCATGATCGCTCAACATGAAGCCGCGCCCGCCGATAATCTCGAAGGCGTCTTCTTCTCTTCTGACGAACACCGAGCCGGTGCCGAGAATAACGATGGCGCCGTCTTTCTGACCGAGCGCACCTTGCAGGGCGGTAACAGCGTCGGAAACGATCTTCACCTTGCCGAAGGGCAGGCTCTGTTCCACGCGATCCTTGTCCGGGAGCGAGTTTGCGCCTGCGAGCCCGAACACGGCGCAGGTCTCATTCAATATAGAGACATCCAGTCCTGCATCGTGCACGGCCAGTGTCGCTGCGCGCATGATATTATCCAGAGCCGTCGCCGGATCTGCGCCAATATTGGCAGGGCCACTCGTGCCCCGGCCTATGGGGTCACCATTGCGGTCGGCAAGCAGCGCCCGGCATCCGGTGCCGCCGCCATCGACGGCCAGAATATAAGGCATAGGCTTCATGCTCATTCATCCAATTGTCACGGTAACTGTCATGGAATCGTCGCAACCGTTCGAATCGCCAGTTTTTCCCAGTTGAAATTTGGTTAAAAAGGACCATATTGGCTGTGGAAAGAAAATTCCTTCTTTTTTACGAAACTGCGTTGACAGTTTGGAATGATGGGGTCTATATGGCGCCACAA
>NZ_VDGD01000009.1:0-282431 GCF_024701725.1 Ochrobactrum sp. XJ1
GATCTTGCGCTGATCCATGCGTGGAAGGGCGATACGGAAGGAAATCTGATCTACCGCAAGACGGCGCGGAATTTCAATCCGATCATGGCGACCGCCGCGCGCGTAACGGTTGCTGAAGTCGAGAACCTTGTGCCTGCTGGTGATCTCGACCCTGACGCAATCCACACGCCGGGGATCTTCGTCAAGAGAATGGTCGTCGTCACTGACAGCACAAAGCGAATCGAACAAAGGACCGTTAGAACACAAACGAAAGAGGTCGTCTGAATGGCTTGGACACGAGAACAGATGGCCGCGCGCGCCGCACGTGAGTTGGAAGACGGTTTCTACGTCAATCTTGGCATCGGTATTCCGACCCTTGTCGCCAATTACATTCCCAAAAACATCGAGGTCACGCTTCAAAGCGAAAACGGCATGCTGGGAATGGGTCCCTTCCCGTTCGATGGTGAAGAAGATGCTGACTTGATCAACGCGGGCAAGCAGACGATCACACAATTACCGAAAACCAGTTTCTTCTCGTCAGCGGATAGCTTTGCGATGATCCGCGGGGGGCATATTGATCTGTCGATTTTGGGTGCGATGCAAGTTTCGTTGAGCGGGGATCTCGCCAACTGGATGGTTCCCGGTAAAATGGTAAAGGGCATGGGCGGTGCGATGGACCTTGTGGCTGGCGTGAAAAGGGTCGTCGTCGTCATGGAACATATCGCGAAGGGCGAACCCAAATTGCTCAAGGAGTGCTCCCTCCCGCTGACCGGACGGCGGGTCACTGACATGGTCATCACTGATCTCGGTGTATTCAATGTTGCACGCCACGGAGAGCCCAGATTGACCCTCATCGAATTGGCGGAAAATGTTTCTGTTGATGAAGTAAGGTCCAAGACAGAAGCTCCATTCACTGTGAAACTCACTCAAGGTGCCAGCGCACATGTCTAAGCCTTCCATCGTTATAGCCAGCGCCGGCCGCACAGCGGTGGGCTCGTTCAATGGCGTCTTCGCCACCGTTGCTGCACACGAGCTTGGGGCAGCAGTCGTCAAGGGCGTGCTGGAACGGGCGAACGTGGATGCCGCCGAGGTCGATGAGGTCATACTCGGTCAGGTGCTACCAGCAGGCGCGGGGCAGAACCCGGCTCGACAAGCGGCGCTAAATGCCGGTGTGCCTAAGGAGGCAACTGCATTGGGTATCAACCAGCTCTGCGGATCCGGGCTGCGCGCGGTGGCGCTCGGCATGCAGCAGATTGCGCTTGGCGACGCAAAGATCGTCGTCGCCGGAGGCCAGGAGTCGATGTCAATGGCGCCGCATGCCGCGCAGATGCGCGGCGGCACCAAGATGGGCGACATGAAGATGATCGACACGATGATCAAAGACGGGTTGACCGACGCCTTCTACGGCTACCACATGGGGGTTACGGCTGAAAACATCGCGCGTCAGTGGCATCTTTCGCGAGACGATCAGGATTTGTTTGCCGTGGCTTCGCAAAACAAGGCGGAAGCGGCGCAAAAGGCCGGGCGCTTCGCCAACGAAATCATTGCCTACGTCATCCGGGGCCGCAAAGATGACCTTACCGTCGATGCTGACGAATACATCCGCCACGGCGCCACCATGGAGGCAATGGCAAAGCTCCGCCCCGCCTTCGACAAGGAGGGTACGGTGACAGCAGCTAACGCGTCTGGGCTCAACGACGGAGCGGCTGCGGCCCTTCTGATGACTGAAGCAGAGGCTTCGCGTCGCGGCATACAGCCGCTGGGGCGTATTGTCTCCTGGGCGACAGCGGGCGTCGATCCGCAGATCATGGGCACGGGACCGATCCCAGCCTCGCAAAAGGCGCTGGAGAAGGCCGGTTGGTCGGTCGGCGATCTCGATCTGGTCGAAGCCAACGAAGCCTTCGCTGCGCAGGCCTTGGCCGTCAACCGCGACCTCGGCTGGGATCCCGCCATCGTCAACGTCAACGGAGGGGCGATTGCCGTCGGCCATCCTATCGGGGCGTCCGGCGCGCGCATTCTCAACACGCTGCTGTTCGAGATGAAGCGCCGCAATGCCAGAAAAGGACTTGCGACCTTATGCATCGGCGGTGGTATGGGCGTTGCAATGTGCTTCGAGGCTCTGCAATGAGCATCAGTAAGCTCTCCAGTGTGTCGTTGCTATCTAAAGGTAATCCTGTGGTCGATGAATCGATTGCAAGGTGATGAATGATGATACGAGCATTGAGCGATGATCTTCGATTGAGTGTGAAAGCTTTCATTGGAGATCGTGTATATGCTTAGTTGTGTTTTTACATGAGCACCCCTGCAAAGCTATTGCAGGTCATTCTGAGCGCCTATTTTAGCAACTAAGTTTAAATTGACACCACAAAGAGAGAAAACTGCTCGGAATCAGGCAACCGTCAGAAGCGCGACGCCACATTTTCTCCACCCTCAATCTTCGACCACACCAAAAGACATCGGTATTAAGCAAAATGCAGACCATAGCTCTCACCAAAAAGAGAAAGAATTTTCTCTCGGCAGCATTTTGCCTCTGAAGAGGAGCAATTTATGAAATTTGAAGAGCCCGAATGGCTGGAGAAATTACTTACGGATATCCATGCTGCTCCTGCCGTTTCAGACGCCCTCCTGATCTTTCAACAAGCCTACAATCTCGATTTCGTGACGTATCATCTGGCACTGACCGTCGCAGATGTGGTCGACACTCCCTATGTTCAGACGACGTATGGAGCCGCGTGGGTGTCCCGATACCTCCTCTGCGGATATGTTAAGGTTGACCCCATTCTGCGCGACGGTCTTATCCGGCAAATCGCTTTTGACTGGCGTGAAGTTGAAATACCCTCCTCGGCTCATGACTTCCTTATCGATGCCGAGAAACATGGTATCGGCGCCAACGGTTACTCAATCCCCATTGTTGACAAGAAGCGGCGCGCGCTTTTCTCCGTGAACTCCAGGAGGCCGGGAGACGAATGGAGCAAAATTGTTAATCGGTTTCGCCAAGAGTGGCTGGATCTTGGTTTCGTTATCCATAGGAAAGCGGTCTTCGAACTGCATGGCGAGCACGATCCCGTCCCCCAGCTCAGTAATCGTGAAATCGAATGCCTCCATTGGAGTGCGCTCGGCATGCACAGCAACGAGATTGCCGAAATCCTGGGGCTCTCCGAACATACGACACAAGCCTACTTGACGAGTGCCCGCCACAAGCTCGGAGCGGCAACCACAACCTCAGCCACCGCGCTTGCAATTCAGCTTCGCCTGATCAATCCCTATGGCAATACCCCGAATTAGGGGGACCCTTTTCCGGAGATTTATTACGCGTGGGAAAGGCAGCATGCTTCGATTGATCAAACGATGGAGGCAAACATGTATCTTCTTGTTCAGGCTCACGAATACCGCAAACATATCAACCTGCTCGATCAATCGTTCCGGCTTAGAAAGAAGGTCTTTGCTGACCACCTCGGCTGGAATGTATCAGTGTCTGGCGCCTATGAACGGGATCGCTACGACGATCTTCACCCGGCCTATCTAATTTGGTGCGATGACGGCCTGGAGAAGCTCTACGGATCGATCCGGCTCATGCCGACTACAGGCCCCACACTCTTATATGACGTCTTTCGCAAAACATTCCCCGAAGCCTGCGACCTCGCTGCCCCAGGCATCTGGGAAGGAACCCGCATGTGCGTCGACGAGGAGGCGATTGCGTGCAAATTTCCCCACATGCGTCCAGATCGCGCTTTTTGCCTGCTCCTCCTTGCGCTGTGTGAAGTGGCCCTCGACAACGGCATTGATACTCTCATCTCGAACTATGAACCGTACATGCGAAGGTACTACGAACGTTCTGGGGCAGAGTTCGATGAGCTCGGTCGAGCTGATGGCTACGGCAGGTTTCCGGTATGCTGCGGAGCCTTTGAGGTTTCGCAGCGCGTCCGCGCCCGAATGCGATTGAACTTGCAGGTTTCCGGACCTCTGTATGCAGGCCGCTCATTTTCCGAGCGTAAGGTTGGCACGTCAGCCCTCATTACTACTTGAACCCTAGACTGCGGCAACCAAACTAGGCTGAAGCGGCCAGTACAACGTATTAAGACGTTAACATGGCAAAGCTTGGCCTACAGCTTTGAGCATCTGCTAATGAATAACAATGGCAGCACATTCCGAAGAATCGGCTCCAAGGGCCTCGTCATTTTCGAACGAGATGGGACGCTGTTGCGGCGCAACATTCCGCACCGAGATATCAGGCTTGGAGACATCAGCAACGAGTTTGTTCAAACGCTGCAGCAGCTGCGGCGGATGAGCGTTCGGTTTGGATTTGTTTCGGACGGAAGAGGAATGAATTACGGCTCCCACGGTAAATCAGAATTCGCGGCTTTAACACTTCGGCTCGACGAGTTGTTGCGGATACGTGGCGCTTTGCCGGATTTCTGGATGGCATGGGGTATTCATCCGCAACCAATCGAAAAGTCGGTGAGGGCTGAAGCGAAGCGACGAAGTAGAGACATGGCCGGGTTGATCCCCGGAATGATCCTACGGGCCATTGAGTGGTATGGTGTCGATCACAAGGAGACCATATTTGTCAACGGCACCAGCGAAAGTCAGCTTGTCATATCCAAAACGAACCCCTCAGGTATTCAGTATTCTGACGAGCAGAGCGATACCATTTTCTCCGGATCAAAAGGAACAGACCGACAATCTTCTTCTACGAGCGAAACTATCCACGCCCATGACCTTATTGCCGAGATTGAAAGAATATTGGCAGTAAGGCATCTCCGGTGAAGCTGCTCAAGAGCAGTTTGGCTGACGGATGTGGTTTCAGCGGCTGCGATCTCGATCCCTTTCATGGGGCGGGCGAAGCTTGATCGATTTCTGCGCTTCGCGCGTGCGTTGTTGGGTCTTCTCACGATCGCGATCGGCTTCCGGCCTGTCGTGCTCGGCGTTGGACCGGGCAATGCGCGTTTGATCGATCGCACGGTTGTTCGAGCTCTTGTTTACGACACCTTGCTCTACAACGTGATCTCGACCGGCCGCCGACTTCGTCGCCAAACTATCCAGCATGCTTTTATCTTTGCCGACTCCACCGCGATCGCGGTTTTTGGCCACACGTGAGTCGAGCTGGAGCCCAACGACCTTCCCAATGATCTTCGTCGCCTGTTCGAAGATCAGTCGATCGGAGGGGTTGGCGATCTTCGTGGCCAGACTCACCGCCGTGTTCGCCATTGTCTCCTTAGCAGCCTTCGCCTGGGCAGCGCTGATTGGTGTGGATCTCAGCATGTGCTCTTCTCCTTTCTCGTTTGTTAGGTCACGACCGGCACGGACAGCTGTCTCAAGCCGCCGGTATTCACGTTGGAGCCCTATAGACAGGTCCTGGCTAAGTTCGCGCGCCGTGCTTGGAGCGGATCGGTCCTTTGCTATCCCGTCCAGCATCTTCAGAATGAGCCCGACTGAGCGCCGGCTCTGATCGAGCCGCTTTTGAGCATCCTGCAATCTGGGAGAAGTCGGTGTATCTCGAATCTTCGCCAGGACTTTGTCGACGACGTTGCTCGGGGCCGTGGCTCCCATCCGCCGGAACATCTCCCATTCCCAGCGCTTCACCGGAGGCGGGCCGGCCCGCTCGAGACGCTTTTGACGATCGATCGGGATGCCACGTTCCCGCGCCTTGTCAGCGAAGCGGAGACGCCATTCGGTAAAATCGCGGATGTTCGGATTGAGCATCTTGCCGGTCGAATTCCGCAGCGCGACGATCACATGGATGTGTGGATGCTTGTCGAGATCGTTGCGATTGTGGACTGCATAGGCATAGCGGTGCCCTGAAAATTGCTCTCTCAGGAAATCACGGCCAGCATCAATCAGCTTTTCGCGATCGACATTGGCCGGTCCTGACAACAGCAGGTGCATGAAATCACGCGGCTGACGGGTTTGCATGAGGGCGCCCACGATCTTCCCGTGCGCTGTCAGCTGCTTGTGATCCGCAGTGGTGATTTCGCGCCGCTCAGCGCCGTGGAGGTAACGTCCGCTCCTGCCAGGACGCTCCTCGACATGCGTCGTCGTCGAAAGCGTTACCTCCGCGCCCCTGCGCTGCATGGCGTGCAGCGTCGCCGATAGCCCTTTCGGGCCTGACGAGAACTCGGCCGGGTAACGCGAGATCGGTGTGAGCCTCTCTTTCCGGAAAGCTTGATCCAGGCGTGCATCGATCGCATGCGCCACATCGAGCTCTCCTGGAATGCGATTGCCGGTACTTCGATCCGACCTGTCCTTCTTTTCATGGGCAATAACGAGTGCGAAGTGCAATCTTGTCTGGCCGTTCACTCCATCGCTCACACTGAAAGCGTAGGTCCGGCTGGTGTCGCCAGCTTCATGAAAGCCGTCGGCGGCGAGCGAAGCAAGCGCGCGGGCAACGCCTTCCCGATCGGTTTTCTCAAGCTCATAGCTCAGACGCAGAACGTCGCTGCTTCCCTTTCGGTTGCCGAAATCCCTTTCCCATGAACGCACCGCTTCGTTCAGATCCGATACTTCGCGACCGTCCTGATCCTGAGCCTTTTCTTCCTTGCTCTGGTAGGCAAGCACGTTACGGGCGGAACCAGCACCGGCACCATAGGAAAGGATCTTGACCACCACAGCATTGTTGCCCGCGGCCCGGCTGATCGCCGAGGCCGCGCCGGCATGCTTAGTCGACGGTCGCTTGCTCTGGCCGGTTGGTGATCGTTTTCCTCCCCCGCCGCCGCCACGTCGGCGCAGATCGTCGTCGATCAAATCAAAATAGCTCGGCAGTCGCCGACCTTCAGTTCTAGACTTCGAGGGATTTCTGGAGGCCTCGTTCATCGTGTTTCCTGATGAGCTCGACAATGTAAGACGACGGCCGAACAAAGGCCGCATTGCGGACGGCGTCGATGGCCCCCATCACCTCATCCAGCTTCTGTGCAATCAATATGGTGCCCTCGGCGTGTCCGACCTCTTGCGCTAGAAATGCCTCATTGCGCCAGGCAAGTTCGCGGAGAAACTGATGCATGTTCGCCATTTGCCGATCATGTTCCTCGAGCATTGCGGGAACGTGCATGATCTCCCTGGTGACGATCAGCTTGGCGACGATGTTGACGGAGACGTCGAGCCGCCCGGCGAGAGCGTCGACATTCCTCAAAACGTGATCCGGTAGGCGAAACATGACGGGCGGCTGTCGCATGCGATCTACAGCCCCCTCGCCTTCAGCGCCTCCAGGATAAGCCTGTGCGTCGCCGACGACAGTTGCTCATGGCTCTCCAACGAAACCCGGAAAATCTTCGTCAACACGTCGTCTTCGAGATAGAGCGATATCCGTTTTCGTTTGCTGGACACGCCATCCGCCTTGGCGGGCGCCGGCGCCACAGGCCGCTCCTTGCGTTCTTGCTTGGCTTGCCTGTGGGGCTTAGGCACATCGGCCTCAGAACACGCTGTTTCCTCTCCTGGTGCATCACCTTCGGGCATGAGTGTGTCTAGGTCGATGCTCGTCGGCATATACGATGTCGCGGCCTCCTCCACGTCCTTCACCTGCTCTTCACGGGATCGGGCAAGGGCGAGAATGTTTCCGGCAGGCGTTCTTTCCCTCGACATCGTTTAGGCGGCCTCCGCCTGCAGAAGTCCGATGAACTCGTTGTTGATCCTCTTCACCAGATCGATAGTGTCGAGCACGCTTTCTGACGCCCGCCGTTTGGCCGACGGCGTCAACGAGGGATTGTCCACAATACCTGCAAGCTTGGAGTAGAGGGAACCATAACCCGCCCCGACATCGCTGAAATGGTTGCTCTTGCGGATGACTGTCTCGACCATCGGAATCCGGCCGCTCGCCAGGATGGCATGAACCTCGGGAAGGGATCGATTATGTTTGAGGGCAATCATGTCCACGTAGTTCCAGATCGCCGCGTAGGGGATCGGCCCACGATCCCGCTTCCGGCCTATCTCCGTCAAAATTGTAGCGACTTTGATTGCCGATGTTGCAGCCGTCGGCTCAGGAATGACCGGAATGAGGATTGCATCGCACTCGTGGTAAACCTCGATCGCACGTTGATGCACATAACCGCCGACATCATAGATCCGGATATCTGCCTCCGGAGCCTTGTCGAGTCGCTCACGGAATCTGTCTCCCGGCGCTACGCGCAAATGTAACAATGTTCCGTCGGTCGGTAACAGCCCCCGCTTCATGGAAACATTAAACCAGCGCGTCGACGATTCCTGCTCGTCGCAATCGATCAGAAGCGTCCTGTGACCTTGCTGGGCGAACTCCGCAGCAAGATTGACATTCAGGGTCGACTTTCCGGCCCCGCCTTTGAAGGTCGATATGGCGAGCGAGAGAGGTTTGACTGTCATTGGATTTCTCACCCTTTGAGCCGAAGCCGATGTCACGATCAACCGATCCCGCCCACACGTTCGGATGCGGAAGATCGAAATCCATCCGATTCGGCTAGTTGCCTTCGCTCCCCACCTGACACGAGGGAAACGCTTTCTCTTATCGGTCGCGAAGCTTTGCTCTTACTTCTTCCTGCAGTCGGGCTGCGACCACGCCCTCCTGAAACCGCCTCATGTCGCGCTCACGTAACGCCTCGACAATCGGATCTCCGCCCGGCCAAAACCGAAGGATCGGCAGAATGAGCAGCAAGAACGCGGCGATTGTCGCCGCCTTGAACCATGCCGATCGATCATAAAGATCAGAAGCCCACGCCCAGATGTTCCCGGTCGCTTCAAGCGGCAGAAAAGCATAGGAAACCGTCAGGACGATCCAGTAGCCGACGAAGGCGGCAACCAGAATGCATGCCGCGGACACCAGCAAAAAACACGCAATCTGGATCAACAACCAAACAGCACGGAATGGAAGAGTGAAGACCGTGAGTGCTTTCCGATACATCGCCATCCTATCGTCCCCGCATACCAATCGAACGTCAAAACAACCTTACCTCAGTTTTCAAACCTTTTCCATACTTGCACTACAGTACAATTTCGTGCATGTTCAAAAAAGTCAACAGGTGACGGATGCGAACATGAAGAATGGCGCATGGCGATCGTCTCGCCACCTCATTTATGGCCTTTTTGGTGCTCTGATCTTGCTGCTGGAGACAAGCTGAGTCCACTTAACTTCTGAGTGGGTCATGACGCACAGGACTCCGCTGGTCGTGCAACACCTACCACGAGCGTGGAGGAGCTCGGTCGCTCCATGGTCCGGTATGCGGAGTGCTTTTTTATGAACGGAGATGCGGTGTAGTCGGTGTCCCAAGTGCTGATTAGCAAAGGACCGGCATTCACCTTTCGCAACCGTGCTGGCCGGATGAAAGCGTCAGCTCGAAAATGCACTGATGCAGATCGGAGCCTTGATGCTTATCTCCGCGATTGCAGCTTCTGGCTTCACTACCAGCGCCCTCTTGCATTGGCTTTCCTCGCCCCTTGCGCCGTTCTTGACAAATTGCCGCTATGTCATCTTCGGCTCGTCCGGCCTGAGGTTGATCATCGACCGACTGCTTCGTCCCCTCGCGCTTTATGATCGGGCTGCGGGAGACATATGTCAGGCATTTCGTCAGTGTGGCCTTTGCCGTCCAGCTCGTTGGTGCGGCCGTTCCGCCCGTTATCATTATCACCGCGAAGCGTCATGCCCAGCTATAACCCTTCTTATTTCACCGATCAGGTTACGGATCATACGTAGATCATCCAGTCAGGAGTAGCAGTTGATATCTCTGCAAGAAGGGCGATGGCGCCATCAGCATATTCGAGGCGGAGACCATCACTGCTGTCCGCATAAGAGATCCGGCTTGACCCATTTGAAAGGTGGTCGATCCCGAGCTCAAAATCCGTGATCAGGGTGGTGTTGCCGTCGCCGGAAACATAGAATCGGTCCGCGCCCAGGCCACCTGTTGCGACATTGAAACCCGTTTCGCCATCCAGAACGTCGTCCCCATCTCCTCCAAACAAAAAGTCGTCCCCATCTCCTCCGAACAAGTAATCCCTGCCGGCATCGCCCCAAATGTGGTCGTCGCCTTCGTCTCCGGACAGATCATCGTTGCCGTCGCCGCCTTCTAGATTATCGTTTCCTGCGTCGGCATAAAGATTGTCATTTCCCTCGTCACCCTGCAGAGTGTCATTGCCTTCACCTCCGTACAGGTCATCGGCGCCGAGCCCGCCGATCAGCACGTCATCGCCGGATTGGCCCCAAAGACTGTCATTGCCGTCTCGGCCTTCGATCTGGTCATCACCCAAACCGCCTTGAAGATTGTTTGCCACGGCAGAACCGAGAATGGTATCACTGCCCTCTCCACCTACGATGTTCTCAATTCCAGTCGCCGTGATGTCTCTGATGCCCAGAATACGGCCGTCTTCCAGGTCCACGTGCAGTTGCTCGACAGCATCGTTGAGATAGACGGTGTCAGTTCCCGCGCCGGCGTCAATGCTTTCGATGTCTTGCGCCGCAAGCGAGCCATAAAACGCAAAACTGTCGTCCTGGCTCGTGCCGACAATGCTCTCAACCGAACGAAGCGAACCAAAATTAAAACCCGAAAATACGGCAGTCGAACCCGTTTCCGCTTGGACCTGAATTCCCTCAGTCAATTGAGAGAAGTCCGCCACGTCTTCGCCGCTGCTTCCATGCATGAAGTCACCCTCCAAAGCGGTGACAATAAATGTGTCGTTATCCGCGCCTCCATCGAAATAGTCGCCGTGTCCTTGGACTGTAATTGTATCAGCACCACCCAGCCCCATCAGAAGCACTTGCGTTTCCGCCGGAATTGCCGCGTTGATGGAAAGTTGATCGGCGGAATGTGTACCGAGGATGAGATAGGAATCCTCGATCTGGTTGGGGAAGACGGCTGGTGATCCCGTCGCCAGCAAAGACTGGAAAACAGGCTCAGTCATGATGGAAGCCCACTCGCTCGCAAGCGTATCGTCCTGGAACATAGAATAGAACCACATGTCGCCGAGTAGCGCTGCCCCATAACCGTGCTGGTACAGAGTCGCATCGGAAAGCATCTGATCCCACGTGCCTGGTCCAAACGTCTCAACCGGCGCATAGGCTGTCCAAGCGTTGATCGACACACCGTCGCCAGCTGTAACGGTTCCTCCCAAGGTCGAAAATACCGCTTGATGGTACTCTCGAATGGCAAAATATCCCAAATCCGCGGTCACTTCTTCGCCGTTTATGATAGTCGTCGGCGCCGCGAGTCTGGCCGTGATATCCGCATGCATCAAAGCATCCCCTATCGCAGCCCACTGGCTCGAGGAGACGGAGACACCCTCTCTTTCTGCTACTGCCATGAAATATGAGTTGGCAACGCGGCCACTAATCTGATCGTCCAGAACGACACCTAAGGCGAGAGAGCCGTAAGCGATCCCGAATTCTGCGAGCTTCGTATAATAGGCTACGCGTGCGCCACTCTGGCCGCTGTTAGCAATGGAAGACAATTCTGCTAATTGCGCCTGCGTCAGATTTACAGCCATTACCGTTCCTCAAATTGATGGATGAAGTTCTGTGCCTTTGCTCGAATGTCTTTAAAATCACGGACAAACTGACGGCCGAATCTGACCTGCCAGCGTTGAGCGCCCTCGTTGAAGTAGTATGCGCAGGACGCGTGAGGAAAAACCGCCGGCTTCGGCTGGCCGCAGACCAAGAACCCCTCTGGTAGGACGGTCCTGTCCTGATCGGGCAGAAAGACTTCATCGCCGGATGCCATCGTCAAAACGGTGAGGTCCGGTTCGATCCTGTGAGTTGAGACAATGACATATTGTTTGGCTGGCACGCGTGGCGTCCCGTCGTACAGCCGGCCCCACATTGTCGATATCGATTCCCCTAGGCTCTCGGTCACCAAAATCTGCAGGTGATCGTCCCAACCCGGCTGGGTATATTGCCAAGGTCCCCAATCCGGTAGGGAAGCCTCGACATAAAGACCGCCCTTGGAGGCGCTTGCTCGATAGTCCGCTGGGACAACATAATTGATCCCCCCGACTTCGCCGCTGGCCGCCCTTCTCTGAAGCGCATAGCCGCTTTCGAGAGGCACGATGAGGAAAGCCGCCAACAGTAGAGCTGCGGTTGTCTTGTTGATTGAGGAAACCACTCGCATGCTCCGCCCGTCCTCACAAACCAGGTTATCGTTTTCCCTAAATCGTTTCGGATTTTACACGCCAATCCGCCCGTCATCTTCATCGTAGTCCGCAGCGTCTGGCTGCGATGAGCTCGTCGTTGTAGCGTACCATCTCCTGCTCACGTGCCGCTTCTGAAATCGGATCCCTCCCCCGGCAGCAACCACGCAGCAAGGAAGGGAAGAGTGAAGGCTATGAGCGCCCTTTGATACATCGCCATCTTCTTGTCTCCACATGCGAACTGAGCTTCTGATCAAGCTTACCTCGATCTTCAAAACTTTTCCATACTTGCACTACAGTACAATTTCGTGCATGTTCAAAAAAGTCAACAGGTGACGGATGCGAACATGAAGAATGGCGCATGGCGATCGTCTCGCCACCTCATTTACAGCCTTTTGGGTACCCTGGTCTCGTTGCCCGGGACAGTCAGGGCGGATGCGGCTGGGGAGTTCGTCAACTACTACCAGCAGGGCTATGTACAGGGGCGGGACCTGATCCCCGCGTCGCCAACACCATTCGACACGTCCTCGATCACAACGCGACTTGATCTTGAAAGTGTCACCCCAAAAGCGGCGTTGAGCGGCAGCGCGTTTCTCGCGGCGGATGGAACGATCATTAAACTCGCGGGGCTACAGGGCTGCCTTTCGACCGAGCCACTCGAATATGCTGGCGTCAGAGCCACCTGTGCCATGATCTCGCTTGCCGCGATGACGGCGACCATCGGCGAGATACAGGATGTCGGCGGACCTGCAATTCCTTGTCATGAGCTCGGGCGGACGTCAGGCGAGCCGACGGTTCGATATGCGGAATGCTTTTTCATGGACGGAGACACGGTGCGATCACTTTCTGAGGTGCTGATCAGCAAAGGAGTGGCGTTTGCTTTCCGTGATCGGACTGGCCAGCCCATCTTCCCGGAATATGCTCGGGCGGAACAAGGCGCGCGAGGAACGAAAGCCGGTATCTGGGCCAGCACCCATTTCCTCCATCCTTACGGTGAGCGTTACCGCGCCAATCCGACAATGCACTGATGCGGATCGGAACTTTGATGCTTATTTCCACGATCGCAGTCTCCGGCTTCTACGCAGGCTTCGTCGTAATGCCGATGCTTACCGGCGGCGAGTTAACACACATGCAGCCTTCCAGGTTGCCGGTCGTTCCCGTTCAGGCATCGCAAGCTGACGCTCCTCCCACGGAAGACGCGGCGCTTCCGCCATCTTCCGCATTCACACCATTCCCGACGCATGCGCAGTTTGAGACCGGCGATAGCTGGGTCTCAAACGGACGACGGTACCGGCTCTATGGTCTACAATCATGCCTGCGCGGGACTACCGTTGCCGTATCTCCCGGGACCTCGCGCGACTGCGGTGAACTCAATTTGATCATGATGCAGGCGTTGGTCAGGGACACAAAGCCGGTCTGCGCCACCATTCAGATGGTTGACCAGAACAATGCCGTGGTCGCATGCCAGACGACGGTAGGCGAGCACCGATATGATCTTGCGACCTACGTTATCGCGCAAGGATGGGGATTTGCCGCAGTCGACAGCACCGGTCAGGTGATTGTTCCCGGATATAGGGTCGCTGAGGAAAGCGCCCGCGCCGCGCGCGCGGGTCTTTGGGACTATCCAGATATGCCGCACCCCGTCTCTGTTCTGATGCAACAAGCCGGAGTGTCGCGATGAAGCTTGCCACCATCTCGACGATTGTCCTCGCCCTCATCCCGACAGGGACGCTGGCGCAAGCCCGCCCATCCGACGTTCCCCGTCAGATATACGGCAAGGTTCAGATCATTGATGGCACCACATTCGAGTTCGTCAAAACGCGTCAGCTTATCCGTCTGGCTGGATATGAAGCCCCCAGACTGGCGCAGAACGCAACGACCGAAGGTGTGACATGGCCTGTCGGTCAGGTCTCGCGTGCCTGGATGATCCTTCGCACCCTCGGCCAGGACGTCAACTGCGCGCCTATAGGTCGCGACAGCAACAAGAACCTGATCGCGCATTGTTTTGTTGGTGAGACAAATCTGGCAGCGACGGCAATCGCGGAAGGGATCGGCTACGCCTTCAACTATCGCAATGAACCCCAGGTCCCTGCCTATTTCGATATTGAAAGAAGGGCAAGAGGGCTTGGTTTCGGCATCTGGTCGTCGCCTGACCTGTCTCCTCCCTGGCTCTACAATGCATCGCCAGAGCCTGGTGATCTGTCCGATGGCCCCGCGTCAGCCACAGAAGAGGGGCTTCCTCTGCCCCTGCCCGTCACTCCCGACAAAGCACTGTCGTTCACGCAGGTGCACGGAGGTTAAATGAAACGCCCTTTCGAAACTTCGACCATTATTGCCATTCTACTGGCTGTTTCTCCGGTTGCCGCCAGCTCGCAGGACGGCGCCACCCAAACGCAGATTGAACAACGCGATCCGGACTTTTGCGGTGCGGGCGGCGCTGGTTGCGATTCGGCAGACGTGCAGCAATGGAAGGCGGTTGGCAACAGGCTTGCAGACCTGTCTTCGGCCGACCTTAGCCAATACGCCTACGCCTGCGCCAAGCATCGCGAATGGAAATCGGAGTGCGAAACCAATCCGATCGCGATCCTGAAACGCCTCGGGATCGAAGGATATTGAGGTTGCCGATGAAGAAGCTCGACTACGGATCGCTTGTCGCCGCCGGCATTGCTTTCGTCGTGGGATCTGCCGGCGGGTACACGATCAACGCGTTTGAACGCGCCGACAGGATAGCGGAGCTTGAACAGGAGGTCGCGCGCCTTGAGAGTGAGCTTCAACGGCAGCTGACGTTTGATGTTCCCGACGACAGGCAAGCGAGTGCCGCGATCGCCAAATCGGGCCGCACGATCCGCATCTCGGAATGCAAACCCCGTCAGACCGCGCCCGGTGTCACCTGTACCGGCATTATCACAACGACAAGCGGTTCCTTTGCGGGTACGACGCAGCCCGGCACTCTGTCATTTGCAAAGATCGACGGCACCTGGGTGCAGATCCAATAGGTCACTCAAAGGAGATGGACGGTGAAAGCGATCATGTTCTTGGCCGCCGGCTTGATAGGCACGTTTTCGGCGGTGCCAGCAAAAGCACAGGACGCCGAATGGGGATGTCAGGTTCTGCTGTGTGCAGCATCGAAAAACCCATCCTGGCATGGCGTCCCCTATTGCGTTCCCCCCATGCGAAAACTCATCACCCTCATGTCCAAGCCCGGCTTCTCCTGGCCGATTTGCCGTCAGGCCAATTCCGGTAAGCCGGGCCACGAAACCTACGAGGATTGCCCCGCGGGAACGACTGTCGGCTACTCATCGTCAGGCGGCGACAACAATTGGCGGGGCGAACCCGACCAGTGCATCAAAACGGTCAATGTCTGCGGGACCTCGGGCCACTACTTCAACAGCAATCGGGATGGCGAAAGCTGCATCCAGCAAATAGCCACTCCGCGCCCGCGGCGCGCGGATCCCTACTATTTCGATGTTCCAAACGAGGACGGGGTAAAAGAGAGGTTCTGGTTCAACCTGAACCACTAGCGCTCACTGGTCGGTGTCGGCAGATTTCTGTTTCTTGCGGCGGGCTTTCCAGACCGCTACCCGAGGGAGGTCGGCTTCGGTGATCTTGAGCAAATCCTCAATGACGACATTCCACTCACGCTGCATCTTGTCGAGCGTCGATAGCTTGACGTCCCGCATGGCACGCGTCACCTGCGATATATATGCTTCGTGCACGCCCAGCTGCTCGGCCAGATCCCGATTTGTCAACTTGCGCTCGGACTTCAACCGTTCAAGGCCAATGGCAAGCCTCTCCTGGAACGACAGGGCGTCGAGTGTCGAAATGTCGACGGCCTCGACAGGGGGGGTGCGTTTCAGACGAGGCATCGGCCACCATCCCCGGACAGGACCGCACGTACGCAGCGACAGACGCGCATACCGACAAGGTGACGGCAAGGCGCGCCATGGCGGCGCATTGGAAATATCCTTGAAACTCTTTTGCTCATCCGTCACCCATCGACTGCAAACCACACCGCCCGAGCGTAAACCAATTGTTGTCCATATTTCAAACGGAGCAGTTCACAAGCTTGTTATGCTTCCTACACCGGCCCTATTCGCCCATGCAAGTGGAGCTGCTCGGTCCGCAGGACCGGAGGAAGACCTGCATCAAGTTGGTCTGCAGAATTCATGCGGATAGTTTTCAGAAACGGCCCCGCTCACAGTCTGGCAGAGCTTACCGAGGAAGAAGCCGCAGCATTGCGCGCCTGGTACGGCGACGTTGCTTCCAATGCCGATAAGGCAATCGCTCTCGCTGTGATCCGGCAAGCCAAGGTGATGAACGGCTGGATCGAGTGCGACTGTCTCGTCGGCCGGGTCCAGCCACTACTTGCCCCGATCCGGCAGGAGCATACCTATACGCTGCGACGACTGACATCAAAGAACGAGGACCCTCTTCGACATGAAGAGCGGCCAAATCATACAAGCATCTGCCCGTTTCACGTGGATAAGGACGCCACGCCGGCGCTCATCGACCGTAGCTATCACATTCGGCCTCTCCGAAAAACTGATCGGAGTTACATCGATGCATTGCCGGCCATTCCAGACCGCCTTGCTGACGTCGCAGACCACGACATCAACCGCTCGACCGAACGCAATGACAGGCCGTCCCGGCTCGGCGGCATCCTGTGGCGCCTGCTTGATGACGCTGGCATGAATGTGGTTCCACCACTGCAGGATGACTACGATCCTTCGCTTCGAAATCAGCTGTCAGAGCTGCGCGCCGCCGCCAGGCACCTTCGTGTCTTGAGAACATGGTCTCTCAACGCCTTGCTGTCGACGTGGGCGGCCGACTACTGGGCATCAGGCAGCCGCTGGCAACGCCTGCTCGAAACCTCACGTCCAGACTGGCCCGGAACGCTTCGCCGAACCGGCTTCATGCTGCTTTTTGCGAAAAGCGTTTCCGCGCAGGCAATCATGCCCGTCTCGTCCTCTCGTCCAATCGAGGTGCTTGGGAAAGTGCGACAACCCTTGCGCGGCGACCCGGCACATCGAGGCCCCTTCCTCGGCTTGCTTAACGTGGACTTCGGCGACGACGACGAGGGGCCAGCGCGGGCTGTCCAGGCCTACGCCCAGCCGGTCTACAATGGCGACACGCTGTTTCCGGTGGAATCCGGTTTCGAAAGAGATGTGTGCCATCTCCTGTTCTGGCTTCAGCGATCCTTGTTCGAGGGCATTCCCGATCTCCGCATCAAGATTACCAAACCGCTCTTTGCGTCAGAAACGCCGCTTGGACCTTGTCGTCCGGATTTCATTCTGGAAGCAACCTACAAGGAACATAGGCCCGCAACTTTGATCGTCGAGGCGTTCGGCATGGAAACGGATGAGTATCGCGACGCCAAGGACAAAACCGTCCCCCGCATGAAGCACCTCGGGCCGATTTTCAGTATCTTTCCCGAGCATTTAACGGAGGCAAATGCGCAAGCAACAGCGAAGCGCCTGCAAGGTTGGGTGATCGACAAGGTCCGGCACGTTTGAAGAGACAATAGCCTATGGAAATAGGAACACCTCCCTGACTTAACCCAGATGTGGGACGCTGGGCATGAAAGCGTTATCGACCGAGTATGCTGTAAAGGAAAGCTAGCCAACGGCCCTTGGCTGTCAGGCGCCATCCTGACGATTCACGAGCCCACTGTTCATTGATTCTTGCGGCCTTTCGGAATGGGAATGGGCTATGGGTTTCCAAGAACATTTCGTAGGTTTTTGCTCTCCATCCAGGAATCTCTTCATATATGGTTTCGTCGAAGACGATGTCGCCCACCGAAAACTCAACGATGCCGGTAGGCGATCTATTGAGGACGACCCACTCGCCCGGCTCTACTGCGAACCTGTCTGCATGGGTTCCTTGTTCACGGCTCGCGATCATATTGCTGAAATACAGAACATCAGACGCAGGTATGGTTCGCTGTATCATGATTGGATAATGTGGATAGCCACCATCATCTCCCCATGAGTTGATAATATCCATTTCAAACCGAATCGTCTGTCGGCCGGTTTCATGGGCTGCTCGCTTCAACCGCATGATGGTCTGAGCATAACTTTCACCAGCCGTGGGACGATCGCGAAGCTCGCGCACCATCCGTTTCAGGTTTACGGCAGCAATATCTTTATCTCGCAACAGCGACTGCGTGTGCTTGTAAATTCTTAGAAGTTCGTCGCTGATTGCCTCTATCCTCTGAGGTGTCAGTGTCTTCACGATCTCGATGATAACTTTCTCTTTGTCGCTAGATGGAGCCTGCTCCAAAATCCTGTCAGCAAAAAAGGGAAAACGATGAATGTTAAGCGCTCGCTGCACGAAAAACGTGAGAAAGGCATAGCCTATCCCTTTTGTCCACGTGAACCCCTGAACTGGCCTGCTCGCCAGGCCGTCACCATATGTGATACAGGCGTAGAGAAGATCATCTTTTATATGGAAAAGCCGATCCTGCATTTCCCGGACAGGAAACAAGATGTCTTGCCTCGTTCTTTCGCTGAAGCTCTGCGTGTCGCGACATGGCTGCGGCGAGGCTGGGGAGCGCTTATCAATTGTTGTCACGTCTGGTTTCCGTACGATCAAGGTCGCTCTGGAAATCAACCTCACGACAATAATCCGCGTATTCCGAGTTCGAGATTAGAGGCTAGCCTCAGGTGTGAAGCACTGTCAATCGCGGATCTACTCTTACTTCGACCTCATCTAGCTCGGCTGCCAAGCCAGCGCGTATCCAAGTAAAACCTTATGGGCGCATTGTGGTTGCGAGGGCAGGCTTCCACTGCTGGCATAAGACCAGCTGGCTCTTGGGTTTCCTCGGCTCTGGCGAAGTGGAGAATACCGAACAGCTCGCCGCGTAGGGAGGCGTGAACCCCCGCGCATGGCCCCCGGCGTGAGGACAGTTTCCCCAATGAGGCTACGCAGCGCCTCCGCCGCCTGCCTGCCGCTGTCCGGGTCGCTGAGAACGTCGGAAAGGTGCTCGACGCGGCGACGGTAAAGGTCGGAAAGGTTCGGGTGAATGTCGGGCATGTCCGCAGGCGCTTGCGCAAGGCGGGGCGTGATTTCGGCTTTCAGGCCTTCCAGATCGTCCATGCGGGCTTTCATGGAAGGCTGATACATTCCATCCTCGATGGCGGAAGTAATCCCGGCGATGGCCTTCTCAATTTTCGCAACTGCCTTTTGGTCGGTGGTGGCCTGTGCGCGACGGTAACGGTTGAGCCGGTTCATTTCTTCCGTATAAGCCTTGACGGCCTCGGCAACCGCTTCACTGGAAACAAGCCGCTCTTTCAGACCTGTCAAAACGCGGACCTCGATCTTGTCGGGGGTGATGGAGCGGCCATTGTCGCAGGTGAGAAGGCCGGAAAGAAGATGTACCGGCCTGTTCGCCAGATGGACACACTTCATGCGGCCTTCCAGCGTGTTGGCCGGGTTCGGCCCGAAGATTTCCGATATTTGCTTTTGCCGTGCGCGGGCGGCGTTCCATAGCTCATCATCTACGATGCGCAGATGCGGCACCTCGGTCCTGATCCACTGGCTTTCAGGATCGAGGCGCGACAAGCGCTTGCCGGTGGACGGGTCCTTGATGAACCGCAGGCGGTTCCAGACAAGCACGCCCGCATATAGCTCGTTGTTGACGATTCCGGTTCCCCGGCTCGCGTGGCCGCGAATACTGGTGTCTCCCCACGCGCGACCGAGCGGACCGGGAATGCCTTCCCGGTTCAGGTCCTCGGCGATTGACTTCGGGCTCTTGCCCGATGCAAATTCGCGGAAGATGCGGCGGATGGTGTCGGCTTCTTCGGGAATGATTTCCCGGTCACCCCGGATCGGTTCGCCAGCGGCGTCAAACTTCTTGACGACCTTGTAGCCATAGCAAAGTCCGCCGCCCGCCTTGCCCTTTTCCACGCGCCCGCGAAGGCCGCGATGCGTCTTCATGGCGAGGTCTTTCAGGAACAGCGCGTTCATCGTGCCTTTCAGGTTTCGCTGATCTCACCCTCGGCCAATGTGACGATGGTGACGCCTGCGAATTTCAGATCCTTCATTCGGCAATGCACTGCGTCTGCGTGGTTTCGTTGCGGCTGGCGCTGCCTGCCAGCGCAGGCCCCGCCTTTCCTGCCTCACAAGCCCCCGCCGGGACGGAGCCGGCCGGTCAAGGCTGGCGCGGCACGCGCCACCGCGTAAGCGGTTTGGCCTTGAGGGGGCGGCTTCGTTCCGGCCCGCTCCATCAGGCAATAAGGCTCCTCCACCTTCAAAATCAAATCATTCGCTCATGGAGAAAGAACCCGAACAGAGCTTTCACGATAAGGACTCACGAATACATCGCCGTTGCAAGGAAATTTTAACCATCATCGCTGCCTATAAGAACGCGCGGTTTGTACAGCGTCCGCGCTCATTTCTTATCAAGAGCCGCTCAAGCGGTTTGCCCTCGCAGTCCATGTGTGCCTGACTTTGAAGACCTCTGATATTACCAGAATCCTTCTACTGTGCCTGATCGTTAGCCTGTCCACCACATGTGCAACCCTGATGGCGGCGATGATCGCTGAACAGGCGAACTGGATCGATATATTCGATTTCGACGTGAAGATTTCCCCCAATTTGGTCAATAAAGTCTGAATCCAAGCGTGACGGCGGGCTTGAACAAGCGTATGGGGAACTGGGGGGCGTTCTGGTTACGTTGGTTCATGCGGACACTCGAGTCGATCCTCACACTGATTGTTGTTTTCCTACCAATCTACGCTTTCTTCAAATGGGTTAACCATGACGCGCGAAGAGCCGGCACGACATCGAACCGAAATATCCAACACAAAGCGCCGACCTTATACACCTCAACTCACGGCGTGCGCCCTTTGACGGATGGAAAACCGTCGGAACCTTCTGTTCCAATCTTGCAGAAGCCTCCGGCCCCGCGACGTTTGTCTGCCATGCACACGCGCTATCGGCGGCACGGATAAAATTTCCCAATAACAGTTCCCACCAACCTGCTACCCTCGACATTAATTTCGCCCCAAACGTCCCTCTTCATCCGGCGGCTCATAAAAGCTGCCAACCACGTTTATGTTTTGACACAAGACCAAATTCGCGTACTGGTGGTCCAATCTCTCGATCTGATTGCATTTTATTCCAGAAGCGAAAATGCCGATATTCTGCCAAAACTTCAGACAGCCAAAGCCTATCTCCGCGCTGTTGCCCGATCACAGCACCCCATCCACTCCGCCGACGCAAAACGTGCCTTCATGAAAGCTGCCGAGACAATCCGGCAAGTGAGAATGGCGAACTTGAAGAGCCCGGAAGATCGATAGCAGTGCGAGCATGCACTTTATCGGCGTTTACCTGAACTGCTTTAATCATCTTCCGCTGCGTTTGCCTCCCGGTTATCATTGGCGGCAGTCCGGGAAGCAAATTCCTCGCGCGCGATCTGCCGACCGATCAATTGGGCGATGGACATCACCATCGCGTCCAACTGATCGGAAACGTCAGTACTAGCATCGACCTTCGTAACTGCCTGCTGCCTGTTGTCGTTCGCAGGCTTCCTTTTAGATGCTTTCGTCTCGGGGCTCCAATTACTATCGTCCGTCATCGCCCTGCCCCTTTGGTCTCCCAAAAGACGGGGTTAGCCACCCAGCGGTTGATGTCGGATTCGCGCCAGCCTGCACCGTTAACGCTGATCTTGATCTGGGCAGGAAAGGTGCCGTCAGCGATCTTGCGGTAGATGGTGGACCGGGATAGCCCGGTACGGAAACGGACGGTATTCAGGCGTATGATACGGTCTGGTTCGGGCATGGCAGCATTGCCTCGTGCTGGTTGTTTCTGACTGCCCCTGAATCAGTCAGGGCAAGAAATTATCCAATTGCAAGAAGTATTTAGCTGTCGTCGTACTGCGGCGTACAAAGAGCGGTAAAAAGGCGTGGTGTTCGGAGGCGTCCCGACCTATGTTGATAGTAAGCGCGGCTTTCTTTGAACGGCAGATCAAGGTGTCCACCTTGAAGGGGTACCCCTTTTTTTGGTCCATGGGCGAGGACGAGACCAGCATGTACATGCAGGAAGTCGCACTCGAACTATGAGATGGTCGCCATGACTTTTATCCGGGCTTCAGATAAATACATCTCATCGGCAGATCAGGGATGGAAGATGACTCTCGACAAGCTTTTTTATTGCGCCCGGATTCTGAAGACCCGGCCTATCCGGGCCAACGGTTCTATTGTTGGCACTGCGCCCTCATGGAAGGAGTGCTGGCGTCGTTTCCAGAGTTGGCGAGACGGCTCGATGTAGAGCGGATCGAATGGTCCCGGCCGAGGATTCCGGTCGTGGAACTGGTTGGCGAAGAAAGTCAATCGTTGCCGTTGTTGCTATTGGCAGCAGGGGAAACATCACCCCACCAGACCGGCACCTATCAGGGTCGCGCGTTCATTGCCGACAAAGACAAGATTCTGGCGGCCTTGAATCAAAGGCATGGTTTCCCCCTCCCGCATCCGTAAGATGTTGCAGGTTTTGGGAAATTTCGCGACGATATCCTTGAGTATTGGAGTTCTCTGCACTTGTTGAAGCTGGACCACCTCACCGTTATTGCCCCCACGCTGGCTGAGGGTAGCCACAATCACCGGCTTCAGCTCGGAAATTCCGTCTATCTGGAAATTGTGGCGCTCGATCCCGAAGGGATAGAGCCAGATCGGGCGCGCTGCTTCGGCCTCGACAATCAGGAACAGGGTTAGAGCGGATTGGGACGCAGGTCGCCGGTTGCGCGGGTGGGTCGCCAACACCGATGCAATGGACGCCATTGTTTCAACCCATGGCGCGATCTTCGGTGACAAGGTTCCCCTGCCGACCGTGGATCCGACATTCGCTTTCACCGTCCCCAAAAATGGCTCACTTCCCTTAAATGGCGCTGCTCCTTCGATCATCGACCACCAAGGTGACGCTAGCTATATCGCCTCCATTCCCGATCTCGGCGCGCGCCTTCAATCGTTCACCCTTGAGCATCCCGACCCCATTGGCATTGCGGCCTTGTATCGGGAACTTGCCATAGAGAATTCGCCTGTGATCGCCCAAGGTCCCGAAAACCGGTACCGGGCGCTTGTTGAAACGCAAACTGGATTGAAGGAACTCACGTGATAGCCCGGTAGATGATGGAAACGCAGCACACTTAGCGGGCATACTGGCGGAGCTATCGAAGGATGGGACGCGATTCCCGGCGCTCGCGGTTGCACGCCGCAGTCTTGTGCATTTCGTGATCACTTTGCGGAGTTGAAAGCGTTAGGCGTTGAGCGCTTATTTGGACTTTCAGCTCAGGATACGGAATATCAGAGAGAAGCTGCTAAACGTCTGCATTTGCCCTTTCCTTTGCGGTCAGACAGTTCTTTGGATTTTGCTCTCGCTCTGAACCTTCCGATGTTCGCGGCTGGTGGGATGACGCTTCTTAAGAGGCTAACCTTGATTATTGCGAAGATGTTCGGGCGTGTTCTCCGGCAACAGCACTTCGGAATGGACGACGCCGCGTTTGTTGGAAGAATCCTGGACGCGGTCGATGCGCTCGTCCCGCATCCGCGAGGCCGAGCGATAGGCGGCAGACGCTACCGCGCTTCTTCCGGCCTTGCGGCCAATGACCTTGACGTGAAGATGATAGATCACCATCGCGATCCAAGCATTGCCACGCAAAAGCGCACGTCGGAACGACGTATAAGCGCGCCCTCCCTCGAAAAAATCTCGGAAGGGATCGTGCCAAACCGTTCCGACAACAATACTGCGTTCGGCCGCCTGCGCAAGTATGATCACCGCATCGACAATATTCGACTGGAAAGGAAGAACACCATGCGCAAACCACGCGACTACGATGCGGAACTGAAAGCGCTTGAAGACAAGGCGCGGGAACTGAAACAGGTTGTCTCGGTTAAGACCGAGGCGACTGATTGGTGTTTTTGATTTTAGCCCGCCGTGAGGGCGATGCCAATTGTACATGTGGTTCCAGTTCGGCAGATGCGATTTTCGGCTCTCTGACGAAATATAGGCTCGCGCATAAGCCCACTCCCGCAAGGCGGTCTGAATGAAGCGTTCGGCCTTGCCGTTGGTTTTTGGCGTGTAAGGTCTGGTTCGAATGTGCTTGAGGCCAAGCGTCCTGCAGGCCTTGGCAAACTCCTTGGCGATGTAGCAGGACCCGTAGCACCTACGGAAGGGGAGAGTTTCAGCAGCTGAGCCGCCGGTGCGCGCAGCTTTTCGCTGCAAGCGCGCACCGCTTGAGGCGGCCATGGCCAGTCAGAATTTCTCTAGAATGTGAATGCTCACAACCCATTCCGGAGAGACCGACCATGACCATTTCCAACATTATACCCACTGATGCCGTACTGGTAGCGATCGACATCGCCAAGGTGCGCAATGAAGTTCTGATCGAAGCACCTCGCGACAAGCGCCGTCGTCGGCTGCAGGTCCTTAACAATCGCGCGGAACACGATCGGCTGATCGAGATTCTCCAATCGTATGGTCGACCGGTCGTTTGCGGTTTCGAAGCAACGGGTAATTATCACCGCCCGATCGCATGGCGGCTGGCTGAAGCTGACTTCGAGGTGCGGCTGGTGTCATCATTGGCTCTGGCTCGAACCAGGGAGGCTTTGCATAACGGCTGGGATAAGAACGATCCCAAGGATGCGCAGGTGATCCTGCATATGCTCAAGATCCAGGCGACGCAGGCCTATCATGATCCGTTGCGTGCCGGCATCAACGATGTACAGGAATTGTCGAAGACGCATGAAGCGATCGCCAAGGCCAAGACCGAGATTCAGCATCGTATCCTGACGCATTACCTGCCGCTATATTTTCCCGAGATCGAGCGCATCAGGGGAAACAGCCGCAGCGATTGGTTCTTCGCGTTTCTCGATGCCTTTCCAACGCCGGCCAGCATCACAGCGCTGACGAAGGAAGAGTTCGTTACAGCAGCTTGGGATGTCGTCGGTCGCAAGGTCAGCAAGACCCAGATTCTTATGGACATTTACGAGACGGCGCGATCATCGATCGGACTGCCGCTACCGCTTGATGCCCCTGCCATTCGCATGTTCCGGATGGTTGTCGCCGAAGCACGCAGTCTGATCCGGCAGCGCAATGAGATCGAGGCACAGGCCGATGAACTGCTGCGGCACAGTCACGACTATCAACTCTTACGGCAGATTCCAGGTATCGGGCCAATCAATGCGCTCACGATCATTGCCGAAGCCGGAGATCTTCGTCGCTTTCACCATCACCGCCAATTTCTGAAGTTCTGTGGACTGGACCTGTCGACGCAGCAGTCAGGCCAATATCGTGGTCAGACCCGGCTTTCAAAATTCGGCAATGCTCGGCTACGCCGTACCCTATGGATCGCCGGGCAAGTTGCTGTCCGCCAGCGAGAGAACGGCTTCCGGCATAAATTCGAACGCTACATAGCAAGAGATCGCGACAATCCAGATCTGCGCCGCAAGGCAATGACCGCTATTACCGCCAAGATGGCCCGTGTCGTGCACGCGGTCATCAAAGGCGGTTCACACTACCGGCCCTTTGTCGAAGGGCGGGTGCCAGGTGGAAGAACTTCTGTCAGCTAGAGCCGTGAGGGCATCGCAAACGATGACCCTGTAGATAATGCTCGGGTCTTCCACCTGGATCAGAAGCTCGTGTTGAGGACGGTGAGGGCCACAATGATGGACCCTGTGTTTGCTATGGACGAGACCTTTTCCCTTGCTCGTGGAAGCCGCCTGGTTCGGCCATGCATCTTGACGAGCGCCATGCATCGAGAGCATGCTGGCGGACAGAGACGTTTTGACCCTCTGCCTCATTTCATTCCGCTCTTAGGACGTTGTCGGTCATCACCCGGGTGACCGTGACGCCAAGGCTTTCATAGTAAGCAACGGCAGCCTTGAGGAAGGCGATGGCGCTGACGGCCCTTTCATCCGGGAATATATCGGTGAAGGCGATGCGGGAAGCATCATCGATGCAGACATGGACATATTCCCAGCCGACGCCGCGTGAACTGCTTTGCCCTGTCCTGTCGCCTGTGATCCGATGGCCGACACGCTCGAAACGGCCAAGGCGCTTGATGTCGAGATGGATCAGGCCGCCCGGCTCAGCATATTCGTAGCGGATGATGGGTTCTTCCGGATCGATATCCTTCATCCGGGATAGACCAGCACGCCTGAGAACGCGGCTGACCGTGGCGGGAGATACGCCGGTTTCCATGGCGATATGCTTGCCGGTCAGGCGTTGTCTGCGAAGATACAGTATCCGTTTGACAATGCCTTCGCCCGTTTGCCGGGGACTGCTGGCGGGGCGCGATGAGCGATCCGTCATCGCCGCCCGGCCCGATGCCCTGAAACGATCTGCCCAGCGTGATACGATCTTCAGCGAAACGCCATAACGGCTTGCAGCCTGCGCCTTTGTCAGCCTACCGCCGAGAGCCTCGATCGCCATTTCTTCTCGACGCCGTGGCGTCAGTCGGGCATTCTTATGGATGTTCATTCGGGGCAATCCTGGATGACTGAGGTGTGGTAACTCCAGTCTCCTAAATCTGCTCCGAATGGACAACCTAATGAAAGCTCACAGCTAGTCGTACTGGCGGAAACAACCGATGCCGGAAAGAGGGAGGCATGGGCGACACGGGGCGGCGTGGTTTCGGGGAAAATCGCGGCGATCCAAACCGGCAAATGACGATGACGCTAGCGGCGATCAAACGCAATCGGGCGGCGCGCAATCGGCATCAGGCGCAACGGGCGCGGCATGACATGCGGCATTGGGAAGTCGAGCGAAGGAGGCGCACGCGACACCTGATTGAACTCGGCGGCCTCGTCGTCAAGGCGGGAATCGTTGACCTGACGAACGATGACCGGACCACGATCTATGGTGCCCTCATCTGGGTGACGGAAAAGCTCAACAGCGAAGACGGCGAACGGGCTCGGGAACTGTGGAACGGAAAAGGAAAAGGAAAAGGAAAAGGAAAAGGAAAAGAGGCGTTCAACGCGGAAAGAAGAGATGACAAGCCATCGTCACGCGGAAAGGGAATGGTCGAACATGAATGATGCTGGACCATGCCGATGTCTTAGAGACTTCATGCACCTAACAGATTGACCACTTGGGCAGCATCATCCTTTCACAGGCCCATGACTCCGCCACAGGCTAAGTCATTCTCTTCGTCGTCTGCGAACGGGCGCAGGCCAGAAGAACGCTGATTTGATCCACTGGCGGGGAAGCAGTCGGCCGAGCAATACTGCAATAAGACGAGCTCTTTCTTCACCGACACTCCGCGAGTAGCTAATCGGCGCACTGTGAATGCATGAGATGACCCCGGATAGGGCAAAAGAGCAGGATACCGATACAACTCAGCAACATAAGGTAAGAAAAGCAGACCACAAAGCCTAATACTTCACAGGCATTTTCCGTGTGTACTTACGAGAAGAGCCTGCGAATGAATGGCATCAATATACCAGCATTCAAATTGCATGATTCCTGTTTTACCGGTAGTTGCAGTGGTACGTTTGGCGAATTGCTCCAGGGGGTTCTCCCGAGCGGCAAACACTTTCTGGTAACCCTGCCTATAAGCCTTACTGCGGTAGCTGAGTTTGATTTCTCGCAGAATGGGGAAATAGCTTGCGAAACAGGACAGAAGGAGAAAGCTTGCCGGGCCGTCAGAAATTTCCTCACAGCTAATAGTTTGCCCGCGACAGGCACCTTGCGGTTCTCCCAGCATATTCCTGCTGGAAAAGGACTGGCGAGTTCGACCGCAGACATGGTCGCGGCGATTCGAGCTGCCGCATCGTTTTACGCGGTCGAAGCCAACCCCAAATGATAGAGGATTCTTTAAGAACCATCGAACCTAGTGATGGCGTGATGTACGACGGCGTCGTCTCGTTTTTTCATAGAGACGTGTCACTCGATGAAAAACTAGGGAAACTTCCACGGATGATTGTGGTGGGAGTGGATCGAGGTGGGAAATGCGACACGATTCAGTTCAATGCACAACATCGTGAAATCGCTCCTCAGATCAAAAAGCAATATATGGTTCTGCTTTCTGAGATGAAGCGCGCCATTAAGACTGCTGATGAGCGTCTAATTGGCAAGATTGCAACTCGAAGCTCCGAGCTCTCTCAGTTCTCTAATCCGCATCCATATTACCACTTGATGCGAGAACTCCAAGAAACGACCGGGGCGATTGGGCTAGTCGCAGCTCACTCTGGTACATACTTGGGATTGTTATATTCCCAATCAGATTTGCACCACCCTGCAAAAATTGCGGACACACAACGCCTGCTAAACGGCCATGGCATTTTCCCTGAGATATTCACCACAGTTTGAGAGTATAGCATGAAGGCCTACCAGTCTGCTGTCGACGGAATGCGTCACCCCCAGCTGTTCAAAATCCAAACTAATCTCACCATGCTGTCGTTTAAAGCGATGAAGATTGTTCCAGCCTATTACATAATAACGCAAGCACTGGCCCGTGGAGAGCTCCTTCCGGGCGCGACAATAGTGGAGACCTCAAGCGGCAACTTCGGAGTGGGAATGGCTATGGTCTGCAACATGCTCGGTCATCCTTTTGTGATTATCGGCGACCCGGCAATAGATGATAGTTATCGGCAGCAACTGACCATGCTGGGCGGAAAAGTTGAAATAATTACAGACAAAAAAGGCAGCCAAGGATACCAGAAAGCTAGACTAGACCGCGTTCAAGAAATCCTTGGTACGGAAAGTGGATCATTTTGGTGCCGACAATATGACAACCCCGACAACGCCAAAGCCTATGAGAAAGCGGGCATCTCGCTGCTAGATCAGATCGGCACCGAACTAATTCTAGTCGCCGCCGTGGGGTCAGGAGGTTCGAGTTGTGGTCTGGCCCACGCAATTCGCTCAACCGGAGCGAATTGTACTCTAGTTGGTGTAGATACTTTTAACAGCATTCTATTTGGTCAGATGGATGGCCCTAGGCGGTTACGTGGCCTTGGCAACACTGTAATGCCAAAGAACCTTTGCCATAATCTTTTCGATTATGTGCATTGGGTGAGCTCCGAGCTAGCTGATTATCAAACGCGAAAACTGTACAGCACAACCGGCCATTTCCGTGGGCCGACAACCGGTGCTGCATACCTAGTCGCGAGCTATTTGGCGACAGAAAATCCACAAAAACAAGTAGTGTTTGTAAGCCCGGACGACGGGTCGCGATATGCGACTTCCACGTACGCGGAAAGCCTCGTGGATAAGAGCTCCAAACCCATAAGACCTTTGGAATTCGCGTGTCCACGAGAAAACAACATAGGAATCGATTGGGCATTCATGAACTGGAACCGTCGAAATATTATGGAATAGACTGATACAATGGCTATAATCTATATAGAATCCAATACGACCGGCTTTGGATTGGAAGTCGCCGAAAGGTCGGCCGCATATGAAGACACCTATTTTCTAACCAAAAGCCCTTCCAAGTATGGATTTACTGATACGATACTAGATAAAATTAATATAGTTTCGTGCGACACAAGTTCTTTCAAAGACGTTGAGCGCGCAATTCGTCGGATAGAGAATGTCTCGTACGTAGCGTCAACGAGTGATGCTTTCGTTGAGATCGCCGCTCACGCTTCCCACCATTTTGGCCTCACCGGAAACTGCCCAAAGGCTGTTCGTCTTTGTCGCGACAAGCATAAAATGCAACATATTCTCGAACGCCAAGGCGTGGCCTATCCGGCTACGTTCTCCCATATTGACGAAATTCCCGCACATGCATTTCCCATTATAGCCAAACCAAGAGAGGGGACTGGAAGTGTAGGTGTTCACCTTCTGTCAAATCGTTCAGAAATCAGAATGCGGGAGCAGACCGAATATATATTCCAAGAATTTGTTACGGGGCGTGAATTCTCCGTTGAGACGTTTACCGACGAATTTGGCCATCACATCCTCGGTATCACAAGAAAATTTACGACAAAGCCCCCACACTTCTTGGAGATCGCCCACACGTTTCCAACTGTCCTGGCACCTGAGGTCGCGGCCCAAATCCATGCCACCGTAAAGAATGGACTTGATGCCGTAGGCTACAAATTCGGTCCTGCCCATACAGAGATCAAAATACGCGACAAGGAAATATTTGTAATTGAAATTAACCCTAGGCTCGCCGGCGGCATGATCCCGAAGCTGATGGGAAACGCCTTTGGGTGGTCAATTCCCGATCTCTACATAAAAAGCCATATCTCCGGCATCAGTCAGTTTTTCGTCCCAGATTTCAGGTTTTTTAATTCCGTTGCTTTTGTTATTCCTACTGTCGGTCGCCCTTACGTCGGCTTATTGTTTCCAAATGAATGTGAAAGTTCAGGCCAGTTCCGCCACGCCGGAACGAACGATGGAAAATATGACTTCTCTGATCGTGCAGGTTACGTAATTGGAACGGGGCTATCAGAACGAGCAGCTACGCGTGCCGCAATCACCCTGAGAAATAAAACTAGAATTATATACGAGCCACCGGAGAGAACTCCCACAGCACAAGACGTTCGGAGGCTTGTAAGAAGTGGAGCAGCTTACACGCCTCCACCGCTGATCGAAAGTATTCTCCGTATCGAAAAAGCCCATCTACTTATGCTGTATAGGCAGGGAATTATCAATAAAGAGAGTCTTCTCCTACTCAAAGAGGCCGTGCTGGAAGTTGAAGCTGACACTAACATCGTCACGCTACAAGAATCGGATCGCGGCACATACATCGATTACGAGAACCATATCATCGAACGGTGTGGGAAGAGCATCGGTGGCATGGTACATTGTGGAAGGTCACGCAATGATATCAACGCGTTGCATCTCATTTTCGTACTGCAACATGCATCAATTTCAATCATCGAGCGTGTGCTTGAATTCTCTTCCGCGCTAATCGATACTTCGCGGAAAAATCTATCTCGCCCTCTTCCGATATACAGCCAATTTCAAACCGCGCTGCCCGGCACGGTTGCTCATTACCTCGCCAGTATCTGTGAGCCATTGTTAGAAAAATGCGGGCATTTGCTCAATACGCTAATGAGCATGAAGCGATCCCCTCTGGGCGCTTCGGCTGGCGGCGGGACAAGCTTCAATACGGATACCGCATTTACCGCAGAGCTATTAGGCTTCAGTGAAGGCCCCCTAAATTCTCTTGCCGCAATCAGTGATAAAAGCAACGCACTCAGATGGATGTCCTCTTTCCTGGAAATTAGCGCGGCCCTTAATCGAATGGTCATCGATTTACAACTTTGGACGATGAAAGAGATTGACTTTGTTGGCCTGCCCGAAGCCATGTATGGACGATCATCTGCCATGCCCCAGAAGCGGAACCCTTACGTACTTGAATGGCTTCGGCTTCAACACGTTCAGAATATTGGCACCTTCACTGCCGCTCTTACTTCTATCTCTCATTTGCCGACAGGCAACTCATACCAAGCAAGCCAGTCCGCCTTAACTGGGGTAACCCAATTGTCGAATGCCGTCCTTAGCATGCTTTTAGTCCTCACCTACGCGGCGAAGGGGCTCGAATTTCACGACCATAACACCGAAGCGGCGACATTTAACGCAAAGGCATTTGCAACTTTGGCGGCAGAAAATTTGGTGACGCAGGGACGTAAGTCGTTCCGTGAGGCGCACGAAGAAGTCGATAACGCAATGTCAAGCACCCCTGTCCTGTATGGGATGCACAACGCTCCAGACGTTCTAATTATGACAGAAATAACTTCCGCTATCGAACTCTCTGAGCGCGTCACCGGCGGCGGTGGTCCGGCACGCGCATTAGTCGGAAGAACGCTCGAAAAGCTAACCCACACCAAGCAACGCTCGACATATCTCTGCGCAGAATTCAAGTATCGATTGGCATCAGCCCAAAATAACTTGAACGTTAGCTTTAAAGGTGCCTAATGAGCAAAATTACCGTCCTATGTTCCGATGGCCCTCATCATTTTTTCCTGATCGACCAGATATTAGAGAACTTTGGCTCGGTGGAGGCGGTAATTGAGCCGTCCAACCTAGTCGTTCGGAAATTGTTGCGAGAACGCAAATGGAGACAACTCGCATGGACACTGTATCATCAGTTTCGGAGAAGCGCTTTCGGCTACGCCAAGTATAGAAAAACTTTTTTTGAAACCACTACACAATTGAACATAGATAAAATTCGCGACAGTGCAAAGTGCAGATCATTGATAACGCAATCTGTCAATGATGACGAGGTTGAAAAATTTATAGCCTCCTCCACGTCTAATCTTTTTATAGTGATGGGCACATCAAAAATCAGCCGCAAAATCCTTGATCGGATTCCACAGGAAAAAATAATAAACATCCACGGCGGCCATCTACCCGATTACAAAGGAAATCATTGCTTTTTCTTTGCCTTATACAACGAAGATTACGACAAGCTAAGCACAACTATTCACCGCGTCACCCCAAACTTAGATGCTGGCGAAATTATTCAACAATACACAGTAAAATATCTCCCCGGCGATACATCAGAATACCTCTATTGCCGTGCAGAAAAGATGGCAATTCTCGACCTTGTGCGCAGGATCAAAAACCATCCAGCGCTGGAGCACTGGCCGAGTGTTCCGCAAGAAAAGACGGGTACGACCTATCGGATGCGTGATCGCCATCCTCTTGTCGAGCTGAAGTATCACGCTCGCAAATTACTGATTACGTCTCGGGGAGCAGGCCGTAATGGGCAATAATCTATGCGAAGAAATACTGAAGATCATTGCCTTCTCCTTCCCCATCGTAATGTCTCCGGGTCCCAACAATATCTTGCTCGCCAGCAACTCAATAAAGTATGGTGTCTGGAAGTCATTTCCTGCAATGATGGGCGTCTCAGCGGGAGTAACACTCCTATTCCTGATTACCTCATACGGCGCATCAGAAATCATAACTTCAAACCATCGTCTCTATACGGCAATGAGAATATTTTCCTGCGCTTACTTACTATACCTTTCCTATAAAATATTCGTGTCCAGCTCCCATATGACCAGTGAGTACCAAATCGGTGCTCCTACAAAATTTTTAGAAGCTGCACTGTTGCAGATTCTTAATCCCAAAATTTGGTTGCTCGGAACGAGTGCAAGTGCAGCATTCCTTCCTATGACGGAAAGCGCGTTCTGGGATAGTTTTATTATGGCAGGTGCCCTCGGAATTGTCTTCCTACCTTGCAACTTAGCGTGGATGATAGCTGGATCGGCGTTAAAAAGTAAGATCGAAAATAAGAAAACAGAAGTAATCATCAATCGGGCAATGGCGTTGCTTCTTGCAGCCTCCGTCTTTTTCATCTTTTTCTAGGATAGATAAGAAATGAACGTAGCACTAATTTTTTGTGACAACTTAGATGAAGATCCCGTTGCTCTACATGTATACAGAGCTGTCCTTGGCCTCCTCTCAGTCGAGCGCACAGATATCGAATTGGACGGGATGCGGGTCTTACGCGCACGTAGAGGCTCGGCCACGACATACATCGTCAGAACGGAGACTGTGCTGAGCCACGACTATAGTCGCTATTCCAAATTTCTTAATGAGAGCCTACGAGATGTTTCACAAGTAATAATCGTTAATTGGCACCAAGGCGCGAACGCACCAGACCGGATATTCTGCATCCAAGCAACGGGGGATATGGAAAGCGGTTGCTTTAGCCCTGTTCATCCAGCGGTAATAAGGAAACTATATTTTTCAATTGAACAATGCCGGACCGAGGCGGGACTTGATGATTATACCACGTGGCTTGAGGCCACCCATTGGTCTGGAAAATTGTATCAAGGGCAGCCTGGCAGCACACTTCTTTCAATTAATGCATCGGTTCTTGACGTCGAAATCGGCAGCAGCCCTACCGCTTGGGCCAACCCGACTGCGGCGAATGTCTTAGGACGAGCTCTCGTCCGCGCAACTGACTTCACTCCTCGCCGCGAAAGCCTCATCCCAATTCTATGTGTTGGCGGATCACATTTTGAACCATCATTCACTGAATTCATGCAAAGATACGGACAAACTGAAGGGTATTCAGTCTCTCATATCCTACCAAATCAATGGCTTGTTTCGTATAAGTATGACGAACCACGCCACTTGAACTCGCTCCACGCCGCAGCCCAATCAACAGTAGGAGGCTTGGCGGGGATAGTTTATCACGATAAGTTGAAGGCGTCATTCAAAGAGCAGGCAAGACAACTGGGCGAGTTACTGAAGGTGCCTGCCATGTCACATCGAAAATTTCGCAACCTTGCTAGTTCAGATCGATTGCATGACATTTTCGCCGCTAGGCATGATAGCGACTAAAGTCGCTCCTCTCGGAGCTTTTTAGGCGAAACTCCAAAGTGCTCTCGAAACGCTGTGGAGAAATGCGCATGATGACCATAGCCGCACTCCAATGCTACAGACAATATTTTCATGTCCGTATTGAGGATCAGCTTTTTTGCATAGTCCATCCGCAATCGTCGGAGAAACGCATAAGGCGACGTCCCGTAGGTGTTTTTAAATTTACGCATAAAATGAAACTGGCTCAAGTTCACAGTTTTGCAGATTTGTTCTAGGCGCACCGCATCCGACAAATTTGTCTTCATATAATCTTCCAATATCCGCCTCTGCCTTTCATTAAATTTCTGATTTCTATTATTGTCTCCAAATTTAATTTCCGAATACTCTCTTATTATATTTAATATAATCCAGTTCACAATGCCATCAACACCTAGAGCATGATCCGTCTTGTTCCAATCTGCACGATAAATACTCTCGGCCGCAGAACTCACAATATCGCAGCTCTCTTGAAAAACTTCTTTGAGAATTATTCTACGCGCAGAATAAGGAACTGCATCACGCACTACTTCATGGAGGAAGTCTGTATCAAAATAAAGGTGTAAAAAGTTCAGCTTTCCATCAATGCGCCAAGCAGAGTCTCCCGTACTGGTGGGAAACAGGCATATGGCGTCATGAAATCCGCGTTTAACCACTTTCCTGTTGCTAATCAGAGAGCAGTTTTCACCGCCATTCATATACACGCTCAAAACATTCCTACTCGAACTACTGTATTCAGTAAGAGTATGTAGACCGCACCACTCTTTTATCTCGATCGAATCTGATACCTTCAGCGATCTAACAAGATTAACACCCGCAGTGACTAAAGCATCTTGGAATGTATCCGTAATCATTTGAACACTCTATTTTCTGATTCAGCAGGAAAATGATCCGCCCTACCCGCCGCACGAGCTTTTCGCCTCCCAAGCATCGCGGCAGGGTGAGCAAATTACATAGCTAATTATCATTCAAAATTCAAAGCCACCCAAACTCTAAGCAGGCGGTAGTTTCATACATTTTTTCGCAAAAGCTTTTCCATTGAGCAGTTTCGACGCTTGTGCGCACCGACGCCTTTATGAACGACAGGACCCGCCGCTCCCGCGAACGGGGTCTTGTGTGGTCCACCTGAACGGTTTCCGGTTAACATCCGGGCGGGATGGGAGTTTCGAGGGCTGGGGCTTTGGGGCAGCCCTTGAGCCGCGCTGAGGCCGCTCGACGCGGCTGAAGGGTGGAATGGCGGCGGGCGTTCGCCCTCCTCCATTCTACCGTGTCGACCCCTTGAACGACGGAAGCCCGCACCATTCGGGGATGCGGGGTTTTGATTTTGGGACGATGCTCGTTAAGGCGTTTTTATATCGCGATAATGAGCGAATTATGTTGGCACTGGTTGCGGGGGCTCGCAGCACCCGATTGCTGCGATTTGTTAAGGGCCGACATGGGCCGACAACGCCGCATGCGGCAAAAACGATAGCAGAACTGGTGCGGCGAGTAGCAGTATCAGCCCGCCACTGAGGACCCGGCACGTGTCCAAAGACGTCAACCTACCCTCCCGGAAGGAATGCCGCTGACGATCGAGGAACAATACCTATCGCCATCCCAAGGCCAATGGCCAACTCCGCGCCACCAAGCATATTCGCGGCTTCCTAATTGCCCGTAGATGTCGCGGAAAATACTTCCGGCTCTCGGCCTGGCCTCGATCGGATAGGCAGCGGAGATATTCGGCGGATCCGAGTTGATGGGCGCGGGCTCGTGCCGCGAAGCAGGCTTCGTCATCTCATTTCAGGCTTGCGCAAGAAACTTGGAGACAGGCTATGGACTGATTTTGACGCTTACAATATCAGGCTATAGCCTTATTTTACTGAACTAGATCTCATGTTATAAGCTGATCGTTAGCAAGAATAAATCAGTCTATGGACTGACTAGGCATTGGTAGGCATGACAACATGAAAAGCGATATCCGCAGGAGAGCGCGACTACGGCTCGACGAGAGGCTCGACGGGCTTAGGCCGACCGACCGCTCAAAGGCGCCGCCGAAGGGCTGGGTGCGCGCGTTGCGCGATGCGATCGGCATGACCGGGGTGCAACTCGGCGCGCGAATGGGCATCCGGCCGCAAACCGTCGAGACGATCGAAAAATCCGAGGCGGCAGGTACAATCCAGCTGAACACGCTGCTGCGCGCGGCCGAGGCGCTCGACTGCACCCTCGTCTATGCACTCGTCCCGAACACATCGCTCGAAGCGATGGTCAATGCGCGCGCGCGCAAGATCGCGATGCGCGAACTGCAGCGCGTCGCGCATACGATGCGGCTGGAAGCGCAAGGCACGGACGATACCGATCTTGAAGCACGCATCCAGACCTATATGCGCGACCGGCTTTCCGAGCGCGATCTCTGGAACGAGACATGACCGATCTCTTCCAGGAGCCGGAGGATGCGACGCCGCTCGAACCGCAGGAACGCGAGGGCCTGCTGCAGAGCTGGATCACCCACAGGAAGGACCTCAACGAAGCCGAGCAGGAGAACATCGTCGAAGCCGCCGCCTGGGTGCGCAGGCTCAGGCGGCTTTCCCTCGAAAGACTGCTCAGCGTCGATTTCATGCAGGCCTTTCACAAGCGGATGTTCGGGGATGTCTGGCAATGGGCCGGTACGTTCCGCACCACTGAGCGCAACATCGGCATACAGGCGTATCGTATTGCGATGGAGCTTGCGGCCCTGCTGGACGATGTCCGGTTCTGGATCGAGCATGATACCTATCCGCGCGATGAGATCGCGATCCGGTTTCATCACCGCCTCGTTGTGATCCATCCGTTTCCCAACGGAAACGGACGCCATGCGCGGTTGGCAGCCGATCTGCTCGTTGAGCGGCTTGGCGGCGAGCTATTCTCCTGGGGCGGCGGAAGCCTGGCAGATGTCGGGGAGCTGCGGGCGCGCTATGTCGGTGCGCTGAAAGCTGCTGACGATCACGATATCGGCCCACTCCTCGAATTCGCACGAAGCTGAGACGGCAGCCTGATCAGCTTAGCGGCTTCAGCGCCTCGATGAAGGTCTGCCGGACGGGATTGGTTTTGTCCGGCCTCCAGCGGCGATGCAGCGGAGCCGTGTCGCGCGATTGCCGTTGTGGAACGGATGGACGACCACCCCGAGGCTCGTAAGGCCCAGGGCTGATTCGCACTGGAGCGCGACACCTTTGCCAGCGGCGACCTCGGCGACGGGTGCCATTGGCTGACGCTACCGAATGGCCTTCTGTCCTTTACGCCGGTACAATCCTGTTTTTACGAATGGCTGGCCATTGGTCTACGTGGCAGGATTTGCGCCCGCAGCCAGGTTGTAGGCAATCATTTGCGCTCGATGCGAAACTACCATGGTGAGTAATGTCCGAGCCTGTGCGCCACGAGTTCATTCGTCAGCTCGTCCGACCACTGTCAATGCCTGGTGGTAGCTCGAAACGAACTGGTCGGCTCTATGGAGACTCATCCAGATCGCGCCTTGCGGCGGCAAGCAGGGCATCCTGAACCGGACCCAGCGTGTCTGGAGGGCAACCTCCGAACATGCGAGAAACGAGATCGTCCGCAAGTTCAGACATGGTGGGCGTCAGTCCTTGCGGAAACAAGTGGTCGATATCGCTCTCCTTCGCACCGAGACGCTCGAGTTCGGCCCGCATTGTTCTCAGCTCCATTTCTCGCTCTTTTATCATCAGCCACAGCCCCGGTTCGGCCCTGGCCGCGGCCACGATCCGTTCGAGGCTACGATCACTGGAAACGTGTCGGGTTGAGAGATGTTCGATTTTGGCCATGGTCGTCGGTCTCCTTATGCTGGGGAGCACGACCGCTTCCTGTCGAGCCCTGTAAACTGGGGTTTGGTTTGACGCTGGCCCACTACGTGCGGCGCGGCACGCTGTCGGGCTCCTCATCTTCTTCGCCCAACGGATCGCGCGCAGTGTCCGCAAACTCGCGCAGCCAGGCTCTCGAACTATCCTCCGACAACCTGCCTGAAAGCGTGTCTATCAAGAGCTCGACGTCCGCATTCAAATCTCCTGGTTCAACCTTATTTTCGCCGGCCTGCTGGAAGATGACGTCATTCAGGGCTTTAAGATCACCTCCGAATGCTTCTTTCACGTCCTGGCGTTTCAGAATGGGCAAATCATATGAGCGTTCGCCGGCGGCACCTGTCGAGATGCCTGAGCTATCCCGTTGCCTGCGCCGCTTTGCTGGAGATCCGGAATAAACGCTCTGGCCAAGCTTTTCTTCATCGATATCGAGATCGACGTCGTTAGCGGAATCGGTGTGCGCATCTTTTGTCTCGCCCCGCTTTGCTTTCCGGCTGGCGGGACCATGCGCAGGTTTACGAGCCGGCTGCGTTTGCCCGCCGCCGAGGTCTTCTTCGGCGACACCTGCCGCGCGCGTCTCATCGAGGTCGAGCCGACTCCGTAGCTCATCGAGGGAAGAAATATAAACGTGACGAATGCCTTCCTTGACAACAAAGCGCAAATCCTGGGGCTTGCGGACGCGCTCGACCGCAGCAAGGTCTAGGTCATCTCCGGGTTCGGAATTACCGCCCTGATCACCCGGCGCGGAGCGCGCGAGATATCCGAAACGGTCACTGTCAGCAATCGTCCACTCAACGGGCTTGATACAGGGCTTCGGCACCATCTTGAACTTTCGCACTTTCGCAAACATCCGTTCGCCGCCCGCATCCAGTTTCATGATCCGCATCACCGGCATGCCGGTGACCTGCAGGATTGCCTCCTCTGGCTTCATCATCATCAGCGTGTTGACCGGCAGGAGGTCGACGGAGACCGGCACTTTCGAGATCGAGCGCTGACGGCGACCGTGGCGATGGGAGTAAGACGATTGCTCGACCCATTCCGTCGTCTTCCCGGCGGCCAGCGAGACCGCCATCGCATCGTCCTGGTTCTGGAAGTTCATGAAGACCTTGATCGTCGATGCCCCCATCAGGATCTTCTGTCCCGACCGCTGGTACAATCGCTCCAACTGGGCGCCATCTTGAAGAATGAAGACGAAACGCACGCCGTTCTTTCGTATAAGCGGGGCGAGCGTCAGCACCGTGTCGATGCGGCCGCCATTGCCGAACTCGTCAAGCATCATCATGACTTCGTGCTCACCGTTGGGCAGCGGGCCCATCTGGACCAGCTTGTCGGCCATTTGCTGGATGAACATCGAGATCAGGCGCTCGTAGATCTGGATGGCGTTCCAGTCCGCCTGGATATAGATCACCATCTTCCGCTTTCTGATCGTATCGATCGGGATCGTCGTAATCGAGGTGAGCGCCTCCACCAGCGGGTTCTGCAGGAAATTGAGTTTGGCGACGATTTCGGCCGCAATCCCCTCACCCAGCTTTTCGTGCCGGCCGGCAAATTTGGTGAGCTGCATACGGGTCTGGTCGGAAAGGACCGTTTCGTAGTTCTCCAGCAGCTGAACAATCGCCGTACGCTCGTCGGACATCGAGTTGAGGATACGGTAAAGCTCGCTGAGCGATTTGCGGGTGTCGGGGCATTCGAGCACGAAGCCGAGCATAGCGGTGAGCAGGATCCGGGCGCTTTCCTCCCAGAAATCGGAGGAATCTGAGCGCAATCGTTCCGGTAGCAGCATCTGTGTCAGCTTCTGGAGATCGGTGATGCGCTGGTGCGGATCGGTGCTGATCAGGTCGAGCGGGTTGTAACCGTCGGTGAACTTCGATCCCGGCGCCAGCAGGAAGGTCTCAAAGCCCTTGTCCTTCAGAAAACCGGAAGTCTCCTCGAACAGTTCGCCGCTCATGTCGAGCACGACCTGCGACCCCTCGAAACTCATCATCGAGGGAATGACGAAGCCACGTGATTTCCCCTGCCCCGGCGAGCCGATCAGCATCACATGCTGGTCGCCGTCGTTGCGCAGAAGAAGCCCTTGTTTCAACCCGAGCACGATCCCGTGCTTGTCGCGCAGGCGAAAGTCAGCCGCATCCTTGAGGGTCGCAAGGCGGGCCTTGCCCATGATCATCTGCTGGCGCTTCTGGATTGCTGCACCGATCGGAAACCCCACCAGCGCGCCGGCTGCGGCGAGCCCCGCAAGTGTGGCCTGGACCGTCTGCCGGGATGGCCGCTGATAGACCCCGGCTGTATCCGTCGTGCCGAACGGTGCCTGATACATGGCGGCAAGATGGCTGCCATAATAGCTGGCGATATCGGCATGTTCGCCAGCTTTCGTGGCGACGAGATAAAAGGCGAAGCCGTAGATAAAAGCGCCAGCCCAGGCGGCGGCAAGTATCATCACGGTGAGGGCAATCAGACTGAACATCGAGCGGACATGCAGGAGGTAGAGGATTTTGCGCGACAGCGCCCTGCCGCCCTTGAGCATCCAGATACACATCAGGAAGAATAGGAAGGGTGACGCAAGCGTGAATGCCAGAAGCGACAATCCAACCGTGTTGCGGGTATGGATGATCGACCAGGTGTAGCGGACGCCGTCGGCAAAGCGTACCTGGCTCACATAGTCAAAATACGACGTCGATCCGAATGACACCACGTAGGCATCGTAAATCAGCGTGAAGAAGGCGAGCCATATGCAGACCACGCCAAGCAGCGCGACCGGCAATGTCAGGTAAGACAGTTTCTGGAGGCCCGTCCATTTCGGGCGATCAATCTCTCCGTCCGTGTATGCGCTGGCCATGTTCATCAACCTCGTCGGCAAAATAGATCTCGCTGACACCGCGACCACCGGCGGCATCGCTCTTCTTCAACTGGACTACGATCGGGATGATCGAGCGGATATAGCGAATGATATCATCGCGCTCCATGCGGACATTGCTGTTCAGCACCAGCGTCGAGAGGCGGTTGAAGGCATGGTGCGGCGAGTTAGCGTGGATCGTTGACATCGAGCCAGGGTGACCGGTGTTGATCGCATTCAAAAAATCGAACGCCTCGTCGCCGCGCAGCTCCCCCATGAAGATACGGTCGGGACGGAGACGAAGCGCCGTCGCCAGCAGGTCGCCCATTGTCACCCTTGCCTCCCCTTGTCCGCCCTTCGAGACCAGCAACGAGACGACGTTTTCCTGGCGGGGTTCGAGCTCGGCCGTGTCCTGCATGAGGATGAAACGTTCATGGTTCGCAATAGCGGTGAGCATCGTGTTGAGAAAGGTCGTCTTGCCGGTGGAGGTGCCACCTGAGATCAGCATGCTTCGGTGATTGGCGGCCGCCAGCTCCAGAAAAGCCCGCGCCTTTCCGATCCGCAACAGTCGCGAGAGCTCGATATCAACATCATCGAGATAATCGTCACCGGTGACCTTGGTGAAACGGAAGGCGCCCGCCTCCTCATAGTCGTTGAGGTCGAACCGTCGGATGAACTGCTTGCGGATCGAGAAGGCGTGACCAGTTGCCGAGGTCGGGCTCAGAACAAACTGAACGCGCTCGCCGCCCGTCAGTGACGCCGACAAAAGTGGATTCTCCGCGTTGATCGTCTGCTTTGTAAAGGAGGCGGCGCGAGAGGCCATGTGGCGGATGACATCCTGGTCAAGTCCGGAGACCTCATGGCGCACCATCCGGAGCTGGCCGATCTTCTCCAGCCAGACTTCGTTGCTGCGCTGGCATGAGATTTCGACGACAGCAGGGTCGTCGAGGAACAGCCGGATCGGCTCGAGCGCCTCGGTTAGAAAGTGCTGTTCGGCGGAAATCTGGGGGCGGGCATTCATTTGCCGTATCTCACTTTGCGCAACCGCTCGAACTCTTCGCGCACCGGGTCAGGATAGAGGCCGGCAAAATCGAGATCGCGCGTCACAAAGACATTGATATCGGAGCCCTGCGGAATGTGAATGGTCGGACGGATGTTGCGGGAATCCTCAAACGCCGTTGCCGCCATTTGCTGGATACCCGATGCAATGGTTTCTGCGGCTATCGAGCGGGCACGGTCCTGAGAACTTTCCCCATTATCCTGCGGGATGCGGGTGACCGTGCCGTTGTCGTTAACGATGGTGATGTAGCTGTCTTCCTTCTGGCCAAGCTGCGCGATGTACTGTGTCGCGCCGCCGATCAGCGTCATCAGCGCCGGCGGTCCGAACCGCTCCCAATTTTTCCTGTCGACCATGCCGGTCATGCCCGAACGGCCAAGACGGTCCGTCCCATAGGAACCGAGCTGCACCGAGACGCCGTCGCCACGGATCATCCGCGTCCAGACAATCAGGATCCGCTCCTGTCCCCTCTGGACGCCGGACTTGTAATCACCGATCAGCGAGGATCCGGCGGGGATAAGAGTACGACGGCCATCGAAGGAATAGACGTCCTCACGCACAATCCCCTTCACCATCCCGGCGAGATCGGAGTTGATGGCTGTTTCGAGCGTACCGCGGATCATCGTGCCCTGCGGTATCCAGGCATCGGTACGGCGATTTTCTGTGGCGGTCGACACCTCCACCCCCTGTCCGCCCATCGCCTTCAGGAAGGCACGATCGCCATCGACAGCCCCGCCACCATCTCCAGTAACGGTATTTGATGCGCTGGCCGTGCTATTTGCCCCAAACGGACCTGCGCCAGCAGCGTCGGACGACGTCGCCGAAGCGCTTCTCGTCTGGTCGGATTGATCGAAGACCATGGCAGAAGAGCGGACGCGCTCCAGCAGCTTGGCCTTCCGCTCTAGCTCGATGCATTTCGGATCGTCGGGATTTTTGCCCCGGGAGCAATCGATGTCCGCGGGCGGTGCGACAGGGGCTGCGGCCGGCACCCGCGGCGCCGGTGGCGGCGGAGGCGGAGGTGGTGCTGCAGGGACTTCGACCGTGGGCAGCGGTGGCGGTGACGGCGTCCGGAACCCCTCGTTTCGCGGTGTCTGGACCGGCCGGAATTCCTCGCGAGGGGTCGTGTCGATCGGCTGCTCCGCCTCCCCACCCGCCAGAAGGAAATACAGGACGACACCAACGCCGGCGATGCTGGCGACGACTGCAAACGGGCGCATGAGGCCCATACCACCGCGCCTGACCTGTCCGCCGATGGATGCATCAGTGTCGATGGAATGGTAGTTGGGATCCGACATGGAGCACCTCCTATCTTGATTGCGATTGCTGATTGGTTGTCCCGCTGCCAATTCGCTTCGGCGATACCGCGCCCTCGATCGGCGCCGGTATATCGGCAGGCGTTGTCCTCAGATTGAAAAGGCAGGTTTCGGCTTCGGTACCAAAGCGTAGCGTCCATTGCCGCGAGACCTTGTCGATCACGATGTAGTCGGCTTCGCGGCGATAATTCACCAGGCTCTCGCGGCGCCTGCCATCGACGATGAAGATTGCCGGGATGTCACCGGTGAATTTCATGAAGGTCTTCAATCCATCGTCGAAGACCCAGAGCGGTTTGGCTCCGTCGCTGCCCTTGAACCCGTAGTCGTAATTGACCTTGTCGCGGCGGATATTCTTGATATTGGGATTGCGCTGCGCATCCTGCGCCTGTTTCCAGAGCTCCGCCGTGCCTTTGAGACCCGCGTCTTCCGGATAGGTGAAGCGCAACTTGAAGGTCTGGTTCTGCATCGCCTTGGTGTCGTTGACACGCAGGTCGAAGGAATAGGTTCGCTTCGTCGTGACCACCGACAGGTTGGTGGCCGCGTCCTTCTCCATCGGTTTCAGCGTGAGCGAGCGCCGATCAGCCGAGGTGAGGATCTGCCAGGAGACGGTATCGCCGGCGACGACCTGTGTTATGTCCTCATCGGCGCCGAAGAGGATCGTCGTGACCAGCCCGTAGGTGCCCGTTACGAGGAAGACCTGCTCGGCCGAATAGGGAAGTGACCGGATTCTTGGGTCGAGGCGTCCCGGCCGGGCGACCAGTTCAGCATGTGCAGCCAGCGGCCCGAGCAGTACCAGGAGGGAAATTGCTGCCGTCCGCCTCATCATGGCGCGATCCCCGACGGCATGGTTTCGGGGACCCTTGCATATTCGGTCACGACAAAGCCGAGAGGATTGAAGAGACGGACCCGGTTGCTGGCGGGCAGGTTGATCTGTCGGTAGCGTATCGTCGCCGACCAGCGCGTGACGACATCGCCACCGCGGCGACGTTCCCTTGTTTCGAAGCGAACAGCCATGGTCGATGGATTAAGCGGATTGACCGAGAGGATTTCCGGGCGGATTTCTCCGGTTGCACCGAGCATCTTGACCGGCCCCCTCGGATTGGAGGGATTCATCCAGGCCTCGTAGTCCTTGAAGGCCTGCGAGCCCGGTTCGGACCACAGCGCAATCATGTCGAAATTATCCGATAGATAGCGGGGATCGTAGGTCTCGCGGCGAATGACGTAATTGCCGGCGAAGGCTGCGCGCACCGCCTGGTTTTCTGAAACCGTCGCACGGTCTTTATCGAGCGTGGTTACCGTCTCCATATAACCTGTGTTCCGATCGACGATCAGCGGAACGACCTCGGTGCGAACGAGCGGAAAGAGCTGCGCCACCGAAAACGACAGCACACCTGCGACGGCCCAGCCGGCCACGGCAAACCCCAGCAGGATGATGCCGATCAAGGCACGAAGTGATCGGTTTTTCTCACCCCAGGAAAGGTGCTGATCGTACATGTCCTGCGGACCGGCGACCTGGTCGGTCGGTGCGGAACGCAATTGCTTTCTGAACAATGCCAAGTTCAATCCCCAAAATCATGATCGTCGTTAAGGTTTGCGAGCTGCGTCGCCGGTCAGACCCGGCTTACATCTGAAAAAGCTGGATTCGACCCGCGCATTTCTCGCCTCATTCACCGCTACGCCGGCGCATGGTCAGCATCCGGCCGAGCGCGCCGGCACCCGCCATCGTGCCGCGGCCGGCGAGGGCCGCCGCTGCGGCCGCGCCTTTCGGTCCGGCCAGCATTCCGAGGGCCACTGCGGCGGCCTGTCCGCTTCTGGAAGTGCTAGAACCGAGTCTCGCGCGGGCAGCGCCGTACATTGTGCTAACACCGCCGCCGCCAGGCGTACTCGCTGTCATCGAGCTATAGGCAAATGTCCTCGCGAATTCAGGTACCTGGAAAATGAAATAGGAGATCAGCGCCAGGTAGAGCACCATGGCCACTACGATGGCGAGCGCGTTTTCCTTGGTTGCCATTTCGCCATTGATCGTATCCATCATGCCGATCAGGAAGCCGAACGACAGTCCGGCCATGACGTAGGTGAAAAGCAGCATGAACATGCCGTAGGCGATGCCCCTGACCCAGGCCTCGAAGACAAAACGCGTGATACCGAAAAAATAGGAAAGGATGGCGATCGGCCCGATCGCCAGCATGACGGCGGTGATCATCTTGGCGAACAGCGTCACTCCGGTCAGGATCAGCAACATTGGCAGGAGGCCAAAAACGAGAACGATGAACACCACCACCGCGCCGGTGACGTTCGGCATCCACCCGGATTCGTAGGAATTGAAGAGCTGCATGGCGAAATCGTAGACCTTGCGGGACATGCTCGCGACCTGAGAGGCAAGATCGGAGCCGGCCGCCTGCCCGCCCATCGCCGAGGAAATGGCAGCACCGAGGTCCTGTGGTGACGTCAGAACGATCTGGCCGATATTGTCGTAGAAGGTGGCCCAGGACATGACCAGCGCATAGGCAAACGCGAGTTTCGAGGCCGTGATCGCCATGTCCTGAAGAGATACGCTCGACAGGCCGAGCGCGCCCCAGAGAAAATAGAGAATGAGAAACAGTGCCAGAATCGATGAGACCAGATTGCTGTTCTCGGCGAACAGCCCCCAGGCTTTCTCCAGCGACGCCTCGTTGATCTTGTCGAAGTATGCGAGTGCATCGCCATAAAAATTCACGGCGTAGCTGACCGGATCCATCATTCCCCCTGGAAGGAATTGACGGGTCGCATCGGACCGCAATCACTGCTGACGATTTCCGTGAGCGCCTGTTGCGGCGCCGTCGGTTCCTGCTGTGCCTCGTAGCCGAGCGCCGGCACGGGGTTCTCGTCGGCTGAGCATTTGGCCAGCTGTTCGTACTTGCCTGCGCATCCGGACAAAATGATAAGGGCGATGACCAGCACAGGGATAAACCTCACTGGTTCTGCTCCTCAAATGCCTGCAACTGGTCGCGAACCGAAGCACCGTCTGCGACACCGCCACCATTGCGTATCACGCTGTCAGGAAGTGTTGCGAAGGTCTTGAGGTTTTGCGATGAGGTCGCGAGTGCCGCCTTATACTGCTGGTTAAGCAGCATCACCTGATTGTTCAGCGAGCCGACGGCCTCGTTGGCGGTCTGGTTACCCTGCAGTACCATCTGCGTGTTCTGTTCCAACGCGCCCTTGAGATCCTGCGCCGTGCCGATCTGCTGCGTCGCCTGCATGAAGGCATTCTGCCGGTCCTTGGTGGCGCTGTTCATCGCGTCCGTAAGGGCCGTCAGCGTGGTCAGCGCGTTGATGCCTTGTGAATAGGCCTGGTTGGCACCCGACAGCTCGCCTCCCTTGACGGTATCGACAACCATTTTCACCAGATTGAGCCCGTTGATGAGCTTGGCGGCCGTATTCTGGAATTCACCGCTGATGCCGCCGAACAACGCTTCATTTCCCGACAGGATGCTGTTGAAATCGGGCGCCTGGCCCATGCTGAACCCATTGCCGGTGGCGAGCTTGGCAAACTGGCTCGCATCCTGTGACCGGTCGCCGGTGATCGCCTGAAGCGTCTTGATCGTGTTGTCCATGACGATGGACGTGTCGCCCTGGATCTTTTTCGAGAGCTTTTCGATCTCCTGGCTTATCGCGATATTGGCCGAATCCTTGACCGGCACCTGCGCGAAGGCGTGGGACACCGTGGTGATGCTGAGCGCCGCGGCAATAACGATTTTCTTCATCTGCCTGTCCTCTCTCTTCCTGTTCAATTTGCCGTTGGCCTGGCGTCGACGACCGTCACCAGTCCGAGTGCGGGATCCTCCAGCACCGAGAAGGTCGCGACATCGCCACTGGCGCGTGCCTGCTCCTGCAGGTCCTCGAGCCAGCTCTGAATCTGATCGGTGGTGGCGGTCGACGGGACGGCAAAGCATCGGGTGCTGCCGGTATCGATGATCGTCGAGGGGCACTGGACTTCAGCCATGACGAGGGAACCATCGTGGTCCTTGGCGTTGCCGCCTCCCGAGCCGCGCAAGGCCGCGGAAGAAGATTGCAGTCCCGCCTGCAGACGCTGAAGGTACTGCTGGTTTGCCGCAAGTGATTTTCCCAAGAGCTCGTTCCAGACTGAGCCGCGTTCGACCTGCGCCTCGGTGTTGCGGTCGACGGCCTTTTTCAGCTGCTCGCCGCATCCACGGGTGTCACTGACGGTTTCCGTTTCGACATCATCGCCCGACGGGGTCCGGTCACCGTTCTCGGCCTTGTTCCGGCTGTAATAGGCCGAGACCTTTTTGACGTAGTCCTGTGTCTCGGGAATGTTGGGGATGCGGCCGTTCTGCAGCGACTGGCGATAAGGCCCGGCATTGTACCCGGCGGCGATCAGGTCGTAGCGATCGCCGAACATGCCCTGCAGTTGCTTGATGTACTTGACCCCGCCGCGAATGTTGTCCCGCAGATCGTAAGGGTTGACGCCGAGACCCGCCGCAGTCCCCGGCATCAGCTGCATGACGCCGGTCGCGCCAACCGGCGAACGCGCCGATTGGCGGAAGCGTGATTCCTGCTCGGCGATCGCCAGCGCAAAGTTCGGATCGACACCCTGGCGGATCGCCTCGTCGGCGACCATGCGGGCGACCTCCTGCTGGCTATGCGTGCGCTTCGACGGGCCGGCTGGCGCGGTGTCACCGGCCATGCCCTCGGCCGAGCAGTCGGCCGGCGCGCCTGAACCCTGTCCGGGCGCAACGCTGTCGGTCGTTCCACCGGAAGCGCCTTTCAATGCCTGGGTATCCGCCTGATAGGTCTTGTACCAGTTCTCCGTCTCTTGCTGGATATTGCGACGGGCGTTGTCGATCACCGGCACCTGCGCGAAGCCGGGCGCAGGCGTGAACAGGGTGGAGACGACGATGGCGCTGACGGTCGCCAACTCAGGAAGCCTTGCGTTGGTCATCAGCCGCATCCCCCTCCCAGTCGCAGAATTTCGACAGCCAGTTCTTCGGATCGTTGCCATATTCGTCGAGCAGCATCTCGACCTCGCGCACAGTCTCCTCGCGACCGGACAGCACCTTGATGAACTCCGGCATATGGGACATGTCGACACGGGCGATCACGCTGCTCTTCGCCTGCTTGATCAGCATGAAGCGCGAAGCCGGGTCGCCATTCTTGACCCAGTCGAATTCAGCCCTGGAAAGGCCGAAATGCTCCATGTAGGAGTTTTCGTCGGCTTTCGGATTGGCGAAGAAGATGTTGGTCGATGTCTGTTCGATGATCGTCCGGCTGACGCTCGACTGCACCACGTCGTCGGCCGACTGGGTGCCGAAGATAACGAGGCCATTCCGTTTACGAATGGTCTTGAAGTAATCCTTCATGGTGCGCTTGAACTCGTCGTCGTCGAGCAGCTTCCAGGCTTCGTCCATGAGATTGATGATTGGTGCCTTGCCGTCATAGACCTCGTCGAGCCGATGGAACATGTAGAGGAGTGCCGCAGTCCGCACCGTCGGGTCATCAAGGATCGATGTCATGTCGAAGCCGATCATCGGCCGGGAGATATCGAGATTGTCTTCAGCATTGTCGAAGAGCCACGCATAGGGTCCGTGATCAACCCACTTGTCGAGCCGCGCGATCAGGCTACCCTCGGTCCGCTCACTGCCCGCTAGAAGGGCGCGAAGTGACGACAGACGGCGATAGGATCGGTCCTTTGTCTTCAAGACCGACTTGATCGCGGTGCGGATGATGGTCTCTTCCTGTGGCGTCAGGCTTTCGCCTTCCTTCGCCGGCTTCAACATGAAGCTTAAGAGACGATAGAGGAAAACGCGGTTCTCCTCGGTATCGTCGAGGAGCAGTGGGTTCCAACCGGACGGCTCGCCGGGTTCGAGCGTCATATAGGTTCCGCCGGCCGCCCGCACCATGATGTCGAGACCGCGGTCCTTGTCGAAGACGACCGTTTTCAGCCGTGGGCTGACGCGGTAGGCCTGGAGGATCAGGAAGGCCATGATCACGGTCTTGCCGGAACCCGTCGGTCCGAACACCGTTGTGTGCCCGACATCGCCCTGGTGAAAGTTGAAGAAGAACGGCGTGCCTGACGTCGTTTCGAATATGGTGATCGCTGGACCCCAATGATTGCCGTCCGGCTTGCCATAGGGATAGGCGTGGAAGCTGCTCAGGCCCGCGCAATTGAGCGTCGAGATTACGGCACGTCGGGCGATATAGGCCTGATTGCCAGGGAGCTGCGCCCAATAGGCCGGTTCCGCGTTCAAATCCTCGCGGACATAAGAGGCACCCAGCGCACCAAGTTCGTTGCCGATCAGGGCGACACCATCGTCGAGTTGGGCCGCCGATCTCGCCACTGGCATGACGGTGAGATGATGCTCGGCGAAGGCAACGCGTTTCCTCGCCAGTTCGTCACGCGCAAGATCGAGATTGGCCTGGACGCTGGAACCACCCTCGTCTGCCTTCGACAGCTGCCGGTCGAGGCGCTCGATCCTGCTTCTCGCGGCCATGTCGTCAATGAAAGACATGGATTGGGTAAGCACCATCTCGAATGGGAGCTTGAGAATATAATCCAGCATGCCGGCGCCTGTCTCGGGCGGATATTCCTTCAAGGACACCACCGCGGCATAGCGGTCATCGCCAGGCGTATCGCCCTGAAGATGGATGGTTCGGTTGCCGATCGATGTCCGGCGCGCTGGCAGCATCGCGTCTATAGGAAGGTTGCCGAGCCGGATCGGTCGGACACGGCCGCCATTCAGCAGCGTGTAGAAGAACTCGCATTGTTCCGAAAACCAGATTTTTTGGGTCCCCTCCTCGACTTCCATGTTTTCGGAAAAGTCGCGGTAGATCGTCTTCCTATTACCAAGGTCCACCTGAACGCGTTGCACGTCACGCAGGACCTTCGGACCGTAGGCGGCGAGCGACTTTTCGAGCGCTTTCGTCGCCTCAACCAATTTGTCTCGCATCGAGCGAAACTGCTCCTTGCGAACGACATCGCCACCGATGCCCATGATGCGGGAAAGCGCGGATCCTTGTTTGAACAGCGGGCGCACGACGAGCGAGATGTAGGTGTCGTTGACGAACATCTCGTTCCTCGAGATGCTCGCCTGATAGACATCATCGAGACGCTGGATGAAGGGGTCGGTGAAGGTTGCGGGCAAGGACGGCGCGACCTTGCGCCTGACAACATGGGTGTAGAGCGCAAAATTGCCGATCGAGGAGATAGCGCGGAAAGCCGAGTTGCGCTGCCGCTGCAGCATGTTGATCGTTTCGATATCGGCCGTTTCGAACGAAAAACCTGTGAGACGCAAGGTCGATACCAGGCAATCGTTCTTCAGCCGGATAATGCCGTTTTCGATCGGAACGTAGAAGGGAACATGGGTCGAGATACTGCGATCGGCGAAGATCTCCCAACCCTTCGACAAACTTCCCTTCAGCGATCTTGCCATCGTGCTCATCGTTCAGGCTCCGTAGGTCCGGATACCCCCGCCAAGTCTGCGGCCGAGGGGATTTATGCCGCACATGCTGAGGCGGCCGAGGATGTCGAAGAACCAGAGATCGAGTTTGACCGTCAGCACATAAAGAATCCCGTGCAGGATCACGAAGGAGACGGGAAACCACAGGATGGAGCCCAGGACCATGAACACCATCAGCGAGACGAAGCATTCCGCCAGGAAGTAGGTGTAAGGGATCCCCATCACCGTCGGCGGCCGCGTGAGGGCAAGGATGACGGGATAGGATTCGATATAGTCGTCCCCGCCTGACGTCTTGTTGCCGGAGTTCGCCATGATTACGATCCCGCCCCAGCTAAGAAATCTACAAGCTCAGCGGCAGCGAACATGCCGGCGAGGCTTCCACCGACTCGCAGAAGCGCGCCCCAGGACCAGAAGCCAAAGGCCGCTGCCAGGAACATGCCGATGAACGCGATCGCGCCGACGGAACGGCCGAATGCGCCAGTGAAGAACTGCACCAGTCTGTCGGCAGCATTCTCCAGGGCATCGAGGCTCTGCGCTGCCGCCGGCTCGTATTGACTGACGAACAGCACCGAGGCGGCAAGCAGCACCATCGCGGCATGGCCGGCCCACTTGGGTTTGACCAGGGAGCGGCAGGTGACGCTGCCAACAAGAATTGCCATAACCACTATGTTCATTGAAGTACCTCTTCCTTGACGATTTTGACCGGACCGCCGAGTTGCGCCGCGTTTAGCGGCTGCGGGGAGCGGCTGTCCGAAGCGAGCGAGCTTGCAGCTGAGAAGACAAGCATCGGGGACCTTGCCCGGTCGGCCGGGCCTGATCGGCGGTGCTGATTGGATTGAGAGTCAGGTGCCGGAGCAGATGTAGGAGGTTGGGAGCTTGCCGACTTGCCGGTGTAGTAGCCGACAACACGCGTCACATAGTCCGCGGTTTCGCGGATCAGCGGCAGGGATTGATGCGCGTCGACGCGGGGTTCTCCGGCATTGTATGCGGAGGCGATCAGTACAGGGTTGCTATATTTGTCGATGAGCACCCGCAGGAAACGCGTGCCCGCGCGAATGTTCGGTTCGGGATCGGTGAGGTCATAGACGCCAAAGGACTCGCCGATCTTCGGCATGACCTGCATCAAACCGATGGCGCCGGCCGAACTGACAAGGCCGGGATCGAACCTTGCGTTTTCCGCCCGCATGATCGACAGAACCCAGTTCGGATCGACATCCTCCTCGGCTGCGATTGTCACCGCAAGGGCTGCGTAGTCTTCAGGTACGCCAGAAAGCAGGTCGGGACGGGCTTGCGTCACTGTCCGATCGGAAGACGTGCGTGCTTCGACGGCTGGATTGGTAGACCCATGGACGGTGCCTGCGTCAGACGAGAAGACGCTGATGGGCGAGAACACGGCGCGGTCGCGCCGTGTTCTCTTGCTGCCGGCCGCTTCTCCCGGTAGCTCTGGGTTACTGTCATCGGGCTCAATCGCTGCTTCTGCAACGAATGACAGAATTGCGGGAACTCCATTGGTATTGGCCTGTCCCCAAAAACGCTCATTGAAACGGGTGAGATCGATGCTCGGCGGTGGCTCTGGGTCAGCGTCGACAGCAAATGTTGGCAGTGCGCCAGGCTCACTTGAAGCTTTACCTGCGAACCGGAACGACCAATCGGTATGGTCATTGTTCTCGCCAATCTTGAGCGGGTCGCTCTCGGCAGACGCTGTGGCAAGACATGTGGCCAGGAGCACAGACGACACCGCAGGCCAGACTGCCCTTCGTAACACTCTGAGTCGTGGTCTCATCACAGAAGAAAGCGGGCTGTCATCCATTCCGAACCAGTCCATAACTTGTACTTCAATACAAGTTATGGACTGCAATCCGCGCCGGAAATCAACTGAAAAATATAACTGGAGTACAAGTTTTATCCCGAAGGCCGATATTAGCTTCAGAAATATTACACAAAATCAATCCTTTAGACGAGACCACCGATCCGGCTTCCATCGATACTCGATCTGGTTTCGATCGCCAAGAATTTGAGCCAAACGAACAGCGGTTCCCCCTTTGGCCAGCACGGAACCGGCGTCGGCACCTGACTGTCCTTGATAGATTCGGCATGTGAAATTTGGCAGTTCCCGCTGGATCCTGGATACCGGCCAGCAGGTAGAGATCTGATAGCGGGAACCATCGAGGTTCGTCCCGAAATCACGTGAGACCTGCTGTACCGGACCGAGACGATGGTGCCCGAACGACGTACCGTAGTTGAGCTGGCACTCGACGATGTTGCTGGGATAATGTCTGCAAGAAGTGAGACTGAGATAGGCATACGGCGCTGGCGGCAGCGGCCGGGGCGGCTGCTCAAGCTGCCCGCATGCGGCCAAGGGAATTGCGACGGCCATAGTCCAGGACAGCGCCTTCAAGATTTGCACGGCTCACCTCCTAAGTTTCCTGTTGATATCCGGCATGTTCGAGGGCTTCGAGAAAGAGATCCCGGGCGAGCCCGCAATAGGGCGACGAAGGCTGCGCCAGATGCAGTCTGGTCAGGACCAACCCAAGCGCTCCAATGGTCGTGGTTACCTCTTTGAGGTCATCATTGAGGCCATCGCGAAACAGCTCACGTCCATCATGGCCCTTGACGACGATCGCATAGTCGTTGCGGGCAATGCTGTGCCACAATTCGGCGATACCGGTTTCGCCGTCCTGGGCTTGCGTATCGCAGGTGAGCATCATCGCGTAGTCTGGAAGAGGAACGTCGCACTCCTCGATCGAGGTCCCGCCATTAAATTCCGTGAGCGTCACCACCGATGAGAACAGCATCAAGCGTTCGTTGACCAACAGTCTGCGTTGTCCAAGGCGCACAAAGCCGTTCATGACGCCCGAACGAATAACTTTTGGCGCGAGGCATTCTTCGCAGTGCTCGCAGACCTGCACCAACTGATCGTTCCGGAAAGAGAACGTGTTGTGAAAACGACCGAGAACGAAGCGCTCGATGTTTTCTGTCCGACCGCCGAGCGACTCGACAAACGCGAACGCGCCAAACCGCGCCCAGGCTTGCTTTGCATCACTCTCGGCTGATAGCCCTGCGATGCTCACTAAGCTGGATGGGCCGACCACGATTCCTGCAGTCCGTGTCTCCACACCGCAGTGCGGGCAATCAATGCTGACTGGCACCCGGTACCATTCCTTCGTCAGTAGCGATCGGTGGCTTGTCAGTGGGAAACCCGCCTTGCTATTTTCTAGGAGGACTCGCAGATATCAGCGCTGAGCCGACGCTTGGCGCCTCGCAGTAAGAGAGAAATGTCATCAGCAACAATTGCGGCTGCACGATCAAACTTGTACTTAGGTACAAGTTTGTAGCAGTCAAAGTCGAAGTGCTCAAGATGGGAAGCAGGGTTTCGTTTTGGCACCGAACCAGAGCAATCTGGAGGTAGCTTCCTCTTTTCCACTCGCCGATCTATTCAGCAAGCAGCATATTTTTCGGAAGAAACGCTTCGGGCCGCGATATTCACGTTGGGCTGGCAACCTGATTGTCTGCGTGCAGGCAGATAGCAAGGCGACAAGCACTGAAACATCCGCGCATCGCTGCATTGATGAGGTCTGGCCAAGGCATCACGTAATGGAACAAGGTTGCCATGTGTCGGGTTTTTGCATATATTCAGTGTCGGGTTTTTGTAACGGGAAACCGATCATGGATCAGACATTGAAGCAACGGATCAGGACAAGAATCAGCCGGACGAAGAAGACCGATGTCTTCATTCCGCGCGATTTTGCTGACCTGAGCGGCGACGATCAGGTTCTTCGGGCCCTGAGGGCGTTGGTGAAGGATGGCGCACTCATACGCCTGGGCTATGGTGTCTATGCCCGGGCCGTGCGATCACGGCTGTCGGGGCGGGTTATGGTTTCCAGTTCAAACGGGTTTCACGGTGCGGCACTCCAGGCCCTGAACAAACTCGGGGTCCCTTGGGAGCAAGGTGACAGCACCCAGGCCTATAATCGGGGGCAGTCCACCCAGATCCCGGTTAATCTTACCGTCAAGGTCGGGAAACGCTTCAGCCGCCGGCTATCAGACGGCCGTACGGAGCTTCGCGTTGAGCGATAAGCCAGACCTACAGACGCTGCTCGAGGTGCAGGACTACTTCGCCCTGCCCTCGACGGCCCTCGTCGAAAAGGACTGGTTCGTCGTGCGTGCCCTCGCGGCGATCCACGACATTGAGGTCGACGGATTGACGTTGGCTTTCGGTGGCGGGACGGCGCTTGGCCGGGCATATCGTCTGCTCGAACGCATGTCTGAAGACATAGACTTGCGCATCGTAGGGGAAAATGCCGGTGAGCGCGGGTCCCTCAAGCGTATGAGACGCGCGGTCAGCAAACGTCTGGAAGACGCCGGCTTCACGGTCGAAGGGCACGTGCGGGTACTCCAGAACGGCTCTTATGTACGATACGACCTGCCCTACGATCCGATCGCCAAGGGCGAGGGTGTCCTACGCCCGGAGATCAAGATCGAAATCGCGGCTTTTCCGATCTGCACCGCCCCGGAGTTGCGTTCGGTCACCTCATTCGTCGGGGAAGCCATCGGTCGGCCGGCCGAGGCCAACGATGTTAAATGCGTTCGTCTGGTGGAAACGGCTGCCGACAAGTTCGTCGCGCTCGGGCGCCGGGCAGGTTTTGCCTTTGCCGGGCACGAGCCGCTTGACCACACGCTGGCCCGTCATGTCTATGACATCTCACGCATGGACGGAATGTACGACCTAGATACAGCAGTTGCGATTGCACTGGATACGATGGTTGCCGAGGCAGAAGGTGACCGGGCGGACAAATATCCTGGCTACAAGTCAGATCCTCGCGCTGAGACACTCAAAACATTCGAGATCATGGCGACGCACGCCGAATTCGCCGCGCACTACGAAAAGCTCATGGGCGACATGGTGTACGGCGCGCGGCCAAGTTTCGCGGAGGCCTTCACCGTTGTAGAACGCTTTGCGCAGAAAGTCCGCGAAGCCTAAGGTCCGTTTCGCCGATGCAGACTGGAACATTGACCGGAAACGCAGAGCTCATCGATAGGCGCCTTATAAGGCCGATGTTGCTATCGGGTCACCCGACCTAAAATGGCGGCAATAGGGTCGCAGGCTGCCTGACAAGCCTGTCCCCGTTGATGCTCGCCGCAATTCTTGAAACTTGGGAAGTTTCACGAGGCTTGTGCCGACAAAGCTGCATCCAGCGACCTGCCCCCACTGCCCGCAAGCCAGGACCTGAAAGTGAGCAGGTCGGGGTTGATTTCGCGCATGAGTTCCAGATCGACCTGCTCGGCGAGCGGCCCGTCGTCCAGGCTCTTTGCCATATGGGCTAGATCAGCGTTTGCAGCCAGAACATCATTCGGAAACCGTTCATAGGCTATCGGGCGACCAGCTGCTTCGCTGAGTACGATCTCAAGCTCGCGCCCGGTCAGTCGGTCGCTGGCGATCTTAAGTGTTGCGCCGCCAAAGCGTGACTTGTTGGCAAGCACGGCAGTGACAAACCTGCCGATGTCTTCCACAGCGGTAAGCTGAATGGAATGCTCGGGTCGGATCAGGGACACCAGGCGGCCCTCATCCAGACCGAAGCCGGGTCGCACCAGCATTTCCATGAAAATCATCGGCCGGATGATGGTCGTCGTCATGTCGAGCTGTCGAATATGGGCTTCGATACGAGGCTTGGCGTCGAAACGCGGAACGCCTGTCAGTTCATTCCCCACGCTGGCGCCTGAGGAATAAACAAAATGGTTGATGCCGGTTTCGGCAGCGATATCCGCAATCGATATACCATGACGGACTTCGTCTTCGGCAGCCAGGCTGGCTGGCAGTACGCTAAAGACACCGTAAGCGTCTTTCATCGCTGTGCGGACTACTTTGGTCTCTTCAAATGAACCCTGCACAAGCTCGACACCTGAATTCCGTAATTGCAGCGATGCAGCTTTGCTGGAATCCAGAACGAGTGCGCGTACAGGCCATCCCGCCTTCAACAAGGCTTTGGCGACAGATCCTCCCTGCCTTCCGGTCGCGCCGAAAACCAGAATGGGTTGCTTGCTATTGGTCACTTGAAACCCTCGCATTAAACAAGGACCGTCTATATATACGAATGTAATTCTGCCGGAAGACGGCACATTTTTCAGCATCAGGCACAAGGATGATACCCTTGGACAAGCAGATCGATGCCGGCCCATCGCGCGGACCAGAAAACGACAGACACTTCAGACCCATCCCGTCAAATTGGGTCTGCAGCCTGCTGAGTGACAAATGGACTGTGCCGGTTCTTTGGCGTCTTTCTCTCGCGGAAGATCATCGGCTCCGCTTTTCGACATTGAGAAAAGAGGTCGGTGAGATCACCCAGCGCATGCTGACGCTCACGCTGCGTAGTCTCGAGCGTGAAGGATTTGTTGTGTGTCACTATTTCCCCGAAGTGCCGCCGCGTGTCGAATACGAACTGACAGAGATCGGCCACGGAGCTTTGCGTGCCCTTGAGGGGTTTAACTTCTGGGTTCACGATAACCTGGACTCCATCAAGGCGCGCCGGCGCGCTTACGACCGGGTAGAGTCATAGATCAGATCCCCGAAAAGAGCTGAGGTGAAGAAGCCACTCAAGGTAACCGTTTCGCCAGGCCCGCTTTCCGCGTTATCGGTTCCGCGCTCAACGGCTGCGTTCAAGGTCGCAAGCCCCATTTGTGATCTGTTGCTGTCGATTGTGCCGACGGGGATGTTTGGGCCTGTCGTATCAAAACGACGGTTCGCTCATTGACCTATTTGCCGATTGGAGCATTCGCCGGTTTGCTCAATGACAGAACAACCTGTTGACGGATTCACCTCTTCGCCCAACCGGTGTTTCACCGCTTCACCGCTTCACCGCTTCTCTTCTTTGCTGATCGACCGATTCTCCGGTTGGCGTAAACACCGATTCGCTCATTCACTGACTTGCCCAATCACGGATTCGCCTGTTCGCGGATACACCGGTTCACTGCTTCACCTATTCGGCAAATAGGCGTTGCGTCATTTCGCCGATACGCTTCTTTGCCGATCTGCCGATTTACCTATTCAGCCAAGCACCGAGCCACTCATTCGCTTATTTGCCGATGCACTCACTCGGCGAAGCACTCATTCACACCATCGCTCAGCCGCGGATTCGCTGAACCACCTGCCCACTCATTCGCTTATTCACTTAACCGCACAATCGCCGATCACCGGAATTACGGGATATCTTCAGCCGGATGAAGGCTCCGGGAACCCCTCAAAACAGGCGGAACCGCCCTCCTCACTTCCGGCCGTACATCGATCGCTCACGCCCGTCGTTTTTGTCCAACTCTGGCAAAAATTGCAGATCACGGAGATGCCCGGTCGCCCAGGCGACCATCGCCCCTCGGGCGAAACGGCTATTGGTATACCAATAGCCTATCCTGCCATCTCCCACCACCATGTCCGGCCCACGTGCCCGACCCGCCAATGCTGTTGCGAGTCGTCAGACGATGCAACGGCGATCACAGGTGTATCGCCTGTGATCCGCGGAGGAGGAATAGCGCGTGGGCCGGACATGGTGGTGGGAGATGCTGAAGTGAGCCGCCGTCGGGAGCAGTCGGGATGCCCGTGACCGCAGGGAGCGGACATCGATGACATGCGAACGACTGGGCGGCGAACGCACCGCAGGAGAGGAGGATCGTCTGGAGCGGATGCCCGAAGCATGAGGGCGCAGCGCAGGACGATCCTCCTCTCCGTATTGTTTGGGGAAGTCGCGGCAGCGTCCGTTTACCGGCCCGGGAGGCCGGGCGGGGCCTGCCCCGCACCGCAGGGAGAGGGGAGTTTGAGGGGAGAGGCGGCAAGTCTCGCCCCTCAAGACCGCGCGCAGCTCGATGCCGGCAAGTGGTCAGGACCACGCGGAACGACGAGAGGCGACAGTGCCGCCTCTCGTCTGCATGTCAGTCGGTCGCCAGCTCGCGGATCACGGCTGCGACGGGCCAGTCGCCGAAATGGGTCCGGCGCTGGGCAACGAGGATATCGACGGCCGTCTCATTGGCCTCGATGGCTCGGATCGCTTCATCCATATCGTCATAGGGGCCGAGATTTTCGACCGGCTCATAGTCGTCATAGTCTTCGTCCCAGCCGCCGGCGATGTATTGCGGCGCGTTTTTGACACGGATCAGTGCCCGTTCTGCCTCGCGGATGAGGCGGAAACCCTCGGTGCGCTGCCGCCAGTATTCCGAGCTTCCACCATCGATGTATTTGATCTTGCGCTGTGTCATAAGAAGTCTCCTTTCGTTTTCTGACGGAAGGAGGCCGCACGATAGCCGCGAGGGGTCAGGGATCGCGGCACACGACCGCCAAGGGCGGCAAGCGGGGGAGCCGATTTTCTGACCCGGCCCTTCGGGTCGGGGCTGAAAATTGGGGGAACCGCGCAGTCCTTGACGCCGGAGTGGCGGGTGCAAAATGGGAAGTCAGAGAAGAAGAGCCCACGGCGCCAGGGGCGCCGTGTCCGTGTGGAGGGAGAGTGTGAGAGGGCAAGGCCCTCTTGCCGCCAGGCGGGCCGGTCGATCCGGACCACCCGGCGAAGGTGCGATGACGGCCCGACCCATCCGACGGGGCCTCAGCGCGTCGGATCGGGTGAGCGGGGACGGGATTGCCGCCCCCTTCTTCTGCTCTCACGCCGTGGCGATCACGGCCGGATTGGCGGCCTTCAGCGTGGCGGTAAAACCGCTGACGCGGCTGCCGAAGACATGGGGTCCGCTGATTGCCTCGAAAGTCGGTGACAGAACCGGAAACCGGATCGTCAGGATGGCGGCAAAATCCTCGATAGGCCGCTGCGGTGATACGGTTTCGCCAAACTGGTCGGTGCCGACGATCATGAGGTTTCCGGCCAGCGGGCTTGCATAATCGGCAACCTCGGTAAAGCATGGGATCTCATCCATCAGTCCGTTGTCGTCGACGATGATGCAATGGTTCCGGTCGATCCTCACCATGTCGATAAGGTTGCATCCGATATGACGGCGAATGTCGGCTACGCTGTTTGCCGGATCGATCGTCACCATGCGGATGGTACGGGTTTCGACGTCGACGAGATAGGCGTTGAGGGTCATTTTGAAGCTCCTTCGGTTCGCGAAGCGAAGGGCCTTTCGTTAGGAAGCAGGCCCCGCTCCTGCTTCCCGAGTGCGCGCGGAGCGGCGGGTGAGAGGGGGGCAAGGCCCGGGCGCCGGAGGGGGATCACCCGTCCTGCACAAGCAGGGCGCGGAAGGACGGGGAGACCGGCGCCTGGACCTTGCTGGGGAGAGAGGGCGGCGCCCTCTTTTCCCGACCAGACCGGGATGGATCGCCAAAGGCGATTTCCATCGGCGGCGTAGCCGAGCGAGAGGATCGTCACCGGGATCGGCGGAGACCGCCTGCGGGCTCCGTTCGCGCAGCGAATAGAGCCGTCCGCGAAGCGGCTCGCCCTGATTGCCCTTTCATTCCGTTGATATTCGGATTAGCGGATAACGAAGACAGATTGCGGGGATCGGCAGGCATTGAACAAGATCGTCAGGCTCGATGAAGAGCGGCGCAAACGGACAAACCCGTCAAAACCGACCACAGCCGAAAGTGCCAGACCGGCGAAACGGCCGGGGTCAAAACGCAGCCGTATCCGGCCCAGCAGCATCGTCTTGGCGACCATCATCGCTGTGGTGGAGCTGGGCGGCTATCTTGTCGCGACGCAGGACATCACCGCCGATCTAGGGCCGCCGATGTCTGCCCGGGCAGGAGACCCGGTTACGGTTCACTTCGGCATCTGTCCGGATGGACCGCATCGCGACTGCGTGGTCGACGGAGACACGTTCTGGCTTGGTGATCAGAAGATCAGGATTGCGGACATCGACACGCCGGAGCTGAGCCCGCCGCGCTGTGAGGCGGAAAGGATCAAGGGAGAGGCGGCGAAGACGCGGTTGCTCGACCTCCTCAATGGCGGGGCATTTTCGCTTGTGGCGGGTGATCGGGACGAGGACAGGTATGGCCGGAAATTGCGCAGGGTTTTCCGCGACGGACAGTCCATCGGCGACATCCTCGTTTCCGAAGGGCTTGCCAGGCGCTGGGACGGTGCGCGGCATTCCTGGTGCGATTGATCCATCACGCAAATGAATCGGTCGGGCATGACCGATTCAAATCTCTCGTTGGACGTGGAATCGGCAATCGACGATCCTGTCGGTATGGTTGCGCAACTCTATCCCTATCAGCTTTATATCGAACGCAAGGACGCCGCAGTGAACATGGCGCGTTATTATGCCATGGATATTTCGGAGACACTGTTCGGAACACCCTGCCTGACCCGTCGCTGGGGACGGATCGGATCGTCTGGTCAGATGCTCGTTCATCACTTCGAGAGGGAGGAAGAGGCGGTCGATCTGTTTCTCGCACTTCTTCGCGAGAAACGGGCGCGAGGCTATCGCTCCCCGGCCCTGTCCACTTGAACACACCCCCGGCAAAGAATCGTCGCACCTGATTGCGAGCTCTCACTACGTGGGAATATCGTCCAGCCGACCCCACGAAACCGAGGGTCCGTCAGACGTTGGTTCAGCGGATCTTCTGACGCTCCTGATAGGAACGGCGGAATCGTTCATAGAGTTCCCTGTCCGATATGCTGGCGTTTCGATAAGCCAGCGCGCTCGGCCACTGCCCGACAAGGAGGAGCTTGGCGATAGGCATGGCAACACGGCCAAGCGTAACGACCAACCCCGTTCCGGGATCCTTCGCATTCCCGACGAAATAGAAGACGCCGTTCAGTGCGACTGCCCACAGGGTAAGATTGCGCCACCAACGCACGGTCTCCGTTTGATAGGCGCCGAACACGGAATGATAAAGCTCCGGTCGGGTGATAATGTCGTCTGCGATAATCCAGACCATCAGGGCCGCTGCCCCGGTGAGGAAGGGAACGCCGAAAAACAAGCCGACATATTTGTTGGCCAGCACGTCGGCTGGCAAACGGGCCCGGCGCCTGGAAAACTCTTCAAACGAAGGAAATGGCCTTTTCGACATATCGGGACCCTCAACGTAGACAGGGGTATCGCATGTGACCGTGTCTCACGGACGTCAATAATTGCACGCTGGTGCAATCTGGGTTGGACACATTTTTCTGGCGAGAGGAGGAAGCCGTGTAAGCGGCTATAAGCCTCGCTACCAGCACGGCAAACCCGCAATACCAACGAACGGCACGCCTCTCTTCCAAAAAAGCAAAACCGCTATCGGAACCGGCTGACCTCAGTGAAACTCTTGCGGCGCGCAATAAAGGCTTTCAGCAATGGCAGGAAGAACGCCTTGCTGAACCGGCCTATCGGCGGTTCGGGTTCAAGATAGAAGGACCGTCCGACAATATCGGTATTGAACTCATCAAAGATGATCCAGAGCCGCATTTCCTGATCGAGACCGGCACGACGCTTCTCGATATCGGGAATTTCGGAAAAGACGCGGCTTTCGTCCGGCTGCTTGCTGGTGATGGGAAAGAAGAGGACCAGATCGCCATCCGGGCGGGATAGCCTAACACCGACCGCAACGGGCCTGTCCTTGCGGCCTTCGGTTTCTCCGTCCCGCGCCTGCCGTGCCCAAAGATAGGGATAGCGGACGACAGCTGCGGTCTGGATATCGTCAAAGCTCATGGTCGCCCCGCCTCGTCCTGTTGCGCGTAGGCGTCGATTGCGTCCTCGAACTCGGCGAACAGGCTGTCCGGCATGGTTTCAATTGTACCGACTATCCGGGCATCGGACTGTTTCATCAGCCGGTTGTAGTCCTCGATATTGAGGAGGATGAGACGCGGCTTGTTCCGTTGGGTGATGGTGACCGGGTGGCGCAACGCCTCGGCAATGATATCTCCGGATTTTCGGGAGAGATCGCTGGTGCTATAGGAGCTTCCGGTTCTCGGCATGTCGTTCTCCTGTTTTTTACAGATTTGCTGCAAAATACACCACTTACAGCATTCCTGCAATTCATTGATATCGCTCCTGTGGCGCTTGGCTTCCGGCAATCAAAGAGCCGGCGCGGCCTGGCACCGGCTCCGTCGCAAGGCGGCCTCAGAAGGGAGGCTCCGCACTGTAGGTCCCGTCCTGTTCAGCCAGCGCGGCGACCAGTTCGGCCTGGGCGAGTTCGAGCTCGGCCTCGATCTGGCGGCGTTCAACGCGATCGACTGCGTTGGCAAGCTCGGCCCGCAGTTCGGCAACTTCGATTTCGAGGGAATAGGTCATCGTCGTCTCCTTGACGTTTGTGAAAGACGAGGACCAGCGGCGTGAGGGGATGGCGGGGTCAAGGATCGCGGCACGCGACCGGCGGAGCCGGCGTATGGGGGAGCCGATTTTCTGACGACGCCGGCAGGCGGCGGCTGAAAATTGGGGGAACCATGCGTCCTTGAGGCCGTCATTTCCGAAGGGCACAATGGGACGATCTGAGCAGACCCCACCTCCCCGTATGGCACCGGCAAGATGCAGGTGGGTTCGATACCCGCCTGCATCTTCATCGTATCGGGAGGGACCGGACGTGTTCGAAGGCATTGAGCCACCAGTCACGGCCGGATCGCGCATCAGGCGTCAGGAACGCCCGGAGAACGCATATTTCCTGTGGTTTTCGCGCTTTTTCGGGCTGATGCGGATATATCACCCCTATCGTTGCCACATCTTCAACATCATACCGGATGGGGTGAAAACACGAGGAGCCGTTATATCATGACCACGACCATTGAAATTGCAGACAAGATCGCGTCCGAGCAGAACCTGAGCAAGGCGCAGGCCAAGGCGATTGTGGAGAGCGTCTTCCGGCAGATTACCGAGGCGGCGCTGGCCGGGGCGGAGACGTCCATTCCGAGCTTTGGCAAATTCAAGCTGAAGGAAACGCCGGAGCGCGAGGGCCGCAACCCGGCAACGGGCGCGACGATCAAGATCGCAGCCGCGAAGAAGCTGACGTTTACCCCGGGCAAGGCCGTGAAGGATGCGCTCAACGCCTGAGGCATCGCCATGACAATGGCAAAGCCGGATCCGAGCGCGCTGCCCGGGTCCGGCTTTGTTGCGTTTTGGGAAAGACCCCGCCTCGCGGCGGGGCCATTCGTGCATCCCGGTTATGCGGCCTCGCGGTTCGGGCGGGACCAGACGAGGACGTAGTCGCCTTCCTTTTCTGCCGGCCACAGGGCGGCGTTGATCGGGGCGTTGAAGCTCGGATCGTCGAGCTTGAGGGAGATGTAGGGCTCGCCGTTGGCCGAGACCGAGTTCCAGCCGGCTCCCACTTCGGCGGCGCCGGAGGTGACGCGGAAGTCCGGGGCGTCGCGGGACACGCGCTCGATGGGATTGAGGCGGGCCTTCATTGCGACGGTTAGAGTGCGAACGCTGCCGACGATGGTGTTGCCGTTGGTGGTGAATTCGCCGATGACTGCCATGACTTGGTTCCTTTCGTTTGATCGGGCTGCGCCCATCGCTGCCTCGATGACGGTGTAAGGACCGGGAGCGATCGGCACTGCACCCCTTCAGGGGCCGGAACGCAGTGGAGGGCGACTGGAGCGGGCTATTTTGTGTCGCGATGCAAAGCCCGGCTCGCCGGGCGGCGGAAAATAGTCCGGGCCGGTCGTTGCGGTCGGCCGATCGAGCCGCAGGCGTCTTGCGGTCACACCAGTTCCATCGAGGTCTGCGTGGGTGCAGCGGTGTCCAGGGCGGAGGAACCTGGCAGGGCGCGGGGTCTCGGCGGTCCCCGGCTTCGAACGGACCCTTTCGATGGCACGGACGTTCGGATCGACGCATGCTGGCGCTTTCGTCTGGCGACGCTTTTTTCCGGGACGTCGGGTTTCCCGCCTGCCCCTCCCGCTGCGTTTGAGGCAGCGCACGGCTGGACTTCACCGACGCACGGCACGGCTCACCTCATCCATGTGACGCGTCAGCGGCTGCGCCGGATATCTGCCGTCGGCAACCCTGCCGAAAGGGATCAGGACCGCCTTGTCCGGTTCACCGATCAGAACGCGGGCTTTAATGCGCTGGATCCGCCCGCCTGTCATGCCGCCTTTTCCTTGCGGCTCCGAAGAGCCAAAAGTTCAGCGTATCGTTGAAGGATCGAGGCTCGATCAAGATGATCGGCGTTCAAATCCAGCAGACCGTTCATCTTGGTGCGGACGTCAGCCAGAATGTCGGCTTCTGCAGCGGACAACAGTCGTGTCGGCCAGCCTTTCAGGTAAAGCATTGGCTTCGTGATCCGCTTTTCCAACTCCATCCGCTGACGCGCCATATCCTTTGCGAAAGCGAGTTTGTTGCGTAATTCCGCGGTGAGGAGTTGCGGCGCGATATCACCCAGCCAGCGCCCGCCTTGAAACGCGAAGGTGCTGCGGCACTCGAGATCGACCATCCTGCGATAGAGATCATGTGTTTCAGGCTGGCCGGTCGCTGCCTTCAGGTCGGCGAGGCTCGACATGATACAGAAGCGGCACGACACGCGCGTGAGGCCAAACTGCCGATAGGCGGGATGAAGATCAAGCCGCCAGGCGTCGATGGCGGAAAACACATCGGCCTGAGACCAATCGACGATCGGCCGCCAGGTCCAGATCCCGTTGGCCGCATTCTGGTCTGCTACGCTCGCGTGAGCGCGACGCCGGCTTTCCTCACGTCGCACGCCGGTCACATTGATGATTGGCAGCGGCGCAAACCGCCTCTTTAACTCGGCATGTATCTTAGAACTTTTGAGCTCCGAGGTACAAAACCTCATTGCGGGCGTGCTCCAGCATGGCACGAGCGTGACGGTGCCAAGATTTTCATAGCGTAGGACATTCGATCGCCAGCGGCTTTCCCACCGCTCCATCAAGCCACCCTGATTTCGACGCACCGTCACAAGCTCAACGCTAAGCCGTTCGGCCAGTTTCTGGCAGGTGGGAAGCGAATCCGCCCATTCGACTGAACCGAGATCGGCGTGGATCAGTAATCGTGGACCGCTGTGATGGGCCCGGTCGAGATATTCGAAGACCGCCATGGCGGCCGCCTGGCTGTCCTTTCCCCCGGAGACGCCGATTGCGACAACCGCATGCTGTCTGATCAGGCTGGCGATCGCCGGGGTGATGGCAACCGGCTGCATGCGGGCACTGGTCGTCACCGGGGCGGCAACCGCCGGCGAGGCAGAAAAGAGCGGGAGCAAGCTGACCATTATGCCGCCTCCCTTTCCTCGAAAGCTGCTGGCTGCAGTCCATGCAGGTAGGCGACAGCGCGTTGAGCGTGGGCGGCCGCCTGAAAGATTGCGCGCTTGTCGCCATCCAGTACCTTCAACCATGAGTCGAGATAACTGGCATGGTCGGGCCGTGGTTCGAGCTCGGGCGCAATTCCGAGGTCTGCGGCTAAAAAAACACTGCCCAGCTCGGCAATTAGCTCTTCGCGGGAGCGCTCCGATCTATCCTTGGCATAACGGCTAAGATCGCGTCCGACCCGGTGTGGGCTCGCCGTCCAGTGGGTCGATTCGTGACTCAGGGTTGCATAGTAACTGGCTGCGTCCTTAAAGGCTTCGAAGGGCGGCATCTGGATGAAGTCCAGTGCCGGGGAGAAGTAAGCTTGGTTGCCGCCATGACGAATGACAGCTCCAGTGTTGCGAAAGAAGCGGTCGGCATGTTCGATCCGTTCGACCGGATCGATCTGAGGCACCTCCTGATGGTAATAGTGATCCGGCAGGCCATCGATCTGCTCAACGTTGAAAACACTGTAGGCTTTTAGGAACGGGATCTCGCGATCGACCTCACCGCCGTTGCCATCGTCCTCGGACTTGGTGAAGCGGCTGGCAAAAACGACGGTGGAACCGGTCTCGCCCTTGCGCACGGCCGCGTCAAGCTGCAGGGCCTGTTTGAACGTCATCCAGGTCTGCGAGGCAAAGCCTCTGGCGATACCCTCTGACCACAACAGGAGGACGTTCATGCCTGAATAGGGCTGGCCATTATGGCGTAGCGGCCGGGTTACCCGTCTAACCGCGTTTGCGGAACTCCAGGGCCGCATCCACGGCCGGACGCCTTTTTCCAGATCAGCGATGATCCGGTCGGTGATCCGTGAATAGATGTCGCTTCGATCGCTGTGTTCTTTCCTGCTCATTTTCTTAAACCTCCTTCAGGAGGCCGCCCGATTGCGGCCCCGTCGCGGAGGGACAGAGGCAGGAGCTGTCAGGGGGTGGGCCGCACCGGAACGGCCGCAACGCAGTGGAGGACGGCGCAGCCGTTGCGGCTCGCCGCCGGCTCCTGCAGGACCGACAGCCAGGACGGGGTCGCGTGAGAGCGTCCTTCCAAACGCGCGCGGTCAACCATGCGACAGAAGGCGGGATGAGCGCCGACGAGAGCCAACGCGAAACGGGGACAGGAATGTGGAAAAGGCCAGGCAGCTGAGCCGCGGCTATCGCCGGTCGGCTCAACCTTGATTGACATCGCCAATCGCACGAACGGAAGCTCCACAGGAGGGGTCTGCCTGCTCTTTACGCAGGCGACGGATTTCCGTAACGCGCAACTGCGCTGCCATCCTGTCATCAGCATTGACCGGTGATTTCGGACATCCCGCAATGTCATGGCGCATGGCATCGGGCTGGGCAGATGCCAACAGGTAATTCTTTGCCGCCGCATAGGCCGCTAGGGCGCGACGAAGACGGATTTTTGCGATCCCGGGCTGCAGCCGGGTGCTGAACTGCTGGAAAATGCCGATCTCGAACGGCAGAACCGGATCGGTTTCCTTCTGCGGAAGAACGGCTGCGGCTTCGGTCAGCAATTCGTTGACGGCGGCCGCTTTCCTGAGATCCTGCGCACTGGCTACGACCAGTCCTTGCGAGATGGCCCACGGCTTTGTTTTCGAGATTGGTTCGTTGTTCATTTCATCCCCATCGATGACGCCGTCGACGTCGATATAGTGACACATCGCGACGAATGAACGTCTGCATGACAAATGTGCCCGCAAGCGGGCACAAGCCTCAACATGGAAAATGGCGGGGTCGAAGCCCCGCCGTCAAGCGGTTCAGTCGCAAGCGGTTCAGTCGAAAGCGGACATCTGGGCAGCGGCGGCCTTGCGGTCGAGGCTCTGGCCCGGATTTTCGACCGGGCGGTCGAATGGCTTCCATGCTTCACCGATAACCTGCTCGTAGGCTGCCACAGCCCCTTCAGCCGCCATGCGGAGCGCGTGGGACTGCGTGGCCATGTCGGCGGCAAACTCGCGTTTGCGCTGGGCGGGGCTGTCGTAGCCGACCGGGCCGTCGAGATCCTCGTCGCGGGCGTCGTTGGCGGCCTTGGCCGTGGCGTCGCGCGCTTCTGTGACGGCGCGGCTGTAAAACTGCCCCGCGCCATGGGCGGATCCGACATAGGCGCCGACGATGCGCTGGAGATGGATCTGCATCGCCCGCTCACCAAGGCCTTCGGAAAGGCTGTCTGCGGTTTCGATGATCAGCCGCTCATGCAGATCGCGGATGCCATCGCTGTCGATCGCCGCGGTGCCGAAGCTTTCGGCGATCAGTAGCGCCTGCGCGGTATCGGGGCAAGTGAGCCGCACCATTTCGAGGGTGGCTCCCTTGCGGAGCTGGACAACGCGGGCCGACGGCCGGGGGGACTGACGGGAGGGGGTTGCGGACTTGGCCATGAGGGTTTCCTTCTCGGGTTTCCTCCGGGGACCCGAAGCGGCCCCTTGCCGCTTCGTCCCTCGGGTGCGGTCTCGAAAAGCCGGCGGAATGACGGTTGCTTCAGGGTCCGGGGCGGCCATGACGAGCGTCATCGGCCTGCGGACAAGCGGGGCGCAGCCCTGCGCGGGACGCGGGCTGGTGATGTGAGACAGGCTGTTCCGGCCGCCACGCGGCGCGATAGCGGCCTTGAAGCAAACGGCCGCCGGCTTAGACCGCAACACAACCGAGGGCCGGAGCGGCAAGGGGATGAAGGCATCAACGGAAACGCAGGGCAGGACAGCCGGCCGACAAAAACGCCCTCTCACCAGCATTCCCGATCACCACGCTGCCCACTCGGCGTCTCTGCCGCTAGACCATCCGTTTTGCCCGCTCACGCAGCTTCGCGCCAGATGTCTTCGCCGAGCTTTTGTCGCAGCGTGTCGATGGCCTGCTCCTGACGCGCCAGTTTGCCTGCGAGGCCATCGAGTTCGAGACGCCTTTCGAATTGCAGGCGATCGAGATGCACATGCAACACCGTCTCGTCGCTGCGGCTCCATCGCGACCCGGTCCGTTTGCGGGCGTGGTGTCTGGCTTTCGCCTTCTGCGTGATGGCGATGCGTTCGGCGCGGCCGGCGATCTGCCGATGAACGCGATCGATATGATGCCGGGTCTCGCGATGTGCCGCTTCCATGCGGGTCAACAAGATGCGAGGGCTCATGGGCTTCATGCGGCCGTCCTCCGCGCGTCCCAGCCGATGAAGCTGGACGGGCCGTCATAGGGCTGATGACGGCCCATCTCGATGACGAAGCCGAGCGGACTTCTCGTCGCATATTCGGGACTGGAGACGAGATACCGACGCTCCACAGCATCCTGCTCGCGCTTGCCGCCGACCGTGGCGATCACTTCGGTCATCCCGGCATGATGGCTGGAGAGGATTGCCGAGATCACCACCCAGTCGCCGGCGTGCGTCTCGTCGAAAAGCCTTCGGGCCCTTGCCCAGGATTCGGCAGGATCGAGCACACAGCTGTGTATGGTTTCCCACGCATCCGGCCAGGTATTGCGGATCGCATCGCCGGCGATACGGTGTTCATAGGTGGTGAACAGATCGGGAAACGTCAGGGCGACGATAGCCCATTCGACATCTTCTTCGTACCACGGGCTCTCTTTGCGCAGCGCCGGATGGACCCGGCTGTTGCGTTCCATCGACAGATGAAATCCGCCATGGCTGGCGGTCATATGCGACGTCACGCCCTCGGCGTAAACCGTCGCCATCTGCGAGGCGCCCCATGGCGTGCTGCGGGCCATCCGTGTCTGCACACGGCTGAGGGTGGAAAGTTCACGACGGTGCTGGGCGGTTTCAAATACCCGATCCCGGAACGCCGTCTCGTCGGCCAACCGGCCCTCGTGCCCGTAAAAGTGCTCCCGCTTCATTTCGGTGAGCGGACTGGATACGCGCCAGGCACTGGCGAGGAAGCCGCCGCCCTCGGGGAAAGGCAGCATGGCGAGCGTGATGTCGCCGATACGGGCGACCGGAAAGTCCTCCGCGCTGCGCGCGAACTCCACCCCTGAATTTTCAGGGGTAGTTGCGGGATCGTCGGTGACGGGCTCGGTCATGCTGCCCTCCCTTCGATCCGGTTAGCAGCGACTTCGTCGGCGGTTACCTCGACAATAGTTGTGACGGCGAAACCACAGTTCTTTACCCAGACGTCGGCATGGTCGCGGATCGAGGCCAGATGGAGCAGTTCGGCATCTGCACCGGCACCGTCGAAAATGCGGAAGGAACCGATTTGAGGCAGTTCGACCACGGTGAAAGTGAGCACGCTGTCGACGGCAAATGTCCTGAAGTCGGGGCCGATGGTGGCACCGAGATCGTCGATAGCGTCCGTGGCGACTTTGAAGCTTGCAGGAATGCGGGACTGCCCCATGACAGAATATCTGCGTTTACGCACCAGCCGTCCCTTGGCATTGTCGCGTTTCCATCCGGCGAGCGCCTTCTGGTTCTCCGGCGGACGAGGCCTGCCGTCTGCCCAGGAGACGATGAAACCGACCGGCGCGCGGTCGAAAATCATGAGTGCGGACATCGTTGTCCTCCTTCATTTTGCAAGGGGCGAAACACGAGCGCCGCCGAACTCCGTCCGGCGGCGGGAGGTCTCTTCGAGACGGGCAAGGTGGGCCGCTTACGCGGCGGCCTGCTCCGCAGAGAGGCTTTCCTGGGTGCGTGTCACCTCTTCCAATACAGCGTGCGGATGCCTATGCCGGGTGAGCCATTCTTCGGCTGCAGGACGATCGGCCGCGACATGAACAAGCTCGGCGCCTTCACCGGCACGATCGAAGATCCGCACCGAGCCGATTGCAGGCCGCTCGACCACGGCGAAACTCAGGGAGCAGGCTCCGACATCGAAGGTGCGGTAGACGCGAAGCACGATGGTGTCGTTGCTGTCATGGTCACCTTCATGGATAGTGAAGCAGTCAGGCGCGGTATAGGTACCGCGGGTCTGGCTGGCCTGCTTGCGGATCAGGCGGCCGGAGCTGTTTCTGGTTTTCCAGGCCGCGAGCTTTTTCTTGTGGCGTTCTGGCGGCTTGGGTGTTCCATCGGACCAGGACACGACGGAACCGATGGGGACGAGCGTGAAAACGAGGGACGCGGACATGCGATTTCTCCTGAAGATTTGAAGAGGTGGAAAAGAAACCGCCGCCGGTGATAAGCCGGCGGCGGGAGTTGGTCTGGAACTGCGTGAGGCGAAGTGGCTACTCGGCGGCGATGCCGTAGGCGCTGTCGTCATTGTCGGACGTCGCAGCGTCTGATCCGTCGCCTGCATCATTGGGATGTTCGGCAGGATCTTCAGACTGTTCATCATCACCGGCTTCGGACGGCTCGCCGTCAGCCGCCTCTGTTCCAGCCTCGGCATCCTCGGAGACTTCAACCTCCTCCTCATCACTGCCCGGGCCATCCTCATCGGCGTCGATGACCTCTCCACGCTTGATCAGGTCAGCCACGTCGCTGGCATCCGGTACGAAGAGAGCTGAAGGGTGCACGAAATGGCCGTCCTGATAGTGGTCGACCAGAGCAGTGCGGGTTTCCCGCACCTTCTGGCGCGGAAGAACCGAAGCCTTCTTGCAGGAGGCCTCCAACGCCTGGCGTGACAAGCAAAGCAGGAAATCCTCGGTTCCCATGTTCGGCAGATAGCCGTCGGCCCCGATGGCATCGCCGGCAATACGGGAAATGACACCGCTGTTCGACATGCCGCGACGGCATGACAGCACGTCGACCAGCGTCGAGCGGGCAACCACCCGCAAGGTGTCGAGATCGAAGGACAGCTTGCCGTTCTCATCGATCAGGCGAACGACATGGCGCGCAAAACGTTTCTGCCCGTAAACAGTGTCCCCGGCGCCGGAGTCGACCCGCACGTTGGTGCCTGCAAAGGCGAGCACCAGCAACGCCAGCAATGTGTCGTCCTCGATCGGTGCGCGACCGAGCGCCTCATGCAGGGCGTCCGTACGGAAGTCCCCGACCATGTCGAGCCCCTTCTGGGTGACATCGGGGCGTGGCTTTGCCCCGACGATCGTATCGTCCTCTGCCTCTCCGGCACCGCCTTGCGTCGAGGCACCCGTACCCTTTGGCTTCTTCACTTCCGGGAGGCGATAGTGGACCGTCTGCACTTTGCCGTCGCGATCGAGGTACATGCCGGCATGATCGCCCTTCTGCGGCTTGCCGTAAACGCGATCGGCCTTCTTTGGCAGCTCGGGCTGGCCCCAGGAGTTGACCTCGACGATCGCACCACGCTTGGGGAGATTTGCCGTCATCCATTCATGCTGCGCACCGAGGAAGCCTTCGACATTGGTCGTGTAACGCGTATCCTCGTCTGCGGGCGCAAAGAGGTCTTCGACCCATTCGACACCATAGGCGGCCGCAAGATCGTCGCCGAAGCTCGCATCCTTGGCGTACATGCGCTTCTTGGTGAGAGCACTAGCGATCTGGTGCCACGACGCACGCTCGCCCTTCTTCGGCTTGTTGGCTTTCCACACCTGTTTCTGTTCTTCGACGCTCGCGGATGCGATGGTCCGCAACTGCTGTTCGGACGGCATGTCGCCGAGTGCCATCTGATCGAGCATTGCAGGTAACACATTGGCGAGGAGCCTGAGCTTGCGAACCTGCCGCACATGCAATGTGAGGGCAAGAGCGATGGCCTCCTCGGTCCAGCCGAGAGCGACGAGCCGTTCGATGCCGCGCCATTGATCGACCGGGTTGAGGGCGTCGCGGGCGGTGTTTTCCACCATGGAGCGCATGGCGCCATTGTCGTTTGCGGCGTCCGCGACGAGGACCTGAATTTCCTCAAGGCCTGCAGCGATCGCTTGGCGCACGCGGCGATGGCCGATGTCAATGATATAGCCGTTGCCGCCCCCCTGTTCGGGTTCGACGACAGGTGGCTGGATGATTCCCACCGCCTTGATCGTGGCCAAAAGCAGCGCGTCGGCCTGTGGCGAGGACTTCGACTGACGGGTCTTGTCGGGATTGTCTTTCAGCGCGCGTGGATCGAGCGTGACAAGATACATGGGTTTCTCCTTGACCGGATACGGAGCGGCCCTTTGCCACTCCTGTTAGTGTCTTCTTGTTTCCGAAGACATCTTCCTGACCGCAGGACGGCCGCACCGGCGCAACTGCGGCCGAGCGTCCCTGCGGCGAAGGACAGGCGGGGCCGGAGGCCCTGCGAAGGACGAGTTGCCGGGATGCGGCAGGCGGCGGTTGAGCGTAAGCGTCGGCGGGAGGACCGGTCTGCGACCGGTTTCTTCTTTCCCCTTTTCTTTCTTCCCATTCATTTTCCGCCCACCGCGCACGAGGGACAGGCGGATGCCACCTCTTGCGAGGCGCGCGACATCAGAGTTGAGCGGAAGATAAAATTAGGCCATCGAACACCGCGGGCCACTGTGAGACGAGAATGTCAATCGGACCTTCCGTCGTTTTCTAAGCCTATCCTTCACTCTGCCGGCGTCTAAGCGAGGTAGGCTCTCTTCTCAAAATAAGAAAAACTCCAAACAAGATGATAGCGGCACCGCCGAGCGCAAGCAGTGTCGGCGTCTCGTGAAGGAATGCCCAGCCTAATGCTATTCCTACAATGGGATTGACGTACGCGAAGGTAGAGGCAATGGTTGGTGAAAAAGACACCAGAACTTGCATGTACGATATGAGGCAAACCGCCGATCCATAAACGACAAGATACAAAAACGCGAGGATCTGGTCGGCATCGACGTCAGCAGGCGGAACAAGGGATTGCCCTTCCCACGCGCAAAGTCCCGTTAGAATCAAGGCCGCAATAAGCATCTGGAAAGGTGCAGCCCATAACGGAGAAATCACAGACAGTAGCGGCCGTTGCGCCAAGGTTCCAAGAGACCAGGTTGTAGCTGCGCCCGTCAGTATTAAGACATTCCACCAATTATGCGCGGTCACGTCTGCAGACGCTTGTCTATCATAGATCGGTGAACCGAATACGAGTATCAAGCCCGATATCCCCATCAAAAGGCCGGTCAAAACGCGCGTCGACGGCATCTTTTTGTCGGTCAAAGCGGTAAATAAGGTAGTCCAAATCGGGATCATTCCCATGGCCATAACAATAAATACGGATGCCGCAGTGGTCGAAGCAAGCGTGGCGAGCCCGTTCCCAAAAACCCACATTGCGATACCGGAAACTACGCACAAATGAATATGGCGCGCTTGGATGCGTGGAAATGTACGCATCTTAACAAATGCGACAGCAAGCAGAAGCGCGCCTGCACTCCACATGCGCCAAGTCTGCAACTGGAGCGGTGTGACGAGTGAACCATTCCCAATGGCTAACTTTACTGCAAAGTATGTGCTGCCCCATACGACGTACACTATAAGGAGATGTACGAATCTTCCACAGATAACCGGTCTGGTTGGTAAGGTTTCAAAGCTCATATTGCGCCGTTCTCTTCACGCTCCATTCTGCGTTATCCAAAAGCGAGCATTCGTCCACAGAACATGACAATGAGCCACAATACAATCGAGAGCCCACCACTTATCGTCGCCAACTTGGATGCTGACCGTGATCGGTGAAAAACACGATATAAAACCAGCGCATTGATGCCGGCCAGGAGGATCACGATCATCTTGATCGCAAAGTAGCCATTGCTGAAATACTCCCTGATGGCCGGCGCAAGTAGCACTATGCCGGATATAATCGTCACGCAAAAACCAAAAATACCGATCTTGGACAGAGTGGACTGAATGGTTTTCTGGTTCAACTGAGGTGCAGCGCCAAGCAAACCCAAGTCTGCACAAAATATTGATCCAAATAATATTGATATTCCAAGAACATGGATCAAACTTATTATTGGATAAGCCCAAATCGATCCGCGAAATTGCGTTATAATTGATAGGTTCTCAATGTATTGTAAGGCTTCTGTCATTGCACTTATCTCAATTATTTGGGTTACAAACAAGCGATGGGGCCGCATCTCAACGCCCTAAAGATGCTGGCCGTCATAGACTTTTCGGGAAATCACGCTTCGATTTGTGTCAGCTTTTGATCTCCTTCTGCCACATGAGGAGAAGCCGTCGCGTGACGAAATGTTCGGCGTATAAGTGCGCGAGCGGGCAAAAGGCGAGCTGAGTTAAGGATGAAAGCTAATTCTGAACCCGTGTGGATCAAAGCCGCAGACATTGGCCCCACAAAGCCTGCGAAGATAGCGAGTACGCCGGCAGCGTCGATCAGAATTGTTCCCGCAAAATTGAACCAGACGATGCCCCGAACGCGTCGAGAGATATCAATCACGTCGATCAGTTTTGTCAGGTTGCTACCGATCAGGACGATATCTGCGCTCTCACGTGCAACGTCGGTCGCCGATCCCAACGATACGCCGACATTTGCGGCTAACAGTGCGGGCGCGTCATTGATCCCGTCTCCGACCATCGCAACCTTTCTGCCCTGACCACGCAGATGTTGTACGAATTCTCGTTTGTCGAACGGCGTCATTGAGCCTCGAAAATGAGCGATTCCGAGATCTCTTGCCACGTCGCGAGTCGTATCTTCCTTGTCACCTGAGAGAAGGTGGACCTCAATTTTGCGTGCAAGGCATTCTCGAACAAATTGCCGAGCGTCATCCTTGATTTCATCAGTAAGGTCGATTGCCGCGATGGCTCTACCTTCGGAAGCAACGTAAATACGTGTATGTCCCGTTGGGGTTTCATCCGCCGACGCATGCAGTTCAACAGCGTTCATCGCCATCCAATGGCGATTTCCAACGAGGATGGATTCGGATTGCGAAGAACTCGCCTCAATCCCAAAACCAGGCCGATACGAAAACTGATCGACTTTTGTTAAGCGATGGCCAAGTTGCTGAGCATATCCGACGATAGCGCGACCCACAGGATGCTCAGACCTAAGCTCCGCCGTTCCCACCAAGTCCAGAACCTCGCGCTCACAAAGGTCAGCAAGTGGCGTGACCTTTGCTATTCTTGGCAGTCCCCATGTCACGGTTCCTGTTTTATCAAGTATGACCGTATCGATGGTCCCAAGTTGCTCTAAATAAATTCCGCCTTTCACGATCACGTCGAGCTGGGCTGCCCGGCCGAGACCGCCCAAAACCGCCAACGGCGTGCCTGCTGCTATCCCACACGCCCCTGCGACCAAGATGACAGATGATGCTTGCACCAGATCTCCAGAATACCAGTACTGCAGACACGCGAGCGCAAAGGCGGCATAAACGATGTAGCTGGCAACACGATCAGCCAATCTTTGCATAGGCGACCGTTGGGCCTGCGCGGTCTCGACAGCATGGATAATATGGCCATACGATGTATCGTCACCAATCGCTGTGACCTCGACTTCCATTGATCCGGCTTGGTTCAGGGTGCCAGCGTAGACTAAAGATCCGACGAATTTTTCGGCGGGGATAGCTTCTCCGGTGATCCGGGCTTCCTCGATGAATGAGTGCCCCGAGACCACAACCCCATCGACTGGCACGAGGCTTCCTGGCTTTATCAGGACCACATTTCCTGGGCGCACGATTGATGCTTCGACATCTTCGTAGCCTCCACCAACTTCGTCCTTCCGGAAAACCGTTTGGGGAAGGTCCTGGAGCAATTCACGGATTGCACGGCGCCCACGTTCCAGCGTTAGATGCTCGATACGCTCTGCAATGAGTACGAATACAACGATTACAAGGCAGACAAGGAAGTATCCAGAAAAAGCCCCTGCGGCGATGGCAAGGGACATTGAAAGCTCCATAGTCATGCGCCGTTCACGCAGATTTTCCCACGCTTCACTGAATATCGGCCACCCCGCGATTAAAAGCCCAACTACCCCGTAGTAGCTAAATGGAAGATATATTTCCCGCCCTATTACGAGGATTGGTGGGGATGCGTCGGGAAATTCAAACCATATCGCGGCCATGCATATAAACGCGAAGAACAATCTGAAAAGAAACTCGAAATACCCTTCCGGCTCATGATCATGAACCGCCCGGGCGGTATCTGCTGAGGCGGCAGTTTCCTGCATGTCGTTACTCCGCTGAGTGGAAATATTGCGCCTATCGGAACATTGGATTATTGATGCATCAAGAGGGCATAATCGCATCATTCGATACACAGGGGGCATCGATATGGAGTTTGTTCAGCTTCGCCATTTTGTGGCATTGGCAGAGACATTGCATTTCGGCCGCTGCGCTCAGCAACTTGGCATCGCGCAGCCTCATCTAAGCCGCTCGATCGCCAACTTGGAAACGGAACTTGACGTAAGGCTCTTCGACCGAACCAGTCGGCGCGTCGAATTAACCGCCGCCGGCAAAGCTTTTCGTTCAGAAGCATTCGAAATTCTACATGGGCACCAGCGAGCCATAAATGCCGCTCGAACAGCACATATGACCGCCCGTGAGACCCTCCGCATCGGGTTTGTATCAGCCGCGACTTTCCACATCCTCCCTGAAACGATCCGCCAAATGCGAGCGGCGATGGAAGTGCATATCGAGCTACAGGAACTGACGACAAACGAGCAGATTGGGTTCCTGCTCGATGGTAAAATCGATCTTGGCTTAGGGCATCCTCCAATCGCCACGGCGGATAGGATTACAACGGAGGTCTTGCGGCCAGACGGCTATGAAGTGCTGTTTTACAACGATCATCCGATGGCTGACCGAAAGGCTGTTTCATTCGATGACATAGCGGGGGAGGAATTCGTTCTGTTTCCCGAGAGTCAAGGACCGGTGCTCTATAACAAGTTTCGCGAACTTTGCCGCAGCGCGGGCAAAGAGATGAAGGTATCGCACGTGGCTACCAGAATGCAGACTATTCATAGTCTCGTTTCCGCAGGTTTGGGAATCGCGTTTGCTCCGACGCATGCACGGCGCTTTCGGTTGGAGGGAACCGTGCGGGTCGCGCTCGAACCCTATCCCGAAATTTTAAGGGTGGATTTGGCGGCATTTCGCGATCGATTGAATAGGAAGCATAGCCTCAAGCTCTTTTTGGAGATAGCGCGATTACTTTAATCGTGAGATTCGATGACAACAGCAACGCGCCTCAAATCAATATCGATTTAGTTATCGATTAATATCGAATTGCACGTCGAAGACATGGATTAAGCTAGTCTATAATTGGCTCTGTGACCGTTGTTCGAGGACCGAGCCAATGAGAATCCTGTCGATTTGCCTTGCTGCCGTTTTGGCGCTCTCCGTGGCTCCCTCTTATGGACATCACGGTTGGGGCTTCTACGCTACAGGGCAACCGGTCTATCTTCGAGGACGGGTAACTGATGTGATTTGGCGAAATCCGCATCCATTCGTGACCATCCAGGTGTCCGCTGCAACGATGCCGTCGACGCTCTCTAACCTCCCCGTTCCCAGGGAGTTGGCCGAACTCGGATTTGAAGAAGTCCTTGCCAAGACGCAACCAGCTCCCTCTTCGGGTGATTGGCGTCTCGACCTTGCTCCCATCAATCGCCTGTATGCGTGGGGTATGCCACGTGAGCCAGAGGTGGGAGACGAGATTATCGCTATTGGTTTCCCATCATGTTCTGAACGGCGTGTCGCGCGACCTGCAATAATTGTTCTTGATGGCGTTGGTGTAAGGCAACAGTCCGTGGACTTGCCCGCCGGATGTAGCGGTTTGCCTCGAGGCTAAAGCCTGCCGAGCCAGAGGGGAAGCGCCGATAAAGGAATCAGGCTGCCCTTACCACCTGAAGGGTCTGAAAGCGATCAATCTTCTGGGTGTTCTTGTTTCTCTCTTTGCGAAAGGATACGCAAATGCATATCGAGCCGGGCGTCGTAAACGGAGTAAAACTCATTGAGTTACGCAACCGCCGCTGGTGCATCAGCACTCGCGCTCAAGATGGCGGCGAGCAACCTCCGTCTGAATGGAGGTGTTCCTGCGCTGGCTATGAGAAGCATCGTGACGACGGGGCTGGTTTTTTGTTTTTTCGAAATCCTTCCCAAGTATCCTGTCGGAGTCTCTGAGGTTCACTTTATTCTCGGATCAACGCTACTTCTCCTTTTCGGTGGCGGCGCGGCATCAATAGGCCTCGCCGCCGGCCTGCTATTGCAAGGTCTTCTGGTCTCACCGTTCGATTTACCTCAGTATGGAATCAACGTCACGACATTGCTTGTGCCGCTCTGGGGCATCCATCTTCTCGCCAAGAAAATCATTCCCGAAAAGACGGCTTACGTCGATGTCAGCTATTGGCAAGCATTGGCACTTTCGACGACCTATCAGGGGGGTATTGTAGCCTGGGTTGCGTTCTGGGCGTTTTACGGGCAGGGCTTTAGCTCCGAGAATCTAGCAGCGGTAAGCTCTTTCGGGGCTGCCTATGCCGCCGTCATTTTGCTTGAACCGCTCATCGACCTCGGAGTTCTAGCTTTCGCAAAGATCCTTCACAAATATACCTCCGGTCCACTTTTCCATAGCCGCCTTCATCAGCCAGCAGTCTAAAATCAGAGTTTCGATTTTTACCATCAAACAATATTCGACAACGCCGCGAAATCGGTTGGGAGATCAGTTCGCATTCCCTCAATCATTGTATCCCGGCCCGCGCGGGCTGATCACCAACCAAAAGGCGGAAGGCGCTTCCAGCGGCTAAGAGCAGTTTCTCGTCTGAGCCTGGAGCGCTTACAATCTGAAGACCTATGGGGAGGCCACGCGAATCTTTACCTACGGGGATAGTTATTGCTGGGCAGCCGACGAGATTGGTCCACCACAAGTTGGCTAAGTAACGCACGGCAAAATCAGGCATTTCGGCGAGTTCGGCTACTTTTGGGGCCGTTAGAGGCGTTGTTGGGGAAAGCAGAAAATCAAAGCGATTGAAAAGCTTCGCGCAATAAAGTCTCGCCTGAGCGCGGGTATAAAGAGCGTGGGAGTAATCTTCTCCGGTCCAACGCGCAGCGCGTTCCAGACGTGCCCGTGTTTCCGGGGCAAACAAATGCGCTTTTGGCATAATGCCAGCTCTGGACATGCCCGAAAGACGATCGGCGTCAGAAATCACGGTAAATGACGTTTGATAGGGGGTCATATCGACGCGATGGACTTCGGATATCTGACCGAAGTCCCGACCAATCATCTCGGCACTTGATCTCAATACAGCTCGGATGTCCGGATGAGGCGAAATTTCTGGAATAAAGGATTCTACCCATCCCCAGCGTGTTGAAGAATTGGAGAAGGGCGGCAAGTTCACTATTGCAAAATGCGTCTCAGGGTCGCTTTCATCCGTGCCCGCCATACATTGATGTAGACGAGAAACAGTTTCCACGGAGGCTGCGATAGAACCGATTCCCGAAAAGAAGAGGTTCGAGCCAAAACTACCGGCTTTCGGAACTTGACCATTCGAAGGGGCATAACCAACCACACCGCAAAACGCTGCTGGTCCCCGAATAGACCCCCCGCTATCTGTCGCGATCGAGGCATCTCCGACCCCGGCAGCAACGGCTGCGGCCGATCCACCACTCGATCCGCCTGCGGTTCTTTCAGGATCAACTGGATTGAGACATTCTCCGCCTATAGGGCTGCGAGGCCGAACATGCATGGCAAATTCCGCAAGATTGCACTTCGCGAAGATTTCTGCGCCGGCCGATCGCAATCTTGCAATCGGAATAGCATCCATTGCCGGTTGAAATCCTTTAAATGCCGCCGATCCCGCCGTAGTAGGTAGGTCATATGTGAAGAGATCGTCCTTTACGGAAACTGTCAGTCCGGCAAGAGTTCCGGTTTGTGGAGCCTTTCGCCGGTCCGCTATAGCGAGGAACGTGCCGTAGCTTGCGGTTGCAGTCCTCGCGCGGGAAAGCAGTTCGTCATCGCCTGAGCTTGTCCGTGACAGCGCTCTGTAAGGAGTTGCCACGACTATGGAAACTGCTGCCGAACCTAGCAAAAAGCCGCGGCGCGTCGTCTGCACTGGATAAGGCTCCCGAACTTCGGATATAGGCGTCCGGCATAGCACCATCTGGTTCAATCTTTTTCGTCGTCCACAGGAGAACCTGCTTCGTTGAGACGACGCATAATTGCGGGGTCTAGCCGGTCCTGCAGGTTCACGGCATGGAGATTTTCGCTCAATTGTTCAACGGAGCTTCCTCCGAGGATGACGGATGATACCGCAGGGTTTTTCAGACACCATGCTATAGCCAATTGTGGCGCTGATACGCCCAACTCCTTGGCGACAGAGGAAACCTCCCGCGCAGAGCGCATGGCAGCCGTCGGGTTGTCTCCAAAAACCATACTACGTACCCAACGTGTTTCGGCATCATTGAGGCGACCACTTCTGTCAGGATTTTCGTCATAGCGACCAGTGAGAAGTCCTGATGCCAGTGGCGACCACGTGATCAGGCCCAACTGCGAAGTAAGCGTTTGATGATTTAGAAGTTTGTTTATCCGGTCTTTGTGGAGCAAGTTGTATTGCGGCTGCTCGACAGACGGCCCGATCAATCCGTTGTCATGGCAGAAAGATGTTACCTCTTGGATCTGCTCAGGCTCCCATTCCGAAGTTCCCCAATACAGTATTTTCCCTTGGAGAACGAGCATATGCATTGTCCAAGCAAGCTCTTCGTAAGAGGCCGCCGGATCGTGCCGATGACATAAAAGGATATCGATGTAATCAAGGCCCAAGCGCTGCAAAGACTGGTTGCACCCATCCACAAGGTGTTTTCGGCTAAGACCATGCTGTGTCGGCTGCAACTTAGCGCGATCCTTGCGTTTAACTGCGCCGTAGAAAAGTTTGGTGCACAAGCAATAGGTATCACGTCGGCGACCGCTTTCCCGGAGGATCTCACCCACCATGCTCTCCACATCACCGCCTTCGTATGATTCTGCAGTGTCGATGAGGTTGATGCCGGCATCTAAGGCAAGCTGGACATAGCGGGACGCTTCTGCACCATGAAGCTTGGGACCGAAGTTTAGCCACGTCCCAAGCGCGAGCTCAGACACCTGCAGGGAAGTCGTCCCCATTCGTCGATATTGCATTGCTCAACTCCTCCCTACAGGACGTCTATGCGTGCATCGACGGGTGAAGTGACCGGCAAACCTACAATCTTACCAGAATGCGATCTCCTCAATGGGGCGCTCCAGAACTGGATCTTTGAAGGATAGACATTCTTTGGGTAGTTTTCGCTTACGATATAAGCGATCTCCCGCCGGACTCTTTCTACTCGCGCCGAGCTGCCTCTACAGAAAAAGTGCACGACGAAACCATGGCCGCGCAGTCCGTCGAGCTGTTTTTCAACGAAGAAATCGACTTCCTCAAAGTTATGAGACAAACGATGCTGCAGAACATCAAGGTCCGTATTCAGGCCGTTGATCTGGATTACCCTATCCAGCCTCCCTACCAAGGCAAATTGTCGGTCCCCTACGAAACGAACAATATCGCCGGTCCTGACTGATGAGGTCTGGTTCGGACGAAAAACATCTGTACTATTGCCCTGCAACGCCTGAGCGCAGCGCGGACCTGCGACAATCATTTCACTTGGTGTTCCACTGGTGTCGCAAGGCGGAAGCAACTCGATATCTTCGAACAACGTCCAGGCATGCGGTGTGACGTCCGTCCGCCTGTGGCCAATAGCGCCGGCTTCCGAAGAGCCGTAAATTTCGAATCCTTCCACACCATTTGGTTGGAGGGCTTCGATCGTTTCAGCGTATCTTGGAGACGCGGGCCCTGCCGATTGCACGATCGCGGCGCGCTGCCTCGACGCGAATGCAGGTTCACTTTTTTCTAGGGCGCGGAACGAAGCAGGAAGCGCCAGGATAAGCGAGGAGCTGAGGCCGTCGCTGGCAGCGGGTATTCCGGCGTCGGCGGAATTGTAAGTAAATGGTATGCCAAACCTCAGCGAAAGAGCAATGCCGCACAAAAAACCAAAAGCATGGTTTGGCGGTGCGAAGGAGATCACTTCGTCCGGTGTCGAACTGCCCTGACTTACAACAGCGGAAACCGCCTCGGCTTCCAATGCTATCTGAAATCTGCTCTTTCTGACCCTCTTGGGTTTTCCCGTCGATCCAGATGTCGTGAAAACGACGGTCTCGGGGATCAAGTCGAATGAAACGGAGGCGTCTTCACTTGGATCCGCCGTCCATTGAGAGTTCAGAAGTTCGGCCGGAAGCTCAGGGACGAGGTGATCACGGGATCTCCTCTCGAAGATCTTCGTTAAAAGCTGACGGTAGGAATATCGTTTGATCGATGACATTGCAGCCCTCCGACATTGCTAGAGCCCGGCCAGCGTAGATGCGTCCGCAATTTTGCGCTCGCAGAAGGCGACAAGCTTGTCAAAGCTCGCAAAATTTACTTGAACATCATCGGTGTAAAGATCCACCTGGATATCGAATGCGCCTTCCACCATTTCTACGAATTCCAAGGCGCGGAGGCTGTCGTAGTTCAATCCCTCGATCTCCGTAAATGGAAGGCTCGCGTCCGCCGTGGAAACGTCAACTTCAAAGTTGCTACGGATCTGTTCGTTCAACTTCTGTCGGATTTCTGCTCTTGTCATTGTGCTGTTCCTTTGCCGATTGCATACTCCGCGAGACTGGGGTGCTGAAATCGCTTGGAGCCACCGGCACCAATTCAACGAAGACGTAATCTCCTCGCCCGCCACCGGCAAAGAGATCGCTCAACTCCTGCAATAGACGTGCGCGCCAGGAGGCGGGCCGCTCCTTGGATATCGCGACGGCGACGTAGGCGATTGGTCCATCCCATGCTTTGTTCATCTCGATGATGTTCAGCGGGCCGGGATACACGTCAGCGAGGGCGATGGGTTGCCACATAATCAGCAGGTGGTGGACATCCACGCCGAGTCGTCCAAAAACTATGGTCATCTTCCTGCAGATGTCCCGACGCCTTTTCGGATCTGAGATATCGCTTTTTATTTGAATCGTGGGCATGGCATCTCACAAGACCAACGGCGGAAGATAAAATTCTGGCTCACGCAGCTTCCGGAGCAAAAGCTTGTACAGCGGGATTACCAGCGGATCTTGCCGAACAGCGCCGAGAGGCGTCCATCCAATCACCCCACTAGGCGCGCGTAATCGCCCCAGGAACCGTGAAAGCTGCGGCGACAGCGCTTGCTTTTGTTTAGATTGTGCGAGAGCTACTTGGTAGGTTGCATATAGTGTGGGCAAGCCACCTTCCTGCTCGAAGTATCCGGCAAGTCGAATGCGCTCGTTCAACGCCCAGAGTAAACTCTGGCTCACCTCAAGTTCGCCCAGCATATGCAAGATGCGACTTGCTTGCGCAGCCGCTGAGGTGCCCGTAGGACCACCGGGAACATTAGAGGCCCCTGTTCCTTCGAGGCAACTCTTCACAAATATGGACAACTGCCTGACGTCGATTACCTCCGAAATATCGACGTCTAGCAGTTGGAGAACCGAGACGGCGGCGCTCGTTGAAACGAGATCGGAGCCTCTGCCCTGCCAGTAACCGAATCCGCCATCGGGATTTTGAAGCTCGCTGATCCATGTGACGATCCTTTGTGGATCATCCAGCGTTTCTCCAACATAGCGCAACGATGCTATGGCCCAGAGTGTGCAACGAACTTCAGCACCGCGTCCTGGCATGTACATGATGCCGTTTTCCCAAGGCATGTGAGCCTTCTTCAACCAAGTTGAAAACGAAACAATGCTGGAAGCATTCCGTTGGTCATGCGCCTGAAACAAGGCCGAAGCAGTTGTCAGTGCATCACCCGCTATCTCCGGCTCCCGGTAGGTGTAGCCACCTCCGGATATCTCGAACTGCTCGATGGTGAACTTTACTTCCGTCGCGACTAGCGCGGGAACGGTAACTCCAATGGCCTGAAGAGCGCCAACGGCTGAAAAGTTGGCCCAGACATCGGTCATATCGTAGTCGTCCCATCGGACGAATCCTCGACCGTCAAACCTGCTCATGATCCAAGCTTTGCATTTCTCAATGTCCGATGTGTGGGCGGCGTGAGCACCGAGTTTTGCGAGAGCGCGCGTTGCCCTGAATGTTGCCCAGAGGCATGGTTTGTATTCCGGGGCAAAACGGAAGCCTCCATTTGGGTCCTGCATCGATTGCAGCCAAGAGATCAAGGAAAATTCATCCCATACCGAGCCACCAATCCCCGCCGCATCTTTCGCATGAACTGCGTAGTAGGTGGCCCGGACGTCGATCTGTTCGCTGGCGGGATTCCATGCCAGGCCGCCGTTCGTGCGCTGAAGACGCGACAACCAATCAGACAATTTCTCGATATTCGGAACTGGAATACCGACGACTTCGCGAAACACCCTTGTCGCATAATATGTTGCCCAGACGTCGGCGCTCTGTCCCGGCTTCATCGCGAAGCCCCCGTCAGGTGACTGAAGTGAATGTAACCAATCAAGCAGCGCGTTCGTGGCCGTGGTCCCGATACCAATATCGCCCAAAGCTTGCGTGCAGTAGAATGTCGCCCAAATATCGGAAGGCAATCCCCGCTGCCACGAAAAACTGCCGTCTGGATTTTGGCAAGAATTGAGGTAAGAGCTTATCTCTTCGCGCCGTTCGTCAGGTAATGGCTGTTTGAGCCAAGTCAGAGTGCGGACGGCAGCGTAGGTAGCCCAGAGGTCGGAGCCACCCCCACTGGCACCACCATCGGCGGTCCGTAGAAATCGAAATTCTCCCTCGGGATGAGATGTTGTGACCGCCTGCGTCATTGGCTTGCTCGAACAACGTTGGACTTTTTCCAGTTTTTTAGGCCAGCGCCGCTTTTCGTTGTTACAGGTAACTGGCTTACGACGTCGATTTGAACGTCGATTTCAGCGGTCGAGAGAAGTGCTTGCGCCGAGCGCCGAATATCATCAAACGAGGCACCGGCAGGAAGCTGTTCAAGAACAATGCGTGAGACTTCTCCACTCTCGATTTGGACGAGATAGCCTGTAACATCTAGGACGCGATATATGAGATCCTCTACGTCGCCGGCGAGATATTCCTTGCCGCCGATCAGAATCGTCTCTTCTTTCCGGCCGAGAATTTCGAGGCGGTGCAAATCGCCAATCGGGGGCAATATCCGCACCATGTCTCCAGTACCAAGGCGCAAGAACGGTCGCGCATAGCCGTGCAGCGATGAGATGACCAGCTCTCCTTCGGCGCCAGCGGAAAGGGGTTCGATTGAGCCGTCAGCCTTCATAATTTCGCAAAGGAACGAATACTGAAGGATATTGAGATCGCCATTGGCACCGGCCGCTGCTATGGTTCCGGTTTCAGTTGATCCATAACTGGCGTTGAAAACTTTTGCCGACCACCAGTGTTCAAGGGCTTCCTTCATTCCCTTCGTAACGACCTCTCCGGAAAGCATGATTTTTCTTACCTGAGCAGAGACTTCATCGAACGTTCCCCGTTGCTTCAACACACGTGTGAACTGAAGAAGCGTGCCCGGAGAACACCAAATGACGGTCGGTTGGAAGTTTCGAAATATCGCCTCCAAGCGATCCCATGTGACAATACCCTGAGTGAACGGATAGGCACGCGCAGTTGCACATCCAATGATTTCACAGCACCCGGCTACCAGATCGCCGATCGGTGCGACATCTGATGGGAGTAGAATAATGGAACGGTCGCTGGTCTTTATGATCTCGGACCAGAGCAGTGCGACGCCGGTGTAATTCCATGCCAGGTCTGCTTTTGTTCTTCTCGTCGGGGTGGGTTGGCCGGTGGTGCCAGACGTTTCATAGTATTTTACGATGTCTTCGCAATTCTCATTTTCAAAATCCGCGAATTTCTTCTTGAAGTCAATTTTCGAGACGACAGGCAATGACGCAAAACGCTCTGTTGAAAAATCTCCAAGGTTCGCATAGAATGCCGTAGATCTCGCCCGAGACCAGGATTCCTCAAGCCATAAATCGATATGTCTATCGAAGGATCGTATTTTGTGCCTAATGTCTTGAATAGCATCGGCGCCACACTGGCCGCTTTTGTCAGTATCATGCGGATATAATTGAGAATAGCGCATGCCACATCTCCGGCGAACAACGTTTAATTACATCAATTCATTTTCATGCTTTTTTACTCGAATATTTTCTCTTGATGGTTGCTAATAACCATTCGCCGATCAATGACGGAATTGGTATATTGCAATGCACAAAATGCATCGCCGACATTCGGCGACCGATAAGCATTTCTCGACACCACGTTCGGTGCGGGAGTCGACTTCGGTGCCATGGCCTCCGACTTCTCATCGAGCATTTGGGCTGGTGCGCCCTCTATTTCGCCATCGCCGTCATCTAGATTCTGATCCTCGTGCTTGGGACATCCCGGATCAGGGAATCACGCGACCCGGATGCGCACGGGATCGACTGGCCGGGAACGATCCCGTTAACGGCCGCCCTGGTCGGCCTGACCTTTGCCATCGTGCTCGGCCCGCAGCAGGGTTGGGCGAGCACCACGGTTCTCGGCCTGCTCGGCGGCGCAATCGTGCTGCTCGCGGCCTTCGTTACCGTCGAGCTGAAACGCGCGCATCCGATGCTCGACCTGTCGCTCTTCCGCTATCCGCGTTTCATCGGCGTCCAGCTTCTGCCGATTGCGACCGGGTTCAGCTTCGTCGCCTTGATCGTCTATTTGCCTATCTGGTTCATGGCCATTCAGGGCCGGGACGCCTTCGCTGCCGGCCTCGCCATCCTGCCGCTCACCACACCGATGCTCGTGGCGCCGTTGATCGCCGGCCGGCTGGCAAAGTTCGTCTCGCCCGGCATTTTCTCCGGCATCGGCTTCCTGATCGCCGCCGCCGGTGCGCTGCTGCTCATGCCCCTTTCGCCGGAAGCCGGGCCTGGCCCGATGATCTTGCCGATGCTGCTGATCGGGTCGGCAATGGTCTGCCGTGGGGATTGATGGACGTGCTGTCGGTGAGGCGATCACCTTTTCCTCTTTGGGGGGTAGTCGTTTGCTAAGAATCCGGCAGACGGTTGAGCGTGAGCGGCGGCGGGAGGACCGATCTGCGACCGGTGTTTTCTTTCTCTCTCCCTTTTCTTTACCCACTTAATTTGACACGAAGAGGTCATGAGTTGTGGCAACGCTCGTGGCGCGGCTCTGAAATGAGGACAAAAAAGGGCCAATGCCGCGCTACGATCAACGTGGAATTCCTCCCAGATCGCCCGCTGTAGGCCGTCGAAAACCGCGGCCCATAAAGTGTGGAGATCTCGAACCTCCAGATTGGAACAGCTGCTGCGATAGAACTGGGAGGTGACCGCCAGATGCATCAGCTTAGTGCTCGTGATCACATGAAAACCAATAAGTGGTAATGCAGCAATGCAAACACTCAGACATCCTTTCGAATTGGCAGGCAGATCCGCTGATGTTGCCGAATGAGGGCTAACGGCGGAGAACTCTGTTTATCAGAAAGACTGCCCGATAGGCGTTCTCTTTGTGCCAATGTAACTGTAGCGTTGATCCCGCCACCACATTTCTCACGCCGCGTTCGCTCTTGTCGCGACACCTGCTTCCCGCATCATCCATTGTCGGAATGCCGCGATCTTCGGCACGGTCATTCGGTCCGGCAGCACTACGACAAAATACCCTGCCGGCGTCGGAGCAGGCGCGTCGATCGCAAGCATGATGCTCCCGGCGTCCAGAGCGCGGGCCGCGTAAACATCCCGCACGATGGCGAGACCCTGGCCGGCAATGACACCTTCGATCAGCAATGCGTCGTCGGCGTAGCTTGGTCCTTTCGTGGCGTTGCGGGCCGGCTTGATGCCATGCGCTGCAAACCAGACGGGCCAGTCGGCCCGGTCGCGATCCTGCAGGAGAGGATAGCGAAGGCAGTCGGCCGGGTCGGTCAAAGGGCCGTCGAGCAGAAGTGAAGGGCTCGCGACCGCCACAAGGCGGGGCGTGAACAGCAAGGTGGCGTCGAGGCCGGGATACTTGCCGGAACCGTGCCGGATGGCCACGTCCACCATGCCGCCTGTCATGTCCGCGAGCTGTGCCGAGGTTTCAATCCTGATCTCGATCTCTGGATGCTGCGCGGCGAAGCCGCCAAGGCGGGGTGTAAGCCAACACGTCGCAAAGGACGGGGTCGTGCTGACGACCAGCGAACGCGGTCCCGGCCGGCGATCCTCAAAAAGCTGCACCGCAGCGTCGATCTGCTCGAAGCCTGGCGCGACCTTGGCGAAAAGGCGCAGGCCATGCGGCGATAGCTTCACCTCGCGGTTTCCGCGCTCAAGGAGCTGGACGCCGAAGCGCCCTTCCAGCGCCTTGACCTGTTGGCTTACGGCCCCCCGGCGTCACGTTCAGCTCCTGCGCGGCGCGCTTGATGCTGCCTTGCCGGCCGACCTCGACGAAAGTGCGCAGTGCACCGAAAGAAACTGGTGATGTCATGGCGTGGAGTTTAGGTGAACTAAATCGTTCGGCAAGAGATATGGTTTGTGTGGGCCGGGCCGAAATGTATCTCTGCCCCACATGCAAACAGACCATGCCCGATCCGAACACTTGTCCGCCGCCCTGGTCCGCCTTCTGGCGGTCGGCGCTGGTGCGGCCGTCGCCAACAGCTATTACAATCAGGCGTTCCTCGCCCATCTGACGGCGGATTTCGGGCTGGCGGTCGGGGCCGCCGCCATCGTGCCGGTGCTGACCCAGGCCGGCAATGCGCTCGGCGTGCTGTTCCTCGCCCCGCTCGGGGATCGGCTGGAACGCAAATCCCTCATCCTCGCGACCATCGGCGCTCTGGTGGTCGCGCTGATCGGTGCGGCCGTGTCGCCGGGTTTCGTATGGCTCGCGGTCGCCAGCCTCGCGGTCGGCCTGTTCGCCACGGTCGCGCAACAGATTGTGCCGCTCGCCGTGCATCTGGCCCCGCCAGCGGAGCGCGGACGCATTCTCGGCAAGGTGACAGGCGGCATCCTGATCGGCATCCTACTTGCCCGCACGGTCAGCGGCACGATCTCGGACCTTTGGGGCTGGCCTTTCGTGTTTTGGTTCGCGGCGGTCCTGATGATCGCGATCGGCGCGGCGCTGGCGCTCTGGCTGCCCCGCGTGCCGCCGACAACCGACTTGAGCTAACCGCGCCTGCTTGGCTCCCTATGGACGCTGGTGCGGACGCACGGCGTTCTCCGGCGAGCGGTCGCGGTGCAATTCCTGATCTTCGCGGCTTTCATCGGCTTCTGGTCGAATCTCGCGCTGCTGATGGCCGAGCCGCGCTATCAGCTCGGCGGCACGGCTGTGGGCCTTCTGGCATTCGTTGGCGTCGCTGGCGCGCTCGCTGCGCCGATCGCAGGCGGCTTCGCGGATCGGCGCGGGCCGGCGGTGGTGGTGTCCATTGGTGCGGGCCTCGTGGTGCTCGCCTTCCTCATTTTCGGGCTTTGGCAAGGCTCGCTCATCGGCCTGGTCGTCGGCATTGTGGTGATGGACCTCGCCGTGCAGTCCTCGCAGATCGCCAACCACGCGCGTGTCTATGCGCTCGATCCGACCGCCCGTAGCCGTCTGAATACCGTGTTCATGGCAACGATGCTCGCCGGCGGCGCGGTCGGGGCGGGCATCGGCGGTGCTGCCTACGCCACCTGGGGCTGGACCGGCACATGCGCTTTCGGCGCGATCTCGGCCGGCTTCGCATTGTTGCTGTCCCGATATTCCGACGCCCATTGACCAGAACCCTTAACAAGCATATGAGTGAGACAGGTCTTTATCATATAGGGCTTGTCCATGTCGCTCCGCGCCGACGCTGCCGAAAAACGCCAGCACATCGTTGAAACTGCCTATCGCCTGTTCAGGCGCGACGGCTTCCACGCCACCGGCATCGACAAGATCATCGCTGAGGCCGAAGTCGCCAAGATGACGATGTATCGGCACTTCCCGAGCAAGGAAGGGCTGATTGTCGAGGTTCTCGACTGGCGGGCCGAACGGTTCAAGCAGCAGCTCGACCAGCTCGCCGAAGCGGCGATGACGCTACACGAGAAAGTCATGGCGATTTTCGACTGGCACGAACGCTGGTTCGCTAGCCCGGATTTTCACGGATGCCTTTTCCAACACGCCCTTGCCGAGTTCGCAGATCCGGCCCATGCCGTATTCGGGGCGGTCGCACGGCAAAAGCACGGCCTGCAGCAGCAGCTGCGGGGCATTCTGGCGGAATCCTTGCCGGATGATCGCGCCAAGCACATCGCCACGACCCTGTTCATGCTCATCGAAGGCGCGACGGTGCTCGCTCATATGGGGCAGGGTAAGACGGCGATCGAGAGCGCCCGCCGCAATGCAGCCGATGTGCTGGCGCTGGCCAAGCCACGTCAATGAGTGCGGTTGTTGTCGGCCTCGCGCTGTTTGCCGCGATCCTGCACGCGACATGGAACGCCTTTCTGCGCAGCGGGGGCGATCGGCTCTGGACCGTGACCGTGATGAGCTTAGCCAGCACGGTCGTTGCCCTCCCATTTCTGTTCACCTACCCCCTACCAGCGTCGGGGGCCTGGCTCTATATCGTACTCTCGGCCGTTCTTCAGGTCGCATACAGCGTCTTCCTCGTCGCGGCCTATCGTTACGGCGAGTTGGGGCAGGTCTATCCGATCGTGCGGGGTACCGTGCCGCTGCTGGTGACGCTCGGCGGCTTCATCATCACCGGCGACAAGCTTGATTTCAATCAGATTGCCGGCGTCGTCCTTGTTGCCGCAGGCATCATGAGCCTGGCGCTAGGGAAGGAGCGAGCCTCTACCTCGTCCATTCTATTCGCGCTGGCGACGGGCGCGATCATCGCCGCCTATGCCATCGTGGATTCCATCGGGGTGCGCCAAGCCGGACAAAGCGGAGCCTACACGGCTTGGGTGCTTGTTCTCTATGGAGCATTTCTGCCGGCCGTATTTCTCGCGATACGCCGGCGGCTGGTAATCGATTTTCGGGCGCCCGACACATGGAAGGCGCTCGCCGGCGGATTGGTCGCAATGATCGCCTATGGGGTCGTGGTCGCGGCCTTCGCCCTCGGACCAGCCGGCCCGATCACCGCGTTGCGAGAAACAAGCGTCGTCTTCGCGGTTCTAATTGGCTGGCTATTTCTCGGAGAAGCCCTGAACGCCCGGCGCATCCTCGCCTGCCTGATCGTTGCGACCGGCGCGATACTGCTCGGGCAGTGAACGGTATCGACCGGCACGAATGGACGGACCTAAGTTTGGCCAATAGCGTCCTAAAACTCTCCACACGATTTCTACATGCAGTTTTCAGACAGCCACCGCAACTTTTGCGGTGCCGCAAAATAAAAATAGTCGCGAAGTCACCTGAACACATCAAAACCAAACAGACGAACTCCCAAACCTATGGGTTTCGGAAACTGAGCGATCTCGTGAGGCAAACGAACGACTTCGATCTGGAGCATGCAGAGGGCCGCCCACTGCGTATCCGGGTCAAGCAAAAATCAAGAAAAAAGAACTGATAGAACCTGTGTGCCGCGTATGAGATTTAGTCGATACGGCTGATTTTTGCACTCGACGTTGCGAGATACGGCTTGAAGGCTGCGGCAATCTTGGAAAGAAAGCCTTTGCTGAACGATCCCAGCACTTCCATGTTTGGGTCGTAGTAGAAGGAGGTCTCTGCCACGTGGTGATTGAATTCCGACACTGTAATCCAGGCATCTTTCCATTCGCGGATACCGGCACGGCGGCATTCGAGCTGCGGGATATCAAGCGCCGTCTGATCCGAACGTGGTGGGGTTCCCGAGATCGCCAGCAGAATAAGGTTTGTGTGGTTACCCCTGCGAATTGCAAGAACCAGGCAGACAGGTCGACTTTTCCGACCCTCTGTCTCTCCCTTGTCGCGTTGCCACGCCCAGAGATAGGGGTAACGGATGATGGAACCGTTAGATAGGAACTCAGCCATTGGTGTCACGCCCTTCCTCGATCAACCTGTCCAGTTCAGGAAGGATCATCGCCGCGAGGTCTGCAGGTGCTTCATTGGGGCCATAGACCTGGCGGGGATCGCCCCGGCTTTTCAGAGCTTCAAACTCGTCATAGGTCATGAGCACATATCTTGGCTTGCGATGCTGCGTGATCGCAACAGGCTGACGATCTGCAGCCATCGTCACGGTCTTGATGTCTCGCAGCAATTCGACAGTCGAAAACTTTTCCATCATCGCGACTCCATTCAACTTAGTCGGAATATACAAATTATTTGACTATTTTGCAAACTCCTGCGGCCGACCATAAGCACGATCAGGCCGCGTCACACACGTAACTGAGCTGGTGACGATTTTCCGCAAGTCCATCAACACAGGCAAAGTTTTCGTCCTGAACCAGCATCACTCCGGGAAAAGCTTGATACGTTGCTCCGTTTGCGCATCTTTGTCTGGCGTCGCTGCTTTGTGTGCCGAGACCGGACGATTGATTTTTACGAGGAACTTCGTAAAAAAGGCGAAGACGGGATTTAAGGAAGCAAGAAGGAAGGTGATCGTAGCGTTGCAGAATGGCGCCTACCAGCACGAGACGGCACGTTCGAACATCGATACCAAAACCTGCTTCTGACCGGAGCGGTGACCACTGAGGAAATCTGTGACGTGCTGAAACGCTGCGAGGGTCAGGATCATTCAGCCTCACCGCACCACCACGCACCGTCGATTGAGGTTCACATCATCCAGCGCGATAGCTGGTACATCAAATTCTACTTTGTTGACCCGGACACGGTGTTCATCAGCGTGCACCAATGAGGCGACACATGAAACTCTACCAACCCGGTGACACGAGCAAGGCGGTCTGCCCGCATTGCGGAAAGCTCGTCTCCACGACCTTCGCCTATCGGGACGTACCTTTTGAGGACGGCTCCGGTGTTGTGAAGGGGATATTGGCTGCAGTCTGTGACGAATGTCAGCACGTCATCGCCATCCCCGCGCAGTCGACACCAGCCATTCGGCGAGCGCGGGATGCGGCCGAGATTTCGCTCGAAGTCAGCATTCCTGCTCCCGAGGTCGAAAATCCTTGACGCAGCCGCCTATCGCGTCGATCCGGCGGCAACGACCCGCTTCAGGAAATCGCTCTTCGCGTTCTATCTCCAGCGATTACGCCATGGTCAGAACACGGCAGAAGTTCTACGCCGCGATTTCGAGGCATGGAACGCAGTGAAAGCGGCGCAACGCAAAGGCGTCAGTCATGACATTCGGATCCCACACCGCCGGCTGTCGTTCAAGATTTCGCCAAAGACCGACCGTGATGTTCAATGGCTCATGGAAGCGAGCGGTATGAACAAGACCGATATGGTTCGCAGTGTCGTCATGGAGATAGAGAAGGATCTTCTCGGACCGAAGGCACCACGGGAGCTTCGGCATCTGCAGGACATCGCTGCGGTGGTTAACGGCTGATAACACTGGTTCGAAAGGCTTTCGTAGGCTATTTCCGGCGTCAAAACGATGATCGTCCCCTCAGACTGCAGGGGACGGTATGCAAACGATCAGGCGGCCTGTTCGACATTTTGGCTCTCCTCACGCATCGAAGCGGCCAACGCCTCGTCGACATCGCTCAGTTGGCGACGTTTTAAAGCAAGCTCATCAGCAAAGGCGAACCTGCCGCCCTCACGGGTGCGATATGACGCGAGCCGTCGGCGGGCATCTTCGAGGCGATGACGATAACGATCACGCTCCTCCTCGAACCCGTCGAGCGCGTGTTCAAGGCGGGAGACGGCACCGAGTGGCGTCACCGTGACCGCCAGTTCGATCTCGTAGTCAGCACCGGTGCGCTGCAGCAGCGTCGCATAACGATAGCCATCGGCCTTGCCAAACCGTTCGCCCTCGTAGAGCAAATCGAACCCGCCGATCGATGCGAGATGAACCTCCCCATGCTGGCGAAGCTGGACGAGCGTCAGGATTTCCCGCATCAGGGCCCGGCCAGCCTCCTTGCGTTCATCGTGGACCTCACCGAGAACTGTCATGGTGAAGGAATCCGCTGCGGTCGGAATAAACCGCTTCAAGTCCTCACCGATCTCACCAATCCGGCGGGTTGCTGTTTCGATATCACGCTCGGCGTCACGGATCTGGCGTCGGACAGCATATTGGTCGTCGTCGTGGGCGGCGCGCAACCGTTCGAGCCGCGCGATATCAGCCTCCAAACCTGCCTTCTGCATCAGCCTCTCGTCGCCACTGGCGATCGCTTTCGCCATTGCGAACTGGTTGGCCTGCCCCTCACCGAGATCCTCAAGCCTGCGGATCGAGGTATCGCCGCTCAACGCGGCAGCGATGAACCTCGCCTTGCGCTCATTGTTTTGCCACATGGATGCGTCGAGGCTGCCTTCCGTCGCGTAGGCGAAAATATCGACCTCGTCATGCTGGTTGCCCTGACGGACGATCCGACCCTCGCGCTGCTCAATCTGCGATGGGAGCCATGGCACGTCCAGATGATGCAAGGCTTTCAGACGAAGCTGCGCGTTAACGCCCGTCCCCATTGTCTCGGAGGATCCGAGCAGGACGCGGATGCGGCCCGCGCGCACGTCGCCAAACAACCGTTGCTTGGCTTCAGTTTTCTTGAAATCCTGCATATAGGCGATTTCGGAAGCGGGCACGCCGAGCCGGACCAACTCATCGTGTATCCAGCGGTAAGCGGAGAAGCCGCGTGTCTTCTCGACATTGATGGTCCCGAGATCGGAAAAGATCATCTGGGCCGCGCCCGGCAGGTCGAAATCCTTGCCATCCGGGCGGCGAAAGATGCTTTCACCTGTCTCCTGCCAGATCCTGAAAGCGTTGCGCACAAGCATGTTCAGCTTGTTTTCATCCTCGTTGTCGTTCGCCGGCATAACCAGACGAAGATCGATCGCCGCATGGCGACCATCGGTGATCACCGATAAGAGAATGTCGTCACCGGGTTGTGCCGGTCCCTCACGCATCTCGATTGCCTTGATACGCGCTTCAAGGATCTGCTGATACATCTTGAAGGCAGGCGTCGGCTTGGCGGTGACGATCTGACGGCGGCCGGTCGAAATCGCCGGCACCCTGACATACTCGCGGAGGTCGTCGGGCATCACGACGTCGGCGAAGGCGCGGAACATGGCGATCAGTTCCGGTACATTCACGAAGCTCGCAAAGCGGCTGACGGGCCGGTATTTGCCGGACGGCTGGATCTCCAGTTCGGTTGACGTATCCCCGAAGCAGCTTGCCCAGGCGTCGAATTCGTGCAGGCCACGTTCGGCAAGCGCCTCATGTCCAAGCAGCCGCTGGATCGAGAACATCTCTCCGAGCGTATTCGTAATAGGCGTCCCCGATGCCAGGACGAGGGCTCGACCCGGATTTCGTGTTTCGATGTACCGGGATTTTACATAGAGATCCCAGGCGCGTTGCGAACCGTTCGGATCTATCCCTTTCAACGTTGACATGTTGGTCGCGAACGACAGCTTCCTGAATTCCTGAGCTTCATCAACGACGATCTGGTCGACACCGATCTCGGAAATGGTCAGAAGATCGTCCTTGCGCGTCGAAAGTGCCTCAAGCCGTTCTTGCAGTCCCTCCTTTAACCGTTCCAACCGTTTGCGTGACACACGATCCTCGCTGTCGACCCTGGTCAGCAGCTCCTCATAGAGCTCCAGTTCGTCGTGGATCATCTGTTGTTCAAAGGCTGAGGGCACACCGATGAACTTGAAGGCGGAATGGGTGATGATGATCGCATCCCAGGTCGCAGTAGCAGCGCGGGAGAGGAACCTCGCCCGCTTGTCCTTGGTGAAGTTGGTCTCGTCCGCAACAAGGATGTTGGCCGATGGATAAAGCGCGAGGAACTCACGTGCGGCCTGTGCGAGGCAATGTCCAGGCACGACCTGCATGGCTTTGGCAATGAGGCCCAGACGCTTCTGCTCCATGATGGCGGCAGCCATTGTCATGGTTTTTCCCGCACCGACAGCGTGGGCAAGATAGGTAGAGCCGGCGGAGATGATGCGCCATATGCCACGCTTCTGGTGTGAATAGAGATTGAAGGCCGAGCTGGCGCCGGGCAGTTTCAGATGCGAGCCGTCAAAGACCCGAGGCGCGATGTTGTTGAAGCGGTCGTTGTAAATTCTGGCCAACCGGTCAGTTCGATCGGGATCGGTCCAGACCCATTTTTGAAACGCCTCCTTGATCTTCTGAAGCTTGTCGCGCGCTGCCTCAGTGTCGACCACATTCAGGATGCGTCGCTCGCCGCCGACGTCCTTGATCGTATCGAAGATCTGCGGCACGCGGGAGTTCAGCGCGTCGGCGAGCAGTTCACCGGCATCGCGCCGGCTGGTGCCCCATTCGGACGTACCTGCGGCGCTGTATCCAAGCTGGCGCGCCTCCACCGTCCAGCTGCCGAGTTCGGGCATGTGGTGGATACGGATCTCGGCGCCCATCATCTCCTTCACGAAATCCACGACGTCGGCTGCCGGGATCCAGGGAGCGCCGAGGCGGGCGGTAATGTCGGAAGGCCGAAGATCGGCCGGCTGGACCGCCTGCAGGGCGCGGACATTGCGCTCGAAGGCTGGATCGAGCGCCGCAGCCGCCTGCGCTTCTGTCAGTCTGGTACGAACCGGGCCTGAGAGATAGGCGTCTGAGGTCTGCCAGGAGCCGTCTGCGGGATTCTGGAAGATTGCTTCGCCGAGTTCTTCAATCACCTGTTCGGCGGACATGTGCAGCAGTTCGGCGATGTGTTCGAGATCGACACGGCCGCGCTCGTTGAGCACAACAGCCAGCGCATCGCCAGCGCTGGTGATGACAGGGGCGACCGGTGGCGCGATCATCCGTTCAGAGAAGATCGGACCGGGCTTGGCCGTGTCGGTGTCGAGGTCGTAATCCTCGATCGATGCCACCAGCCAGCAATCGTGGTCGTCCCTGAACGGCGCCAGGTTCGGCTGCCGATGGCTCTCACGCACCTCACCGGTCTGTTCGTCCTCGCTGATTGAGACGGTGGTATGATTGATCGGGCCGAACTCCCGAACAAAGGCACCCCAGGCGATGCGCAACCGGACCTGAAGATCCCGCCAGGGTCGATCCTGTTCCTGGGCCTTCAGCACCTCGCGAACGGCATCGCGGATCGGCAGGAGCTTGCGAATGATCCGGGCATGCTTTTCGGGAATGCCGGCGCTGTTGCGACCCTTGCGTATGCCGATCGGAACGGGGGAGCCGTCGATCAGTTGCATGAGGTTATGCTGGCCGTCGAGGAAAAAGCTCCCTTCGCGGATTTTGGCATTATCGGGCTTCAGCTCGACGATCTCGGCAAGTTCTTCTTCCAGATCGAGATCGATGATGCTCGGCTCACCATCGTAGAGACGTTCGGGAAGCAGCGAGATTGCAGCCTTCAGCACACCCTCAAGGTCCTTGCCGGGACGCGGCTGGCAGGTATAGGTCTCCCCAAAGGGCCCAGAGGTCAGGGCATGGTCGCCGAGCACGAAGACGGGATGTCTGGCGAACCAGCGATTGACGCGGATCGCACCCTCATCGGCGGTAGCTGGACGGATTTCGTCAACGTCGAGCCAGGTGACATCGCCTTCGGGCTCACCGGCCTTGCGTTTGCGGAAGAACAGGATGTCGACCACGACATCGGTACCAGCGGCGGCGCGGAACGCGCCTTCCGGCAGGCGAATGGCAGCGACAAGGTTGGCCGATTTCGCAATATGCTCACGGGCCGTCGTATCGGCCTTGTCCATCGTGCCGTGGGAGGTGACGAAAGCGGCGAGAGCGCCTGGCTTCAGCAGATCGATCGACCTTGCAATGAAGTAATCATGCAGTCTCAGACCCAGGCTGCGATAGTTGCGGTCGGAGCGCACCGTTCGATCAGAAAACGGGGGGTTGCCGATGGCAAGATCATAAATCACCCCGAGATCGGTGCGGGCAAAATCACCATTGACGATCCGGGCCTTCGGCTGGAGGAGGCGGACGATCCGGGCGGTGACCGGATCGAGTTCGATGCCGGTGACATAGCTAGATGTGCGGAATGGCTCGGGCATCAGTGCCGGGAAAAGGCCGGTCCCGATCCCGGGTTCAAGAACGCGGCCGCCACGCCATCCCAGACGTTGAAGACCGGCCCAGATGGCGCGAATGATGAACTCGGGCGTAAAATGAGCATATTGCGTGCAACGTGCCAGCGAAGCGTAATCCGTCTCGGAAACCACACTTTCCAGCGAACCGCCGAGATCGTCCCAACCGTCCCTGAATTCGACCTCGCCGGGGCGGCGGAACATGCCGTTCGCCAGTTCGGAGGCTCCAAAACCGGTAAAACGGATCAGCCGTTTCTGCTGTTCGCGCGTCACCGGAATATCGAGCTTCGCGATCTCGTTGGCGGAGAGGATGGCGGCGACATTGATCCTGGCGCGCTCCTTCCAGCTTCTGGGAAGGTCGCGATCATCGTCATCGAGATAGAAGTTGGCACGATCGCCCATCTTGCGAGGCGCTGGTGGTTTGGCAGCGACAACAGGCATCGGGACGACATGCTCTTCAGGCGCGGCGCTTATGTTTTCATGCCCTGCCGGTTCGGGGGCAAATCCTTCAGTCGTGCCAAGGCCAAAACCAAGCCCGGAGGAGAGCGCGGTATTGCCGAACATGTCGGGGGAAAAGGGATCGTTGGACATCTGGTGAATGCTCCTGAAAAAAAGACGAGCGTCATCGACTGGGTGAACCGGCATGACGCTCGCGTGGAAGGGGGAAAGGTTGTGGTTGCAGCGGACGACGATGCGTCAGCCGCCTTGAATGACCGAGATCTGCATCGCGTCTTCCTCGAAGGCGAAAGAGAGATGCGTTCCGCCAGGGCTGGCGGCGATCATTGCTTCGAGGCTCTCGGCATCGATGAAATCGACACCGTCGTCGCCGCCGAAGGTCTGGCGTTTGACCTCGAACCAGTCGTCATTTCGCTCGGGGTGGCATTCTTCTGCATAGACGACCATCGGCTTACCGCCTTCCGGCAACTTGCCGTTGGACATCACATACACCCCATGGTCTCCGACGAGCCAAAGGCCGGGCCTCTCCCCCTTGCCGGGTTCGAGATCATAATAGGGATCGCGGTAACCTCCATTGGCCTTGGCGTCGCCGCGACCACGTGCGATGACGTCGAGGATGGATTGGACCGGGAAAGTCAACATGGTCGATCCTCCCTCAAACCGCGATGGGAAGTGGCGGGATCTCATTCGCCACCGATGCTGGCCTTGCGGCGGCCGCAGGTGACGGCGGCGTCGGATCCGGGTCGTCGTCATTGGCGGCCGGCGGGATGAACCGGCCTTTCGATCCAGTCGACCGTCCGGCAAACGATCGGATTGGCGACGGCGTGAAGGATTTGCTGGGCATGCACTTCTCCATACTGTTGAGCGACCGATCGTGCCGCCGGATTGAAATCCGTCGGGACATGTCGAGACTGTGCGATCGCTGTTTTTCGGGGATGGAGCGGAAGCTCCCCGACGCTTTTCGCGTCTTTTCGGACCTTCCAATCCAGCTTTTCACCGCCGCATTGGCGATGGCCGGTCAAGGGCCGCTTTAGCGGCGAAGCCTGCCCTTGACGGGCCGGAGCCACATGCGGCAAAGGTCTTCTTTTCTTCTCCTTCCCTCTCCTTCCCTCTCCTTCCCTCTCCTTCCCTCCCCTTCCCTTCACAGGGTCCGGAACCAGAAACGGCGGTCGGCCTCCAGCCGTACCCGCTCCGCGCGGGCCTTCCATTCGGGCATCAGCTGCGCCTTGCAACGCAGGATCAGGCGTGCCACGCGGCGCGACCGTTCATCATCATCGCCAAACAGATCAGGGTGGGCCCTGAGCCGCTGCAGAAGACGCTCATTGTTCATCGGAGCCACTCCAGACGTCCGCAACGTCGTCGTCCAGCCGTACTTCAAAGGGGCCGAGCCAGTCCCGGATCCATTGCGGAGCATCACCCTCGTCACGCAGATCATCCCTGATCTCAGCCTTGGCATCCCAGTCCGCGTCTGTCGGAAACCGTTCGAGCAGCAGTGACAGGGACACGGTCCACTCCGTCGGCTCGGAGACATCGACCTCAATCGCCTGATCGCCGTGCCAGATCTGCGGCACGAAAGTCAGTGTCACGCGCCGGTCTTGCAGGCAGGCGCCCGGCAGACGCCGATGTCCCTCATCCGAGGTTTGCGGTTCGTGGTCCGGACCGTAGGACCGTGTTCTCTCATAGTCAGGGTCTTCCGCTTCATCGACGAGATAGCCCACGACTTCCTCGACATAGTTGGCCTCGATCACGCCGTTGCCGCGGGGATTGAGACTGACGGCAAATCCGTTGCCGAACAGACGTTCGTCGGCCGCCGCAATGGCGGCCTGGTGGTTTGCGGCATCGACGTCAACCTTCACCCGGACCACGGCGTAGACATGGACGAAATGCTTTCTGCGCGCAGGATCGCCAGGATCCTTTCCAGCTGCCGACATGGCGGGAGATGGGGCTTGCTCGCTCATCGGCTTGCCCCCTGCTGCACGTCGAGCTTCTTCAGCACGCGGGCGGCGGCGTCCTCGAGCGTTGTTGCGAAGTCCGGGCCATTTTCCGTCCATTCGAGCACTTCGAGGACTGCCGGGATAAATCCGTAGTCGAACGGGGCATGGCGATCGATCAGCTCCCGTCCAAGATGGTCGTGGATCTGGAGCGCATAAATGGCCGCCGGCCGCGCCCATCGCCGCAGTTCGATCGAACCGAACTGTGTCCAGAGCAACATCAAAGCGTGAATGTTCCGCACAAGCGGTTTGTCGTGTTCGAACAGGATCCGGTAGTCCTGCATGGCCTCCCAGCAGCACAGGGCCGCGTCCAGTTGCTGGCTGTGGATGTCGGCGATGGCCGGTGCCGGCGTGGCGAAGGACTCGATGAACCGACGAATGGTGGTCAGTGAATTGCGGCCGCCGGCATCAAGCATGAACTGGTCGTGCGGGAAACGCCCTGTGATCTGGCGATCAATGGCACTGCGGCACTGCGCATACGCGCAAGAGCCGGATCGGCATTTGAGAGATCCGGCGCGCTGGGCGTGTATCGCAGGCCCTCAGCGGGCCTTTGTGTCTCGGTCGCAGCGCGCAGCTCCTCGAAGAGATTTTCGCTGGAACGGCCGGCGCATTCCGTTGCTGTGATCAGCATGATGCTGGCGCTGAAACTGTCGGGCCTCTGCGATGGATGCCGGGACCATTCGAGTACGCGCACTTCCGAAAGCGTTTCGGACCGTGCAACAATGTCCTGCAGGATGAATTCCCAGGATCTTTGTCGCAGATCGATCTCTATTCTGTCCCGGCCATCGATCTGCTCGCGCCAGCATTCGGCGACGATCCGGTTCAGCTCGCTCTTCGTTGCACGGCGAGACGGTTCATAGGCGGCCGAGAGATCGCCCGCAGCGAGGCTGAACGTCAAGGCGGCGCCGCGGTCGGTATAGAGCAAGAGCGCGTTGTCGACCTCACCTGCGTCGAACACGCTGGAGAGAACCAGCCGTTCGAGCTCGGTGATGTCGGTAAGTGGGATCGCCGGGTTGATGACGATGGTGGTTTCGAGGTCGTCCATGGGATTCTCCTTATCTAAATGGAAAGGCCCGAAGCGATGCTCCGGGCCAGTTGGTCGAAATGAATGTTGGTTGACCGCCGCGTGGCGGATGGTGGTCAGGACTCATGCAAGAGCTGCTGCACCTCCGCGGCAGAGAGATGAGCGAGGAGTTTGAGGACCGGCCGGAAGCCCGGATTGCGGACAATGACCGTCCTGAAGCCCTCATTTCCCGGCGGCCAGACCTCGTCGGCATAGCCGCGATCGGTACCCGCAGCGTTCCAGATGCGTTCGAGCAGTTCCTGGCGAATGTCGGGGACAGGTTCGCCGGTTTCCCGCGCAACAATTGCTACGCGCATGGCCTCAGGTGTCATCGCGGGATCGGTGACGCTGACGAAACCGTGGAACCAGCGCTCGCCATCACGGGTCACGAGGCTGAAGAGGACAGACCGGATCTGTTCGGGACGCCGTCCGGGAAGAACAGTCAGACCCCCGGGCGGTAGACTGGCAAGAAAAAGACCGGCCATCTCGCGCGCCGCGGGCTCGTCGAGCTCGAACCACTCGCCAGCATGTAGGACACCGGTGAACCGTCGCAGGGACATGGGCGCTGTATCGTGCCTCGACAGGAGCGCTCGGACCTCAGCAGCAGAGGCCGCCCCCGTGTTGATACGGCGGAACGGTGAAAAGAGGGAGGTGGTGGGCATAACGGATCGCCCCTTCATGTTGGTGTTGTGTGGTGGGACTGACGTCAGTCCGTCTCGTCGGATGCGAGGCTCTCGAGATAGCCGGCCAGTGCTTCGGTGTGCCGGTTCTGGTCAAGCCAGCGGGAGATTTGCAGCAACAAGGTGAAACTGTTCCATCCGGCGGTGGCGGCGATGCCCTCCAGACGGCTGCGGGCTTCATGGCCACCGGTTTCATTCGAGCAGGTTTCTGGCGCCGGCTGCGTTGGGTGCTCGTTCCACATGCGCTCCAGCATGTCGGTCGTCGAGGAATACTGGATCGCCGTGCCGGTAATGCGCATGACACTGCCGCCAAAGCCGTCTGCGCGCATTTTCGAGCAGGTGAACGCCGCCCAGACTACGATTTCCTCAAGGGTGGCGGAGCGCCGCACAATATCCTGCAGGATCTCGGGCCAACCGCCCTTGCTGGTGGTCAGGTCGATCTCGATATAGAAGCCACGCTCGGCGTCGTCTTTGGCATCAAATGCCGCAAGCAGGCTGGTGATATGCTCGTGGAACCGGCTTTCCGATCCACAAGACCCTTCAAGCGCCGCGCGCAATTCGTCTTCGCGTGGCGAGATCAGTTCGTTGGGACTGTTCCAGGCGCTGAAGAAGGTCCCATCGCTCCACGCTTCTTCATCGAAGACGAGGGATAACATCAGACGCTCGAGCGGTGTCATGTCGCTTGCCGGAAGGTCCGGCGTCACGACAGTCTCGGTGCGGTAGTCTGTCATGTCACGCCTCGTCACGCTGCGATGAAGACGGTGAGGTGGCGCAGATGCACCGGCAACTTGGCCGCGACCTCGTCGTCGGTCAGGTCTTCAAGCAGCTTGAGCGTGGTGCCTGCCGCGCCACCATAGAGGATGATCGTTTTCTTGCCGCGTGAGGCATATGGCCAGCGATCGCCGGCATAGCCGCGATAATCATCGGCGGTGCTGCTCCAGATATGGTCCAGGCGCTCATCACGGGTCATGGCGCGGACCGGCCGGGTTTCGCGCTCGATGATGGCAAGGCGCAAGGCCTCAACAGAAGAGGTGTCGGAAAGATCGCAATAGCCGTGGAAGTGCCGGATGGCGCCGTCGATGCGCAACGCGAAAAAGACGCTGGTGACCGAGCCGGTCAGAAACTCGCGCATGGCGAACATCGACCCGCGGATCCACATGGGCGGCAGGATCTCGAACATATAATCGTGTTCGCTCTCGCGGATCTCGAACCATTCCCCGCTGTAGAGCGATGTTGCATCGCCGTTCCAACGATCAGGTCGCTGGGCATGGCGGTCGAACATTCGGAACATCTGGTGGCGGTCGGCGACCCCCTGATAGACCTTGCGAATTGTGGATGAGGTATTCATATCCCGGCTCCTTGGGAGTTGTTCAGGACCGATGCGCGGCGCTGTCCTCTCGACCTCACCATCCTCTTCAGTCCTTCATCACCCCTCCCCTGCCGCCGGCATCGCGACCGGCCGGGTCAAGGGCCGGCTCAGGCCGGGCGCAGCTTCCCTTGATGCGGGCGGCGCGCATGCGGCACGCCTCGTTTTGCCTCCCGTCTTTCTCTTTTTTCCTTTTCCCTTTCCTGCAGAGCCTCATTCCAGTCATCGGCGGGCGGCCGCAGTCGCTGCCAGCCGCAGCCCGCCTCTTCGGCAAGGGTTCGAAGCCGATCGGCGAACGTGTCGCCCTGCGTGTTATTGTCAGTTGCCGCGACCAATTGGACGCGGGACGAGGCGGTTAGGATACGCAGCGCCGCATCTGTTGCCGGAGACCAGCCCCCGCCGGTACTGAGATAGAGGGTACCATCACGCAGACCCTCGAAGGCAGCAAGGCTCATGGCATCGATCGCCGCTTCCGTGACGCAGAGCCGGGACGCCGCAGACCGGCCGAGGCGAAACAGGACCTTTGTTCCCCCGGTCGAAAAACCCCTCCATTCCGGGCCGCGCTCCTCCCAACCCGTAATGGTGCCAAGATCATTCGTGTGGGCGGCCCACATGCTGCCGTAAGGTCCTTCGCGAAGATGGTTCTTGGAAATGGCAGCATGGAGTGTATGGGGTGGCAGCAACCTCATTGCGGAGAGATAGTGCCAGGTCTGCGAACCGGGCCATGGCCGGCGTTGGCGGTTCCATCGTTCGGCAATTGCGAGGTTTGGCCCGCGGGCACGATCGGGAGCCCTCCTGACGGTTTCGTGCGGGACATAGCCGGTCAGATCGGCAACGCGATCACGTGCTGCCGTAAACCCGACTCCATCCAAATGGGTGACGAGCGAGAATACGTCACCCTTGGCTTCGGAAAGCGGATCGAACCAGCCGTGACCGTCATGGATCATGATGATGATTTCGCTGTCACGGCGATATTTTACCGCCCGCCGGGTGCTCTCCTTCAAATCGATGGCGAAGCCCGCCTTTTCCAACACCGCCGAGCATCGCACACGGCTGCGCAGCTCCTCGATTTCCTTCTTTTCCATTGTTTTCCGGCCTTATTCAGCCGCCCTCTTTTCCACTTGGGTTGCCTTCCCGCAGATTTCGCGGGACCCCATCTGACAGCCGCGAAGAGCATGCGGAGGCAAGGGCGCGGCGGGACTTGCTGGGAAATCGGGTGCTACAAGCACCGCCTGCCCGCCGCGGCGAAGCTTCCCTTGCCGCCGCCGGCTCGCAAGCGGCACCCAAAGGGGCGGGCCGGCTCTTAAGCCGGCCTCATTCGACTACGAGCAAGCTTGATCGCAAAGATCAAAGGTGCCCGGAGCTCGGTCAGAGCCGCCCAAAATATCAGCAGTCCAGATCGGGCCTGGTTCTTTGATCCAACGCAGTTCGGCGAGGGTCTCTACAATGGACTGCCTGGTTCTGGGCGCAGTGATTGGTCCCGCATGATGTAGTTTTCGTGGTCCGATCGTCTTAGCTGAAGTGGATACAGCCCATGGCTCAGCTAACTGTCCTTAGTCGCCTCGCCTCCCCTCACGCTTCGGTGCTAGTGCACCTGATGCTCAAAGAGTGGCGCGATGAGCGCGCATGAGCGGAAAAATTTCAGGACAAATTCAACGGGATCGCGTATCTTCCGCCCCGAAGCGGTACGCGCCGCTTCGGGGCGTCGAAACCCCTCATACCCGGTTGGTGCCACCCGTAAGGCATCAGACTCCTTGACCTTTGCGGTCGGGGGACCTGTGGCGTATGCAATAGGTTCTCCGGGACTAAAGGCCATGGGGCCGTGGTATGCGGTTTCGAATCCCCCGATCACCAGGGGTCAATGAGCATTGGACGGCGGGGGCGAACCGCCGCGGTTGCTTTAGGAGAAACCGTTGGAACAGGATACTGTCTTTACTTTCTACACATACTCAAATGCGGGTACTCCAGCCGAGGAGCGTTGGAAGCCAACAGGCATTCCAGATATTTTCTTCGATAGTCGTGAGGAGGCTCAGCGCGCCCTGCTAGAGATGCGTGACGATATAGCAGCCGATCCGGAAATGAAGTGGCCGGTCATGATCGTGGAAAAAGTGATAACAACTCCTATCAACAAGAAGAGTATTCTTGCTCTCCTGAACGACGGGTTAGGTGCATTCATCCAAAGATACGAAATTGTTGAAAGCATTGGGCCTGAATGAAGCGAAAAGCATGTCTGATTGCGGCAAAACACGACGCCGATTCTCTACTACCAGCACACGTCGCCCTCTGTTCGATTTTCCTGCCTCTTAGCATTTCTACATTCTTTCCACCACGACATTTCAGCGGTATCCCGATTCTTGAGGCGATGAACGCGTATGCGGTACTTCCGTCTTTGTCTTTTACTCCCGTTTCCAATTTCGAACCGATCGAATGATCGTCGCGTCAGTGTGCATCATCCGGCACGCCATCGCTGTATGCGCAATGCAGTTGAACAGGCTGTGTCCTCCAACGCTGCACGCAGTCTGAGCAGTCTTGTCCGCCGCACCTGGTTTGGTGATCTCACCTCGCAATGATGGGAAAGCGCCGAGCGCCAGGATCGTCAGGTTAGGTTAGGTGAGGCGATCGTTCTTCGGACGGTCGCCGGTTTGCCCCGCATGACCGCAGGACGCGAGTTAGCATTTAAACCGCTCCAGCATGGTTTTGAGTTGAGAGTTCTGCAGCCGAAGTTTGCCGATAAGTTCGCTGCGCAAGAGCTTTATCTCGTCATCGAGGGTGAAGGCCAGAGGCGTTACGGTAGCAGCGTTCGCAAGCTGGCGTCGGGTGACTGATTCATCCGCCTTGTTCTTGCCTCGCCTTGGCGCAGGAGCCCGACGGGCGGAAGGCCTCGTTTGGATATCGGACTCTGCAGCGACAACATCGTCGTCACGAGACACGGCAGGAGCAGCAGAATCCGTCGCCTGTGCCGCCCCGGGGTTCACCGTAAGATCGACTGCGGCGACCGCTTTAGCCGCCTCCCCCGTGATCGGCCCAGCTTGCGGTGGATTGCTCACGGTCTTCACGTCGTCGGAAACCGCCTTGGCAGCGAGCAGACTCGCGGCGTCCTGTTGCTCAACGTCGGGGGCCGACATGCGCTGTTGCGGCTCCTGGCGTCGCCGTGACGTCAAACGAGCAACGAAATTCCATAAGGATGCCATTGTCATTGACCTCGTGTTCTACCCGCATACACAAAGCGAGCGCGAACCGGACGGTCGCGGTGACCCCGCCGGGATGACTGTCACGGCTGGCTGGGGATGCCTTCGCCCGTCAAGCGAGATTGAGCCGCTTTCGCAGATCCGCATTTTCGGCCCTCAGCTTTTCGGAAAGCTGCTTGCGAAGGTTGCGGTTTTCGTCTTCGAGCCGCAGGAGTTCCGCGATGTCATCGATCGCGTCCACCGGGGCGGTCGATGAAGCATCAGAGATGTTGCTCTCGCTCTTGATAAGCTTGCTCCTTGGAGTTCTTGCAGCCACGATCGCTCCGGCTTTACGGCCGCGCTTGCCCCTGACCTCTGTCGCATCGGCGCCGCCCGGTGCGGCCGTCACTTGCGACTGATCCGGGTCCGCCTTCTTTATTCGCGGCTTGCGCTGTTTGAGCGGCGCAGCAAGCGCCACGACGGGCTCCTGCGTATTGGTTTCCGTCACGGTTTCCATTTCGTCGGGCATATGGATCTCCTCTATCTCCGATGCATTGTTCGACTGCTGCAGCGCCGGTGTCAACATCTGATCTATCGATCTGTCCTGCCCGATAGGCTCGTCCACCTGGGAGGCGTCACCATGATCACGGGTTGAGGAAACTGTAGCTTCGTTTGCCTGTTGAGCCACCGACTTCAAATCGAGGTCTCCCCATATCGAATCCGGTTTGCGCTCTGACCTGCGTCGCGCATTCTTGTACTCGACGGTGAAGCTGCGGTTGATTTTTTTCACGGAATGATGCCTCGATCTCTGGCGTTGCTGTACCAGCTATCCGGGGATGACCGCAAGACCACACGGCGAGCACTTAAGGTACACTCGCCCCGCTCCCGTTTCCTTCCCTCCTATCACCGAGCATGTCACCGTTCCGACTGCGGGCATCCAATCCCAGCGCGACAGGGCGGAAAGGCAATCTTATCCAATCCTTCGTTATAATGTGGAGACTCCCAGTGCCTGTCCCAGCCCGGTATCTCAGTGCCTTATAGATGAGGCTCGCGAGTCTCGCGCCGGTCAATCTCGCCTCATGAAGGGGTCGCCTTGGACTTCAGGAGCGCTGCAACCATCGGCTTAACGGTGAATTGCTGCAACAATGCCCTTTTGGTTAGGGCGCGAAGGTAGGCTCCGGCAGAATTGATCGCTGCGCCCTTCTCCAAGATGCATGCAATCGCAACACCTGTGTTTTCCGGGCCGAGCGCGAGACATGCTTCATGGAAGGCGGAAGAACTGATCTGCAGCATAGGTCTTAGCACTGCGGTTGCTGCTACGAAATCTCGCCAGGTGCTGATTGATCCGCCTGGCCCGTACAGGTGGATCTCCGGGCAGGCGCGAAGCACGATGTCCAATGGGACACTTGGATTAAGTGACTGACCTTGAGTGTTACGCCGTGGTTCAATTGCGCATTCGCTCACGCAGGAAGATGTATATTCGTCTCTGTCGAGCGGTACCGGTAAATTGATCGGCTTTTCAGATTCAGAAATGGATTGTGTTTGTGAATCCTGTATGTGGCGCTCATTTTGGGACTCTTTGGAGCGCATATTTTGTGTTTTATCGTGTTGGTCCAAAAGCTTGACGATAGTCGCGCGAAGGTCGAGCAAACGCTCGAGCACGAATTGGAGCTCATCGAGAGAGGGGCGGCGCGGCAAAGATGTAAGGAAGGCGCGGAACCGGTCGTGGAGATGTCCCCACTCACCTTCTACGCGGCCCTCCAGCGCCAGCTGGATAAGCTTGGTTATGTCGCGCCGGCAAAGACTGATCCGTTCCCGTGTCGCGTGAAAATACTCCCGATCTGCCGTGATTTTCGCTGCGAGACCTTCGATCTCGCTTGCGCGCGCGAGCAGTGGAGCTAAATTGAAGCCGAAAGCTTCGTTGATCTCCCCTGCCCTGCTCCGCCGAGCAAAGCGTTTGCCGTTGGCGCTGTCTTTACGGAGGATAAGGCCAGCGTCTACGAGTGCGGCAAGATGACGTCTCAATGTCGCTGCTGTCATGCCTCTTGCACGTATCGAAAGCTGTGCGTTCGATGGGAAGACGATGAGGTCGTTCTTCGCAGTGAGCTCGTCGGATGGATAGAACGATAATAGAGCATCGAGGACCGATAGAGATCGATCCGACACATTCAACTCCTCGCGGGCCTCACAAACAGCCCTGAAGAGCTTCCATTTGTTTCTCTTGGTTTCTGGTTTCGCTTCGCTGATTTGTCGTTGTCTCGACAACAAGGCGAACGTCATAGATCGGCGCCCAAAGGGCGTCGTTGCATGTTCACTATCCATTTCTTCACCCTCATAAGGCAAAAGAAATCCGCTCACCAAAAACGGCGCCAAGACTCTTGACTGTGATTCGTGGAAATGCGATTCTCGATCTTGCTTAAGGACTTGAGGAAGGCTTCCACGACGGGAACGTTTTGGTGGCCTTTTTCTTTGCGCTATTGCTCCTTTTGAACCAGATAAACTGCCTTACCGGACCTCATTTTATGCGGTCCAATTGGTGATCGTACTCGCGTACTAGCTCAGGCATCCGTACAGCCAACCAGCGAGCGAACGCATCTTGCTTTTTCGGGATGGTAACTGTTGTCCCTGTCGGCGAGCTTTTCATGCGCCCGAACAGCCGTTCGCCTAGCTTAAAGTTGATCACATTGGACGACTCGCCCGGCTCTGTAGGAATGATGCCGTTGGCCCTGTCCATTGCCATCCCGATACGACCCGCTCCATCTTTCGAAAGAAAATCGGCGGTATCGAGGATTTCGCGAACAGCGGTGACCTTGCTAGCGTCTTTAAGAAGCTCAGCGAAGGCGGTCCACTTTGGACGGCCGACGGATTTGGCGCGACCGATGGCAAAGATGATGTCCGAGGGAATGACGGATGTGACACGAAACAAGTGTGAGACGGCTGCTTCGGACAGAGCCAATACCGGACAAATGGCACGATGAGACAAGCCGGCTTCCTTTAACTGAACAGCCCACATCGCTTGCTCTATCCAGGTCAGATTTTCGCGCACACCATTTTCGACAGCCTGCTCTTCGATGAGCTGGCGGTCCGTAAGACTACGGACATGCGCTTTTATTTTGACCGTCTCCGGTCGCTCGGAGTCCGCCATCAGGGACATTATGGCTGCTAGACGGCGGTGGCCATAGGCGAGCTGGTAGTAATCAGGTTTGCTTGGATGCGGCCGAACGAGGACGGGTATTTTCTGTCCTTCGGCGGCAATCGAGACCTTCAATGCCTCCAGTTCGGCTTCGGCGTCGTGATCGTTGTTAAATCGGTCCTGGTAGGGTGAGCGATCTATTCTCGATGGATCGATTGAGAGGATGCTGTCCTCACCGAGGTGCGCCAGGGATTTTCCGACGTTTGCGATAACAGGCGACGAATGTCGTCGAGAAGGGACAGGCCTTTCAGTGGCGTCAGCCTCAACGGTTTCGGTGCGATTGACGGCCTCCTCGGCCATTCGTTGAAGGATGCTCTTCTTCATGGGCTGCGTCCCCAAATTTTGTGAGCGAGTGCCAGGATTTCGAAATTTACTCTATCGGCGCTTTCGAGCGCGCGCTTGAGGGCTTCTCTGCCAACCTCACCCGTTTCCAGTTCATAAAGCGATTTCTTGGCCACGGCGGCCCCGGCTATTGCCGTGGATTCCAGGGCTTCGGCCACAAGAACGTCATCACCAAACAGTCGACGCATCACGCCGCCCATGTACTTTTGTGGACCGTCGTTCGGGTTGACGCGCGTCAGCAGGAAACGAAAGAAATCATGTTCGAATTTCGCTCCGAACTGTGCGAGCACTTCGGAAAGATCTGAAATCATGATCAGAAACTGATTGCACGATGCAACATCGAGCATGGCCGGATGCACGGTGATTATGAGCGAGCTTGCCGCATAAAGGGCAGCGAGCGTCGAGTAACCCAGTGAAGGTGGTGTATCAAGAATGACGAAATCATACAGCTCGTCGACGCTCGCTATCGCGGTATTGATTCGCTCAAAGAACAGACCAAGTTCGTCGCGCGTTTTGGACGTCAGATAGGTCGGTGTATCGAACTCGAAATCCATCAGTTCGAGATTACCTGGAACGAGATCGACGCCAGGGAAATACGTCGATCTGATTATATCCCGGAATGAACGACGCTCGTTGTCATACCGTATCGCAGCATAGGCGGTCTCGTTATCGTTGAGATCGAATTCCGGTTGGATGCCGAACAGTGCGGTCATCGATGCTTGCGGATCAAGATCAACACAAAGAACCCTGTAGCCTTGCAAACCGAGAAAATGCGCGAGGTGGATTGAGGTCGTGGTCTTAGAACTTCCACCCTTGAAGTTCGCGGTCGCAAGGATTTGGAGCTTTTCGCCCTTTCGCCGATGAGGCACGAGGTGTGCGGCGTCGTCAGGGCGCAGCGAAGCGAGGAAGGAGCGCAGTTCTTGTACCTGTTCGACTGTATATGTACGACGGTTGTTCTCCGCTCTGTCGGGAAGCGGCCCTTTTCCTTCAATAGTGAGTTGGCGTAGGGTGCTCTCAGGCACGCCGAGGAGTCGAACGAGATCGACTGTCGAGAAAGTTCTCGAAAATGTTTTCCGAGCTTCAGGCGGGTAGACAGCCTCGCGCATATCTCGGAGTTCCGCAGAAAGCTTCGACGTGTATACGCCGATTTTCGAAGCGGTATCTGTGACGCTCTTAGATGCCATCTGATGCATCCGTTCCTCTTGACGGTTTAATTCACTTTACGGGGCTATTTCCGTCATGATTGGCAGAGGTGGTCCGATTCCACAAGCTTTTTTTAGTTAATGAAAAGTTGACGCCCTGCTGGCGCGAACGCCCTCAGTCGCTTAAGCGACTTTACAGTTGTAAAGTCTTGCTCTCCCCTCCCCCGCAGGAGCGTCAACTTTACAGCTGTAAAGGCTGTCAGGCGTGCTGTTGAAGTCAATATTGGAGGCGGTCCAGATTTTGCGGCCTAATTCTCCGGAGTGCCCCGGGAGGCTTTGGCAACGGTCGTTTCGAGGATGTGCTAACTGGCTGCCGTTCCAGCCACGGATGCGCCATCGAGGCAGTCCTTGGCAGTAGTTTCACCAAGGCTTCCACGACCGCACTCGGTTCACTTGCGCCTATCGTGGCTGGTGTATCGGGCAAGCCGAAAAGTAAGTCGAAGCCAGTGCGCCACCTAGCTGGCTCAGGGATCGGAAACCGTCTGCAGATTGGCTACCGGGAGAACCTGTCCAAGGTTTCGTAGGCGAAGTTGCGTTGGTCGTGCGGCCATTGATCGAGATAGTGGAAGACATCATCAATCCCGCAGATTTCTTGGACGAGTTATTTTTCCTGCGCACTGACCGGGTGGTCGAATTTGCCAAATGCTGTCGTAAATCTCCTTCTTGGCATGGGCCGAGGGAGCCAAATTCCGGGTTTGAGGTTTCGTCGATTCAAGGACGAGATGTCTTTTTGAGGAGGAATTGAACTCGCGCTTCCTTTGTGTCTGGATGCATGCTGGCGGTCGCAGTACTTCCGCGTCGCTGGGTTGAAGCGACGACCAACCGAATTAAGTCCTCTCGTGGGAGGGGCAACTCATGAGCGGGTCGGTAGATGATGACAGTTCTGGCACGATTTCGGGAGATGTGACCGAATGGCTGCTGTCATATGAAGCTCAGCCGCAAAATAAGGTGCTCGAAATTCTCGCCCGCGCCGCTTACGATCATCACGTCTAGCGATATCGTATCCCGGAGGATCTCGCGACCTATCTTTTCGGTACCTATTTCGGTCGATGGTCCAGGTTGATCAATTCACCAACGTCGAACTCAAGCCACTGACGGATCCAGATGTTCGAGGGCTTTCAACTCCGAATGATCGAAACCTCTCGCGGCCAGATCCGCGTAAGTGAGGGAGGGCAGGGACCGGCGGCCCTGCTTCTCCATGACCATCCCTTCACCCACATGACCTGTGCAAGGGTGGCTGAAAAGCTTGCATCGTTTCATTCGGTGATTTGCGCGGATCTGCCGGCTCCTGCAAATCTTATGTGCTGCCGGGCGCCCCTGACAGTCGTTACTCGTCGAAGCGGGAGAGGGCCGAAGTTCTCATCGAGTTGATGGGGCAGCTCGGCCATCGGGAGGTTCTCCGTCGTCGCCATGATCGCGGGATCTACTTGGCCTTTCGAATGGCAAAGGATCGTCCTGAGGTTATCGAGAAGCTTGACGTCATTGATTGCTTGCCCATCATCGAGCATCTTGATCGCGCCGACTGGAAATTCGCCGGCGACTTGTATCACTGGTTTTTCTTTGCTCAGCCGGAAAGCCGGAACGGGCAATGCCGGCCGACCCTATGGCCTGGTACAATCAGGTCTCCCCGCACCTCATGGGCATCGAGGCCTACGACGATCTCGTCAACGCCCTGCACGATCTCGCAGTCATCCACGGCATGGTGGAAGATCACCCCGCGGGAATGCGGATAGACCATGTTCATTAGCGCGAGGACCGGGATGCAGGCCGAAAGCGGTAATGCTCGACGTCGTGTTTGTGGTCCACCCGTGACGATCTCGAGCAGATCTACGCTGACCCACTGGCAATCTGGCGCAACTGGGCATCCGATGTTGAGGGGCATGGTATCGACAGCGACCATCATGTGGCAGAGGAGAGCCTTGACGAACTCGCGGCCGCCATCCTGGCGTTCCTTCGATGAGCCCAGGTCAATCGATCGACGCATGGCGACGGCGATCACGGACCGGCTTATCGCTGCTGTATGACCTTGCAGGCGTTCTTCATATCGTTTGGGCCCCGGGCCGTTCCTGTCAATCACACCTCACTGGTTCCCGTTCCCGCACGCAGCTATCTTTCTGACAGATGTGAGCGAGCTTGCGGGTGCAGTAGGCGTTCTTCCTTAGTTGGACGCGAGCAGCAGCGGCAATCGGGCTGGCGCTATACGCGGTCCGCGTCGATCCAGCGAATATCAAACATGCGATCGATAGCCTGTTCGTGACAGATGCGAGCGTGCTCAAGCGGCTTTATCACCTTCCGCGTCTTGCACTTAAGCCGGTCATCGCCTAGCTGCCGCTCTTTGCAAGCGGCGGCGTCATCTGGCCGGTCGCGCGCTCTCTGGAAAAGGGCGATGGTAGCCATGACTGGATGTTTCGGCTGCGGAAGATATCGCGTCAGTCAGGGCCAACGGAAACAGCTACCGTGGAAGAGACGCCATCCCTGAGACCGGCAAAGCAGTACCTGAGCCTCGGCGGCACTCGAAAGTCGAAGATTGACGACAACATAACCGACACCCGCATATGGGACGACGAGCCGGAAGAGGCCGCGAAGTTCTGGAAAGAGAAGGTTGAGGTGCTGAGGGAGGATGAACGGAAGCAGGGGGAGGATTTGCTCCCATCGATCAATGACCAGTAGGTCGGCGTAGCTGAGCCTTTTGATGGCGATCGAACAGAAAGTGGCATGTTCAGTCACATCATGCTCGGAGCGCAGGATCTGGCAGTGATGGTGGCATTCTACGATGCCGTCCTCGCGCCGCTCGAGCTTCACCGCGACCATGCCTCCGATCATGATGATCCGGCGGGCACCATCTGGAAGCGAATCGGCAAACGCTGGCAACAGTTCGCTACCCGAAAACCGATCAACAGTCTGCCGGCGACGTGGGGCAACGGTGTGCAGATCAGCTTCGCCAGATATTCCAGGGCTATTGTCGACGAAGCTTGGCGTGCCGCTATCGAACATGGAGGAATGGACGAGGGCGCCCCGGGGGCTCAGGCCGAAATACGCTGACGACTTCTATCCGGCCTACTGCCGCGACCCGGAAGGCAACAAGCTCTGCTTTGCGCATGCAGGCGGGATTAGGGATTAGGCCGAAACTTACCGCGTCGGCGCGCTGATAAGTTCACAGGAATTACATAACATTGCACTCGACATCGTTTTTGCGGAAAGGTGTATTACGCGGAGATGGAGAGAATCATGTCGTATCAATGGGATGCCAGCAAGGCTCGTCGAACTCGTCTCGTCAGGCTAGGATGTGTTATCATCGCTACGACGGCAAGCGTTGCAATCCCGGGCTATGTTCTGGTCGAAGCAATGCGTCCCTAGCGGGTTGATTTCGTTTTCGCAATGAGAGGCAAAATTCGTCGTATAGTGTTCGCCTTAGTTCTAGATGGATACCGCGATGCTCAAAACCGATACCAAGCAGACTGGCGCCGTGCGAATCGAGGCAAATACGATGCCCTTCTCGCGGTGCAGCGGGCGGTGACATCGGGCGATCTGGAAAGGCAGACTTGTGAGGTCTGCGGGGCACAGAAGGTAGACGCCCACCACGATCAGTATGACTACCATTGCAAGTGCGATGGTTATGCCGATGGCATCACACCCGCCTTCATCATTACGGCGAGGAAATGTTTCCCGTCAGGCCAATCGTTTGAGCCAGCATCAGTTGAGTGCGGCTCATTGGCCGGTGGGTATACTCGAAGAGCCTTGGGAGATGGCTTGTAAGCCTGCGCCTGCTGAGCGGTAATCACGTAGTCGAAGGGGACGCCGATTCGAGCCATAGTAGAAGCGATCAGATCGTCGTCGGAGTTGATCAGAATCGTCAGCTTGTAGCTCTCGCGTAACCGGTGAAGAGCGTCCCGCGCGTCTGGATGCGGGCCCATCGTCTTGACCGAGGAGTCAATACTTTAGATGTCGGCTGCGCCGGGTGAAATCCCGTGTTCGTCGAGCACCGCCGTCGCAGTCACGCTGTCCGACTGCTTTCCAAGCGTCTCGGAGATCTCGCGCAAAAGCACTTCATGCCACTGTACGATTGTACCATAGCAGTCGAAGGTGATGATCCTGGGCAACGGATCAAATGTGAACGGTGTCATCGTGGCAAGCATCTCCGGACTGGTTTGAACGACGGAAGTGGAGTTCGCGCGACCGGATTGTCGGCCGGGCACCGACACCTGCCTTGTCACCGGCCCCTCAGCCGGCGCCATTTCAGCAGCTAGCCAAATCCCGGTCCGATCAATAAGCCGCCAATGATCCACTCTATCAAGAGTCAGCCGCCGTTCGTCGGGATCATGACCGGTGACGAACAGAAAGAGGAAAAGGCGACTACACCACAAGCTATCAAAGCAGGAGCGACGAACAGGGTTTTCTGTGTTCTTCGCATGTATATGCTTTAAACTTCGTCGGACCACCGGCTGCGATCATACGGAATGCGATAGGGGTGGCAAGCTGCCTTGCGCGCCTTGCTCTCAATCCTGGTAGCTTGAGATTCAATGAGGCTACCATCAGGATCGCGGCAATACACTGAGGTGAGCGTTCCGCGGGCGCCTTCCCTCAGTCTCAGGCTCCAATTGCAACATACAGAATTGACCGGGCGTTACACGGAAAAATCAGCGGCGTCTTTGCGGCATCCAGCGAAACCGACGTGTGGCCGTTGTGGTGAACGTTTTGCGCTTTCTAATTCCTCCGATCGCTATCAGCAGCAACACCGCGGCGCAGAGCAGAAACAGATAACCACCGATCGCGCGATAGACGAGAACGCCGACAACGCCCCCGAGGAGAAAGGCGGCAATGGTCCAGGCGTGGAGCTTCAGCCTCGCGCGGTTCTCGGCGGCGTGAATATCCGGCTCTCTCCCACGCAGAATATCGAAGGCGATGCCAAGCTCGATGCCAATATCGGTCGCCATGCCGGAGACATGTGTTGTCCGCACGCGGGCATCGGAAATCCGCGTCACGGTGGCATTCTGCAATCCCATCAGAAAGGAGAGGCCCAGGATCAAGAGGGGAGGGCGCCAGACCGTCAGCAGCCAGATGTCGGCGGCGCCAAGCAGAGCGAGGAGGCATGCCTCCAGAAGAATGCTATAAGCGTAGATACCAACTATCCCCCGTCGCCGCCCCGCATTGATCAACAGGCTGGATACGGTGGCGCCGATGATAAACGTGACGACGATGGCGAGGAAAAAGAGGCCTGGTCCCCATTGCGCCGTCGCAAAATGATCAGACAGCGCCGACACATTGCCAGTCATATTGGCAGCGAAAAAGCCCACCGCATAGAAGGCGGCCGCATTCAGAGCGCCAGCGATCAATGCCAGCGAGCAGGCGAGGTGCAAATTGATCCGCGCGTTGCGCGCCGCTCCCTGGCTAATCAGCATCACCGCGCTCCAAAGCGTTCCTCACAGCCCCGCCGCCTTGGTCAGGTTTACCATGAAGCGGTCACGCCGACGCTGATATCGCCGGGTCATCTCCGCCGACGCATGGCCTAGCTGCTTTTGCACATATCGCTCATCGACCTCGGCAGACGATGCAAGGCCAGCGCGTAAGGAATGGCCGGAGAATTTGAACTCCCGCTCGATCTCGGCCAGATCGCCTCGAATGCCGGCAGCCATGGCTGCGCGCTTGACCAGGCGGGCGACCTCTTTGTCGTTCAAGCGCTCCGATCCCAGGGATTTTCCCTGGCCCGTCACCCGCCGAAACAGCGGGCCATGGGCGAGCTTGGCGAGCTTAATCCAGGTTTCGACGGTGGCGACGGGGCAGGTAGTGTCCGAAGAGCCGCGGCCGATTTCGACTTCACGCCAACCGGTCTTGCCGCGAAGCGTCACCAGCATGCCTTTATCGAAGACCTCGATCCAGCCGCGACCGTCTTCGGTCTGATCAGCCTTGAGATCGAGGCCGACGATCTCCGACCGCCGAAGTCCACCAGCGTAGCCGATGAGTAACATGGCCCGGTCGCGGATGCCGCGCAGGGTGCCGCGATCGAGCGTTTCCAGCATGGCGATGATGTCGGCCGCCATGACCGCTTCCTTCTGGACCGGCGGGCGGGCATGGCTGTTGCGGATGCCGGCCATGACGGTGGCGATATGTCGGTCCTTGCGATCGAGGCTCAGGCCGCGTTGCGCGTAATTCCAGGATATCGACGAGAGGCGGCGTTCGATCGTTGCAACAGAATTCGCTTTCATGCCGCGTTCGGCCGCGCCGGAAGCACAGGCGGTAATATAAAGCCCGACTGTCTGTGGATGCGGGGGGAGGGGGGAAAGGCTGGAGCGCCGGCACCACGCAGAAAAGTGCTTCCAGTCTGAGACATAGGCTTTGCGGGTGTTGATTGAGCTGGCTGCCTCGACGTAACCGCGCGCTCGATCGGTGAGTTGCTGAAGGTGTCCTGGCAGATTGGAGCTCGGCGGGAGAGCAGGGGAGGGGACGTCGGCTCCCGAGATCGGTGTTTCGTCTTCCTCAGCTTGGCTCCCAACAAACCCGTTCATCTTACACGTCCCATGGATTGATCACGGCTGCGTCTGTGTCCTCAAAGTCCTTGACGTTGCGAGTGACGAGGATCAAGTCGTGGACGATCGCAGTGGCCGCGATCAGCCCGTCAAAGTCGCCGCGGGGACGGACCGCAGCGATGCGGCCCCATTCGACCGCGATCTCATCGGTCACTGCTAGGATGCGATCACCATGGTCGTGGCGCAGCTTGCGTAGCCATTCGGCAAGATGCGCTGCAGCCCTCGGATCTGATTTCTGCTTCAGAGCAATACCGCGCATAATCTCACCAAGCGTCAGCGCGCTCAGATGTACGCTAAACGGATCGACTGAGCGCAGCCAGGATACTGCCTGCGGCGTGCCGCGCCTAGCCTCCGAAACAATGTTCGTGTCCACGAGATACATCAGAAGGCCACGTTGCGGCTTGCCACTTTTGCCCGCGCGTCGACCTCGTCGGCAAAGGCTTCATCCCAAGGGGGACCGGCGAGCAAGTCATCGACCAAAGTCGGTCGTCCTGCGCGCAAGGCGTCATAGTCTTTGGCGGACAAAACGACTGCCGTGCGCTCTCCACGCACGGTGATTTCCTGCGGGCCTTCGAAGCGTGCCTTTTGCACCACTTTCGAAAACTGGTTCTTCGCGTCCTGCAGCTGCCAATCCATAAGTCCGCTCCAATCTAGCTAGTCTGTCTAGCTATCAATAGCATCATCTCTTAGGTTCTGAAACCTGCTTATCTAACGACAGCAAGTGTGCCTCTTTTTAAATAAGCGGACTGCATGTCTTTGCCGCGTAACAATAATCGCTCATTCTAATTGAGTGAACTTGAGTAGGTTCGGTGGAATTTAGCCTGATTTGCAGATCGATGTAAGAGCGAGCGTCGATGGGCCGGAAACCAGACAAGTTGACCGTCGACGACGCAGCCTGGCTGAGGGCTGTGTCGCGCGAGAAGGTTATTCGCCCCTTGGCTTTGCTGTCCCGCCTTTCTGCCGCGCATGTGGGCAGGGCCTGCCGGGAGCTGAAGTTGGGGCAGACGCGTTTCTATAAGCTGCTGAACCAATATCGCGCATCGCCGGTCACGAGCTCATTGCTGGATGCTATACCGGGACCCTCCAAGGGTAGAATGCTGTTGCCGCAGGACATTGAGGAGATCATTCAAGCGGCGATTCATGATACCTACCGGAAACGCGAGCGGCCAACGATCACCGCTCTTTACGATCGGGTACGGCAAGTTTGCCATGAACGCGGAGTTCGCGCACCATCGTGGACGGCTGTCCGGGCGCGGGTAGACTGCATAGATCCCAAGATACTTATGCGATGGAGGGAAGGAGCGAAGGCGGCAACCGAAAAGTTCGGCGTTGTCGTGCAAGAATATAACGCCGACTATGCCCTTCAGATTATTCAGATCGATCACACGCTGGTGGATTTGTTCATCGTCGATGCGGTTAGCCGCAAGCCGCTGCAGCGCCCCTGGCTGACGTTGGCGATCGATGTTGCCAGCCGCATGGTGGCCGGCTTCTATCTCAGCCTGGAAAGCCCATCGTCGACATCAGTCGCCTTGGCGATCGAGAATCTGGTGATGCCCAAAGAACCTTGGCTGCAGGCGAAGGGCATTGATGCCGAGTGGCCGGTTTTTGGATTGCCTGACGTTATTCACCTCGACAATGGAGCAGAATTCCATGGCAAGGCCCTTGTCAGGGGAGCCCCTGAGCATGGGATCGAGCTGATGTACCGGCCTGTGGCGCGGCCGCATTACGGCGGGCATATCGAACGGCTGATCGGAACCATGATGGGCGCAGTGCATCTGCTGCCAGGATCCACTTCGAGCAGCATTGCCAAGCGGGGCTCTTACGATCCGCAGAAGCATGCCGCAATGACACTGGACGAATTGGAGAGATGGTTGGCCCTCCAGATCGTCGGCCGCTACCATGCCGAAGTTCACAGCGCATTGCTGCTTCCGCCGAGGACAGCCTGGGACGATGCGGTCGCGGCCCGTTCCCAGCCCCTGCGCCTGCCGCGTGATCCAGAACAGTTTCTGCGCGATTTTCTCCCCTACGAGGAGCGCTGTATCCGCAGGGATGGCCTGCATCTGTTCGGAATTCGTTATTGGGATGACGTTCTCAGTCCTTTGGCTGGGCGATCGTCGCGCCAGGTCCGGATCAAGTATGATCCGCGCGATCTCTCCTGTGTTTATGTGGAGCAGGCAGACGGTTCGATCTGGCCAGTGCGTTTTGCGGCCCTGGACCGGCCGCCGATTACGCTCGGAGAACATCGCCTGGCGCGTGCTGCACTGAGGGCTCGGGGAGTCCGAGCTGTCGACGAGCATCTGATTTTCGAAACCATCGCCGAGCAACGGCGGCTTATGGAGAGCGCCGTTCAGCAGACCCGGGCCATGCGCCGCCATGCTGAGCGGAAAGAGCGTGCATTGGCAGCCCGTGATCGGACTACCGATTTACCGGAATCGGACGTCGAAGACGATGTCTGCGTCGACGTGTCGCCATTGGCCGTGGAGGAATGGTCGTGAGCGATTATGCCCATCTTCTCCCGGCCTACCGGAGTTATGCCGAGTTGAGCGACAGTGAGCACATCGCCTGGATCCGGGCAGATCGCTGGCTCGAAACGGCTCAGGCGAATTCGGCCCTGCTGCGGCTCGAGGATCTGCTCTCCTATCCTCCGCGCGACCGCATGCCCTGCCTGCTCCTATATGGAGACACCGGCATGGGAAAAACAAAGATCATCCGCAAGTTTCTTCGTGATCATCCCGTGACTTTCGACAGGGGAACCGGCGTGACCTTCATGCCGGTTGTGGCGATGCAGATGCCCGCAGAGCCGTTGGAGCGCGATGTCTATGGCGAGCTCTTGAATGCGCTCGGCGCGCCGGGGCCGAACAGCGACGCGGCATTCCGCTTAAAAACGATCTGCCGTAGCCTGATGCGCAGGATGGGCGTGCGAATGCTTGTTATCGACGAGATCCACGCCATGCTGACCGGCACGTTTCGCCAGCAACGGATTTTCCTTAATGTGATCCGCTTTCTTGCCAACGACCTGAAGGTGCCGTTGATCTGCGCCGGCACCGATCTTGCCCGGCAGGCGCTTCTCACGGACCCGCAGCTCGCCGAGCGGTTCGAAGCGTTTCACCTGGAGCGCTGGTCGAACGATCAACAGCTGGGCCAGCTTCTTTCGAGCCTGGCGTCGATTTTTCCCCTACGCCGGCCATCGGCAGTGACATCTCCGGCGGTTCGCCGGCGGGTTCTTGAGCTCACCGATGGCGTGACTGTGCGCATATTCCGGCTGATGGAGACCGTTGCTACCGACGCCATCCGCAACGGTGGTGAATGTATCACCGCCGACAGCTTCAGCCGCGACGACCTTGTGTTGCCGCTTGTCGCCATGGTTCGGCGGTCGGAACGCTCGCTCCAGCGGCGATCGGCGCGGTGAGGCAAATCCCCCTCTTGCCGATCGCACCGCGGCCTTACCCAAATGAACTGATCTCATCTTGGCAGTCCAGAGTGGCTTGTCGCTACGGATGCACGCCGGGCGAAATCGAGCATTGGCTGGGGCATGAGGATCGGCCGCCGGCTTCCGGCAGTTTCGAATTGCGGGATTTTCGCCCGGATCCGCTGGTCCTTAGATCGTGGGCGCGCACCGCCAGACTAAAGATCGCTGAAGTCGAAGCAATGATGTTGAGCCGATCGGTGAGGTCGATCGCCTGGTATGTTGCCGACCGCCGGGACCGCGGGATTTGCCTCGAATGCCTTGATGATGATGTGTCGGAGGGCCGGGATCACTATCTTCGCCGTGAATGGGCTCATGTCGAAGCGGCGGTTTGTCGGAAACATCGTTGCATGCTGCAAGATTGGTGTGGCCAGTGTTTCGCACGGGACCGCTTCCGCTTCGAATGTATCGAGGAAGAGGCGCGGCTGATCTGCGGACACTGCTCGATCACGGTATCGGGGGGACAAAAGAAGGTCGAAGGGACGACCACGGTAGATTTCCTGCTCATGCTGACGGCCGCGATAGACGCCGCTATCGAGGGGAGGGAGGGCGGCGTCGCACTGGATGAGATAAAGGCTGCGATTGAAACCTTGTGGTCGCCGTCACAGGCAAATGGCAAACCGTTCATTGCATGGCTTGACCTGAAGCTTCCCTTGGGACGCCTTCCCGCTTTCGCCGCCCGCGGCAACCCTCTCGTCTGCCTGTCGTTTCCGTGGCGCATCGTCACATTCATGGCCGTGGCGCAGTTGCTTGATCTGGCGCAGGCAAGGCGATGGCTCGGACCGCCGCCGTCTTACCTCGAGCGAGAGTTGGCCAATCGTAAACGCAATACACTGCCACAGGACGCGGAAACGCCCCATTCGGTTGGAATTCTGGAAACCGTTCCGAAGCTCAGGCTCAGACCCGATATCGAGTATCATCAACTGGCCGAACAGATCCTGGCCAGCCAGGATTGGAAAGCGATTTCGGCCAAAAAGGGGAGTTCGTGGGACAGGAGGCTCGGGCGCCTTATGAACCAGGCACTCAAGAGCGAACGAGGCCGAAGCGATGCGCCTCGTCCAACAGGGCTCTGACGGAAGACGGCTGCCACTTCCTACCACCACGCACCGGCCGCTCCCCCATTTGGTCCAGTTGCGCGGCGATGTCGCGCAACGACAAAGCCGGATCGGCGATGGTGATCGCGGCAACCAGCTTCATGAGATGATCCTCCGGGGCGCGGCGCGGCGACCGGGCAAGCAAACCGGGATCGGCCAGCTTCTCGCGCACCATACGATGGACGGCGCGGCGCAGCCGTTCGACCGTCCAGTCATGACCGCGGCGATTGAGGATGCGCACGACATTGTCCCAACTATGCTGCGGCCGGAGTTGCCGCACAATCGGCAGCCATGTCTGTGCCGACGAAATCAGTTCGTCGAGATAAAGTTTCTCGCGCGCTTGCGACACGACCTTGATCGCTTCCGGCCGGCGCTCGCGCAGACCGGGATTTCCGGGAAGCTTGCCCCTGGCTTTCGCGGCTTTGATGCCGGCCTTGGTTCGTTCGGCGATCAGCGCGCGCTCGAGCTGGGCGACGGCACCGAGCACCTGCAAAGAAAACATGCCCTGCGGCGTGGACGTGTCGATCGGATCGCGCAGCGAGCGGAAATGCACGCCGCGCTGTTCGAGGTCTTCGATCACTTGCAGCAGATGGCTGACCGATCGCGCCAAGCGATCGAGACGAACGACGACCAGCACGTCGCCGGCAGTCAGATCCTTCAGCAACTTGGTGAGCACCGGTCTTGCACGGGACAAGCCGGATCCGTGCTCCTGATGAATGCGATCACAGCCGGCCGCGCGCAACTCATCGACCTGGGCATCGTTGAGCTGATCGTCGGTTGAAACCCGCGCGTATCCGATCAGCCGTTGCGAAGGGGAGGGGGAGCTAACGGTTGCAACCTGTGGCATTAGTTTTGGCTCGTTTTTGGGGGCGTTTGTACAGATAATGAATGCGTGAGAAAATGAGGGTTTGCAAGCGTGTTTTAAGACTAAAATACGGGGCCATATAGCGCGTTTTCCGATCCGACATAGGAACGACCCATCTAGGCCACGGCACGCCCGTCAGCGGCCCTCCTTGGCCGAAGTGCCCCGAAACTGGCTGTTTTGCGAGGGGTCGAGCGCTGCGCTGCCATATTGGGCAGACTTTGGCGAGATGTGCTTGGGGGAGGGGCGCTCGGCCGAACGGTTCGGCGCGCGTTATTTCACTCAATCAGGCAGAATTTTCCACCGATCCAAAATGAAATACGAGGAAAAAGCCTGCATTTGCGGCTTTTCCGCCGATCCTCAAGGACCGACATTGGGCCATTTCTCTATAATGAGCATAATGTCCGATAATGCAAGATTATCGGACGTTATAAAATCAAGACAAGTCGTGCGGATTTTGCCAATTTAGATGGCATAAAGTGCACACATGATGTAGCATGGCACGCATGGATTCGCTCGCCGTCGCCCCCGCTCGGACTACACTGCCACCGGCCAATTTGCCAGCTTGGGCATTTCCGCGCGGCCGCGAGCTGACGGAAGCGGACGCCGCCTTCGCCGCCGGCATCGCGTTGAAATCACTGGACGATATCGTTCGTTCCGAGCCCGTCTGGGCCGGCTGCTGGCGCGCCCGCCAGGCCCTCAAATGCGCTACGACGGCGGTGCGGTTGATCGGGCGCAACGAGGACGAACACGCGTTGCGTGATGCGCTTTTGCTCACGGCCGCCGGCGACGATACGGGGCCCGCCGGAAAGGTGTTTTTGGCCTACAAAAGGATTGCGAGCCGTAAACCCGGCTTTTCGTCGAAGGGCACGGCCGAGCTGGCCGATCTGCTGGGACTGGCCTGGGACGAGCGGCTGACGGCGGCCGTAGACCATGCCGACGGTGTATTGCAGTCCGCGCGGGTCGCGCCCTTTGCGGCGGCGGACCTGGTGACGGCGATTGTTGCCGATCGTCCCGACGCCGAGCCGCTTGCCTGGGCGCTGGCCGATATGCTTGTCGCTGTAATGCTGAAGTGGGACCGGCCCGCGCCGCTGCTGATGGCCGAGCGCTACGGGCCGGCCTTCAAGACGTTGGGGGGCAGGGGCCGCGTCCGCCCTGGCGAAACCGGATTTCCGCGCGCGGTCTGCTTGGCTCTGGTCGAAGGAACAAGCGCTGCTCTGCGGTCGGCGAGTGAGATTGCGCGACGGGCCGAGAAATTGCTGGCTACTGTGCCAAAAGTGCGGACCAAGGGCGCCGGCGTCGTCATCCAAAAGCTGCTCGACGACGATGCCGTGCCGGCCTCGGCGTCCGGCAGCAATCTGTCGCGCTGGGCCGCGACCCGGCTGTTCGAACGGCTGGAAGGGTTCGGCGCCGTGCGCGAACTGTCCGGCCGATCGTCGTTTCGGATCTATGGGTTGTGACGATGGGGGGAACGAACGCAACCAGGACGCATCGCGGAAGCAAATCGAGGTCGGAGGATGAAATCCTCTATGATCGCGAGCTTGAGGACCTGCCGCCCGAGCTGCGCTGGCGCGAATGGATGCTGCGCGTCGAGGCGGTGATTTTCGCTTCGATCGAGCCCGTCAGCCGCGAGACGCTCGCGCGGGTGGTCGGAAAAGAGTGCAGCATCGACCTGCTGATCGACGATCTCCGGGAGGAACTGCGCGACCGGCCCTACGAGCTGGTGTCCGTCGCCGGCGGCTGGCAGCATCGAACGCGGCCGCGGTTCGCGGAGACGATCCACGCTTCGTCCGCGCCGACGCGCGGAGGGGCCGCGGCACTGTCGGAGTTTGAGGCGATGGTGCTGATGGCGGTGGGATATTTCCAGCCGGTCACCCGCGGCGAGCTGTCGAAAATTTTCGGCAAGGAGGTCAGCCGCGACACCATCGGCAATTTGCGTGGAGCGGGTTTCATTGGTTCTGGGCCACGCAGCCCGACTCCCGGCGCGCCCTATACCTATGTCACCACCAGGCAGTTCCTTTCGGCGTTCGGCATGCAGTCATTGCGAGATTTGCCCGACATCGAAGCTTTGGAGGATGCTGGGTTGCTCAGTCGGCAGGCTGTATTAAACGAGCCGCTTTCCGCGGAAGGAGACGTTGAAAATGAATGAGACCATCGGCTGAAGAATGACGACATAGGTCGGCGGTCGGCTTGTGCAGCGTTCGATGGCTTAATTCAGGAAACGCGCTTGCCAGCCTGCTCCCATAGGGCATTGGCGTTCTCTACCCACATCGGAACGTCATCGACCCCACTCCCGGCGCCGTGAGCAAACTCAAATCGGGAGACATGGGGGTTGATACCGAAAACTGCACCGGCATCAATTCCCTTGTGATGCTCACTGCCGGGGCCCTCGATTTCATATCGCTGAAGTAAAGCAGGGTGGTTCCCCGCGTCGTCGATATTTGCGACAGGTAGGATGGAAACAAGCAGGTCATGCGATCCGCTGCATTCTGAGTGCCCGCACGGGATAGAAACCCGGAAATCAGGTACCCAATCGCCAACTGGGACCGGGTTTACGTCCCAATCCCATTTAGCGAGATCGAAAAAAGCTGCCCATCGGGCTTCCAGTGTGGTCTTGAATACGAGCCCGTCATAGATAGCTGCCATTTTGCTGTTTCCATTTGAGTTGGCCAATAACAGGCGATGATCCACTGAAGACACTTATATTTCCACCGCAGTCTCAAAGCGGCGAATGAAATTGTCTGCTATCTTAGGTGCTGTGACGAGCACCCCAATCTCTCGGTAAGGTGCTGCTTCCGAAGGATCAGCGGAAAGCCAATTGAGGCTTGAAACCGTCAGATTGTCGTCATCCCATCCTAAGACTTTGGCGTGAATGCGGGGCTTATGAACTGGTTTGACTTCCAGGCCGGCTTTGGCAAATGTTCTGACAAGATCAGCACCGGCCTCTCCTGAAAGCGGTCCTGTGGTTCTCCCATAAAAGAACGATGCCTCTATTCCGCGGGCCTGCACGGCTGCGAGCGCCGGAAGCAGCGCCATCGACTTCGCGGTAATCCCAATGCGGTGGCTAAGAGCAAAAATTCGGGTTGTCGCCGCGTCACGAGCTTCCAGCACGAGCCTCGCGTGATCCGACCCATATAGCAGGCGCATCGGAACGGTCCGTCCTTTAGGGCCAGGTGTGTTCATCACCCGTTTCCCCAAAATAGCAAGTTCAATCGCAAGATCGTTCCATACCCCCGGTCTTCCCTGAGCGAGTCCGGCAAGTTTGCGGATCAACTGACCTATGAGAAGCGGCTCGCGCAGCCGAAGGGATGTTTCGAAGCTCTTGAAATCCGAAGCGAGCCAATTGCACGATCCGATCAGCGCGTTCCAACCTTTGGCGGAATCAGCAAACACGACTTTGGCATGAGAGTTGGTTGAGAACGGGTGGATTGTGATTGCACCTGTTCTGCCGGCAGAATCCACCGCCGACTGCATTTTCGCGGCGGCGAACTGAGCGGAGCGTGTCGAAGAACCGAGGTCGTCTTGCCCCCAAAGGACGTCGATCTTCACTCCACGTTCGGCAGCGCGCATAAGCAACGGCAGAACTATAGCCGCACGCTCATCACTTATAAATGTGGAATGGATCACGACCCGTTCGGAAGCCGCAGCAACGATACGTTCAAAAGAACGCCAATGCTCGTCTCCATCAACGATAAGGTCGGAAGGATCATAGGCTGCGGAGACGGACTCAGGAGATTCGTCGGGAGCTTCCTTCAGGACAATTGGGGAAGCGGTCTTGTCTAGCCCTGCTGCTGGGCCGTTACCTAAAACTTTGAAGGCCGCATGCAGGATTTGGTGACGCAGAAGCGCCGGCGCGCGCGCCGGAAGGCCCTCGATGACACCATCTCGAACCGTCACCACAGCATATCGCTCAGCCAGCTTCTCAGATCCGCGATCAACGCCGACGATCAGTTCGTCTTCTCCCTCGATCGCTGTGAACACATCTCCCATGTCTTCAAGCTCATGAGCAGATGAAGCCTCGAGGTGAGCGACAGGGCTTTCGTCCGTGTGGGACGGAAGCTGGGTCTTGTGGCAAAGCTCAAGCTCTCGCCCGCGATATACGCTTCCGGTCACTTGCTCGACAGCAAAGGCTCTCCATCGCGGTTCGGTAACTGTCGCTGAGGGCAGCTGTTCATAGTGCACCCGGGATGATCCGGAGGGCGTGATCTGAAACAGCGAACCCTTGGAGGTCGCGACGATCTCGACCCATCCTGCACGCATCAGCCGAATGAATGCTTCGACGACCACGCGCCGAGGCAAGCTTGAGCGCTCGGCGAGATCCGCTGCCGAGGCCGCCCCTCTCGAAACGGCATCGAGGAGAAGGTGTTCGATAACGCTCCATCGACGGCCGCGCTCGATGATGAAGCGCCTGCTGCCCCTCAGGACTGGGAAAGTAACCTGGACCGTTGTCACTTCTTCGCCCCCTTCAATGTGCCCCAATTGACGACTGCTGCCTGCCCTGCCGCTTTTTCAGCGTCGAGAGCCGTGAGAAAATCAGACAGAAAGCCAATGTCCTGATCTGGAAGATGCTGCGCCGCGGAAACGACATGCTTGTAGAACGAAAGGCTGCCCACGATGACCATACGCCACTTCGCGCGGCTCAAAATGACGTTCATTCTGCGGTTGTCTCGCAAAAAACCGAGCGCACGCGCGGGCGTCGTATGATGATTGTTGCGCACCATGGAAACGACAACGACGTCAGCTTCGCCCCCTTGGAACGAATCCACGGTGCCGCAAAAGGCGCCGGCGTCAACGGCAGGTTCAAAGCTGGACAGATTTGACAGGGACCCAGTTCGGTTCTGATCGATCATCCGCTCAATGCGCCGAACCTGCTGCCAGTAGGGGGACAGAACAGCAAGCGAAGGCTTTTTTTCAGCATCCTGGGGGAGGAGGTGTTTCAGAACCTGGACAACGGCGGCTGCTTCGTCGGGATTAGACCAAGGCGGAGCTCGTTCTCCGCCGCGCCCGCCAGGGCCCTCTTCCTGTGCGTAGGGCATATCAACAAAGACAATCGGCTTATCCGGCAAGATTGCCGGATTGCTACTCTTGAGGGGAGGAGTGGTGGTTGCGAATTTCGCAGCTTGCTTGGCGTTGGTTTCCAATTCGCCTTCATAGAAGCACTTGGAAACGATCCGCGCTATAGCAGGATGCATGCGGTATTGCTCGTTGAGCCGGCGGGCAATACGAGGGCCGATGTCGCGTTTTTTCTGGCGCGACAACTCCCGTTCAACGAAAGTCTCGAATAAGGTCAGCAATGACAAGGCTTCCGCACAAGTTCGGCCGAAATCGTCACCAGCCTTGGAAACTTCATCAAATGTTTCGTCAATTCCGGGGTCTTTAAGATATCTTGAGACCAGACTTTCCGCGAGCTTGACGACATCCTGCACCGCACTTGTGGACGACAAAAGCTTGGCCATCTTGTCGACGTCGAACGGGGGCAGCTGCTTGTGATCCCCAATCATCAGCCTCCTGTGCGATAAAAGGAGCGGGGAGAGCAACTCGCCACCGGTGGCTTTGCCGGCTTCCTCAACAACGGTCCAATCGAACAGACCTTGTTCTTCTATCAATCGCTCGACCGCAGCGGAGTTTGTGGTTGCGAAAACCAAATTGGCGGCCCGGAGGATCATGCCTTCAAAAGCGCGAAGCTCGGCTGCAATGCGCCGGCCAGCCCCATCTCCGGCGGAACGCCGCGCACCAGACGCAGTCTTCACGCTCGCGAGCGCACGCACCCTTGATGCCAAGCGAGGGGCGGCCTCCTGCATAAGCGGGCTTGCAGATAAGTCCTGTAAGAGCTTGTCAGCTTGCACGTCGATCTCAAGCTCTCCTGCCGCTTCGTCGTCATCAGCGGCGCGTGCTCTCACCATCAACGGACCGTTTTCCTCATCGGAGGACTTGAATATTGCTTGAACCTCATTCATCAGGTGGTCGATCGCGGAGTTGCTTTGGGCGGACAGAAGAATGCGTGCCGTTGGATCGTCCTCCATACGACGCGTCACTAGATCGCCGACGAGGTATGTCTTGCCTACTCCAGGCGGGCCTTGAAGGAGGAATAGGGGAATCGTCGAGAGAATCTCGCGAAGCGCGCGCTGTTTTGATTGGTCGAGCTTCTTGAACGCTTCGGTCTCTTCGTCGAGAGGATCCTGACTGTCGTCAATCTTTAGCCGTGGATCCACGAACATCCGCAGAAGTTCGCCGTGATTCTTCAATGCGGTCAGAGCTTTGAGGCGGCGTTTGAACTGCGCAATTCGCCCCGACATGTCGGACGGGACAAGAAAACCAAAGGACCGCGTCTGAGGTAAAGATTGCCCTTCGAATTTCATGCATTCGACATCGTTCAGTTCGTCGAAATCAATGAAACGCCAGGCGGTGCTGGTTGGCGACCGGTCGCCGAGCGTCCCAGGCTCGGAGAAAATCCATCCGCCTTCATCCCTCGGCGTTTCGGAGCTCAACAGCTTCTTCAACCTGACTGCCGGCGCCTCTAAGCCGAGGTGGGTGGAAAGATCAGCACGATCTCTATCGATGCGAGAGACGACGTGCATCACCTTTTGGTCGATGCTATCTCCGCTTCCTTTCGAGACAACTTCAATTGGAAATATGTCGGCAGCCGCATATGCCATTTCCAAGATCAGAAGCAGCGCAAATGCCTGGTGCATACGGGCCATGTCCGACTTATGCGCCGCCTGCCCAACCGTACGGTTGATATAGTCATCCCAGTGCTGAACCTTCCCACGTCTGCGCGGAAACGATTGCGCGGCGTCTCCAGTTTTGACGAGGTCCAGCGACGCTGTGTTGATTAGGGTTTCACCGATAACCTGCTGCTTTGCAGGCGGCTCCAGATCAACTCGTTCCGAAAAGGCGAACTCCCATGTCGGGGCATCCGGCGAATTCGGACGTCGATAGGGCGTCAGTCTATAGGTAAGACGCTGACCGAGGAGGACATAGCGCGAGGTTCCTCCTTCCCGCAGCGCGATGAGCTGAACCTGCTCACCAAGATCGTCACGCATGAAACGCAACTGTTGTACGTCGTCGGCAATTTCAATTTCATTTTGGGAAGCCTTTCTGATGGCTTCGGAAAGAGGGCTTCCGGAGCCGAGCCTTACCGCAAGACAAAGCGCGGCGTCTTTTCCAGCGACTTCGGCGGCAATATCGTCAATAATCGACTGAATTCGGGTCGAAATATATTCACCGTCCAAACGCTCGACGTGCTCAAGCCCGAGCATGGCCCGCAAAAGTCTCACCTCTGCAGCTGGGGCATGTTCAGCGACACGCGAGGCGACGATTTTCAGATCGTTTAGCGGGGCGAGCGGGATATCAAGAACGATGGCGGCCAGATGCGCCAAGTCGCGCCAGTCATGAGCGAAGGAAAAAGTTCTCTCCTCGCGAGGCGCTTTAACCTTCTTCCCATCACTTGTATCAATGGCAACGATGCGCATCGACCATTCAAAACCGGTCAGACGGAAATCGGGCTCTTCGCCAAGCGCGGTCACAACGGACCAAGGGTCGATATTTCTATGGATGGTACCTTGAGAGTGCAGTAGTTCAACGCCATCTGCGAGGCGAAGGATGTTCGCCCAGAGGAGACGGCGTGAGCGAGGCTGTCTGGCCTGCGCCAAAAGCGAAGGCCTTCGGCTTGCATTGAGCAGAACTTCAAGTGGGCTTCCCTGTCCGGGGTCCATGACCAGATAAAATCCATCCTTGTCCTTGCCGCTTGCCACCATTGACACGAAAAGGTCATCTGCCCGCGGAACCGCAGACAGCCGTTGTAGCTGTCGAATTTCGCTGCGCCAGATAACTTCCAAATCCTGGTCATCGGCGCCCTTGGCGCGAGGCCATGTCTTGATAAGCACTTCGCGAGAATCACGCGTCCGCGCGGTATCAATACCCGCACGACCGTGCTTACGGTCCGGCCGAAGAAGATATTTGTCGTCAAGCGTATATTCGGAGAGATATCCAGCCTTGGACTTGCGATTCGACATCCTCACCCCCCAATAATTTCTCAAGGAATACAACGTTAGGATGACATCTCAAAGAGGAGAGCCAACCGGGTGTTTCATTTTCCATCCAAAATTTCTGCAAGCTGAGGGCTTCCAGAGAAGGGATGAGACGAAGGCAGATGCTTTTGGTGCGTCTCCGCACATATACCGAGCTCAGTAGGGGCTGAACCCAGGTTTCCAGACGAGTTGCTGTCAACGACCGCGACTCTCTGGCGACGCTTGTCAAAAAAATTCAGAAGGTGTTTTCGTCTACCCCAATTTCCTGATCATCGTGCTCAAACCCGGGCCATTCCGGATTGAAAAATTCTGTATTGGAACCATGGCTCACCGTGAGACCATTGAAGCCATCAGTTGCTCGCTGGAAGCAAGCACGGATCTGCTCTGCCAGCGCAGGGTGGTTCATGCCGAGTCTAATCTCCACGGCATAAACAGCACACGCCCTGGAATCACACCAGATCGACGCTACCCGGGGACGGATGGTCGACCCCATTCCGTCAACGACGGCTTGCATTGTTTTAAACTCGTGAACCACGGAAAACCGACTTGCCAAAACCACCCCAAGGTGCTCAAGCTCGTCATACGGGGCCTTTGGACCGCTTTCGGCGCGGTCCAATTCTAACTGAAGCTTCAGCCGGGAAGCCAGTTCTTCGCTGATTTCAAAGGTCTTGGACTCAGACTCCTTTTGGCTGTTCCAACGCTGCGCCCGGCGCACTATCTGATCGCGAAGCGAGGAGTTCGGCGGGCCGAGAATGGTTGTTGTTTCGTTTTCGATCCGTAGGATTTCCGACGAAATCAGCACGTCGATCTCATGCGAAAAGTCGGCTTTTTGAGCCAACGTTGGCAAGAGTGACGCGGGCTGTCCGCGAAGGACGATGGAAAGAGTTTCGGGATCGAGTTCTGGTTTGAAGTCCTCCTGCCCTTCGATATTGAGAAGCAGGCCTGAAACGATCTCAAGACGCAACTTTTGTCCCCTGCCCGAACCAGGTATCAGGACTGAGGAATGCTTCCGATGAATGAGTTCCAGGCTGGCACAGTACGGGATGACATCTCGCACCCACCTTTGTAACAGACCGCGCTCGTTGCAAGACACGTCCTCGCGATCTCTAAGGTACGATCGAACCGGAAGATGGCATGGACCGGGCAGTTGCTGAATGAGCGCGCCCCAAAAGTCGAAAAGCGGCCTCGGAGGGGCACCAATCTGCAAATTCGTGGTCAAATCATGCCAGTCCCGGAAGCCACCCGCGCGTGCGACCGCGGCTTGGCATTTTGCCAGCGAATAGATGAGACTACTTGCGCTGAGAATACGCTTAAGTTGCTTGGCGTGGCTTTTGGCGCCGCTGAGCGTCGAATACATCGTTGCATCCTTCGTTCCGGCCATTGTCGACGCGCTGCTCGTCTCAGGCGGCCAGACAAAGTTGCGGTCACGTGAGCTATCAGGAGGAACGTTGGATCAATAATCCTTCGCCAGGCAGCGGCCACGCCGACGTCAGCGGCAGAATCAAAGATTAGCGTATTTGCATTCCTTGACACAAGCGGTACGGGTTCCCAATTATCGTTGTGGCCGTCTCACCAGACCTTCTGCGGGGTCAAAGTGGGCTTCGCGTATTTTTATGGTCGATCGTCATATTCGCTCGATGTGTAATCCGCAGACATCGACGAGCTATGAGGATTTGACCGATGACATCCATCTCCTTCACTGAAGTGGGGGTACGCTCGGCTAAGCGTGCTCTCAAGAACTATTTTCCTACAGTCCGGTCTTCTCATTTGACCGAAGCCCTTGTGGCAGCGTGTGGATTCAAGACGCATGCTGCCCTTGTCTCGGCGCTCGAAGCCGGCAACGACCAGGACCCTAACTTCGTGCTGCTTGACCGTCTGTCGTTCGAAAAGCGGCTCTCGGACGTTTCCGGGCACGCTGTGAACGAAAGTGACATTCCGTTCCATTTACAAAATTTCGCAGTAGAGGCAGGCGGCATTAGCACAACGTCGCGGCGCTACTTCGAGATTGAAGCGGGCCTGGCGCAATGTGATGGTGGCAGCCATCAACGCAGGGATTGAGCAGCGCCTGTTTTCGATCCGGCCCGGTGACAATCGTTGGCCGGGTGGTGAATACGTTGAGCGGCGCGAAGCATTTTCATTCCGGTTCTCGATCGGAAGCATTCCGGCTGTCGCATCGGTTCATGATGGCGGATTTGATGAACTGTCGATCCACGCGGCGCTTTGGCCAACAGAGGACGGGCTTCGGATTGTCCGGTCGCTCAACGGAAACTTCCGCGCCGGCGAGGTTTTTGCGACAGGCTGGTTGGAACGCCGGGACGGTGCCTGGCTTCAGGTATCTTCCAGCGGCCCTGAATTCGCGTGCCGCAAGCACCGTTTGGAAGAAGTCGCATCTTTGGAAGTGTGGCCGCAAGGCTACGCTGACCGTGGAAGCTTCAAAATCTAGCCGGATCAACGCCTGCCCATGCCGGACGATCACGAGGATCGTGGGATCTATATCGTCGAAGGCACTATCTCGATTGCCGGCCAGGCTTTCGAAGCGCCGCAGATGATGGTGTTTCGTCCCGGTGACAGGATCACGGTGACCGCTGGCGACCAAGGTGCAAGGCTTATGGCCCTCGGTGGCGCGACACTTTCGGGACCACGCTATATCTGGTGGAACTTCGTCGCCTCCTCGAAGGAGCGTATCGAAGAGGCCAAGGCCGAATGGCGTGCCGAGAACTGGGGGAAGGGGCGTTTCGATCTCCCGATTGACGACCGGGATGAGCACATTCCCTTGCCCGATTGAGTTTTGCCGATCGGCTTCAATTAAGAGGCCAATCGTGGATGGGGCGGATCGGCAGGTTAGATATAGGATTGATGACGGAGGAAATACGTTGAGCGAGGAGGTTGAACGGGAAGATGGCGAGTCCAAGGGACGCTACCGGATCGTCGTTGATGGGCACGAAGCCGAGATGACATACAGTCGTGCGGGGCAAAAGCTGATCATCATCGACCACACGGATGTTCCTGCCGCGTTGCGTGGCCGGAAAATCGGCGAGCAATTGGTCCGCCGGGCGGTCGAGGATGCCCGGCGCGAAGGCATTACGATCATCCCGCTTTGCCCATTCGCGAAAGCGCAGATCGAACGCCATGCGGAATGGCAGGATGTCTTGAGAAAGTGAAAAATTCCGCTGATGGAACCAGAGCCGGCCATAAGGAATGTTATGCGGAAGAGCACCTACAGGTTTCAGTAGGCAAGGCAGGCCCTTCAAGCTGCTGCCGGAGAGATGAACAATGGCCGAAAACACTCCTGAACTAACTTTGGCAGAGCGCCAGATCGCCGAGGTCATCAGTCGCACCGACAAGGCTCTAGCTGCCGCGGTCTCCTGCGCTCTGGAAGAGGCGACCAGAAGGGCGCTCGAGGAAATGCGAGCAATCGGCCAGGGAGATGCTGCGCCGGTATTGCAATATTTTGCGGCAGTCGTTCATCAGAGAATGTATTGTCTCATGTGTGATGCAGACCCGGATACTTTCGAAGGGGGGAACCCCGAAATTGCCTATCACGTTATCCGCAACGCCCAGAATATCGCCAGGCACTATTGGTCCGCTGACTTCGAGCCTTATCCAGCGAAATAGCGCTGGATTATTCATCGACACCCAGTATCACGCAGTTGTTGCGTCGGTGGTCCCTTAAATTGCTGATGAGCTTGGCGAAAAGAGAAAGCCCATTCGTGATCGCTGATCCGAGAACCTGATTTGACTTCAGGGCAGCGATCTATTTTGCGAAGCCACAGAGTTTGAGAGAACCGGTCTACCTGCAAGCTTGCCGTCACACACAAGCTGATCGTTCGTCTTGCCTGCCGAGGCCTGCTGCGCCTTCCTTGACGGCTGCGGTTCCGAAACGTTCGATGAGCATTTCAGTCAGTATCCTCACCTTTCGCGAGGGATGCTGGCCGGGTGGCCTTACGACGAAGATGCCGGCTGGCGGAATCGGATAGCGGGTCATGATTGACACCAATGCACCCGAACGAATATGATCCGCGACAAGCGGTTCCGGCAGGTAGCCGATCCCAATACCATCCAGAGCGGCGGATACGAGCGATATTCCGCTATCAGCGACAAAGCGCCCCTGGGGACGTACCGTAACGATCCTGTCGCCGTCCATGAATTGCCACATCTCGTTGTCCCGCATGACGACTTGATGATTTACGATCTCGTCCGGTGTTACCGGAGCACCGTGAACTTCGATGTATTCAGGACTCGCAACCAGGATGCCGAAGATCGACCCGACACGTCTCGCGACCAGGACAGAATCTTGAAGATGGCCAAGCCGAATGGCGCAGTCGAAACCCTCTCCGACGAGATCGACGAAACGATCGGTATAGGAAGAGAGGATTTGCAGTTGCGGATGTCTGCGCGCCATTTGAGAGAGGATGGGAGCAAAATGTGTCGGGCCAAAAGAAAGCGGTGCAGCGACACGTAACCGGCCGCGAAGATCTCCTGAGGGAAGAGTGGCGTCCCTTGCAACATCAAACTCATTGCAGATTTTTGCCGCATGCTCGCGAAACGTCGCGCCAGCTTCGGTCAAGGAGGCGCCGCGCGTCGTTCGCGCGAGCAATTGAACGCCCAGAAATTGCTCAAGCCGAGCAAGCCGTCGGCTGACGAGCGATTTGGAAACCCCAAGCCGGCGCGCTGCCTGCGTGACGCCGGAGGCGTCGGCGACTTCCACGAAGGTGCGCAGTTCCTCGATATCCATTGGCGTTTCCTTTTCGGCGACACGGTGTGGCATTTTGATGGCCTACCGTAGCTGAAATTGCAATGGCAAAGTCCACTTGGACATTGTTGCCAAGGTGCCGTGTGAGGAGTCGCCCTTCAACGACGGGATGGAAAGCGATGCCGTTTCGCGACAGCTTCAACGTACGTCAATCCATTGCAACCGTCCGCAGGGCGCCAGCTTCCGCATCAGCGCAATTTGTGAAGTAGTCGATCGAGGGAAAAATGATCAGGAAAATAATCATCGCGTGTGTGACAAGTCTTTCTTTCTCGGTAGCTCAGGCCCAAATGACGCAGGAACAGCCCGGCGCTGATCTTATCGTTATCAATGCAAAAATCTTCACCGGCAGCCGTGCTCAGCCCGAAGCTTCGGCTTTGGCGGTCAAGAAAGGCCGTATTTATTCGGTCGGTTCTGATGCGGACATTATCGGTCTGAAGAATTCCAAGACCGAAATCATTGATGCTCGCAGCCGCAGGCTGATCCCCGGCATCATCGATGCCCATATCCATGTTCTCAACGATTTGGCCTATAGCTACAATGTGCGATGGGATGGGGTCCCCACGCTGCGCGAGGCATTGACGATGCTGAGCGCGCAGGCTGTCCGCACGCCTGAGGGCCAATGGGTCAAAGTAATCGGAGGGTGGTCGCCCTACCAATTCGAAGAGAATCGCTTTCCCACGCTGGAAGAACTGCACAAGGCCGTGCCCGATCGCCCCATGATCGTGCAATATGCTTACAACCAAGCTTTCTTGAACAAGCAGGCGATGGAGGCCCTTGGTGTGGGAACCGATCGGTTCCCACAGATACCGGACGTCGAATTCGAAAAGGACAGCCAAGGCAAGCCCACTGGTGTGGTCCATGGCTATACCTGGTTGTTCCTTGCCCTCGAAAGCATGGTGCCACAGCCCACGTTCGACGAACAGGTGAGCTCGTTGATCTACAGCATTCACGGCTTGAACCGTTTCGGCGTGACCTCGATCATCGATAACGGCGGCAGGTTTCCTTACCCGGAGGCACAGGCAAGGGTAGACGTGCTCGCGCGAGACAACCGCCTCAACGTGCGCATGCCTTTTGTGGACTTGCAACTAGGGGACGGTGGGCCGGTAAACATGGTGGACCTCGAAATCGAGGCGATCACCAAAACGGCGCCGATAAGTCCGGGTGAAAATCTGCATCCCAACCTGGCACATGGCCACGAATATCGGGGCGCCGGGGAGGTTCTGAGCGGCGAAGTGCATGATCATGAGAATTTTGATCGTCCGGCGGTCATTATCGAGCCTGAGAGGATGCGGCGTTTCGTCGAGCAGGATGTGATGAAGCTGGTAGAGCGGCGTGTCCCGTTCCGCATGCACATCAGCTATAACGAGAACATCTCCCCCTTCCTCGACGGTCTGGAAAAGGTAAACGAAACGATCCCGCTCGATGGCCTGAAATGGAGTCTCGAACACGCCGAGACCATTAGTCCGGAGAACATCGCCCGGGTGAAAAAGCTGGGCGGCGGTATTGCCCTCGATGCCAAGATGGCGCTGCATGCGGATAGTTTTATAAAAACATATGGTCGCGAAAAGGCGCTACAGACGCCGCGCCTGCGCATGCTCGTGGATAGCGGTATTCCTCTGGCCATGACCACCGATGCCTTTCGGGCAGCGACGTACAATCCGTGGGTCGCTTTAAGCTGGATGGTGTCCGGGAAGTCGGTGTCCGGGTCCGAGGTCCTCGCCAGCGACAATCGGCTTTCCCGCACGCAGGCGCTGAAACTGTTCACCAATGGCGCAGCGTGGTTCATGAACACGGAGTCCGAAATGGGCCTGATCGCCCCCGGCACTCTCGCGGATTTCGCTGTTCTCGACAGGGATTACTTTTCGGTGCCGGAGGATCAGATCAAATCCGTTTCTTCCGTTCTGACTGTCATGGACGGCAGGGTCGTGTTTGGTGCGCAGGAATATAGCGATCTATCACCACGACTGCCTGCGATCGTTCCAGATTGGTCGCCCGTGAAATATTTCGGCACCTATTACGGGGAAAAATGAACCCCGCGGAAAATCCCTCCGCGTTTCCCTGAAAGGTCATTGGACTGAGGCTTCGACGCCATTCAGAACCATGCCGACACTGACAGGGAATGCTTACCCCCCGTTGAAAACAACGCGCGGCAAGGTGTCCGTCGTAACATTCAGGAGAATAGAAATTGTCACACTCAAATCCGCAGGGTGATGGAACATCCTCGCTCTTCGCCGATGTGCGCGGACATCACGTTGCGATCCGTGTTCCTGATCGGGACGTCGCCATAAAATGGTATCAGGATAAGCTCGGTTGGCGCGTCGTCCACATGTGGCCTTATGGTGACCAGCAGCTCGCCTTTCTCGCGCCGCCAGATGACGATCGGTTCATGGTCGAACTGCTTGCAGGTGGCCACCCGCACCCGCTACCGCCTTACAAGGATCTGACCGATAGCTTGAGTTACGCTGGTTACCATCATTTCTGCCTGACCGTTTCCGATATCGAAGCCACGATAGACGAGCTGCGCCGCCGCGCCGTCAATATCCTCGTCGAACCGTTTCAGGTGGATGAGATCAGCAGCAAGATCGCTTTCATCGCCGATCCTTTTGGGAACGTGATTGAATTGGCCGAAATCATCTAGCATCGCACACGCGCATAGCCTCGCGGACGAAGCCAAACGATTCCACCTTAAGCCCGTAGGGTTACGGGATCCCAAGTTCGGGCAGCGCTCGGATCGCCGCGTGCTTCGCCGGATTAGTGGCAGTTGCCCGCGATCACCCACAAAAGCTGACATAGGACGTTGCCATGTGGCGAAAGCCGGAAAGAGAGCCAATGATCGGCCAGAAGAAATATGTCATTCCCGGTATATCATTGGCGCTCAGCCTTCGATCCGCTCCCTACGCGCAGTCACTCCTGCTTACGCTTTACGCCGTCGCCTTTGCACAATGGGACTACCGGTCTGCCCTGGCTGCGGATGATCTTCTGTTGGAGCAGAAGAGGCCCTCGATAAAAGCCGACCGGTCGCAGGAGGACTGGTCGTCTCTCGCGGACCCGAAACTGCGGACTGAGCCGTTGGACAGTTTCAAATACATTCCGTTGTTTCCCGCCAATCCCGACAGCTACATCTCGTTTGGGCTCAATCTCCGCGAGATCTTCGAAGTCAGTGACGCACCCGCTTTCGGAACCGTGCGTACGAACCCCAGAGACACATACGGGTTACAGCGCGCGCAGCTCCATATCGATGCTCACCTGAATAAAAACTGGCAAGTGTTCACGCAGTTCGAGGATGTGCGTGCGTTAGACAAGACGGTGGTCGGTCCTAACGATGCAAACCGGTTTGACCTTCGGCAAGCATTCATCGGCTATACGCAGGAGACCGACATCGGAACGTTCAGGGCAAGGGTCGGCCGTCAAGACTTTGCCTTTGACCTGGAGCGGTTCGTTTCGACGCGCGATGGACCAAATGTTCGCCAGTCATTCGACGCTGTCTGGGCCGGGTGGGAGACGAATGCATGGCGCTTCTATGGTCTTGTCAGCCAGCCTGTTCAGTATCACGACGACGATCCTTTCGACGATCGATCAAGTAGCGGCGCGACGTTCAGCGGAGCCCGCGTGGAGCGACAGCTCTCACCGGATATCGAGGCCTCCGCCTATTACGCCCTTTATCGGCGCGAGGCCGCCGCCTTTCTCACAGCATCGGGCAAAGAGGAAAGGCACGTTTTCGATATCCGGTCGGCCGGCAATTACGCCGGTTTTGACTGGGACGCGGAGGCAATGGGGCAGGTTGGCAAGGTCGGCTCGGCCGACATTCTGGAATGGGCCGTGGGTGCGAGGACCGGCTATACCTTCGAGGAGCTCACTTGGTCACCGCGGATCGGTCTGCAGTTCGATGTCGCATCGGGCGACCGCGATGCGGGAGATGGCACACTCGGTACATTCAATCCGCTGTTTCCGAATGGCTTCTATTTCTCGCTCGGCGGTCATACTGGATACGCCAACCTCATTCACGTAAAACCATCGCTCACGCTTCAACCGGCAGAAGACCTGGCTCTAATGGCTGGGGTCGGGCTGCTCTGGCGCCACACGACGCAAGACGACATCTACACCCTGCCAAGCGTTCCCGTTGTTGGCACAGCGGGTGAGGGCTCTGCATGGACGGGGACTTATCTGCAGGTCAAGGCCGATCACCGCTTCAATCCCAATCTTACGGGGTCGCTGGAGGCTGTTCATTATCAGGTCGGGTCGGCGCTTGAAGCTGCGGGCGGCCGCAATAGCAACTATTTCAGGGCAGAGCTAAAGCTGGTCTGGTAACAATGGCGACCCTACGCAGCACTACGAAATAGGCCCATCCGGTTCTCGGCATCCAAAAGCATAAGCAATGGATCCGCCAGCGTTGAACATCGCAAGTTAAGGTGAAATCCTGCCCCCGCAACCAGTTCCTACTCCATACTATCCGACAATAGCCCGAAATTACGATTCAGTACGCTAAGGCGCTACGATCATCGGCGCTAAATCCCCTCCATAAAACATAAATTCCTAAACCAACAGGTGCAAAGGGGGCAGCTGTGTGGCCACCCAATTGGGCTTGGGATATGCAGACCTTTCACATAAGGCTGTTCTTTCTCGGTCGCAGACGCAAACACACAGTTCAGGCAAGCGCTCGATAATCACGCCAGAAACGAATGGCGGATTGTGGCCTGTTCGGCTCCACTTGCAGAAAGCGAAGGCCGGCCCGGGCCGCGCCTGCGGCGTCGGTCAGCGGGTTGTCGCCAATCATGACGGCGTCTTGTGGAGCGATACAAAGTCGTTCGCATCCCATATGGAACAGCGCTGTTTCCGGCTTGCCGATGACATGGTGGGAAACGTCGCCGACGCAGGCGAAAATCGCAGCGGCAAGTGCTCCTGCTTCGGGGAACAACCCGCCATCCGGTGCGGGGTGGGTGCGGTCGGGGCAGGCGACGTAAAGCTCCGCGCCTGCTTTTACGGCATTCACAGCGTTGTAAAGCCGCTCGAAGGTAAACCTCCTGTCGCGCGCGACGAGAACGGCCTGCGGTCGCTCCGCATCGGGAACGAGGCCTAGCTTCTGCGCATGGCGCCTCAACGCCGTGCTGCCGATAATCAGGATACGCGCGCCGGGTTGACGCCGGGCTATCGTTTCCAGGGCGCATGTGCCCGCGAGAAGAATGCGGTCTGCGGGTATCTTCAGATTCCATTGCCGGAACTTTCGTTCCAGTTGGCTGGGCGTATGCTCGGAATCGTTGGAGACAATCACGAAACGGTTTTGGAGCAGGCCGAGCAGCGTATCCGCTTCGGGAAGCAATTGCCCGCCGCTCATGAGTGTGCCGTCGAGGTCTACGAGATACCCCTTGGCTGCTGAAATTGATGGGTTCAAGGAAAACTCTGCTTTCATGGTGAGATGGGTCGCGCCGGTCAAGCGTGTCGATCGGCGCGCGGCCCGATGAGATAGCATTCAGGACGCGGGCGGAAAGGTGAGGGCGTAGTCGCGCCCGTGAACCTCGTGGCCATCCAGCGGGAACCGCAGCGAAGCGTCCATGAAGAAATCGAGATGCGAAACGACTGCATCTCCGCTGATATCGACAACGGCGTAGGCGGGCGGTTCGTGGCTGCCCGGAACGTCACGGCCATGCCCATCAAGTCGCAACGGCACCTGATGCATCAGGCTCGGCAGGATGGAGAAGGAGATCCCGTGCCAGTTGCCAAAGATCGGGCGGTGAATATGACCCATGAAGATGTGGCGGATGCGTGCGGCATGGGGGGCGAGCACTGCCCACAGGGCGTCGCTGTCCTGCTGGCGCAACGCGTCCATGGAGGAAATGCCGATGAGAAAGGTCGGGTGGTGCATGAAGAGCAGAATGGACTCGTCGCTTTCGGCAAGTGTCTGTTCAAACCAGGCCAGCCGTTCGGCACTGTAGTGGCCGGCATGGGTTCCATCTTCCTTGGTGTCCAGAAAAAGCAGACGGTGACCGTCGATGATCCGGCTTCCCTGCACAAAGCCGTTTCCATCGTTTAGAGCGTCGGGGAACACTTTGCGGAAAGCGGCACGGTCGTCGTGATTGCCCATCATCAGAACGACGGGAATCCTGATGTCGGCGACCAGATCCGCGAGTTCGCGATAGGCGGCTTCCTCGCCCCAGTGGCAGAGGTCGCCGGTCACGATCAGCGCATCGGCGTCAGCGTGGCGCGTGGCTATGCTGGCAAGCGCCGTCTTGAGCCGGGCGCGCGGGTCCAGCCCGTAGAGGCGGGCCGGTGCGGGAACGAGATGCGTATCGGTCAGATGGATGAGTTTCATGGGGCTCTCCTGTTGGCGGCCGGAGCATTTCCGGTAGCTGCCCGTTCGGCGTTCAGGGCCGCCCGGATTGCCGGGCGGCCCTGGGGGTTACTTGCGCGGCAGAAGGGCGCGAACGTCGGCGGCCATGTCGGCCAGAACCTTGTCCGGCTCGTTGGTCCGCGTGCCGTCCATGACGGATTGCAGGCGGTCCTTGATCACGTCGGTGATCTTCAGCCCGTTTTCGCCGGGGAATGCGTACCAGCCGGTGAAATACGGCAGGAGCGAAACGGCGGTGTACTGGTTGGGATTGGCGGCGTAGAAGTCCTTCAGACCTTCGGCGGCCTTGGTGTTCGGTGCCATGTATGCACCGGTGGTCTTGACCATGATTGCGCCACCCTCGGCGCCGCTGACGAATTTCAGGAATTCCCAGGCGGCCTTCTGCTTGTCGGGGTCCTTGGAAAGGATCATGCCGACATTGCCTCCGGCGGGCAGCTTCGACACACCCGGCACCAGACCCGGATAGGTCCAGGTTTTCAGCGCGAATTTTCCGCCCGCCTGCTTCTGCAGCGTGTTCAGGCGCGATGTGCTGGTCAAATACATGCCGATCTTGCCTGCGGAGAAGGAGGCGATCATGTCACTGACCGAGAGATTGGGGGATTGGGTTTCCGTGACCAGGCGGGCCAGGAGGTGGATGGCTTTCCGGCCGGCTTCGCTATCAAAGGCGACGTCGGTTTCGTCGGCCTTCATCAGCGTGCCACCTTCGGCGCGGATCATGGCTTCCCACATCCAGTTTCCTGAAATCGCCCATTCTGTTGCGATACCGTGGACACCGTTGCCAAGCCCGTTGATCTTCCTGGCAAGTGCGATCACCTCGTCCCAGGTCTTGGGCAGATTGTCCGGGTCGCCGCCCGCCTGCTTCACGAGGTCGAGGTTGTAATACATGATCGGCAGTGAGATGGCGAACGGCAGGCCGTAGACCTTGCCATTGGCTTCGCCTGCGGCGAGCATGCCGGCATGATAGCCATCCAGACTGAAGTTCTTTTCCGCCGTGACGTAGCTGTCGAGCGCCACGGCAACCGACTTGTCGGCCAGAACCCGAACGCGGTTCAGGCCTTGAAAGGTCGCGTCCGGGGTAGAGCCGGTGATCGCTTCGCGCAGGACACGCTGTGAGGCGTCCTCATAATCCTTGTAGGCCGAGCGATAGGTGACCTTGATATCCGGATGCGCTGCGGAGAAGGCTTCCGCTTCCGCTTTCATCGTGGCGTCGAACAGTTCGGCGTAGGGATATTGCACGACGATTTCCGTTTCGGCATGCGCTGCCGTTGCGGCGAGCACGAAGGCTGCCGCAGTCATGAGATGTTTCATTTCGGGAGGTCTCCGGTTGGGTTGCGGGAGGAGGGGGGTTATTTCACGCCCGTAAAGCCGATGCCTTCGATGAAGCGGCGCTGGGCGATGAGAAAGAATACGACGAGCGGCAGCACGATGATGGTGGTCGCGGCCATCAGCGGGCCGTAATCGTCGCCAGCCTCGGCGTTGCGGAAGGCAACGATACCGAGCGGCGGGGTGAAGTAGCGGTCATCGGAAACGGCGATCAGCGGCCAGAAATAGTCATTCCAGTGGGCGATGACCGAAAAGATCGCGAAGGCCGAAAGCGCTGGCAGGCTCGCCGGCAGCATCACACGCCAGACGATGGAAAACTCGCCGAGGCCATCCATGCGGGCGGCGTCCAGCAGATCGTCGGGAACGCTCACGAAGAACTGCCGCATCAGGAAGATGCCGAAGGCGGAAATCGTGAAGGGCAGGACAAGCGCCGCGTAACCGCCGAGCAAGCCCGTCATGTGCAGCAACATGAACAAGGGCACGGCAATGGCGTGATAGGGGATGAGCAGGCAGAAGAGCACCAGACCGAAGGCGGCCTTGCGTCCGATGAAGCGCAGTTTGGCAAGCGCATAGGCGGCCGGCATCGCGACGAGCATCTGCAGGAAAAGGACCGAGACCGTGACGACGACCCCGTTCAGGAGGTAACGGGCGACCGGAACGCGCGTCAGCGCCTCGGTGTAATTGGCGATGAAGGCCGTCTGATGGGGCCACCAGCGATAACCCTCGGTGAAGATTTCCGCCGCAGGCTTGATCGAGGTGGTCAGCATCACCGCAAAGGGCATGAGTGCGAAGGCGGCGATGGCAAGCAACATCGCATGGCGGAATAAACCCGCAAGGCTCCAGGAAAGACCGTGTCTCATACAGTTTCCTCCTTGCGGCTCGAGCGGAGAAGACGCAGCAGGCCGGGGCCGGTGATGATGAGGACGAAAACGACACTGAGGGCGGCGGCGTAGCCGGTTCGGAAGAACTCGAACCCCTCGGCGTAGATGGTGTAGAGCAGCACTTCTGTCGCTTTTGCCGGTCCACCCTTGGTCAAGGCATGAACCGTATCGAAAACCTGAAAGGAACGGATTGCCGAGGTAACAAGCACGAAGACGGTGACCGGTCGTAGCAGTGGCCATGTCACCAGTCGGAAGCGGTCGAAGGCGTTCGGTGCCCCGTCGATCTCGGCGGCGTCGTAAAGATCGGCCGGAATGTTGGCGAGGCCGGCCAGAAACAGAACCATGCTGAACCCAAAATTCTGCCAGATGCCGATGAGCGCCAGAACCGGCAGGGCGAGGTTCCGGTCGTTCAGCCAGTTTTGTGGTGAAAGGCCGAGAAACCGCATGATGTGGTTGGCAATTCCGAACCCCGGATGCAGCATGAACTCCCAAACGATCGCCATGCCGATCAGGCTTGCCATGACGGGCAGAAAGAAGACCGTGCGATAGAAGGTGCGCAACGACTGGCGTGCATTGACCAGAAGTGCGGCAGAAAGGCCGAGTGCGGCCGAGCCCGGCACGACGATCATGGCGTAAAGCAGCGTATTGCCAAGCGAGCGGCGGAACACCGGATCATCGGCAAGCTGACGGAAGTTTGCGAGGCCGATCATTTCAACGGTCGATGCGCCAAGCTGGTAATCCGTGAACGCCAGCAGGAAGACCGCGACCAGTGGTCCGAGCAGGAACACCATCATCAGCACCGCCGCCGGGGTCATGAAAAGCCAGGCGATGGAAAGTCGACCGTTCATGCCGCGCCCCCCGGCAGAAAGACGGGTTTACGGCGGCGAAGATCGACACTGAAGACATGGAAGTGCCGCGCATCGACGTCGATGCCGATGGTCTCGCCGATACCGGGACGTGGCGTTTCCGGTTGCAGTCGGATTGTCAGCGTCCGGGCGTCCGTCGTCTCGGCCTGAACGAATATCTCCGAGCCCAGGTTTTCCAGATGTCGAACCCGGCCCGCGAACATGCCGGCGCCGGGCGCCGTGAGGCGGGCTGCTTCTGGCCGGAAGGCGAGATGTACGGGTTCGCCCGTCGAACATGCTTCACCATTGCGATCCATCCCGACAAAACGCCCGTCGATTTCATGACCTTCGACCGTGTTGATAACGGGGCTTCCGATGAACTGGGCGACGCGCAGGTCCTGCGGCTTGCTGTAGATTTCGTCCGGGCTGCCGACCTGTAGCAGGCGACCCTCCATCAGGACGGCAATCCGGTCCGACATGGTCATGGCTTCGGCCTGATCATGCGTGACATAGACGAAGGTGGTCGCAAGTTTGCGATGAAGGGCTGCGATTTCCGCGCGTGCCTGCACGCGCATTTTGGCATCGAGGTTGGAGAGCGGTTCGTCCATGAGGAAGGCGCTCGGCTGCCTGACCATAGCGCGGGCAAGGGCCACGCGCTGACGCTGACCGCCGGAAAGCGCGGCCGGCTTGCGGTTCTTAAGCGGGGCAATCGAAAGGCTCTCACAAATGGCATCGACATCGGATGCAATGGTCTTACGCTGCTGGCGCACGCCGGGCAGTAAGGCCCCGACAAAAGGCAGCCTTTGCAGCGAGCCGAGGCGTCGCATGGTAAGCGGCACAGCGATGTTCTGCTCGACGCTAAGATGGGGATAAAGAGCGTAGGACTGGAACACCATTGCAAGGTCGCGGTCACGTGGCCGCAAATTGTCTACGGCGTTGCCGCCTAGGCGAATATGCCCTTCACTCTGTTGTTCCAGCCCGGATATGATCCGCAGCAAAGTCGATTTTCCGCAGCCGGAAGGTCCGACGAGTGAGATGAACTCGCCATCCGCGATATCGAGATCGATCGATTTAAGGATGTCCGTGGTTCCGAACCGCTTGCCGATCCGTTCAATTTCCAGCCGAGCCATGACGACGCCTTTTCCTGAGTTGGCGTGGTCATATAAAATTCAATTTACATCTATATGACGTGATATAAATTCAATTTATGGGTCGTGAAAATCGTGTCGACGTCTATCAGTCATGCCCAGCTGCGCAGTTTCAATGCCGTTGCCAGCGAGGGCAGCGTTTCCGGTGCGGCCCGCAAGCTCGGCCTCAGTCAGCCGGCTGTAACGGCGCAGATCCGTTCGTTGGAAAGCGAGTTCGGCGTGCTTTTGTTCGAACGGACCGGGCAGGGGGTGCGCATGACACCGCTTGCGGTTCGTCTTTTTGCCGAAACAAGGGCAATTGGCGATATCGAGAATATTGCCCGCGACATTCTTGCCGCGTCCCGGGCGTTGAGCTTTGGCGAACTGAGCGTGATGTGCGGTGCGCCCAACCCGGCCATGCAACTTATTGCCGAGTTCAAGCGAATTTACCCGGGTGTTCGGGTGACGGCGACGTTCGGAGACTGGCATCAGGTCCGCGATGCCTTGATGACCCACCGTTGCGACGCGGCCATCGTGACCGAGGCGCCCACCGACTCCGATCTCTCGTCCGTTCCCTATGTTGGTCAGAAGGTCGTGGCACTCGTTCCGCCCGAGCATGTCTTTGCGCGTCGGGGCACGCCCGTATCGCTCCATGAACTGGTCAATCAGCCGGTCGTCTTTCGCACGGAAACGTCATTGACGCAGGAGGCTGTCAACGCTGCGCTGAAAGCCTGCGGTTTAATCCTCGATCCGGTTATCCGGCTGGGCGCACGCGAGGCGCTTTATGAAGCGGTTACGCAAGGGCTCGGGATCGGATTCATGTTCGAGCAGGCGGTGACTCGCAGCGATGGGCCTGTACGTCTGCCAATCGTCGAGATGCCACAGATTTACATGGAACACGTCACATGCCTCAGTCGGAACATGCGCCGGCGAGAGGTCGCGGCGCTTATGCGGCTGGCGAAGGAAATCGCGGCTACGTGAAAAACCGCAGGTTGTCTTGCAGGGTTTTACGTGAATGGCCCGAGTCTCATCGACATCCTTGGTGAACACAAATGTTCGAAAGCATGTCGCAGTGGAGCCGGCGTTGGTCACGCTTGGGGCAACGTAAAATCACTTCAAAGCAGCCGCGCCGCCCTTCCGCTGCACCGCGTCGCATTGTTGTAGTAGCTCGACGCCTGTTGCACCGAGCGGTGTCGCGACTGCTCCATGGCTTCGGGCAGGGGGACGCCGCGATTGGCGGCCTCTGTCAGATAGCTCGACCGCAGCCCATGCGCCGAGAATTCTGCTGGCTCCAGCCCGGCCATCTCCGCCCGCTGCTTCAGGATCGCGTTGATGGATTGCGGGTCAAGCGTCCGCTCAGAAATCATGCTGGCGGCAATGGAAACGATAATCCGATTTTTCACGGCGTCCTCCTGTGTTCCTGATGATGACAGGATGGGGCCCGCAGTTTTCGCCGGAATGTTCCGGCTGTTTGAAAATGTAGCGTTTTGTTGCGCCTCAGGTGGACGTGAAGCGGGGCAGGACCAATTCCACCAGACCACCCTGCTGACCATTTCCAAGCCTGACCGAGCCGCCCTGCGCCTCGATCAGCGTGCGGGCAACGGCCAGCCCCAGCCCCGCGCCACCGGTCGCGCGGGCGCGCGGGGGCTCTGCGCGCACGAAGGGCTCCAGCAGCAGTTCGCCATCCCGTACCGAAAAGCCCGGCCCCTCATCGGCAATCAGCACATGCAGCGTGCGGCTGTCCACCATGAGGGAAACGCGTGCGCTGCGGCCGTATTTCACGGCATTGTCTACGATATTGCCGATGACGCGCCGCAGTGCCAGGCGATCGCCGATCATCCAGGCCTCCCCATCCGGGGTAAAGGGCTCCAGCACCACCGGCTGGCCGGCGCGGCGGAAATCGGCCACCTCACCGCGCAGGAATTCGGCCAAATCCAGCATTTCCTCTTCCAGAGCGCCCACGCCGGCGCGGGAAGTCAGAAGCGCGTTGTCGAGCAGGTCGATCATGTCGGTGATATCGGCAGTCGCGCGCTCGCGCTCGGCGGCATCGGGCAATTGCTCGAGACGAAGCCGCAGGCGGGTAGCGAAGCTGCGCACATCGTGCTGGATGCCGCCGATCAGCGCCATGCGTGAGCGGGTCATGACGCGAAGGCGGCTTTGCAGACGCTCGAAAGCGCGCATCAACGCCCGGATTTCCGGTGTCGTGGCGCGGATCGTGGGCAGGGGAACCGGTTCACCGGAGGGGTCGATGGCGTCCACGGCCGCGGCAAGCCGGGTCAGCGGCTGGATTTCCCGGTGCAGCAGAAAGAAGGCTATGGCCGCAAACAATGTGCCGACGAGGCCGGCCCCCATGCCGGCTGGCAGGCCGTAAAAGGTGACGATAAATGGGGTGCGCGCTTCGGCAAGAAGCACCTGACCGTCGGCGAGCGTTACCTGAAAGGATAGCGGTCGGGCGGCGCGCTGGAAAAGGCGGGGCCGGGTGATGGTTTCGGGCACTTCAAGAAGCCGGATCGACAGCAACCGGGCGCCGAGCAATTCGCGGTAGGTCGCGAAACCGCTTTCGTCACGCATCTCGGCAGCGCCGGCCGGTGGGGCGGGAGCCGCCAGAAGCGAGAGGGAGAGCATGGAGGACTGGAGCGCGTCCAGCGCTAGCGGACGCTGGGCCGGTGCCGTCGCGTCGATCAGGGTGACGATGGCCTTCAACTGTTCGGCCGGCAGGCGGGTTGCCGTGTGCGAAAGATCGTTCGTCCAGTAGAACAATGCAATCATCGCCACCCACAGCGCCAGAAGAACGCTTGCACCGATGGCGGTGACGCGTGCGGCAAGCCCGAACCCCATCTAGGACACCTGCCGCACAGGCACGGTGAGAAGATACGCGTGCCTATGACGTCTTTGTCGATTGCTTCAACAAGGGGCTGCTGATCCGCGTCACTGGCGATATCATCGCGCTCTCGCCGCCACTCATTGTCGAGCGCGAGCAGATCGGCACGATCGTCTCGATCATCGGCGACGCGCTGAAGCGCACCGCCTGATCCGCGCTCTGGGCGGTCTTTCAGGCCGCCCGATCACCGAAATAATCAGACAGTTTACAAGTTTTGGGAGGAGGGCAACCCAAAGCAGGAGAATGCTTTATGCCGCTTATGAAATTTCATGTCCTCAAGGGTCGCACGCAGGAAGAGATCAAACTTTTTCTCGACACGGCTCATCATTCGATGGTCCGGTCTTTCAAAGTCCCGGAGCGCGACCGCTACCAGATTCTGACCGAGCACGAAGCCTCACACCTGCAGGCGCTCGACACCGGCCTCGACATTCCCCGCACCGAAAAGTTCGTCCTGTTGGAAGTCGTCTCGCGCCCTCGGTATTGAGAGGCGAAACTGGCATTCTACGAAAATCTCTGCGCAGACTTGAAAGACGAGTGTGGGATAGAATCAAGCGATGTGATGATTTCGTTTATCCAAAACACGGATGACGACTGGTCGACTGGTCGTTCGGCCTCGGTCGCGCTCAATTCGTTGCCGGTGATCTCTAAATAACATCAAACAAGGGCTGTTAGGGGCGGAGCTGCCTTGCGCTCTTCACTATCGGATTTCGGTCGCCTCGCAGAAATGCGGGTGCGGTCGAGATGCATTTACAAACCTTCAAAATTCCTTTCAGATAAGATAAATATAAGTCAAAGGCATTTTGAGGTGAGACTAATGATGGATGAAATGACCGATATTGTCGATGTCGGTATTGGCTACTGGCAGCAGGAGCGGCCGGAGATCGACTGCAGCGGAAAAGCTGTCACGGGGCGAATTCTTCATTTCAGTGAAATGCTGATGTCGGCGATGAACGCCAATCTCGCAAAATTCGGGATCAAATATTCCACCTATGCCATCATCGCGACCCTGCGCTGCGTCGGAGCACCCTACAGGATGTCGCCCACGCAGTTGCAGAACACGCTGTTAATCACCTCCGGCGGGGTCTCGAACCTGATCCGCAAGGTCGAGGCACAGGGGTTCATTCGTCGCCTGGTAGATCCGCACGACGGACGTGGGACGATCGTCGAGCTTACCGACGAAGGCTATGTTTTGAGCGAAAGCACCATGCCGGCGCATGCCGGTCTCGAGTCACATATGGTGCGGATGTTTTCTAAGGATGAGCTCGATCTTCTAACGAACCTCCTGCGGCGGATGATGGTGATTAATAGTATGCCGCAGGTCCCTGTCGATCGGCCTGCCCAACCAGAAATGCAACAAAGTTGAGCGTTAAGCTGGCGTGAGAGCCTTGCTGCATTCTCGATAGGCGATTGCCTTTATATTCTACATCAAATGCAAAATCTTTCAGCTATCTTTCGCGAAAGATAATATTGCCTTTTGTAAATTATTGTTGTTCCATGTCGCTCAGCAGCAGACATCAACAAGGGGAACATCAATGAATTCCAGATTGCTTGCGCTTACCCTTTCCGCCTCCATTTTTGCGACGACCGCTTCCGCTGAAGATATCGTGGTCGGCGCCTTCGGCGGCAGCTTCGCCAAGTCGGCGGATGCCTGCCATATCCAGCCCTTCGCGAAAGCAACGGGAAATACGGTGACGGTCCAGCAGGGCAACTCCTCGCAGTTCGCTTCAATGATCCGCGCAACCGGCGGGCAGTCAGATTTCGACGCCGTTTACATCGACGATTCGTTTGCAACCCAGCTCGCTGCCGAAGGTCTGCTGGAAAAGGTCGACGTGACCAAGCTGGCCAATGGCGCGCAGCTCGCCCGGGGCGCTGTCGGCGAGGGCGGATACTTCGTCCAGTATCAGTGGAGCGCGACGCTGATCGCCTACAATCCGAAGGTCGTCAAGGAAGCGCCGACCTCCTGGGCCGATCTGTTCAAACCGGAATTCAAGGGTAAGGTGGCGCTGCCCGATATTGCTGGCACATCCGGTGTGCATTTCCTTATCGCCATGAACCGTCTGCGCGGTGGCGATCTGACCAATCTCGACAAGGGTTTTGAGGCGGTCAAGGAGCTGAAGCCGAGTGCTGTTGCCTTCTACACCCAACCTGACCAGATCATCTCGATGTTCGAACGCGGTGAAGCGGTGATTGCTCCCTTCTATCCGGACCGTGCGACGATCGCCGCCGACAATGGCGCACCGATGGCCATTGCCTATCCGAAGGAAGGCGCGATCGGCATCAAAGTGACGATGGTCATTCCGAAGGGTGGCAAGCACCCGGAAGCGGCGCTCAAATACATCGACACCGTCATTTCGGCCGATGCGCAGAAGTGCTTTGCCGAGAAAATGTATGCCGGCCCCGTCAACACGACCGTCACGCTCAACGAAAAGACCGCGTCCGTCGTGCCGCCGGACATGTACGGCAAACTCTACTTCCCGTCGCCGTCCGTTATCGCCAAGGATGTCGCGTCCTGGCGCCAGCGCTGGCAGCGTGAAGTCACGCGCTGATCTTCTCCCCCGAAATCGAATTCAAGCAAGGACGGCCCCATCGTGTCAGGTCTTTCTCTCCGCGCCCTTGTCAAGCGTTACAATCAGACGCCCATCGTCAACGACATTTCGCTCGACGTAAAGGAAGGCGAGTTCGTTTCGCTGCTCGGCCCCTCGGGTTGTGGCAAGACGACAATCCTGAGAATGGTGGCCGGCCTACTTGAGCCGACATCCGGGGAAATCTCCATAGGCGGCCGCGACGTGACGCGGCTGCCGACCAATAAGCGCAATATCGGCCTGGTCTTCCAGTCCTATGCGCTGTTTCCGCACATGACGGTTTTCGAAAACGTTGCTTTCGGCCTTCGCCGCCAGAACGTTCGCGGATCCGAACTTTCGACACGGGTCAACGATGCTTTGGCACGCGTGCGCTTGGACAAGCATGCGGATCGCTATCCGCGCCAGCTCTCGGGTGGCCAGCAGCAGCGCGTCGCACTTGCGAGATCAATCGCGCCGCGACCGGGCATTCTATTGTTTGACGAACCGCTGTCGAACCTTGATGCCATGCTGCGCGACGAAATGCAGATCGAACTCAAGCGTTTGCAGCGCGAACTCAATATGACGAGCCTGTTCGTCACTCATGACCAACATGAGGCGATGTCGCTCTCCGACCGCATCTGCTTGCTCGCGTCTGGCGACATCCAGCAATATGGCACGCCAGAAGAGATCTACTTCTCGCCGGCCAACGGCTTCGTCGCCGGCTTCATCGGCAGCCCGAACAAGCTGAGCGGAACCGTGGCACGCATCGAGGGCAAGGCCGGATCCGTGGCGCTTGCCGAGGGCGCCGAGCTGAAGGCCGACAAAGTCAGCTTCCTCGCGGGCAAGCCCGTGAGCGTAGTCATCCGCCAGGAAGATGTCGTTCTCAATCCGTCGGACACGGCGACAGCCGGTCACGCGGTTGCAGGCCGCATCGTGCTCAAGATCTTTTCCGGTGCTTCGATCCAGTATCTGGTCAATGTCGGCGGCGATGCGGAATTGCTGGCCAAGGTGCCATCAACGGGACCTCTTGCGGGCCTTGAGGTCGGCGACGAAGTCAAGCTGGCGGTCGATCCGGCAAAGGTTTTCGTTTCTCCCCATGAAGGGGCTGCCGAATGACTCTGTTTGCCAAGAACAAATCCGGCGTGGTCCTGATCTCGCCGCCGCTCGCATTGCTTCTCGTCGGTTTCGTCGTGCCGACGATCCTGATGTTCGTGATGAGCCTGCGGTCCTATACGTCGATGCAGGGGCTGGGCACCGAGTGGACACTCGCCAATTATGCGGTCGTCCTGACCGATGGCTATTATCTGGAAATCATCGGGCGCACGCTGGCGCTCGGCGCGGTCGTCACCGTCACCTGCCTGCTGATCGGCTTCCCGCTGGCATTGTTCATCGTGCGTTCGAGCCCGAAAATGCAGACGGCGACATTGCTGCTGGTCATCTTTCCGCTGCTGCTCAACATCGTCGTGCGCTCCTATGGCTGGATGATCCTGCTGGCGCCGCGCGGGCTGGTCAATGACAGCCTGATACAGCTCGGCCTCGTCACCGAGCCGCTCGATCTTATGTACAATTTGACCGGCGTGATCATCGGCCTGACGCAGATTTACCTGCCCTTCATGGTGCTGCTGCTCGTGCCGGCTCTGCAGAACATTCCGGCCGATGTCGAGGCCGCGGCACAGACCCTGCTTGCCAGCCGCCCGCAAGTGTTCTTCTCGATCACCATTCCGCTGGCGCTGCCCGGCATCATCACCGGCTCGATCCTGGTCTTCGTCCTGGCCATCAGCGCGCTGGTCACCCCGCGCATGCTGGGCGGGCCGACCTACGCGGTGATGGCGACGCAGATCTATGACGAGTTCATGACCAATCTCAACTGGCCGGCCGGAGCAGCGCTCGCCTTCGTGCTGACCTTCATCGCGCTGTTCCTCATCTGGGGCGCCAATCGGGTTGCCGCCAACTGGACGAAAGGATTCCCGGCATGATGGCAAGAAATCCCTCGGTGCTGCTGACTGCATTCGCCGTTCTCGTCCTGCTCTTTCTCAACGCCCCGACGCTGGTCATCGCGCTTGCGTCTTTCAACAGCACGGCGCTGTTGACGATCCCGCCGCAAGGCTGGACGCTCGACTGGTTCGCTGCCGTCCTCAACGACGCAGGTTACCTGCGGGCTATCGGCACCAGCCTTCTGCTGGCATCGCTCGCCACCGTCGTGTCGCTCGTACTCGGCGTCGCCGCAAGCTATGCGCTGCATCACCGGATGGTGCCAGGTCGCGATGCGATCATCTCGCTGCTGATGGCGCCGCTGGTCTTTCCGGCCGTCGTCATCGGCGTGGCGCTGCTGCAATATGTCAGCATGATCGGCTTCCGTGGCTCCTTTACCGTGCTGGTCCTGGCCCATGCGATCATCACGCTGCCCTATGTGGTGCGTTCGGCACTGGCGAGCCTTTCAGGCCTCAACCCGCAGATCGAGGAAGCGGCCCGCGTTCTCGGCTCCAGCGGCTTCACGGCCTTCCGCCTCGTAACGCTGCCGATCCTCAAGCCCGGCCTCGTCGCCGGCGGCATCTTCTCCTTCGTCACCTCGCTCGACAACGTGCCGGTGACGATCTTCCTGATCTCGCCGCGTCAGACGACGTTGCCGGTCAAGATCTTCGCGGCCGTCGAGCAGGGCGTCGATCCCTCGATCGCGGCAGCCTCCACGCTGATGATCGTCGGCACCGCACTCATCCTCATGCTGGCCCAGCGCTGGGTCAACTTCACCCGGTTTTTCTAAAGACCTATTGCGACCGACCGAATTCAAGGAGACTTCAATGGCGTATACGAGCAAGGGCTTCCCCCTGATGCTAACCTTCGATCTCGATTGCGAGACGATGTGGACGGCTCGCGATCCGGAAGCTACGAAACGTCCGATCCTGATGTCGCAGGGCGCCTATGGCTGGAAGGTCGGCGTCTGGCGGGTGATGGACGTGCTGCGGAAATTCGGCGTGAAATCGACCTTCTTCGTGCCCGGCCAGGTGGTCGAGGCCCATCAGGAAGTGATTGATGCATTGCTGAAGGACGGTCACGAGATCGCCCATCACAGCCATACCCATCGCTGGATCGTCAACCTGTCGCCCGAGGAAGAGCTTGAGGAGATGGAAAAGGGCTACCAGGCAATCCTGAAGGCCACCGGCAAGGCGCCGCGCGGCTGGCGTTCGCCGGCCGCCGAGGTGACCGACTACACGATGGACCTGATGCTTCAGTACAAGTTCGACTATTCCTCGAACTTCTTCGATAATGATGCGCCCTACATGCTGAAGATCCGCGGCAAGGAGACGAATATCGTCGAATTGCCATTCCGCTACATCCTGACGGATTCGCCCTTCTTCCAGTTCTCGAAAATCCTGCCGGGCCGCACGATCACCAATCCGAAGGACGTGCTCGACATCTGGTCCTGGGAATTCGATACACTCTATGCAGAGGACCGGATGATGGTGCTCGCCTGCCATCCGGAATTCATCGGCCAGCCCTCGGGCGCCAAGCTGCTGACCAAGTTCCTCGAATATGTCACCGGCCATTCCGGCCTTTGGATCGACCGCTGCGATGCCATCAGTGACGACATGCGCGTGCTGCTCCAATCGGAGAAGGTGGCATGACGACTGACGTTTCAGGCCTGCGGTTCATCGTCGTCGGCGGCGCGGCCGGGATCGGGCTCGCCACTGCACAACTGCTTACCTCACGCGGTGCCAAGGTTGCGATCATTGATCGCAACGAAGCGGCTGGCGTCTCGTCCGAGGGCGTTGTCGCATCACTCAAAGGCGATCTCCTCGATCACGCGGGCTTTGACGCGGCATTTGCCAGTGCCGTCGCGGCACTTGGTGGTTTGGATGGGCTGATCAACTGCGCCGGCATCGACCTGCTGAAGCCTGTCGAGACAATGTCCGACACCGAATGGGCCCGCATCCTCGCCGTCAATCTGACCGGCCCGATGCGCACTTGTCAGTCGGCGCTGCCATATCTCAAGCAGTCCCCTGTCGGTGCCATCGTGAACCTGTCTTCCGGTGCCGGTCTGATGCCGCTTGCCGACCGCACCGCCTATTGCACCGCCAAGGCTGGCTTGGTGATGATGAGCAAGACGCTCGCCATGGAATGGGCGCCGTACGGCATTCGCGTCAATGCCATATGCCCCGGCGCTGTCGATACGCCGCTTTTTCGCACCAGCTACGAGAATGCGCCGGACCCGGCCGCACGGCTTGAGCAGATCAAGACCCGCTACGCCCTGAAGCGTATCGCCGATCCGGCCGAACTGGCCGAAGCGATTGTTTTTCTCGCCTCTCCGGCCGCCAGCTACATCACCGGCGTGGCGCTTGCCGTCGATGGTGGACGAACCTTTCACTAAAGGACACTGAACTATGATGCGTTTCAAGGACAAGGTTGCCGTCGTCACCGGCGGCGCCCACGGGATCGGCTTGGCCACTGCCAAGCGCCTCATCGCCGAAGGTGCCCGTGTTGCGGTGCTGGATCTCGATCGTGTTGAGGGCGCCGACGACATGGAAGGCCTCCTGTCGGTCGCCGGCGACTGCACCGACACGGCCTGCCTTCAGGCATTCTTCGATCAGGTCGAGCGCGAGCTGGGCGAGATCGACATTCTCTTTAACAATGTCGGGCAGGGCGGCCGCGAGCGCGCCAGCCTGTTCGTTGATTCCACCGAAGACGTCTGGCGTTTCGTCATGGAGATCAACGTGATGACGACGATGCGCAGCAGCCGCATCATGGCGCCGAAGATGCAGGCGCGCGGCAAGGGCCGTATCATCAACATGTCCAGCAACGCGGCGCTCGCTGGCGATCTGCGGCTCGCGGATTATGCGGCCGCCAAGATGGGGGTTGTTGGGTTTACCCGAGCACTGGCGCGCGAAATGGCGCCGCATGGCGTCACGGTCAATGCCGTCTGCCCCGGTGCTATCAAGACGCGCGCCCATGACAAGATCCCGGCGGAAACGCTGAACGCTCTGCTCGATGCCACTCCGGTCGGGTTCGTCGCCGAGCCGGATGAGGTTGCCGGTCTCGTCGCCTATATCGCGAGCGACGAAGCTCGTTTTCTAACCGGCCAGACGATCGCCCTCAATGGCGGTCACAGCTTCCTTTAATTGAGCGATCCCTCAGGAGTAGCCGATGTCTGCAATTCATGATCTGTCCGCCGTCGAGCTGGCCTCGGCCATTCACAACAAGACTGTCTCGCCTGTCGAAGCCGTCCAGGCTGCCCTCGATCGCATCGAGGCCGGCAGCGCGCTGAACGCCTTCGTCACGGTGACGGGCGAGCAAGCGCTAGCGCAGGCAAAGATCGCAGAGGACATGGTCATGTCCGGCGCCGAACTCGGCCCGCTGCACGGCGTTCCCTATTCGGCCAAGGACATGATCAACACCGCCGGTGTGCGCACCACCAACGGTTCGAAGATCTTTGCCGATTTCGTTCCGAAAGACGATGCGGTGTCGATTGCCCGCAGCAAGAAGGCCGGCGCCATCTTGATCGGGAAGACCACGACCCCTGAGTTCGGCCACAAGCCATCGGCCACCTCACCGGTCAGTGGCCGCACCCTGCATCCCACGCATCCGGACGTGACGCCGGGTGCATCCAGCAGCGGCGCTGCTGTCGCCGTTGCAGCCAAAATGGGGCCGCTTGCTCTTGGCACCGACGGTGGTGGTTCGATCCGCATCCCTGCCGCGTGCTGCGGCATTGTTGGCCTCAAGGCGACGCTTGGGACAATCCCGCACCTGCAGCTCCCCGACATGTTCGGCGCCAACTCCTATGTCGGCCCGATGGCACGTAACGTCGCCGACACTGCGCTTCTGTTCGAGGCGATCGCCGGCTTCGATAGCCGCGATCCCTACGGCCAGGCGGAGATGCCGATGCAGAAGAGCGTTTCGTCGTTGAAGGGCCTAAAGGTTGGTTGGCTGCCGACCGGCGGCGCGCATGTGGAAGGGCAGGTCGCATCGATTACCCGTTCCGCCGTTGATGCGATGGCGGATGCCGGCGCCGTGGTGGAAGAGATCGACATCGATTTCAAGGCGATGGAACCAGCCTTCATGACGGTTCTAAGCGTCGGCCTTGCCGCACGCGTTGGCCTCCATCTGGAAAAATTCCGAGACGTCATGGACGAGACCCTGATCGACCGGATCGAGCAGGGGCGGCGGCGCAGCGCGATCGAGGTTGCGGATGCGAGTTTTGCCAGAACTGCTTTCTTCAGAAAGCTGCAGGATGCGTTGTCGACTTACGATGTCATCGTTTCGCCGGTCCTGACGGCGCCGCCCCTGCCGATCACCGTCGATACCCACGGCGAGATCGAGATCGATGGCCGACCGGCTGGAACGGTACGTGGCGCCTGGTATCCCTTCACCTTCCCGCTCAACCTGACCGGCCATCCGGCTATATCGATGCCCTGCGGCAGGACAGCGGACGGACTTCCGGTCGGTCTGCAGATCATGTCAGGCTGGTACCAGGAACGTCTTCTGCTGAAGGTTGCGGCCCTGACCGAGGCCTTGCTGCCGTCCACGCATTGAGATCGGACGGTCGCTTGGAATACCGCTCGCACAGTAACCCGTTCATCAGCCGCGGAACCTGGGAGTTTCGCCGCGTTGCCATCTCCATGGTCGCGGCGGGATTCTCGACATTTGCCCTGATGAACTGTGTCCAGCCCCTGATGCCGGTCTTCTCGCAGGCATATGGCATCACGGCTGCGGATGCAGCCTTGTCGCTGTCCGTCAATATTGCGGTGCTTGCGATCTGCATGCCGGTGACGAGCGCCTTTTCCGAGGTGGTCGGTCGCAAGTCGGTGATGGTTGTCTCGCTATTTCTCTCCGGTTTGCTGATCTTGGCGTCGGCCTATGAGACCAACTGGTCGACGTTTCTGATCTATCGTGCGCTGCAGGGCGTAGCGATGAGCGGCGTGCCGGCAGTTGCCATGGCCTATCTCAGCGAGGAAATTGATCCAAAGCAGGCAGGTTATGCGATCGGGCTGTATGTCAGCGGCGCGGCCATCGGCGGCATGATCGGCCGGGTCATGACCGGTATCGTGCTCGACTATAGCGACTGGCATGTCGCGGTCCTGTCTATCGGCATAGCCGGAATGATCACGGCCGCGGCCTTCACGGTGCTTCTACCGGCGTCACGTCACTTCGTTCGGCAAGGCGTGGATCCCGTGCGGATCCTATCGAATTACGCCGCCCATCTACGTAACCCTGCGCAGCGACGTCTCTACGTCACAGGCTTCCTACTGATGGGCGGGCTGATCACGGTCTACAATAACCTTGGCTATCGCCTGCTGGCCGAGCCCTTTACTCTCAGCCAAACCATCGTCAGTCTTCTCTTCAGCATTTACATCGCTGGCATCGTCAGCTCGCCGATGGCTGGCGCGATGGCCGATCGCTTCGGACGCCGCAAGGTACTTTTGATATCGCTCGGTGTCACAGTTGCGGGCGCTCTGGCGATGCTCTTCGACTGGCTGCCGCTCGTGCTTGGCGGGCTAGTGGTCTTTACGATCGGCTTTTTCGCCTCGCACGCGGTGGCAAGTGGCTGGGTTGGCCGGGAGGCAACGCAGGCGAGGGCTCAGGCCTCGTCGCTCTATCTCTTCAGCTATTACATGGGTGGCGCGATCATAAGCTGGTTCGGCGGCCTCGTGTGGGACTATGCCCGTTGGCCGGGAATAACGGCTCTCCTCGCCCTGTGCCTGGTGATTTGTCTCTGGCTGGCGTCAATCAGATCGCAAGCGGGTTCGACTTAACTTCAACCCGAGTTTCATTATCACTTTAACGGAGGCGCATCATGGCCCATGAACTGAAAACTTCCGGCGTGACGCCGGCCCTTCTGCGCAACAGCGCGCTGGACAGCGAAGAAATTCGAGAAGCGCGACTTGATCTGGCCGCTTCGTTCCGCATGGCGGCCAAGCTCGGCTTGCAGGAGGGGATCTGCAACCATTTTTCTGCCGTCGTTCCCGGCCATAGCGACCTGTTCCTTGTCAATCCTTATGGTTGGGCATTTGCGGAAATCACCGCTTCGCAGCTGCTGATCTGCGACTACGACGGTAATGTCGTGGCAGGCGAGGGCAAGCCGGAAGCGACGGCCTTCTTCATCCACGCACAGCTTCACAAGGCCCTGCCGCGCGCGACGGCCGCATTCCATACGCATATGCCGAATGCGACGGCGCTTTCCATGCTGGAAGGCGAGCCCTTCATCTGGGCCGGGCAGACGTCGCTGAAATTCTACGGGCGCACGGCCGTCGACGAGAATTACAACGGGCTGGCGCTGGACAATGCAGAGGGTGAACGCATCGCCAACACGATCGGCGATGCCGACATCGTCTTCATGAAGAACCACGGCGTCATGGTGCTCGGCCCGACGATCGCCGAGGCCTTCGATGACTTATACTATCTCGAGCGCGCCGCCGAGGTGCAGGTCAAGGCGATGGCCACCGGTCGTCCGCTCAAGCCGATCCCGCATGACATCGCGCAGAAGGCCTATCTCGAAATGCGGGAAGGCGATCCCGAAAGTGCGCGCCTCCATCTCGAAAGCGTGCGGCGGCAGTTGATGAGGAGCGAGCCCGACTTCGCGAATTGAGACGATAGCGAACGCACAAGTTCCGATACCACAAAGCCTATACCCATCGGCGCCTCGGAAACCATCGTTTCCGAGGCGTTATTCTGTGCATTGTACGTCGCCGAAATCGGCGGTGCACTGGTCGATGCACAGGATGATGGCCAGCCGCTGGATAACGTCATCGCGAGCGGGTCAGGGTGGGGCGGCTTCAAAACCCTTGTTGCAATGGCAACCAGACTCACCGCCACCATGGCGGACGATCCTCTCAATCATGTGCTCGACGGCTATCATCGCTTCCGCCGATACGCTCCGCGCATGTTGCGCCTGCTCGATCTGCGGGCTGCGCCCGTCGCGCTCCCGCTTCTCGAAGCGGTGATGGCCTTGCGCACCGGTTTGAACGATGCCGCGCAGACCGGCTTCCTGCAGCCGAGCTCGAAATGGCATCGCCATCTTCGGGCCCAGGCGGCTGGTGACGCCCGCCTATGGGGGATCGCGGTGCTGTTCCATCTGCGCGATGCGTTCCGATCCGGAGATATCTGGCTGGCCAGATCCCGGCGCTATGGCGACCTGAAGCATGCGCTCGTTCCGGCGCAAGCTGTCGCTGAAGGCGGTCGTCTCGATGTGCCACTGCGGCCGGAGGAATGGCTGGCGGATCGGCAAGGCCGGCTCGATAGCCGGCTGCGCGAGCTGGGGCGTGCAGCGCGCATGGGTACGATACCCGGCGGGTCGATCAAAAACGGCGTTCTGCATATCGAGAAGCTAGAAGCTACCGCGCCTGAAGGCGCCGGGAACCTGGTGCTCGACCTCTACCAGCAGATTCCGCCCACGCGGATCACCAACCTCCTGCTGGAGGTAGATGCAGCGACCGGCTTCACCGAAGCGTTCACGCATCTGCGTGTCATTACCGGAGCAATACTCCCCAATAGTGCCGTTTGAATCTTCCCCAGGTGCTGCGGTTGCCGGTCTTCCGGGGCGCGCCCCGGAAGACCGGCGGCTCGTCATCGCCAATACTCCTTCCGATGGTCGGAAGGGGGGACATTGGTGATCAAGCTGAGGGAGACGATCATGATCCTGGATCTGCATCAGCAGGGCCTGACAGTGTCAGCCATTTCCAGAGAAACTGGTATCGATCGCAAGACGGTGCGCAAATATATCGAGCGGGGCCTCGAGGCTCCGGCCTACGGTCCCAGAAAGCCACGGGCAACGGTTATCGATCCATTCGCTTCATACCTGCGGGAGCGGGTGAAGACCTATCCCGGCCTCACTGGCAGTCGGTTGCTCCGAGAACTCCGGGACCGAGGTTATGCCGGCGGCTACACTGCGGTCACGGATTTTCTCCGCGATGTACGGCCTCCGGCTAGCCAGGGTTTCGAAGTCCGTTTCGAGACACCGCCTGGCGAACAAGCTCAGGTCGATTTCGCCCAGTTCCATGTCGTCTTCACCGACGAGCCGATGACGCCAAGGATCGTCTGGTTATTCTCGATGGTGTTGGGTCACAGCCGCTTCATCTGGGCGCGTTTCGTCATGCATCAGAACCTGCCGAGCGTCCTGCGTTGCCACATCGCCGCATTCGAGGCGATTGGTGGTGCGCCGCGGGAGGTGCTTTACGATCGGATGAAGACCGCCGTCATCGGCGAAGGTCAGACAGAGGGCATCATCTACAACCGTGCTCTCATCGATCTGGCCCGCCACTATGGGTTCCATCCCAAGGCATGCAAAGCCTACCGAGCCAAGACAAAGGGCAAGGTCGAGCGGCCGTTTCGGTATATTCGCGAAGACTTCTTCCTCGCCCGTTCGTTTCGCAATCTCGACGACATGAACACCCAGCTCCGGCACTGGCTCGACACCGTTGCCAATCCAAGGAAGCACGCGACGACGCAGCGGGTCGTCAACGAGGCCTTCGCCGAGGAGCGGCGGTATCTGCGGCCGCTACCCCTGGCACCCTTCAAATCCGTTCTCAAGCTGGAGCGCCGCGTATCGCGAGAGGGCATGGTCAGCGTCGGTGGCAATACCTACAGCGTTCCGGATGCGACCCGCAGTCGGGCGGTGGAGGTCCATTCGCTTGCCGACGAGGTCCGCATCTTCGAGAACGGCACCCTGATCGCCGCTCATCCGGTCCTCGAGGGCCGTAAACAACGCCGGGTTCATCCTGACCACCGACGAGCACTCACACCGCAACACTGGCCACGAACACAAAGCGAAGCCATTGTCGTCAAACCCGCCGGCGACACCGTGCTGCAGCGGTCGCTCGCCTTCTATGATGCCGTCGGCAAGGTCCTGGCAAAGGAGAACCGCCCGTGAGCGCGGCCCTCGATGCCATCCCGTCCATGATCGACCGTATTCGGCATGATCTCGTCGGCCTGAAGATGCCGCGCGCACTGGAAGCGCTCGACCACGTTGTCCGACGCCTCGAACACGGCGAGCTGTCTGCCCTCGAAGCGATCGATATCCTCCTTTCCGAGGAACTGACGCTGCGCGAGAACAGCCGGATCAAGACGGCGCTGCGAATGGGCAGACTCGCGACGATCAAGACACTCGCTGGCTTCGACTTTACCTTCCAGCCTTCGCTCGACCGCGATCGCATCTTTACCCTGGCGCAGCTCGGCTTCGTCGGCCGTCACGAGGCTGTCCATTTCCTCGGCCCACCTGGAACAGGTAAAAGTCATCTCGCCACCGCACTCGGCGTCGAAGCCGTCAAGGCTGGTAAGAGCGTCTACTTCACAACACTTGCCGACCTCATCGGTTCGCTGGCTCGTTCCGAACGCGAAGGCAGGCTTCAGGAGCGCATTCGCTTCTTCTGCAGGCCGAGTCTGCTGATCGTCGACGAGATCGGATACCTCCCTGTCGTCCAGGGCGGCGGCAATCTGTTCTTCCAGCTCGTCAATGCCCGCTATGAACGCGGCGCCATGATCCTGACGTCAAACCGCGGCTTCGCTGAATGGGGCGATGTATTCGGCGATCCGGTCGTCGCAACGGCGCTGCTCGACAGACTGCTTCACCATGCCGTCGTTGTGCAGATCGAAGGTTCCAGCTATCGGCTACGCCAGCATGCCGAACTCATGCCGGAGCATGTCCGCTCCAAAGCCCTCATAGCTCCGCCCGCATTCGCGCCGCCACAAAAGCCACGCGGTCGGCCGCCGAAAAATCCGCAATTCTCCTTGGCGTCCACATCGGCATAAATGGGGAATTTTACTTCGGCACTTCTGGGGAAAATTCACGCGGCATTGACAATCTGCGCACCGGAGCGCCCTGCGCCGACCGGATCGGGCTGATGAACGTCATCCTTGCCGAAGGGGTCAACCTCGGCCTGCGCAAGATGGCCGATGCGACGAACACGCACACCTTCTGGGAATTGATCCGCATTGCCAGATGGCATGTCGAAGGCGAAGCCTACGATCGGGAGCTGGCCATAGTGGTCGAGGCGCAGGCGGCGCTACCCATGGCCCAGCTCTGAGGCATGGGCACCTCGGCTTCGAGCGACGGCCAATTCTTCGCCGCCACAGAGCAAGGTGAGGCCATGAACCTGGTCAACGCGAAATACGGCAATACCCCGGGCCTGAAAGCCTATAGCCACGTCTCGGACCAATACGCGCCGTTCGCGACCCAGGTGATTCCCGCGACCGCGAGCGAAGCTCCCTATATCCTCGACGGCCTACTCATGAACGATGTCGGCCGCCATATCCGCGAGCAGTTCGCCGATACGGGCGGCTTCACAGATCACGTCTTTGCCGCGTGCGCCATTCTCGGCTACCGGTTCGCGCCGCAATCCGCGACCTGCCGTCCAAGCGACTCTATGCGTTCAATCCATCGGCCGCCCGGCCCACTTACGGGCCATGATCGGCGGAAAAATCAATCAGGCCATGATCGAGCGCAACTGGCCTGATATCCTGCGCATCGCCGCCACCATTGCGGCCGGAAGCATCGCGCCCAGCCAGATTCTGCGAAAGCTCGCCTCCTATCCGCAGCAAAACGAACTGGCCACAGCTCTCCGGGAAGTCGGCCGCGTCGAGCGGACGCTGTTCATGATCGACTGGATTCTGGATGCCGATCTGCAACGCCGCGCGCAGATAGGACTCAACAAGGGTGAAGCCCATCACGCGCTGAAACGTGCCATCAGCTTCCACCGGCGCGGCGAAATCCGCGACCGCTCCGCCGAAGGCCAGCATTACCGGATCGCCGGTATGAACCTGCTCGCCGCCATCATCATCTTCTGGAACACGGTGAAGCTGGGCGACGTCGTTGCCAGTCAGAAACGCGATGGAAAGCTGCTATCGCCCGATCTCCTGGCCCATGTCTCGCCGCTGGGATGGGAGCACATCAATCTCACCGGCGAATATAGGTGGCCAAAGCCTTAGCGTAGGATTCCGCCCCTCCCGCAAACGACCCCTTGTTGTCGCGATAGACCCACCAGTCGCCCTGATAGTTTCTGGCGAGGAAGGAGAAGAGGAACACGACCTGGCCGACGTTCATCTCCTTCGCGACCGTCAGGATAATCCCGACTCCCTGCCGTTCAGCGTTGAATTTCGATCCCATGTTCTTGTTCGACACGCTGATATAGACGCCATCGGCGCCAGCCGTCGCAGCCTGGATGGCGTCGATATTCTGCAAGTCACCCTTCACCAGTCGCACATCCGAGGGCAGCATTGCGGCTGCATCATCCGGGTCTAGCACAAGAGTCGTGACGTTGTAGCCGGCGCGAACCAGTTCCTGTGTGACGGGCTTGCCCAGCATGCCCGTGGCGCCGAAGACCGTTATATTCTTCATGTTCCTGTTCCTCCTTGCATACCGTTGTTGGGAGGTAATTGCGCTTTCAGTTCCCAATTGGATGCTGGTTACGATAGAATACCGATGAAATCGTCCTGCAATGCCTGAAGAAAGCGAGTTCATGCCCAGCCATTCCTCACTCCAGCACGGCGGCGAATGCGGCGACATCCGCGAAATCCTCAATCGCATCGGCGACAAATGGAGCCTGCTCGTGATCGGCGCTCTGGCGGTAGGCCCGCGCCGGTTCGGCGACCTGCGCCGTAGCGTGGACGGTATCTCGCAACGCATGCTGACGCGCACGCTGCGCCTGCTCATGCGTGACGGGCTAGTCGGCAGGACGGTGTTCGACACCGTGCCGCCCACAGTCGAATATGACCTGACGCCCCTCGGCCGGACCCTGACCGGGCCGGTGCGCGCCCTTGCCGAATGGGCGATCCAGAACCGTGCGCAGATCAACGCCGCGCAGGCAGAGTTCGACGCGACGTTCCCGAAGGGCGGTGCCGGAACCAACCCGATCATAAAGCGAACTGCGCCGTAAAGGCGCGTTATCGCGGCCTTGCCTGTCGAGTGTGAGCTCGACCGCATGGTTACCGACTAAGCACCTGCATTGATGAAGTCGCGGCATATCAACGATGGCCGTCGCCGAGATGTTGATCCTAATCGGTGACTATCCCGAGCGCATCAAATCGAAAGCTGCCTTGATAAAAATGTGCGGCGTATACCCAATTCCGGTATCCAGTTGCAAGACCAACCGAATGCGGCTCAATCGAGGCGGTAATCGCGAGGCTAATGCCGCCATTTAACGTGTTGCGGTCGTTCGAATGCGTGATAACGACAGAACGAAAACATACGCGGCTCGCCGAACTGCCGAAGGCAGAACGAGGCTGGAAATCGTTCGATGCGTAAAACGATACATCATCAGGGACGATATATCGCTGTCTCTGGACGCCGTCCGGTTCCCGTTTTCTCGACCTTGACAGATGGTAGGAGCATCAATGCGGTGGCCGAGAGCTTCTTCAACCTTCTGAAGCGAGAGCGGATACGTCGCAAAGTCCACCGTTCCCGTGATGAAGCTCGCCGAGACGTGTTCGACTACATCGAAATGTTCGACAACCCGGCTATTAAAATCGGAAACCATTAAGGACGCAGACGCAGAGTCTTCAAGAGCGTTAATGTTTATACAACCCTCATTGGGCCGCCGGGAGATAGTGATTTTCCTCTTGCATCTCTAGCAGCTAGAGGTCGTAAATTTCCTCTTAGATAGATGAGGATTTGCTACGATGACTGAACCGATGCAGACCAGATTTCGTGTCGATGGAATGGATTGTGCCTCCTGCGCGAGCAAGATCGACACCGCCGTAAGGCGCATGCCGGGCGTGACGGACGTATCGGTATCGGTCACCGCTGGAACGATGAAGGTTACGCACGGTAGCGAGGCCGAACCCGATGCGATCGGGAGGAAACTGTCGGCCCTCGGCTATCCCGCAAAGGTGATTCCGGTGCGAGCCGTGAAAGCTGCAGAACCGGCACCTGTGCATGAGCATGGTCCAGACTGCACGCACGACCACGACCATCACGATCACGCCGGTAACGCTCATCAGCACGCCGACAGCCGACCTCATGAACATGGCGATCACGATCATCATCATGCCCATGATCACGAACCTGTAACCGAAGCGGTCGATGGTGACATCGCTGCCATATCGAGCCAATCGGGAGGCGTTCAGCAGGCTCGTTTCAGGGTCGGCGGGATGGATTGCGCCTCCTGCGCGAGCAAGATCGATACGGCCGTTCGTCGCGTTTCAGGCGTTGAAGACGTCAGCGTTTCGGTGACCTCGGGGACGATGACGGTCAAGCATGCGTCCGCCGATCTCGAAGCTATCGAAAAGCAGGTGGCCGGCCTCGGATACTCGGTTGCAGCGATCAAGCCCGTGGCAAAGCGTTCGCCCTCCACCCATTCGGAATCGCACGACCACGCCGGTCATGCGCACGGCCCAGCGCTGGCAGACAAGGAGATGGACAGCCTTCACGGTCACGATCATGGGCCGAGCGAAGGGCCATGGTGGCGCAGCCGCAAGGGCCGCCTGACGATATTCGCGGGCGGATCTCTGGTTGTCGCCTATGCTATTGGCAATCTTTTCCCGACCATCGAGACATATGCTTTCATGGTCGCCATGCTGGTGGGTCTGATGCCCATCGCCCGTCGCGCCCTTATGGCTGCGAAGGCAGGAACGCCGTTCTCGATCGAGATGCTGATGACGATCGCCGCGGTTGGCGCGCTGATCATCAACGCCACCGAAGAGGCTGCCGCCGTCGTTTTCCTGTTCCTCGTCGGCGAACTGCTCGAAGGCGTCGCGGCTGGCAAGGCGCGTGACAGTATCAAGTCACTGACCAACCTGGTGCCCAAGACGGCACTGCTGGAAGAAGGCGGCAAGACCCGCGAGGTTCCGGCCGAAACGCTGGCAGTCGGTTCGATCATCCTTGTTCGCCCCGGAGACCGGATTTCCGCCGACGGCGTGATCCTGTCGGGAGAAAGCTCTGTCGACGAGGCTCCGGTGACGGGTGAAAGCGTGCCGGTCCGCAAGGGGGTCGATGACAACGTGTTCGCGGGAACAGTGAACGGCGACGCCGCGCTCCGTGTCCGTGTTACCGCGGCTGCCGAGGACAACACCATCGCCCGCGTCGTGCGCCTCGTCGAGGAAGCCCAGGAATCGAAGGCTCCGACGGAGCGGTTCATTGACCGGTTCTCGCGGTACTACACGCCCGGGGTGGTCGTTGTCGCTGCATTGGTCGCCATCATCCCCCCGCTGTTCGCAGGCGGCGACTGGGGCGAGTGGGTCTACAAGGGGCTTGCGATCCTGCTGATCGGTTGCCCTTGCGCCCTCGTCATCTCGACGCCGGCCGCCATCGCCGCTTCATTGTCGGCGGGCGCAAGGCGTGGCCTTCTCATGAAGGGCGGGGCGGTTCTCGAAGGCGTCGGCAGGTTGACCGCCGTCGCGTTCGACAAGACCGGAACGCTGACCGAAGGCAAGCCCAAGGTGACCGACGTCGTCCCCTTCGGCCGCAGCGGTCCCGACGTACTTCGCTATGCCGCAGCACTCGAGACCGGATCCAGCCATCCGCTGGCGGTCGCGATCCTTGCCAAGGCACAGGAGGACGGGCTTGACGCTCCGGCTTCGACCGACGCCAAGGCGCTCGGCGGCAAAGGCGTTACCGCGGTCATCGACGGCGTGGAAGTATTCCTCGGCTCACCGAAGGCCGCCGCCGAGCGCGTGACGATCCCTTCGGCGCATTCGCGGCAGATCACCGCCCTCAACGACGAGGGCAAGACGGTCTCCGTTCTGGTGATCGGCGATGTCCTGGCAGGCGCCATCGCCATGCGCGACGAACCCCGGCCGGACGCGATCGAAGGCCTCAAGGCCCTGACCGATGCCGGGATCAAGACCGTCATGCTGACGGGCGACAACGCTCGCACGGCATCGGCCATCGGCGCTCAGCTCGGCATCGAGGTCCGTGCCGAACTGATGCCTGAGGACAAGCAGCGCATTGTCGGCGAACTCAAGCGGGAAGGCTATGTCGTCGGCAAGATCGGCGACGGCATCAACGATGCCCCGGCACTTGCCGCGGCAGACATCGGTGTCGCTATGGGGGGAGGCACGGATGTGGCGCTGGAAACCGCCGATTCCGCAATCCTTCATGGCAGGGTCGGGGATGTCGCCCTCATGGTCGATCTCTCGAAGCGCACGATGCGCAACATTTTCCAGAACATCACCATCGCGCTCGGCCTCAAGGCCGTATTTCTCGTCACCACCGTTATGGGGATCACCGGCCTCTGGCCCGCGATCCTGGCGGACACGGGCGCAACCGTGCTTGTCACGATCAATGCCTTGCGCCTTTTGCGCCCGGTAGGCTGAGAGTCAGAACATGATGAGAAAGGTTATCTTCGGAGGGATGCTGCTGATGGTCGCGACTTCGGTGGTATTCAGTCTAGTGGGAGTGCTGGCCGTCTGGAGTCCTATGGAGCTTTTCCAGTACGGTACCGAGCAGACGGCGTCGCCATGAAGGGAGACCACAATGAACAACAGGTTGCCTTCGGCACTCGGCGCGACCGCCATGTTTCTCGCTTATCTGATGGCAGGACCTGGTTTTGCGCATGACTTCAAAGCAGCAAGCCTCGAACTGAAACATCCATGGTCAGCGCTCGCGCCTGCGGTCGCCCCCGTGCTCGGTGGTTACGTGACGATCGTCAACACAGGACAGGAGGCTGACCGTCTTATTGGCGGCACGACCGACATTGCCGAGCGGCTCGAGATCCATGAGTCCTCCCTGGTGGATGGCATAGCAAGAATGCGGCCTGCGAAGCAGGGACTCGATATTGTTCCAGGAGGTACACTCAAGCTTCAACCCGGCGGTACGCATATCATGCTGATCAATCCCACAATGCGGCCTGCCGAAGGCGAGAAGTTCAAGGCGACGCTCCGGTTCGAGAGGGCAGGATCTGTCGAAGTCGAGTTCGTCGTCCAGAAGCCCCAGCAGGAATCGGAAGACGATCATTCCGGCCACCAGGACCTATGATAAGGCCGGACCACTTCATCCATGTGATAGCTCCCGTGAGCCAGGGTGTCGCCACACGTGTCCAAGTAGAGCTCATGCCAACCCATCGATATACCTATGCAGGGTTGGATTGCGCGCATTTCTCGGTGTTCTCGCTCTGTCTTGAGGGAGCGGTCAGGAGCGGTTTACATTGGTCCGTACAATCGTACGTCATGGAATTGACTACCTTAGCGTGCCATCGGTAAAGCGCCGGGACACACATTGGATGTGGACCAAGCAATACCTCGCTGCCGCTTCATCCAAGGCCCGGCAGATGCCTGCCATCCTACCTACGGCATCGGTTTCGACTCGACGCGGGTAGACATCGAATCGATAGTTGAACGGTTCGCAGAAATCAGGGAATGCCCAGCCGCATGTACTATCGGAGTTTGGTGACAGGGGCTGGGGATGGCTCACCTTCGGCATTGAGCAATTGCTCAATACGTTTCTTACCGCTCACGAACTGCGCGAAGGCATCTCCTGCAAGATTGCCAACCTGCGGAAGCTTCGTTCGCATCGAATCGACCCTGGTGCCGTTCACGGTCATTTCGTAATGCAGATGCGAGCCGGTAGAGCGTCCGGTGGATCCTACGAAGCCGATGATCTGCCCCTGCCTGATCTCTGTACCTGCCTCGATGCCCTTTGCGATCGCGCTCTGGTGAGAGTAGGAGGTGGCGTAGCCATTGCTGTGCCTGATCACGGTATGGTTACCGTAGGAAGAAGACCAGCCTGCACTCTCGATGACTCCGTCACCGGCGGCCATGATTGGTGTGCCCTGCGGTGCGGCGAGATCCGTGCCGCTATGTCTTCGCATGTATCCGAGTATCGGGTCCACACGGTTGCCGAAATTTGATGTGAGGCGAGCGTTTGGTACGGGCCTGCGTAGCAGGAGAGGTCTCACGCCCTTGCCTTCGCTGTCGTAATATTCGACCAGCCTTGTCGCCGGATCCTGGAAGCGATAGATCGACTTGGATACGTCACCGAACCGGGTGCGCAAGTAGAGCAATTCTGAAGCAGCGGTTGCTTTTCCTTCCTGATCGGCCGCGGAGAAGAACGCCTCAAGCCTGTCGGTCGGTTTCGCCTTTGCTTGCAGGTCGACATTGGCAGCCACGAGTCGCATCACCTGGGCAATCATCGTTTTCGTCATGCCGTATGAGAGCGCTGCACGATAGATCCCGTCATAGACGGTAGGCTGCTCCCCGGTCGGCAAAGTGGGCGGAGCCTGTTCATTCAGCGCCGCGAAAATGTCTTCGTTCATTGGTGGCTCTACGCCCGATACGAGACGCTGTCTGTCGTTCACAGCAAGGGTCAGAACATGTCGCGCATTCTGATAAAGGCTGAAGCGAACGATCCGTGCCGTGTCGCCGGACCGCAGAATTCCTATCCGAAGGGCCTGTCCCTCGTTCAGTTCGTCATCGCCCGTGTTGGCGCTTAAGGCTTTCTCGACATCTGCTGCGGCCGCCGTATCGTATCCCCTCGCCTCTATGGTCGATGATATCCGTTGTCTCCGATTTGACGTGATCACGTCGTCTTCGAATTCGGAGAAGGCGGATTTGTCGTTCTCGGCGATCGTGGTGGTGACGTTCTCTTCAAGCACCTTGGCGAACAGCCCCCCGGTGATGTCCGTACTGATCTCGGAAGCGTCGGCGAAGCGTAGCGGATCGACACGGTACCTGTTGTCGCGGTTGGAAGCCAATGACGAAAGCAGTGCCCCATTGGACCTGATTTCCTGCTCGATCTCTTCGACACTCATTTCGTCAACGACTGAGAACTCGGCATCGGTTTTGGGAAACGGAGTCGTCCGGAGACTGATCTCGGACACGAGGTCTGAGGAATAGATGGCGCTCATGCCGGTTTCGGGCAGCACATTCGCGCCTTCATTTGCGAAAATTTCAAGCGGATCAAAGGGCGGGTACGCCTCCTGAACCTTGAAATTGGATCCCAGGGGCATTCGAACCAGCGAAAAGGATTCAGGTCGAACGAGGTCGGTGTTTCCCTCCCGGACAACAATGGGAGCCCTGATGATCGTGCGATCGACGGGGCGCAAAGCGATCTTGCTTTGCACGATACGTTCGCCGCGTTCGGATATCTGGTGCGGGACCTTCCGGCCGGTCACAAGCGCTTCGGCAGGGATCCCTAGCTGTTGCCTGCCCTCGAATGCCGCGAGGAGCGCGTAGCCCATCAGCGCACAGGAGGTCAGCCCGACAAGGAATGTACCCGTGAGCCACCTGAGGGAAATCTCCCTGCGATCGAGTGCTCGCCTGCCATCAGCCGAGATCGGCTCGGCGGTCCCAAGCGATAGCTTTATCAATTTGGTGTGCTGCAATCCGGCATTCGCTCCATGTGCATGAATCAGCCGAGAGAGCGGCCACGGCTTGGAGCGTTTTCATAGGACCTCTAGCAACATGAGGGTCAACAAAGCTCCAGCACATCCGTGTTGAGATGCCCCAGGCCGATGTTCACGTTGTTGCGAGGCTGCCACGGACCGTCTTGGAAAACGTCGACTCACTTTTTCAGACCAGCCGCTATTTTGCTAAGGTGTGTCTAAGATTATGAGGAGGGCCGTCGCTATCACGCAGACCGACACGGCCCGGACCATTACCGACTCCTCCGCGAAGAATCGCACAACGGTACAGGTTTGACCCTGACGATCGCCTATGGTGGTGACATCAGGGTTCCGACTGCCGTCATAGTATCCTGAAAAGCGGAGCGATGATCTCGTTGGACCGCAAGTATTCGATGGCTTCCATCAGCGGGATGAATGAGAAGAGGAAAATAGCATCCCGCGCCGTCGACATCACCAAGCGTGGCTTAAACGACATTGTCTCCAAACCCGGTTCGAACAGAGAGAGGTTCGGCAGCATCAGAGGCGTCCTGGACGCGTAGGTATCGTAGGCGGCCCCGAACGCGCTTCGGAGATACCGCGCTTCGCGCTCTGCGGTGCAACGAAAGACGATGTAGGCCAATGCCGGGAAAATGACGGTCACGATCAGGGAGCCAGTGATGAGACTGCCTCCGGTGATTGCCAACATCGAGGAGAAGTAGAGCGGGTTTCTCGATATCGAATAGGGACCGGCAGTCACCAACTCTGAATTCTTTCGTCCGCCAACGTAGAGGATACTCCAGAGGCGTCCGAGAATGCCGGCAAACACGAGCGCGATGCCGACCTGTTCGCAGGACTCGCGCCAAAGGGTTTTTTCACGGATGATTGTATCGCCTGCCGCAATGTAAGTTAGGAACAGGATGGCGAGGACCCAGAGCGCGACAATTCGCTTTCGCTGCTTGAACGGCTGCACGGGATCGGAAGGGCTGATGAACATTTCATTACCTGCTATTGAAATTCGTGTGTGCGGCCGGACGAGGGCTGCCTAAGTTCAGATTAACTTACGGTCTCTGACGAGCACCTGATGGAAACCGAGGGACAGGAAGCAGCGAAATCCAGCCGCGCAATGAAGAGTAGCCAAGCGACCTCAGCGGCCAGGTTTCGGTTAGCGCGAGCCGCTTGGTCTGGCTCCAGAAGATTAAAACGGGGCAGGCTGGGAAGCGTTCATTCAGATCATCACCGACTTCGTTTCCTAAATCATCGGGAAGCGTTCCGGGCGCAAGAGCCTATGCAGCGCGTGGCCCAAGCGGCATCGGACACGAACTGCCAAAGCGAGGGCGCTCTTCACCGCCTCCGTCTTCATCGGCCGTTTCCTTTGCATTCAGATGCACGATTCCAATTCGTCTCTGGCATGATGGGCATGGGTGCGGTTCAGGTCGCCAACGTTATGTCGGCAGTTTTTTGGGCCGATGATGTTTCTTCCGAGTTGGCTTGCCATGAGAGGCATCGAGCTGTTCTGATGCCCGACGAGTGGGAAGGTACACAGATCGACCAATCCGCTCCTATCGTACAGATTTCGGGGGAAGGGCGACTCCGTCGGGTGGCAAGCACATCCGAATGGTAAAACTCGGGGTGTCCAGAATGGCGACGCTTCCTCCCATGTTTCTTGCGATCTGGGCGACGATGGATAGGCCAAGACCTGCGCCGGGGCCGCCCTGACGGCCTTTTCGAAACCGCTTGAACCAATCCTGCGCCTCCTGCCGTTCAGGACTTTTTCCTTCATCCATGATATCGACCGTCATAATTTCGGGGGAAGGTGCGCGCAATCTCACGCTGACGGTTCCAGCGCCGTGGATCAAGGCGTTTTCAAGGAGGCTATGCACCGCCTGCCGCAACTGGGCTTCGTCGCCCTGCGTGTATCGTTCGGCGTCGGTGTCGACTTCAAGTTTGCGTCCGGCGGCTTCAAACAGGAGCATCATGTCGGCGGCAGCCAGCCGTACGACACGTGACACCGATACGGGGTGTCTGGCATTAGTGTAACCCTGCGGAGCCTCCGCCCGTGTGAGCGTCATCAACTGGTCGATAAGCCGCTTCATCTGGCGCATCTCCCGCTCGATGGATTCCCAATTGACCTTTTCACTCATCTTGGCCTGCTGCAGACGCAGGGTCAGGATTGCCAGCGGTGTGCGGAGCTCGTGCGCGGCATCTGCGGTGACGCGGCGCTCTATAGAGTATGCAGTGGCGAGTCTATCAAGGGCAGTGTTGGCGGCAAGGGCAAGCGGGGTAACTTCGAGCGGCAGCCCTTCGAGGGGGATGCGCCGTTCCGTATTTTCGACGCCGATCGTCTCGGCGAGTGCGGCAGCATGACCTACTGATCGCAAAGTCCATCTCGCTAGCATGTACATAGCAGTCAGCGAAACTGCGCCAAGGATCAGCATGAGCAGGAAACTGCCTGCAAGGTTTCGGCTCACGAGCTCTCCAACTTCCCCCCGCTCCAAGATGTCATCCTTGGCGATCACCAGGATGTTGCCGGGACTGATTTCACGGGCGAGTTCGGCAGATCTACTATCAATGCGTTCATCACCTGCACGCAGGAACCGGACCGGAGAACCATCAACAGGCATTGAGCCAAGGAGCCGACCATCTTCGGCATATAGGGCGTATCGCCAGTCGGCCTCGGAGAACCTTGTCGGCAGCAGACGCAGATCCTGCGCTTTGGCGACCGGCTGCCCGGCAAGGATGGTGTCAACCTGCTTGTCAAGGATGTGAGCTCGGAAGTCGTCGTCCAGATCGAACAGATAGATGCCGACGTCGGCAGCGCCGAGCAGAAACACCAAGAGCATTGCCGCCGTCAGGCGACCCTGCAGGCTCCTAGTCCATTTCACGTTCGGCACCTTTCATAAGTCGATAGCCGATTCCCCTGACGGTCGCGATGCGTATATCCGCATTGCTCGATACCAGTTTCTTCCTCAGCCGCGAGACAACCGCCTCCGCAGCATTCGCGGTGACGTACTCGTCGAAGGAGTAAAGTTTGTCTTCAAGGCTATCCTTGGCTACTACACCGGGATAGATACGGGCAAGCTCCTGAATGAGCGTCAGCTCTCGCCGCGACAGGTCGATGATCTCGCCGGCGATGATCACATCGTTCCGGGCTACGTCGATCACGACATTGCCGATCTCAAACACTTCCATCGGCCGGGAGCCAGGTCGGCGCAGGACGGCCCGCAGGCGCGCTTCCAATTCGAGCATGTCGAACGGCTTCACGACGTAGTCGTCAGCTCCGCTGTTCAAGCCGGCTAGGCGGTCGCTGAGTTCGTCGCGCGCGGTCATGATCACCACGGGGAGGGCACGATCCCGGTCCAGTCTCACCCGCTGGAGAACCTTCATGCCATCAACGGACGGCAGCCCAAGATCGAGGATCATCCCGTCGTAGTCCGACCTTCGGACTGCATCAAGCGCATCCTCCCCGCTGGACACTGTATCGACGACGAAGCCGTTGCGGCTCAAATGCTCTTCAACGAGCTCCCGGAGGGAGCCATTGTCTTCCACAAGTAATATCTTCATCTGCCCCACCGACCATGTTCCTCGACCATTTCCCTCAGAGCCGCTGACCAAAACCTGACGAGGCCTTGCTCCTTGACCGATCGTGGCCAAGTTCATGCTCGATCTCAAGGAGGCCGCATCACGAGGAGGCCGCATCACGAGGAGCGCCACCAGAGCGATGGCTGAGGCGATCTTCAGGAGAAGCCGTTTTACAAACATACACTGCTCATTGGGCGCAGATAACGACAGGCATGCAGCACTACCCCGTCTGCGCTAACGCTGAGCTGACCAATCCGTATCCGGTCGATCTACTGGTCAGAACCCCGTCAGGTGCCATGGTTATGATCGATCAGTAGATTCATAGAGAACGGACATGTCGAACTTCATAGCTTATCTCTTCACTTTGCTTGTCATCTCCCCACTGCAGGCTGAACTGTCCGATCGTATCGATCCGGCCAAATCGACGGAGTTGGGTGCTTCAATATCAGAATGCGTTTCGACTGCGGTGCCATCAATCATAAGCCAGGCGAAGAACGATTGGTCGTGGGCGATGTGGACCGTGATCAACGTGTCGATCGGTGCAACCGCACCGGAAAGTCTACTCTCAGGCCGAGGGGCGGCCTGCGACAAGATCACGACTATTCTTAATTCGCACGCTTCGAGCGAAGCAAAGGATGTCTGACCATGGGTAGCGGATGGGCTGCTGATTCAGGCAGCCCCGGTCGCGGGTTACTTCAAAGTGTTTCGGATCGCTGTCTTGACAGACTGCCTGATTGATAGGACAGGCGTTGGCTATCACTTACCTCCACGAGGTTTCGTCAATATCTGAACAGAAGAGATTGGCAGAGGCCAGCGGTTTCGGCGGTGTCATTACGGATACTGAGGTAAGTGTTGACGCACTTTCATTACTCAATGTGACGCCAGCGGAGAAGTCAGCTATCGACCAATTCAACTGTGAATAGGCCAGAGTCGGTTTGCCTGGGTTGTGAAACTTGGGGGACGGGATGTTTGGCTGAACATCGACGCTGTTTTGCCGGCTACCATAACGTCTTTCCGAAAGGACTTGTTCTACGGTGTCGCTCAAGGACGGTAGATCAGCGTTGTGGAAACGTCAGTCATGCTCCGTCGAGCAGAGGTCATGGTTGGCAAGAGCCCGGATGACATAGCAATCGCGCACCTGGTTCGAATGGCAGTGCGTTGATATTCGCTCCAGTTCCGCTTCCAGCTTCTTGAGCCGCTGGATCTTTTCACGGACGGTGGCGAGCTGCTCGGCGGCGATGCGGTCAGCTTCCTCGCACGGCTTCTCCGGGTGCTGGCTGAGGTCGATGAGTTCACGTATGGCTTCGATCGTCAGACCGAGCTCGCGCGCATGCTTGATGAAGGACAGTCGCTCGCGTTCCGTCTTCGAATAACGACGCTGATTCCCTTCAGAGCGTTCAGGGTGGGAAAGAAGCCCCATCTGCTCGTAATACCGGATTGTCGGAACCTTCACGCCTGTCGTCTTCGATAGATCCCCGATCGTCAGCATGCTAATCCTCCAGTCATGAGATGCAGCGCCAATCCGCTGCGGTTTGTTTGTGTTTCAGTCAGAACTGCTTCATCGAAAGGCAACGTGGCCTCCGCCGGAGGGCTTAGATGTGAGGATTCCGCAGGGCAAATCAAGTTCGGTGATGAGGGTATTGTCAACCCGGACGATCATGCCTTCACCTTTGAGTTCGTGCCTTTGTCCTGGCTAAACGAGATAGCGACGATAGCGGCGGCACCGCAGACGATGAACACGTCCGCCAGGTTGAAGGCCGGCCATGACCAGCCGAAGGCGTGGAAATCCAGATAGTCGGTGACGGCAAGGTTCCAGAAGCGGTCAGCGACATTGCCGCTCGCGCCGCCTGCGACCGCCGTGATTGAAACACGCTCGGCGACATTCCTTGTCATCACAGCCCAGATTACCAGCGCGATGACGATGATGCCCTGAAGAAGCGCGAACAGCTGCGGAGCCGAACCCATCGTGTCCGAGAAGAGACCGAAGCTGACACCCGGGTTGTAGGCAAGTATCAGGTTGAAGAACGGAGTGATCGGTATTACTCGCGGCGGATCCATCAGCTCGGTCACCACGAGATGCTTCACGGTCAGGTCAATGATGCACAGTGCGGAGACCCAGAGAAGGACAAGGGCAAGTTTCGCCGCGAGCTTGTTGACTGAGGTCGTCATTCGCCACCTTGCTGCCAGACGACAATCCGGGCCTTTGCCGGCACCCGCTCGTAGAGATCGATCACATCCTGATTGATGAGGCGGACGCAGCCTGACGAAACGGCGTTTCCGATCGACCGCCAGTCCCTGGTCCCATGAAGGCGATAGAGGGTATCCTTGCCGTTCTGGAAGATGTAGAGCGCCCGGGCGCCAAGCGGATTGTTGGGACCGGGCGCCTGTCCGCCGTTCGCATAGGAGTACTTCCGCAATTCCGGTTGTCTGGCGATCATCTCCGGAGGCGGTGTCCAACGCGGCCATTTCTGCCGCCACTGGATGACGCCTTCGCCGGACCAGGTGAAGCCGGCGCGACCGATGCCGATTCCATACCTCATCGCGGTGCCGTCATCCTCGGTAAGATAGAGAAACCTGTTGGCGACATCTACGACGACAACTCCCCCAGGCTCGCCGGTTAGGTTTTCAACACGCTGCCGATAGTATTTCGGGTCGATCTTCTGGAAAGGTACGCCGGGAAGGCGGTGGCCGCCATCGGTTCTCGCTGCGTAACGAGACGCAAGGTCACGTTCGCTTGGCCCCATGGGGACCGCGAACCTGCCAGCGGACGAGGCTGCGGGACTTCCGAACGCGGCTGCGGCCAGAGCAGCACCAGATAGCGCGACGAGCGATCGACGTTTCATTAGACCCGGCTTGGGCATGCGTGTCCTCATTCGGAGGACGTAAATGCGCCATCCGCTTTGTTTATTCCGTCCGGGTTTACGATCTCTAGTAGCTTGAGGTTCAAGCGTTCGTTGGCTGCCAAGGCCGGTACTCAAGGAATTGTGTAAGGTTCGTGATGATGCGTGTTTTGCCTCAGAGACAAATTGGCGCAGTCGCAGATTTGCAGCTTTTGTGTCAAGCGAACCTTTGCTAGTCGTCGGTTGATTTATGTCATTTTGCTATCAGGAACGAATGACCCATAGCGCTTCAACCAGTTGGAAGGCCCTAGCTGTTCTGGCAATGATCTTCATTCAGATCATTTCTGGAAGCCTGTGCTCAACACCGGTAACAGATCGCACTTTCGTTCCATCCAGTGTCGCCGCGGCCATGCAGGAACGCGGTTCGCCGGCGGAAAACAGGGCGCTGCTTGTGTCCGATGCTGATCATCACGTCCGATACGAGCAGCGGTGTCCACAATCCGAAATCGACGATCTCAGATTCTCGGAGGGACTGCGGTATTCCATGTCCGCAGACGTCCTGCGGGGAAATCAGATCTACCCGATCGCCCGCCCTCCGAAAATCTTGAGCTAAGGCAATCCGTCCGGCATTGCCCAGGCATCTGGTCCTGAAAAAGCTCGACCACGGATCCATACATGAAGCCACTCCTCGACCAGATTTCTGGCGGAGCGTGTGCGCGATCTATCGGGATCCCATCGGGCAGCCGGATTTCATCCTGCAATCATAATCCCTTGTCCGGGAGTCGAAGATGCCTCTTTCAAAGACGCTCTTTCGCCTCGCTGCCGGTACCTCATTGCTCCTTCTCGGCGGATGCAAGATGGTCGTGATGTCGCCCTCCGGCGATATCGCACGTCAGCAGGCGGATCTCATCATCGTTGCAACCGTGCTGATGCTGCTCATCATCGTGCCGGTCCTCTTCCTCACGCTGTATTTCGCCTGGCATTACCGCCACACCAACAAAAAGGCGAAATATGATCCGGAGTGGCATCACTCCACCAGGCTCGAACTCGTCATCTGGTCGGCTCCCCTGGCGATCATCATTGCCCTCGGCGCCATCACCTGGATCAGCACCCACAAGCTCGATCCATATCGTCCGCTCGACCGGATCGATGCAAACCGACCTGTCACGCCGGATACCAAACCGATCACGGTCGAGGTCGTCGCTCTCGATTGGAAGTGGCTTTTCTTCTATCCCGAATACGGCATCGCCACCGTCAACGAGCTGGCAGCGCCCGTGGACGTGCCGATCAATTTCAAGCTTACCGGCTCATCGGTGATGAACGCGTTCTATGTGCCCGCGCTTGCCGGCATGATTTACGCGATGCCGGGGATGCAGACGAAACTCCACGCCGTCATCAACGAGCCTGGCACGTACGAAGGTCTTTCCGCGAACTACAGCGGGGAGGGTTTTTCCGACATGCGGTTCAAGTTTCTCGGACTGGCGCAAGCGGATTTCGATCAGTGGGTCGCACGAGTCAAGCAGAACGGCATTGCCCTCAACCGGGACACCTACCTGAAGCTCGAGAAGCCGAGCATCAAGGAACCGGTGCGGTATTATTCGTCGGTTCAGGAAGGCCTCTACCGCTCGGTCCTCAACATGTGCGCCCGCGAAGGCCAGATGTGTATGGATGAGATGATGCACATCGACAAGATGGGCGGGGCAGGGGTGGACAGCCAGGAGAACCGGGCGCGCCTGCAATACGATAATCGCAGATCGACCGATCCGGGCGAAGAGGCGGAGGTCACCTCCAATGCGGCCGCTCCGGTCACATCCGCTCCAGCCCATGGCGAGGACGCAGCGGACGTCATCGATATCAATGCGACCCAGTCGCCGAATTCGATGAACCACGGCATGCAGGGCATGCAGCACCCCACGACACCCGGAAGCGTTGAGAGCCTGCAGGCACCCGGCCCGCTCGCAGACGACGCCTCCACGAACCCCTGAAAGAATCGGAAGATACGATGTTCGAGAATCTATCACTCGCCCAGCTTGTCTTCGGACGGCTGAACTGGGACGCGATCCCATACGATCCAATCATTCGCAGCACCTTCGTCGCCGTTGTCATCGGAGGCCTGGCCATGGTGGGACTGATCACGAGGTACAAGCTGTGGGGCTATCTCTGGAAGGAATGGTTCACATCTGTCGATCACAAGAAGATCGGCATCATGTACATCATCCTGGCGTTGGTCATGCTCCTGCGCGGCTTCGCGGATGCGATCATGATGCGCATCCAGCAGGCCATCGCCTTCAACGGTAACGAGGGCTATCTGAACGCCGACCACTACGACCAGATCTTCACCGCCCACGGCGTGATCATGATCTTCTTCGTGGCGATGCCGTTCATCACCGGCTTCATGAACTACATCGTGCCACTACAGATCGGCGCGCGTGACGTTTCCTTCCCGTTCCTGAACAACTTCTCGTTCTGGATGACGGCTGCGGGCGCGATCATCATCATGATCTCGCTCTTCGTGGGAGAGTTCGCAAAGACTGGCTGGCTGGCCTATCCGCCATTATCGGGTGCTGATTACAGTCCGGGTGTCGGTGTCGACTATTACATCTGGGGCCTGCAGGTCGCCGGCGTTGGAACGACGCTGTCAGGCATCAACCTCGTCGCCACCATCGTCAAGATGCGCGCTCCCGGCATGTCCTTCATGAAGATGCCCGTCTTCACCTGGACCTCGCTTTGTACCAACATCCTGATCGTCGCCACCTTCCCGATCCTGACCGCGACGCTGACGCTGCTCGCCGCTGACCGCTACCTGAACACCAACTTCTTCACGAATGACCTCGGCGGCAATCCGATGATGTACGTGAACCTGATCTGGATGTGGGGGCACCCGGAAGTCTACATCCTGATTCTCCCGGCCTTCGGCATCTTCTCGGAAGTCGCGTCGACATTTTCTGGCAAGCGCCTGTTCGGCTACGTGTCGATGGTCTACGCGACCTGCGCCATCATGATCCTCTCCTACATCGTGTGGCTGCATCACTTCTTCACGATGGGGGCAGGGGCATCGGTGAACGCCTTCTTCGGCATCGCCACGATGATCATCTCGATCCCGACCGGGGCGAAGATGTTCAACTGGCTGTTCACGATGTATCGCGGTCGCATCCGGTACGAGCCACCGATGTACTGGCTCATCGGCTTCATGTTCACCTTCGTCATCGGCGGCATGACAGGGGTGATGCTCGCAATTCCGCCGGCCGACTTCGTGCTCCATAACTCGCTCTTCCTGGTAGCCCACTTCCACAACGTCATCATCGGTGGCGTGCTGTTCGGCCTGATGGCAGGGGTAGCCTACTGGTGGCCCAAGGCGTTCGGGTTCAAGCTCGATCCTTTCTGGGGAAAGATGACCTTCTGGTTCTGGCAGATCGGCTTCTTCTTCGCCTTCATGCCGCTCTACGTGCTCGGCCTGATGGGCGTGACGCGCCGCGTGTCCCAATTCGAAGACCCGTCATTGCAGATCTGGTTCATCATCGCCGCATTCGGGGCGGGCCTCATCGCACTCGGCATCGCCTCCTTCATCATCCAGATGGTCGTAAGCGTCATGAAACGTGATCAGCTCCGTTGCACGACGGGTGACCCGTGGGGTGGTCGAACCCTGGAATGGGCGACGTCCTCTCCGCCGCCGGACTACAACTTCGCCTTCACCCCGGTGGTGCACGAGATGGACGCCTGGAACGACATGAAGGACAGCGCCTACGAGCGCCCGATGACCGGATACAAGGCGATCCATATGCCCAGGAATACCGGCACCGGCGTCATCCTGTCGGGCATCTGCATTGCGCTGGCCTTCGCGCTCATCTGGTACATCTGGTGGCTCGCCATCGTGTCATTTGCAGCCATCCTGATTGTCTCGATCGCTCACACCTTCAACTACAACCGCGACTTCTACATCCCGGCGGAAACGGTTGCCGAGGTTGAAGACGCACGTACGAAGCTGCTCGCTCAGAGGACCTGACATGGCAAATCCTACCCAGGGCCTGCGGGCCAAGAAACAGTTTCATCTCGAGGAAGAGCATCATCCTGAAGGGAGCACGAACCTCGGGTTCTGGCTCTACCTGATGAGTGACTGCCTTATCTTTGCAGCTCTCTTTGCAACATACGCCGTTCTTGGCCGGAACTATGCGGCCGGACCAGCGCCTGCGGACCTGTTCGATCTGAAACTGATCGCCGTTGCGACGACAATCCTGCTCGTCTCGTCCATCACCTATGGTGTTGCGATGATTCGCGCCGAGAACAACTCGAAAGGCGGGACCTTGTTCTGGCTCGGGATCACGGGACTGCTCGGTCTCGCGTTCCTCGGCCTCGAAGCCTACGAGTTCTATCATCTGATCGCCGAAGGTGCCGGTCCCCAACGTTCCGCTTTCCTGTCGTCGTTCTTCGCGCTCGTTGGCACGCACGGCCTGCACGTCACGTTCGGCGTCGTCTGGCTTGTCGTCCTCATGATCCAGGTTTCGAAATTCGGCCTCACTCCGGAAAACCATCGGCGGCTGATGTGCCTCTCGATGTTCTGGCACTTCCTGGATCTCATCTGGATCGGGGTCTTCTCGGTGGTCTATCTTATGGGAGTTGTCGCATGACGTCGAATTCGTCGCATCTCGAAGCGCACGGAAAGCATTCCGGCCACCGGTCGGGTCACAGCTCTCTCAAAAGCTACATGACGGGCTTCGTCCTGTCGCTCATTCTAACGGCCATCCCGTTCTGGCTTGTGATGGGGGATGTCATCGAGAGCAAGACGGTGACGATCGCGGCGATCATGATCCTCGGGGGCATCCAGATGGTTGTCCATATGATCTATTTCCTGCACATGAACAGCCGATCCGAGGGAGGCTGGACCATGATGGCTCTGATCTTCACGATCGTGATCCTGGTCATCGTGCTCGTCGGCTCCCTGTGGGTCATGTACCACCTCAACACCAACATGATGCCGATGTCGCCGGAGATGATGAAAAACATGCCGTAATGCAGTCACCTTCGTCCAGTCCATACGGCGATGGCTTATCCTTGTGCGCGGCCATCCCGCACAAGGATACAAATCACGAATCCGGAAGCCGTCATCGGGAAACATCAAGGTGGGATCTGGCGGTCTCCGGCTCCCTTTCACTCCGACAACTATTGGCGAACAAATGCCATTCTTTCTCGTAACCCACCGATCGCTCGTTGAAGCCGACAGCGAACAGGACGCTGCCGTCAAAGCGCTCGAGAAAATCGAAAGTGGCCGCAAACTCGAATTCGAAGTGAAGTTCGATGAAGCGACCATCACCCGTGTCGTGCTCGACAAAGTGCGAGAGGAGCCTCGCTCATTACAGACCGACGATCCGACCTCAGATCAGAGGCAGCAAGCGACGACGCATACGCCGGTCGAAATAAGGGAGGCAGATCAGCAACAAGGCGACAGTTCATCGCAGCCAATGACACCGGAACGCCCAAGTGCGCGAACGACCACAATGGTTTCGGTTTTTCTGGGTGGCCTGGTCCTGGCGACGCTCCTGATCGGAGCGCTGTGATCGGGATTAACTCGCCCGTCGTCAGAGCGGACGGAACTCCAGCCCCCCAGGATTGACTAGCGGATGCCGCTCACGGCGATCGTGTCGCGGCCATCGTTTATCTTCACCCACTTGCCCGGATCACGCGAATCCTGACGCTTCAGATAGGTGTATTCGGTTTCCGACCACTTCCTGATTTCGGCGCGGAGGTTGTCGAGGACGTAGTCTCCCAGTCCTGATCGTACGGCGAGTACAGCGTGGCCCGAGCCGTCCGGCTGCAGGACTACAGTAATCAACAGGTTGGAGGCAGAAAAACCACGTTCCATCAGAAGCTTTCGCTTCTGGAGAACGAAATCCTCGCAATCGGCCGCATCGACCGGATAGGTCCAGTATTCCTCGACGCCATACTGGTCCATGTCCGTCATCGCAGGGATCAGGTTAACCGTGCGGTTGACATCGACGAGGCTGCTCCAGGTCTCCGGTGTGAGCTTCATCGGTCCACGATCGACAGCACCGGGACGGCACTCCCTCGGGACGCGGTCACAGAACTGGAAGTGACCGATCGGCTGGGAGGTCGCTCCAGCGAGGGGCATCGCATCCAGCGTTGCCGCTTCCGGCTTCCAGGCAACGCCCATCGAAATTGTCGTCACAGCGATCATTGCGAGCAGAAACCTGAAGGTCATTTGTTGTCCTCGTTTGTTGGGACAACTTATGCGGAGCGCCTACCACCAACGCGCAAAGAATTTCGGTGCAATTTTATCGAGATGCATCGAAATGTTGCGGGGCCCTGTGGGACCGCCAGTCTTTCAGGGATAAGTATGCCTCGATGCCTATCCAGGCGCCGAAGCCGATTGATGCAATCATACCAATCATGGCTTCAAAGCCGTCGTGTCCAATGCCCCAGCAAACGAATGTGAAAACAAGCTTGATGAGCCCGAAACCCACCAGTGAAAATGCAAATATGAGGCCAAGCGCTTTTGAAGCGCGAACAACAATAGCGATCATGAAAATTATGATAACCGCGGTACCCGGTCACACGAAAATCAACAGTTCTTGTTACTGCTCACTGATGGCAGAGTGCACCTGAGCTTCAGGTCCATGCAATCTATACCGTGTTTAGGATATTGCATGCCCATGTCGCTGTTCGATCGATCGTTGGGAATCATCTGCGCGGTGCTGCTGCTGACGGGTGCCGTGACGGTATCCTTCGGCTCGGTCTTCCGGTACGGCGAGACGAATGTGGCGACGATCACAAACGTTGCTCGGCATGGTGTCGAACTGGCAAGCGCCCATCCGCGATGTCAGCATCCCGCTGACCATTCGCACGACATCCTCCCGTCGTTGCAGGGAGATGTATCGTCAAGAGAATGCGCGGAGGCTGGTTACGCCGCTGCACAGGATATGATGCGGAATGAGAGTGGTATCAGTCTTGTCGATCCTCCCCCACGGGCGTGACCATTTGGAAATAGCAAGCCGGAGCCGACGTTCGCCTGCGGCAGCGCCGCGCTGCATCCAGCCTCTTGCACCTCAAGTAACCTGAGGTCTTATGATCCGGCCACTGATTTGGCGTTGGGGCAGCGGATCCTTCAGATCCTGGATTGCGCGCGTGGCTTTGTAATCCAACATCCTGATGTCTACGCACAGAGTGGCGAAATGAACTGGTTGCGGAATTCGAAATATCGGGTGCGTTTGATCGCACGCAATATCTTCCTCGGAGCGGCGGTCAGCGTCGCGCTCTCTGGCTGTGTCACCGACATGGCTCTCGACGATCTCTCCAGCAGTGCTCCACAGGTATCCAACAAGATGCTTGCGGAGATGTCGAAGAAGGGCATGAAGGCGGAAAGCCCGGTGCTCGTCCGGATATTCAAGCAGGAAAGCGAACTCGAGATCTGGAAGATCGATCGTACGGGGCGTTATGCGCTCCTCAAAACGTACCCGATGTGCAGATGGTCGGGAAAGCTTGGGCCCAAGATGAAGGACGGGGACCGGCAGGCACCGGAAGGGTTCTACCACGTCTCCACGGGCATGCTTAACCCCAAATCCCAGTATTACGTTTCCTTCAATCTTGGATATCCGAACAGGCTTGAATCCGCGCTCGGCTATACCGGGGAGGCGCTCATGGTTCATGGAGCCTGTTCGTCGTCCGGTTGCTACGCGCTGACAGATCAGGGTGTAGGAGAGATATATGCGATCGTCGCGAAGGCGCTCTCCTCGGGGCAGGGGCGCTTCCAGGTGCAGGCCTATCCCTTCCGCATGACTGCGGAGAACATGGCGCTTCATCAGGGTGATGAGAACATGCCTTTCTGGCGGACCTTAAAGGAAGGCTACGACGCGTTCGAGATCACCCGGCAGCAGCCGAAGGTCTCCGTCTGTGGCCGCCGCTACATGTTCAACACCGAGTTCGAGGGCGGAGAGCCGCGTGATCCGCTGGCGCAGTGCCCTGCAGTTTCCAATCCTCCTGACCCACAGCTCATGGCTCAGATCGAAGTGGAGAAGAAGAAGCTGGACGCCGCGATTGCGGCCGGCAGCGATTCGACGGTGTCCGCCTATGTCGATGGCGGCATGCATCCGAGCTTCCGCTCGCTCCTCAAGAAGGATGGCGCGGACAAGCTGGCCGCCCGGATCTCGAACACTAAATATCCGGTTTCGAGGCCAGACGCAGCGCTCGCCGATCCGTTCAAGGGCATGGCAAAACGTACCGGAGCCGGTCTGGCGTCCGATAGATCGACTGGGGACTGATATGGTTCAGTCCGACGAACACCTCCGCCGAGTTTGGCGGAGGAAGCGGGTTACCTTGGGGATACTGACATCCTTTGTCCTGGCCATTTTCTTTTACAGCATTATTCACATCGGTCAGGAAGCCGATCCGGGCGGTGCTGCTTCGATGAGTTTCTCCCGTCCATGACTTGCTGCCGTAACGACAATGGTATGGCGGGGATGCTGCAAACCGATGTCCTCGTGATCGGTGCGGGGCAAGCGGGGCTTGCTACCGCCTACGCCCTGAGAGTGGCTGGTTTGAGATTTCTGCTGGTTGATGCGGGCGAGGCGGTCGGGGATAGCTGGCGGAACCGCTATGATGTGCTGAAGCTTTTCACACCCCGCAGCATCAGCGCACTTCCGGGGATGTTGCTGCCCGACGATCCGGATGGCTATGCCACGAAGAATGAGTTCGCGGACTATCTCGCACAATATGCCATCAGGAACGACGTTCAGGTCATCGGCTCAACGCGGGTCGTCGTGATGCGATAGTCGGCGCTGTCAGGTTCTGCTCACGTCATGGCCTATGACCTTCACGTCGTCCTCGTCGCGATCTTGAGCCGTCTCGATTTCCAGCGTGCAGTGTCCGATGCCGTGCTTGTTCCGCAGGATCTTGCGCGCAGCCCGCTTCACCCGTGCGACATCCGCAAGCGACAGGTCTGCGACGACCAGATGGGCCTCCAGGGCTTTGTGCCCCTCGTCGAGAGCCCAGACGTGGACATGGTGCACGTCCTCGATGAATTTCACCGAGAGCAGGTCCGCGACGACCTTCTCCAGATCGACATCTTCCGGCGTTGCCATCATCAGCACGCGGATAGATCCGCCGATCTCCGTGAAGGCCTGCCAGAGGATGTAGCCTGCGATCAGGAGCGTGATGGCGGGATCGATCCAGGTCCATCCATAGATGAGGATGACCGTGCCCGCGATGATGACCCCCACCGAACCCAGGGCATCCGCGACATTGTGCAGGAATGCCGCCCGGATGTTCATGCTGGTCCTGGAAAGGGCATAGGTGAGCATGGCCGTGGCCACGTCGATCGCAAGCGCGATGCTCGCAACGATCACAACCGTCCACCCCTCGATAGGCTCGGGTGTGATGAAACGCATGACCGCCTCGTAGACGAGATAGAGCCCGATCACGATCAGTGTCGTGTAGTTGATGAGCGCCGCAACGATCTCGGCACGACCGTAGCCGAAGGTCATCGTGTCGTCGGCCGGCCGGCGCGCGATCCTGCGTGCGCCGTATGCAATGACGAGTGACGCCGCGTCACTGAAATTGTGGAGCGCGTCGGCAATCAGCGACAGACTTCCGGAGACGATCCCTCCAGCAATCTGCGCGAAGGTGAGCAAAATATTGACGAGGATGGCCCACCAGATGCGCTTGTCGCCCGCGTCTGCACCATGATCATGATGGTGACCGCTCATATGCTACGCTTCCATAATGATCGTTCCTGCGTTTTCAGGATCCGGCTTTTGACGCATCGATTTCAGCCTTCACGAGATTGTAAAGGCCTTGCGGACTAAACTCCGTGAGCGGCTTTCCGTTCACGAAGAATGTCGGCGTCTGCTTGACGTTGTTGGCCTGGACGTCCGCCATGTCCTGGGCGAGGACGTTGTCCACCGCTGACGAAACCGCGTCCCTCTTGCCTTTTTCGATATCCAGCCCTGCCGATCCCGCGATCTGCCATGCCTTCTCGATATCCGGCCTGCCGTGATCGGCCCATACCGGCTGCTGCTCCAGAATGGCTTCGAGGACGGGCTCGAATCGGTTCTGCTTGCGGGCGGCCTCGAGGATCCGGACAGCCTCGTCTGATCCCTCGTGGAACGCCGTGTAGCGAAGCACGAGGCGGACGTCGTTTCCGGTCTGCGCCATTATCTGCTTCACCAGCGGATAGAAGGCCCGGCAGGCCTCGCAGGAGGGATCAAAGAACTCGACAATCGTGACAGGCGCAGCAACCGGGCCCATGACGGGCGAGTGCATCCTGACGAGGGTGTCGTTCCCTGACGCTGTTACTGGGGCCGGAGCAGGTGTCTGCTCGGTTCTGTTTCCGGTGTAAAGCGCCGCGCCACCTGCGAAGACGGCGATGGCGGCCGAGGCCGAGGCGATGACGAGGGTGCGTCTGTTCATGCTGGTGTTCTCCGGCGCACGATGACAAGAAGGATGATGATCGCAGTGAATGCCGCGAGTGACAGGAGGGGAATGGGAACGGATCCGAACAGCAGCATTCCTTCACCCGAACAGGACGGGCCTTGGCCACATGGCTTGATGGCGGTCGGGATGACCTTGAAATAAAGGAGATTGTGGAAGCCCGCGATGAGCCAGCCGATCGCTGCAAGTGGAGCGGCGTAGAACCAAGCTCCCCCGTCGGATCGGAACGCGGCGACGGCAAGCAGCACCGCGAGCGGAAACATGAAGGCGCGCTGATACCAGCAGAGATCGCACGGCAGCTGGCCCATGACTTCCCCGATGAACAGGGCACCCAGGGTCGAAGTCAGCGCGATGATCCATGCCCCGAATGTTGGAAGCCACGTCTCGTCGCCCGATCGTATTGTGGTCTCGCTCATGCACTTGGTCCTCAGATTCGTGCCCATTGTGAGACCTCTAGTAGCTTGAGGGTCAAGGACCAGTTGCGGGCGGGTTGGTGGAACAAAGCGATATTCAGGACGTAACTTGCATGCGGTTTTTGAAGCGGAACCGAAGGTTGTCGCAGAAAGGCTCTTGAACCTCATGCTACTAGAGGGATTAGGAGTTTCTTGTGGATGATGATTCCCGCAGGGAAGGGGTGTTGACGAGAGGTCGAATGACAGGTCTGAAAATTTTCCGGATCGCGATCTGGAGCTTGGTTGCCCTGGTTGGAGCATGGCTGTTCATTCCCGGTCGAGACCTGCCGCCGCGTCAGGATAAAAATATCGACGCTCAGAATGCGGGGACCGTCGTCATTGGCAGGCCGTTCGAACTCGTCTCGCACACCGGGCAGGTCATCAATAACGACGCACTCAGAGGCAAGCCATACCTGGTATTTTTCGGTTTCACGCATTGCCCGGACATCTGCCCGACGACCTTGTTCGAGCTCACCGATCTCATGAAGGAACTGGGGCCGGCGGCGGATGAATTCAAAGTCGCATTCATCAGCGTGGATCCCGAGCGGGATACGCAGGAAATGCTTGCGGGCTACATGACTTCTTTCGATTCGAGGATCATGGCGCTCCGCGGGGATATCGAGCAGACCGAAACCGCGGTGAAGGCATTCGCGGCTTACTCCCGGAAGGTGCCGACCGAGGGCGGAAACTACACAATGGACCACACGGCTGGTGTCTACCTCATGGACGCGGAGGGGGGCTTCAAGGGAACGCTCGACATGCATGAAAGCCGTGAAGTCCGCCTTCAGAAAATCCGCAATCTTCTGGCAACATCGAGCTGATCTAGCCAAGCCGTCGCCAGGGCGGACAACCCAGCACTCAAGAGGAAATCAATTGCAGCCAGATACTTTGACGCGACGCGGGTTCTTGATGGGCGGGGCTGGGCTCGCCGCGGCAGCCTTGTCGGGGTGTTCGACGACGATAGCCGAGACCGCACAGCCCGTAGTCGTTCCCGCCGAAAACCCCGTCCTCGCCACGATGTATGGGCCGATGCCGGGAGAGCGGTTTCCGCTGCCGGCTGTTCCGTATCAGAGGATCAGCAAGCGCTTCCACCGCCAGATGGTGAGCAACCCGACCGGCGAGCGCCCGGGCACCCTGGTCGTCGATACGGCCAACTACTTCCTCTATCTCACCTATGAAGGCGGGCAGGCCATGCGCTACGGTGTGGGCCTTGGCCGGCAGGGCTTCGAGTGGTCCGGTCGCGGGGTCATCCAGTACAAGCGGCAGTGGCCGCGCTGGACGCCGCCTGACGAGATGGTCGCGCGCCAGCCCGAGCTTCAGCCCTACAGCATTGCCAACGGTGGCATGGATCCAGGCCTCACCAACCCGCTGGGAGCGCGCGCGCTTTACATCTTCCAGAACGGTGAGGATACGATCTATCGCATCCATGGATCTCCCGAGTGGTGGACGATCGGTAAGTCAGTGTCTTCGGGCTGCGTGCGGATGATCAACCAGGATGTGGTCGATCTTTATGGCCGCGTGCCGGACAGGACACCGATTGTCGTCACCAGCCTGCCGCGATCCCCGACGGTATAGCTATAGCCGGGTCTGGCCAGTAGGAGAGTGCGATCATCCCGATCACGAAAAGGCTATCGAAGCGTCACGAAGGGTCCAAACTTCGTTGATTTCCGACATGCAGATTGATGCGGTTTTTGACGGTCGCCGCGACGGGTGGCGCTCGCCAAAACAATGATGGAACGAAAACGGAAGGGCGATGGACCCTGTCAAAGCTACCGGAACTGATGGGTCACGTTGCGGGAAGGATGAACCGCTCCGGCTTGCCCAGCGCGTCAGTGTAGAGACGCGGCTGCTTCCCATCCAGATCCTTGATGCCATAGCGGGTGCCAAGGTTCGCGCCGATCAGCGTCTCGCCCGAGAGGCGCATCCGTTCGGGATCGCGCCACAGCGCCTCGATGACAAGGCCGGTGAACTCGGGCGTCTCGAAGTTGGGCAGATCGTCGAGCACATTCTGCGGGATATATTCACGCGGAACGGCCTTCAGTTCGTCCGAGAGGATCAGCCCCGGCCAGATCGCGACGGAAGCCACGCCATGCCCGCGCAGGTCAGCGGCCATGTCGAAGCTCATCTTGTCGGTGCCGGCTTTGGCTGCGCCATAGGCCGGGCCGTAGTGATAGGAGACCGCGCCGTAGAAGGAGATATGCGCCATCAGGCTGCCGCCGGTCTCGATCATCAGCGGTGCGGCGTAGTAGGCAGCGACATAGTTGGATCGCAGGCCCACCTCGATCATTTTCACCAGATCGAGCGATTTCTCCCAGAAGCCGCCCGGTGCGACAAGCCCGCGCTGATCGACATAGGCGGCATTGTTGACGAGAATGTCGAGGCGGCCGCTTTCGTTGCGCACGCGCTCGATGAGGGCTTTGATCTGCCCGTCGTCGGAATGGTCGCACTGGACGGCGACGCCCTGGCCACCGGCGGCTTCGATTTCCTCGACCGCCTTCACAAGCGCCTCGACCGTGCGCGCGGTGACATAGACCTTCAGGCCCTTGCTACCGAGACCGCGCGCGATCCCCCGTCCAAGCCCCCGGCTTGCACCCGTGACGACTGCCACTTTATCGACCATGTATCCTGCTCCTGTAAATATCGTTCGACTATATCCGGGCATGCGGCGCGGAACCGCACGGCGATTGACAGAACTGAGCTAAGCACGTCCAGCGGTGTCGGCAAGAAGGCACATTTTTGTCCCTGGGGCAGTGCGGGCGTTTTGAAGAAGCGTGGGAGAGTTTCGGGTCTTATTCGAGGGAAATCCTGCACATCGTTTCGCCGCAGGTTTTTTCATGTGGCGAGCCTGCGCCTCGCAACTAGACCGATGATCGCCAACGCCGAGAAAGCCGCTCCGGCGAGGAACGTGGCCTGCGGGCCAACCGTGTCCCACAATATGCCGGCGATCACGCTGGCCACCAGCAACGCCAGCCCGGTCACGAGATTGAACATGCCGAAGGCGGTGCCCCGCAACTCCGCAGGGGCCGTTTCCGCGATCAGCGTGGCGAGCAGCCCTTGCGAGAAGCCCATGTGCAGGCCCCACAGGATCACGCCGAGGGCGAGCGGGACGATACCTGCCGAGAAGGCCAGCACGAGATTGGCGGCGATCAGCAATAGCAGTGCCACGATCAGGAGCGTGATCCTGTCCATGCGGTCGGAGAGCACCCCGACAGGATAGGCCGACAGCGAATAGGCCAGCGCCATCAGCATGAGCACGCCCGGCACCCACATCAGCGACAGACCGAGCGATTCCGCCCGCAGGATCAGGAACGCCTCGCTGAACCGCGCCAGGCTGAACGCGGCGGCGAGGATGACAACCCACCAGTAGCGCGCGCCGAGTCGGCCCAGTTCCGCGCGGCGCAGCGGCATCCGCACCTTGCGCTCCGTCTGCGGCCGCTCGGGTTCCTTCACGAAGATCAGCAGCACGGCGACACAGAGAAAGGCCGGGATAACCGCGATCCAGAATACGGTGATGAAGTGATTGGCGGTCAGTCCCATCAGAACGATGGCGAGAAGCGGCCCCAGGAATCCACCGGCCATGTCGAGCGACTGGCGCAGGCCGAAGCTCGCGCCGCGCAGGTCCGGCGGCGCGATGTCCGCGATCAGCGCATCGCGCGGCGCTCCGCGTATGCCCTTGCCGATGCGGTCGATGAAGCGGGCGGCGACCAGCCAGTCGATGGATTGGGCCAGCGGAAAGATGGGTTTGGTTGCGGCGGCGAGGCCGTAGCCGATCACGGCGAGCAGCTTGCGCCTGCCGAACCAGTCGCTCAGCGCACCGGAGAAGACCTTGGCGACCGAGGCGGTGGCGACGGCGATGCCCTCGATGACACCCACGGTCAGCATCGAAGCGCCCAGACCCGTCACCAGATAGACCGGCAGGAGCGCGTGGATCATCTCGGAGGAAACATCCATCAGGAGCGACACGAAGCCGAGCGCCCAGATGCTACCGGGAACGCCGCGCAGGCCACCTCCTGCCTTTGTTGCGGCGTCCGCGCCGCCCTTCAGATCGCCCATCAATGGTTCTCCCCATGGGCGTCGAAGACACGCTGCGCATAGCTGTCGAGCAGGGCTTCGCAGGCCCGCAGCCGGGTTTCCGCCTCTTCGGCAAGCGATGCGCCGTAGAAGTCGAGCTTCCTGATCTTTTCGAGCCAGTTCTGGAGTTTCTTCAGGTCGGCGTCCTCTTCCTCCAGTTCGGCATAAGTGAATTTCTCGATGGCGATCTCCTTGGCGATTTCGGCCTCGAAACCGGCGCAGCGCCCCAGGAATTCCCGATACTGGTCGTCACGATCCGCCTTGAAGCGGGCGATCACCTTGTCCTTCTGCGCCCGGTCGAGCGCGGTCGTTTCGAGGATCACGGCTTCGCCGCCCATTTCGCAAATGTCGTTTTCGATCATCTTCAGGCGGCGTATGTGATCGTCGGTTTTTGGCAGCAGGCAGACCCCGTTCTGCAGATAGACCGCTCCCATGCCCTTCAGCTTGCGCCACAGCGCAACGCGCTTGGTCGCGGGTTCGGGGGGAACCTTATAGGTCAGGAGAAGCCATTCCAGAGAAACCATAGGCTTTTCTATAATGTAACGACCGTAACAATTTAATCGCGATTTCAGGTTGCTTTTGTTAAACGGTCAAGGTGGGCATGCCTGCCCAAAACCCAAGTCAGAACAGCGCCGGTCCTGTTACTTTTATGTGCGGCATGGCGCCGCCGCCAGTTGATCGAACTCACATGGGAATAGTCATCAGATCGTGCTGGCGCAGACTGGGAAAGAGTCTAGCTGCTGTCTATTCGGAGAAAATTGAGACTTGAGTGGGATTTGAACGATGTTTCCGAGTTCATGCTCCATGTGCTCGGATTTGGGCAACGAATTCCCGAGACCGCGGATTTTGAGGCGCGGAGAAAAAATATTCGGGCAGAGCGCGCTCCAGGATCTGACCTCGATCCATGAACAAGACACAATCTACCACTTCCCGAGCAAACCATATGGTCACAGCAGCAACCGCCTGATCAACTCCACAACATTTCTGAACAAAAAAACAACAATCGCAACATCCGGTTTATGTAGACTGCTCCGAAAACTGAGCGGTGCGTCTTGTCCTGAGAGCGGCATAGCCTCCGCTCCGAACAAACCTCGAAGACCAGCCAATAGTCTGAGGGATTTGAACATTGAAGGATTTGTCGATGCCGCATTTGTTGAAAGGACACAAGTTCCTTATCGTGTCCTGGCTGGGTCTTGCTCTGGTCGGATGCTCGGAGGAGAAGGCGACACAGGCAGCGGCCACGCCGGCGGCGAAGGTTGCCGTTGTCGAAGTCAAGGCTGAGACATTGCCGGTCATCACCGAACTTCCCGGGCGCGTGGCGCCGATGGTGACGGCCGATGTCCGGCCGCGGATCACCGGCATGGTTCAGAAGCGTGTTTTCGAGCAGGGATCGGCGGTCCACGAAGGCGATGTTCTCTATGTCATCGATCCGGAGCCTTTCAGGGCCAGAGTAGCATCCGCCCAGGCGACGCTGGATTCGGCCATCGCTGCGCAGACGCTCGCTAGGCAAAAGGCCGACAGGCAGACACAACTGCTACAAGGAGGTGTCGCCAGCCGGGAAACAACCGAAAACGCCGTCGCCCAATTCGCGCAAAGCAACGCCGACGTTGAACGCGCCCGCGCCGATCTCAGAACCGCCCAGCTCGAATTGCAATACACCGAAATCCGCGCCCCGATCTCTGGCAATATCGGCCGCGCGCTCGTCACCGAAGGCGCGCTCATCAGCCCGACCTCGGATATCATGGCGACCATCCAGCAGATGGATCCTATCTATGCCGACTTCACACAGCCGGCGGATAGTTTGATTGCGCTCAAGAACGCCGTATCGCAGGGCAACCTTCAGGCCGATGAATCGGGCAGCGCCGTCATGAAGCTGATGTCGGCCGAAGGAACACCCTATCCCCACAACGGAAAGCTTCTGTTTTCCGAAGCGGTTGTGAACGCGGCGACCGGGCAGGTCATCCTGCGGGCCGAATTCCCCAACCCCGAAAAGAACCTGCTGCCGGGTATGTATGTGCGGGCAAGGATGGAGCAGGCATCAATGGAAGGGGCACTCGCCGTGCCGGAGCAGGCGGTTCAGCGCGATACCGCCGGGAAATCGCAGCTTTACATTGTCGGAATAGACAACAAGGTGGAGGTTCGCAACGTCCAGCTCGGCTGGCTTCTCGACGGCCGATGGGTGGTGACGAACGGCATAACCGCCGGTGACCGGGTTATCGTGGAGGGCTTCCAGAGGATTGCTCAGGGTGCGAAAGTCACGCCGGAACCCTGGACAAATCCTGCTCTCGCCCAAACTGCAAATGCGGACAGGGGTTGATACGGTATGGCAGCCTTCTTCATCGACCGCCCGGTCTTCGCCTGGGTTCTGTCCATCGCCATCATGCTGGCGGGCATTCTCTCTCTGACGGCTTTGCCGATCACGCAATATCCGAACGTCGCGCCGCCGCAGATCAAGATTTCCGGAACCTACCCGGGCGCGTCTCCGGAAGATACCTATGAAGGCGTAACCCGGCTGATCGAGGAGCAACTCAACGGCGTGCCGGGCCTGCTCTATTACGAATCGACATCCGACGCTTCCGGCTCCATCGGCATCACGGTGACCTTCGAACCGGGAACCGATCCCGACACCGCCGCCGTCGAGGTACAGAACCGGGTGCGCCGGGTCGAGGCGCGGCTTCCGGCGGCAATTGTTCAGCGAGGCATCACCGTCAATGCCGCCAGCAGTGGCACGCTGCTTCTGGTGGCTCTAACTTCCAAATCGGGTGAGACCGATGGCCTCGCCCTCGGCGACTATATGAGCCGCAACGTCGCCAACGAACTGCGCCGCATTCCTGGAATTGGCAACGTCCAGATCTTCGGTAGCGAACGGGCGATGCGGGTCTGGATCGATCCCGACAGATTGCTCGGCTTCAATCTTTCCCCCTCCGATGTCACGGATGCGATCCGTTCCCAGAATGCCCAGGTCGCCGCCGGCCGTGTCGGCGCTTCACCTGCCGGACCCGAACGGCGCACCACGGGATCGCTGCTGATCAAGGGGCAACTCGTGACCCCGGAGGAGTTCGGTGGGATAGTGCTACGTGCCCAACCCGACGGCTCCACCGTGCGGCTGCGCGACGTCGCCCGCATCGAGGTCGGAGCGGAAAGTTACAGCACGTCGACCCGGATTAACGGCAGCCCCGCATCCGGTGCGTCCGTTGAACTTGCTCCGGGCGGGAACGCCCTTTCGGCGGCGGAGGCGATCCGTGCGCGGATGGCGGAGCTGGCGCCGTCCTTTCCCGACGATATCGAATGGTCGATCCCATACGACACGACGCCCTTCGTGTCTGTTTCCATCGAGAAGGTGCTCACCACTTTGCTCGAGGCCGTGGTTCTGGTGTTCTTCGTGATGTTCCTGTTCCTGCAGAACATCCGTTACACGATCATCCCAACCATTGTCGTTCCGATCGCGCTGCTCGGCGCCTGCGCCGTCATGCTGGTGCTCGGTTTCTCGATCAACGTGCTCACCATGTTCGGCATGGTGCTCGCCATCGGCATCCTCGTCGATGACGCCATTGTTGTGGTCGAGAATGTCGAGCGCATCATGATGGAGGAGGGGCTTTCGCCGAAGGAGGCGACGAAGAAGGCGATGAAGCAGATCACCGGAGCGGTGATCGGCATAACCCTGGTGCTCACCTCGGTGTTCGTACCGATGGCTTTCTTCCCCGGTGCGGTCGGCGTTATTTATAAACAGTTCGCGCTGACGATGGTGGCCTCGATCCTGTTTTCCGCTTTCCTGGCACTGTCGCTGACGCCGGCGCTCTGCGCCACGTTCCTGAAACCTGTCGAGAAGGGCCACGCCCATGCAAAGACCGGCTTCTTCGGCTGGTTCAACCGTGGTTTTGACAAAACTTCGCGCAGATACAGTGGATGGGTTGGTACGCTCCTGAACAAGAGCATTCGCGTGATGATGGTATACCTCGTTATCGCCGGAGCGACCGGGTACATGTTCCTGCGGCTTCCGACCGACTTCCTGCCCGTCGAGGACCAGGGAACGCTTCTGGCGCAGGTGCAGGGACCTGCCGACGCGACGTCTGCACGCACGCTCGAATCCATCGAGGCGATGGAAAAGATCGTACTGGACGATCCCGCCGTTACACGCGTCGTCGCCATCAACGGCTTCAGCTTCTCTGGCGCGGGTGAGAATGCGGCGCTGGTGTTCATGACGCTCAAGGACTGGAGTGAGCGCAGCGCGGAGCAAGCCTCTGCCCTTGTCGCGCAAAAACTCAACGGAGCCTTCCAGTCGATCAAGGATGCGGTCCCATTCGCGACCTCGCCGCCGGCGATCTCAGGACTTGGTACGACGAATGGCTTCGCCTTTCGGCTCCAGGATCGCGGCAATCGCGGCTATCAGGCTCTGTCGGCCGCGCGCGACCAGTTTCTGGCCGAGGCGCGGAAGAGCCCGATCCTCGCCGGCGTGCGTGAGGAAGGCCTGGCTGATGCTCCGCAGATGGTGATGACGATCGATCGTGAGAAGGCGAACGCTTTCGGGGTGACCTTCGCCGACATCAACCAGACGATCAGCACCAGCACCGGATCGGCTTACGTCAACGACTTCCCCAATGCAGGGCGCATGCAGAGGGTGACCGTGCAGGCCGATCCCGGCAAACGCGGTAACATCTTCGACATCATGAACATGAGTGTTCGCAACAGCGAAGGAGGCATGGTTCCAATCTCGGCCTTCGCCACCTACGACTGGTCGAAGGGGCCGACGCAGCTTGTCGGCTACAACGGCTTTCCGGCGATCCGCATCAGCGGGCAGGCGGCTCCTGGCTATTCCTCCGGTGACGCCATCACCGAAGTGGAGCGGATCGCCGGGCTGCTTCCTTCGGGATTCGGCTATGAGTGGAGCGGCCAGTCGCTTCAGGAGATCCAGTCCGGTTCGCAGGTGCCCATGCTGCTTGGTCTTTCCTGCCTGCTGGTCTTCCTGTGCCTGGCGGCCCTGTACGAAAGCTGGGCGATCCCTTTGTCGGTGATGTTGGTGATCCCGCTCGGTATCGTCGGCTCGCTTGCCGCAGTGATGCTACGAGACATGCCGAACGACGTGTATTTCAAGGTTGGCCTCATCACCATCATCGGACTATCCGCCAAAAACGCGATCCTCATTATCGAGTTCGCCAAGGATCTTCGGGAACAAGGAAAATCGACATGGGACGCGGCGGTTGAGGCGGCCCATCTGCGCTTCCGGCCGATCCTGATGACGTCGCTCGCTTTCACGCTTGGCGTCGTGCCACTGGTGATCGCGAGTGGTGCCGGCTCTGCGAGCCAGCGGGCCATCGGCACGGGCGTCATGGGGGGGATGATCTCCGCGACCGTGCTGGCCGTCTTCTTCGTGCCGGTCTTTTTCGTCGTGGTCATGCGCTTCGCCGGCAAGCGACCGTCAGTGGAGGAAACCGGCGGTGAGAAACTTTCGGCTGCGGAATGATACGGCACTGGGATGGGCAAAACGGCTTTCGGTTCTTCGCAGGTGCCATTCGGTCCGCATTCGATGCATCGTGTAGGCTGGCGACAATATTTAAGCATGCAATGCCTCCCCCAGGACACGTTTCACGGACGAAAGCGCCACATTCCCGGGTTCAAGTGGTGACGTTGTAGTTCATGAGGAAAAGAACAATGGCTCCGTTGCCAATGACATCCTATGAAAGGGCCGGGAGAGCCGGAAAAGTAGCAGCTTTCATCGGTGTTGCCGGTCTGGGTTCCGCTCTGGTTTACGCTGCTGCTGGCGGCGTATTTCCACGCACCGAACCGTCACCTGCAGAAATGACGGCATCGCACCCGAACGAGATCGGTGGCGGTGAATTGCCTCATAGCAGGGTAGAGCCTTTGACTGTGAAAGCCTCTTCCGAAGGTCATCGTGAAAGTCCTATGACGCATGTTGTATTGCCTGACCCGGAGATGCTTCGCGCCAGCGTGAAACCGGATAGAAAGGCAACCTTGGGCGTCGACGTCCAGCGGTTCGACCTCTGCCGCCCGGCCTGCGATACGCGTGATCCTTTGGTCGCGGCAAAGCAGGACGTGGCGCAAGTCCCTCCGGAGTCGGCATTCCAGCCCATCCAGGCTCCCATTCCGGAGTCAGAGCCCGTTGTTTCACATGGTCGTTTGGTACGCGGCGGCCGCGAAGTCCTTGGCCTGGTAACCGATGCGTCCGGGGCTGCTCTCAACAAGGGCAAGGCGACGTTGCGCCTTGCTATGGACACCATCTGGTAAATCATCACTGCCCTCACATTGACAGAAACCCCCCTTTGAAACCTAGAGATAGAAATGAAAAAACTATTCGCAGCCATGATCACATCCACGATGCTGCTGGTTCCCGTGGCGCAAGCACAGCAATGGAAGGAACAGCCCCGGCACGATCGCCGTGTTCAGGAGCCCCGTTATGACACGAGGAAAAACGTGCAGCGGAAAAAGTGGTCGAAAGGTCAACGCATGAGCGATTGGCGCCGATACAACAGCGTTCGGGACCATCGCCGCTACGGCCTGCGCGCGCCTGGACGCGGGCAGCAATGGATCAGGGTCGGCAACGACTACGTCCTGGTCTCGATCGCCACCGGCGTTATCGCGGGCCTGGTTGCAGGGTCTCGGTAAGCGAGCGGCAAGGGACTATTCGTCGTTGGCACCCGCCTTTCGGCAGCGGCGCGCTTGTGACGGTTGCGGTGGGCTCGGATCAAGTCTGCTTCAGACAATCGCGACGGATTTCTCAGAAACGGGCGCCGATGTCAGGTTTTCGGGGCCACTGCGGCTGAAGTACACATGCCGACCACAGGCCATAACACGCGCGATATCAAACCTGGTCGAGAACGCCGCCCGCTACGGGACGCGGGTGGACATCGAACTGGAAGATACCGGCGATGGCGGCGTCATTATCCGGGTGAGCGACGACGGCCCCGGCCTGACGAATGAACTCAAAGCACGGGTACTTGAATCATTCTTTAAGGTCGATGCCGCTCGAACTGTTGGCTTAGGCGGCGGCTTCGAGCTCGGTTTTACCAACTGCCGAAGGGATTATTTGTATCGGGCACAGCGGAAAATTTGTCTTGCCTGATCTGAATCCACATGGGTTGATGATCGAAATATCACTTCCACCGCGGAATGAAAGCGACCTCAGTCGATTTGCAATAGACAAAGACGTGGTTTCGAATTCTGCGATCAATGAGATAGCTTCATAAGTATCCACCCACGTTCCGGAAGAAAACAACCAGGCGTTTGAGGTCATCGTGCCGATTTTGATCCGTTCCTGTCCGATGGTGAAGTGGTCTGTCTCAACCCGCAGCCCGAGCCACGCACAGCCAATCGAGGCTCACTCCCGCTCACCTTCCTCGTGTCGAGGAGATCATTTCGGGCGTTTTTCACCAAAAAGAAGTAGCTGGCCAAGAGCCGGTATGCCGGCGATCGCGGCCCAAGAGACAGGTAAAAATACCGGATCGAACTGTTGCACTCTTATCCGGGGCGCTGGCATGGTCATGCGGCCCGCCCCGCCCTGGCCAACCCGTGGTCGACGAGGCGATCGATAATTTCGGCATAGCTCACACCGCTTGCGGCCATCGCCTTCGCATACATGCTGATATTGGTGAAGCCGGGAATGGTGTTCACCTCGTTGATGATGAACGTCATATCCGGCATCAGGAAAAAATCAACGCGGGCCATGCCATCGCAGCCGAGCGCCCTGAACGCCCGGCCGGCCATCGCGCGCATATCCACCTCCACTTCGGGCGGCAGCTCTGCTGGCACTTTGAGCGTAGCCCCGTCCTGGTCGAGGTATTTTGCGTCATAGCTGTAGAAACCATGGCTTTCGGCCGGAACGATTTCGCCGGGGCGGGAGACGAACAATTCGCCCAAGGCGTCTTCCAACACGCTGAACTCGATTTCGTGCCCTTCTATGAACTCTTCCGCCAGCAATTCCCGGTCATGACGAAAGCCTTCAATCAGCGCTGGCATGAACTCCTGGCTTCCGGAAACCTTTCGGGCACCGACCGACGATCCCTGCCGTGCCGGCTTGATAAACAGTGGAAGTCCAAGTTCGCTTTCGAGCGTTGCAAAATCAGGGGCCTGCTCCTCCCTTATCGTGACCGATCTCGCGACTGGCAGGCCAGCGGCCTTGAACAGGCGCTTGGCCATCACCTTGTCCAGCGCTGTCGCGGAGCCGAGAATGCCGCACCCGGCAAGCGGCACACGCGCCACATCCGCAAGGCCCTGTACTGACCCATCCTCTCCATAAAGCCCATGCAAAACCGGAAAAAGAATATCGATGCTCCCCGCAGCGCCGATCTGGCCATCCGGTCCGATCGCGATCATCCGACCCCGCCCCCCGGGGACAAGAGAAAGCTCGGTGCCCTGTTCAGGTCTCGACAGCACCCCGTTCTCGAATCGGCTTCGCAGCCAGCGCCCTTCACGTGTCACGAAGACCGGAACCGCATCGTATTTTTCCGCGGCCAAAGCGGCCATGACATTGGTCGCGGAGAGGATGGAGACGTCGTGTTCGGCGGAACGTCCGCCGAAGAGCACGGCGATCCTCCGTCTGGTCGGAGATACAGGCATGGAAACTCCAGAAGGGTGTTTTGAAGACAAAGTTAGAAGCTCACGGCGATTCCGCGACCAGCGAAGAACCGATCGAAGACATCAAGTGGCAGAACCACATCTGCCTGGCTGGCCCGGTCATGCCCGGACGGGTTGTGAAACCGAACGCCTTGCGACGACGCTGACGTAATGAGCACCAGATGGCCACCCTTCAATGGCGGAGCCTGGTCGGGCCAGCGGATCGAATGATGCACCGAGGCCATGAAGAATGGCCAGCGGGACAGAAGCTCCGGAAGCGCTGCGGTCTCGACACCTGTCATGACTTCGGCTTTCAGCCCGAACTGGCTGGAAACCAGTTCGGCGAATGGCGCATAGATCAAACCTTTGATGGAAATCCCGTCTGCGCTGACGACATAGCCCCCGTACCGGGTACAGGCCCGGGCGAGTTCGAGCGCGGAATGATCCTCGCCCCGCGTAGCAAGGATCATCTTCAGGCACGCCATGCCGCAGAGGTTAACGGCCCACTGGGCGTATTCCTCGACGCTCTCCGCTCCCGATCGCTGCCATAGCGGATCGTCGAGCAAAGCGACAGCGCCCTTTGCAAGGACAGGCAATGTCATCTCGGGCGTTTCCCACTGACTGAAGTATGGCACGTTTTTCATTGGCATCCCGGATCATCGGCACATTTCAATGCGCTGTGGTGGCTTGAAAGTGGATTATTAAGAGTACAATATTGGTGCGAGATAAAGAGCCACTTTAGTTAGGTACATCGGGCCACTTGGAAGTCAGAACGTGAATCTGAAAAGGCACAGGGAGAGTCCGTCTGCCGGTTTCCAACCAAAGGTCGATCAGTTGTCACCAGCCTCCCTAGCACGGCAACTCTACCTAGGACTGCGCGAGGCGATTGCTGATGGTCGCCTGGATGCAGGTCAGCGGCTGCCGTCCACGCGTCTTGCGTCACAGGAATGGAAACTGTCGCGCGGCACCGTTGCCGAGGCCTATGAAATCCTGATTGCCGAAGGCTACGCCGTCGCGCGGCATGGCTCCGGCACCTATGTTTCGTCAGGCTCTCGCAATCCGGTCCTGAAGGCTGGTGAGGCAAAGGCGGCGACGACCTTTTCGACCGAGCGGACCATTTCGCAGGCAGCCAACAGGGTCCTGACTGTTGGTTTCCATGCAGAACTGAGCCGGTTAGGCGCATAATTTCCATTGATGGGTTGGATGCCCCTCCCACCGGTATCGCAGTGTGCCAAGATGGTAATAGGGCTCAAGACTGAGCGCTTGAAGCGTCCCTGCCGGGACGTAAGCTGAGCCATTCCGTTGATGGGATTGCATCGCTGTCTCAGCTGAATGCGTCATCCACATTGAAGGCTCGTCCCGCGAAGCTCCATCATGCGGCGCCTGATGTCGACCGCGAAGACAACCATGCATCCGGCAGAACCGCCTCAACGACTTTACGCTTGACGCCCCAGCGGCGATTCGACAACCCCATCGACTGGGGGCAAATCTTGTTCCGATCCCGTCATGCCGGGGTCGCGGTCAATATCGTTCGACACAGGGCAATATCGCAAGAATCCCTGATGACGAGGGGCATTGATCGCCGAGATTGCGGCGCTTGCTCTCCGCAAGCCCGGTGTTGTCACGGCCGTATCACTGCGATGCTGCATGAGCTTGCCTGGATCGTAAACGTCAAACCGAATGACGGCGGCCTGACGGGCTGAAAGTGCTTCAAAAGCAACTAGCTTGGATGACTGCGGCCTGAAAGGCAGCTCGTACGCCGGCCAGCTTCTTCAACCCGTCATGATCACCATTTCGTTCGGAGGTTAGACCATCGATCAAGCGGAAGCGAGCTTCGTCCTAGAACTTGTAGCTCGCACCGACGATAACCTTGTGCTGCGTCGCGCCAAAATCGCCGATCGACGACCCAAAATCCTTGTTTCCGAAGTCGGAGTAGCGATACTCGCCACGAACGGTGACGTTATTGGTGAACGCATGTTCGACGCCTCCACCCGCAGTCCATCCGATCAGGATATCGTCTTTCTTGCCAACGCCTGGCACATCGACCTTACCGCCTGCCGCGGCAACGCCACCGGTCGCGTACACCAGCGTCCTGTCGAGCGCGTAACCGACGCGCGCGCGGCCGGAAGCATCCCACTCGAGATTCGCGTCGTTTTTGTCCTCGAAGTTGTAGTTGAAGTCGTTTTCGATGCCGTAGACGATGCTGCCGGACTGGAAATTGTATCCTGCATGAATGCCGGCGGTGCCGCTGTCGATGTTCTGGTCCGATCCGAGAACGGTTCCCTTGTTCCAGGAGTAGCCGCCCTGTGCGCCGAGATAGAAGCCGGACCAGTCATAGGCCGAATAAGCCTGCTGTTCGCCGACAGGCGCGGGATTATCGTAGGTCAGGTCAGCGGCGATCGCCGGGACGGCTGCCATGGATGTTGCCAGAGCGATGAAGACAAATGATTTGATCTGCATGATTGGAAGTGCCTCGTCCTTAGTTGCAGTAAACGAGAGGGCGACTGCAAGACGCATCGGCCCGGCTCATGACCGAACTATGCCGACCGCAATGTTGCAGAGCGTGCTTTCATGTTCAGTTTTGTTGCGATGGCGAATTGTACGACGCGACGGCGATAGCGAAGGGTGGGGAGACCTGCATGCGGAAAGTCGTTTCAACGCATAACCACAACATTTCTGAACAACAAACAATCACACGCAATGTCCAGCACCGTAGATTGCCTCCCAAACGACTTCCCTTCAATCGCCGAATGATTGTCCGTCATGTGCTACATGCACTCTATGAAAGCTGGGCCATTCCGGTCTCCGTCATGCTGGTGATCCCGCTGGGAATAATAGGCTCGCTTGCCGCCGTCATGCTGCGCGACATGCCGAACGACGTCTACTTCAAGGCCGGCCTGATCACCATCATCGGCCTGTCGGCGAAGAACGCGATCCTCATCATCGAATTCGCCAAGGATCTGCGGGCACAGGGAAAGTCGGTTTACAATGCGGCGGTGGAAGCTGCACATCTCCGCTTCCGGCCGATCCTGATGACTTCACTCGCCTTCACGCTCGGCGTCGTGCCGCTGGCAATTGCAAGCGGTGCGGGCTCGGCCAGCCAGCGTGCCATCGGCTCGGGCGTCATGGGGGGGGATGATCTCCGCGACCGTGCTCGCCATCTTCTTCGTGCCCGTCTTCTTCGTGGTCGTCATGAAGATAGCGCAAGCGCGCAAACCCGAGGAACAGCCGCTTGCTCATGCAAAGGACGTTGGATCGATTTCATAATGAGATCGAGCGTTTCGCCACCCGCCGCACCGATGCCGACAATATTTCTGAATAAGAAAGAATAAAAGGTTGCAAGAGTTCCGGTTAGGCTGATTGCGCGAACTTTCTCGCTTCGTACGACACAGAGCGATTTCATGGATTCGGATACAACTCATCTGGAACAACGGCTGGCGAGGCAAGCAGAATTGCTTCGTCAATTGGGCAATTCCAAACGAATGCTCATCTGCACGATTCTCTCGCACGGGGAATGGAACGTCAAAAGCCTTGCGGTCAGGGTAGGTCTGTCTCAGTCCGCTCTCAGCCAACATCTGACACGTCTGCGGCAGTCCGGATTGGTCAGCGTTCGTTACGAGGCTCAGCAGCGTTACTATTCATGTGCCCATCGTGACGCATTGCGCATCCTTCAGGCTGTGCATGAAATCTTTGATCTCGATCCGGCTCCGGCAGTTCATCCGCTGCCGGATGGCCAGGATGCTGCGGCTGAACATCATGCCGGGCTGTAGGAGAGGTTTGTCGGCTCTTTCTTGATGCATAGCATCACCGGAAGAAAGCTATGGTCTTGCTCGAATCCATTTGCCGTCATCGTCGCAATGTTTCTTTAAGACAGGCCGTTGTCCGAACACATTTTCTGGCCGAAAGCGCCACAAAGCGGGGTTGAAACTGTAACTGTAACCCATAGGAGAAAACAATGGTCCCGCTGCAGATGACACCCTACGAGAAGGTCGAGCGGCTCAAGAAAGCAGCGATACGTGTCGGCGTGGCTGGGTTCGGCGCCGCGCTGATTTATGCTGTCGCCAATGGTGGTTTCCCAGAGTCTGCGTTGCGGGTCACCGATCACAAGCAACTTGGCACGATCAAGACCGATGCCCCGGAGAAAATACCGGCCAAAGTAGAGACGGTCATTAGCGTGGAGAAACCTTCCGAGGCTCGTTCGCAGGATGTGATACCGCACGTCAAGTCACCTACCCAGGCAGTGCTTCGCGACAGTCTGGCGCCGTCCAGGAAGACGGTCAGCACGACGCGCACGGAGGTCCAGCGGTTCGATCGCTGCGTCCCGGCTTGTGATACACGCGACCCGCAGGTCGCCAACCGCTCGGCGATGGAACGGATACCTTCGGTCCGGATGTCCCTGGACGAGGTTCCATCCGTTCAGGAACAGGAGACCCTCGCCTCCGACCGCTCGATTGTCGGCCGTGGCCGAGACCTGCTCGGGCGCGTTGCCGACGTGCCGGACACGACCCTGACGATGGGGCGGAGGGCGATCCAGTTCGCAGTCAACGCAATCCGGTGAGGGACGTCTAACGGGCTGGCCGACACCAAAGCTGGTCTCTGTTTTGCGGAGGGGAAATCATCAGGGCGTTCACGAGGTCACTGCCTGCGCATCAACAAATCTCAACATAACAGAACACCGTTGAACGTGCATTTCGGCATCATGCCACGGTGACCCGTGGGAGAAATACGATGATGGACACGCGTTCCAACGCGAGGGAGCGACTGCCGGTTCTGGTTTGCCTCTCCAATGCCAAGGCAATTGTTCTCGTAAACGAAATTCTGACTCGGGAAGGTTTTTCCGTGACGAGTGTGCGAAACCTGGCTGAGTTCGATGAGGCCAGCCGCGCTGGTGGCTATAGCGCGATTGTCGCTGTCGATGAGGTCATCGATCTCATTCGATCGGTCGCCGCCCTTCCGGTCATCAACATCCGGTCGTTCATTCATGCCTGGCCGAACGATGGGACGGGCAAGCCGTCATGCCTGTTCGACCGGGCCGCCTTTGTTTCCCGGATCCGCCTCGCTGCCGAAAACGTTTCACCGACGCCAATCTTTGCCTTTTGAGCGAGCGATTGGCGCAAAAGAGACAATCCATGTATTCAGACAGGCCAGAGCAGCAAGTCTGCAAACGTATCGTCCTGCACTTTCCCGGTTTCGAGCGTTTGAGCGCCGACCAGCATCGCGCTCGCTACGATCGATGTTTGATGAAGGCTGCTGATCTCTGGGCGTTCCGCGCGCAAGCCGGCACATTGAAACACGACGGAACGGGGAGCTATTTCGATGTCTCAAGCGAGGGGGACGGATGGCAGACGACCAGCCGGATTTACATTTTCGATCATAATGACATTGTCTGGCGATTGAACGCTCGCCCGCGTTATCAACGACTCTTGAGTGGGTTCGCGAGTGCTTTCCGTGTCGTTCTGGAAGGCGGTGCATACGGATATTTCAGTCATGCCTGGCGTTTCGGCCTCTTTTTCCTGTTTCCTTTCGCGCTCGGTTCCCTGGCAATGGCAGCAAGTCTGGTCATCGCGGCCTATCCTCTTTGGATTGGCCTCGCCGCATGGCATTTCGCGCCGGCACTGGCGATGGCTTACGCTTTTTTCTTCAACGCGTTTATTCCATGGTCGGATCGCTTTTATGTCATGCATCTGTTTTCCGACTGGGACATGGCCCTTTCTGTCGCCCGTCTGGACGATCATGAACTTCTCGATTTTCTAGATCGATGTGCGGAGCGCATGACGCTGATCCTGCAGCAGGATGCGGATGAGTTTGTGATCAGTTCCCATAGCATGGGCTCCTGCGTCGCCGCACATGTCACGGGCATGTTGCTTGGCAGACAGCCAGACCTGCTTCGAGGTAAAAAGGTCGCGTTCGTCACGCTCGGTGGTGCGGTCCTTCAGTGCGCGCTGTTGCGTTCTGCCCGGGTGTTACGGTCCCGAGTGGGCCAAATCGCACGGACGAAGGAAATGTTCTGGCTGGACGTGCAGTGCCTGACGGACGTGATCAATTTCTACAAGACAAAGACCGTCAGTTCGTGCGGCCACCCGGACGCACCGCAGGCTGAGATCCGGTTCATCCGCATGAGAAACATGCTATCTCCCGAGCGCTATCGGAAGATAAAATGGAACCTGCTTCGTGTGCATCGGCAATATGTCCTCGATGCAGATCGCAGAACGGCATTCGACTTCCATCTCCTGACCGCCGGACCTCAACCAGTCCGATCATTCGGCGCAGGACATTCGTCGTGAAGCAGAAGCCAATGTACCAGATCGCCTGGTGACCGAAGAGATGCGAACGGCGTCCCCCCGACAGGCATTATCTCAGGAAGATTGAAATCATCAGCGCGTTGACGAGGTCGATGAAGAAACCGCAGACCAGCGGCACGATGATGAAGGCGCGGTGGGCTGCGCCATGTTGCTGGCTCACCGCCGTCATGTTGGCGATGGCCGTGGCGGTCGATCCAAGCGTGATACCACCGAAACCGGCCGAAACCACCGCTGCCTCATAGTCGCGTCCCATGGCCGGGAAGACGACGAGCAGAATGTAGGCGATGGTCAGCACCACCTGGACGGCCAGCACCGTGACGATGAACAGGAAGACGCCTTGTAGTTCCCAGAGCTTGAGACTCATCAGCGCCATCGTCAGGAACAGACCGAGCGCCAGATCGGAGATAAGGGCCAGTCCGTCGCCGATTCCCGGCCAGAGTTTCGCTATGGTGTTGCCGACCGCAAGGGGGGTCAGATTGCGGATCAGAATACCGGCGAGCAGGCAACTCACGAAGGCGGGCAGTGTGATCCCCGCTGCCTCAATAAGGCGATGCAGGCCGATCCCGACCATCAGCGCGAGATTGAGGCCAAGCATTGCCCAAAGCACGCAGAAATAATCCATCCGGATATGCGGACTTGCATAGGGCGCTCCAATATCGAGATCGGTATTACCGGAGGTCTCGATTCTAAAGCGCCTGATCAGGAAACCTGCGACCGGGCCGCCAATGACGCAGGCGGCGATCAGCCCGACCGTGTTGCTTGCAACACCGATTTCAAGCGCGTTGCTGATCCCGTGATCGTTGACCAGGATTGGTGCCCAGGCGAGTGCAGTGCCGACGCCACCCGTCAGAGAGATCGATCCTGCCATCAGGCCGGTCCTTGGATCGAGCCCGAACAGGGAGGCGATACCCATTCCGGTCAGGTTCTGCAGGACGATAAAGAAAGCGGCAAGCACCACCAGGACGGCGAGCGGCTTGCCACCGTTCACAAGGGTGCGGATGTCGGAGTTGAGGCCTATCCCGCCGAAGAAGATGAGAAGGAGGAAGTCGCGCATCCCCAGGTCGAACTCCACCTTGCTTCCGAACGCGAAATAAACCGCCCCGACAAGGGCGGCGCAAAGGAAGCCGCCTGCCACGGGTTCGGGAATGGAATACTTCCTCAGAAGCCGGACGTTCATGGTGAAGATCTTGCCGCAGATGAGCAGCACGACGGCGAGGTTGAAGGACAGAAAGGTGTCAATCTGGATCAAAGTGTCGTCATCCGGCCGGTCGACTGAAGCCCGCTGGCATCACCAAGTGTCGCTCCGAAGATATCGGGATAAGGTCGCCACTGGCGGATCGAGACGCCGCCGAACCCGCCGCTCAGCACCTGTCGGTTTCCTTGCCTGTCGGTAAAGGTTCCTTCGAGCCGGTCCCAGTTCAGTGTGGCGACCGGTGTGGCGGGCGGCTTGGTCGTGACTCCCCAGACGGTCGCTCCAACGGTTTTCGCTATAAATTCAAGCGTGCCAGCTTCGACTTCCATCGTTACCTTGTAGAGCGCGGGAATGAAGCCGCCGAGCGCGGGCAGCCAGGCCCAGTCATGGTGCTCGATCTCGAAACGGCCCGCAGGGAAATAGCCGGCGCCGGCGACGTTGAGGGACATATCCTTCTGTCCCAGCTTCATTTCGTAGAGGCTGCCGAACACCTCATCGAAATGGAACCACATCCAGTCTTCCCAGCCGCCGATCTCCGCGGCGGAAGAATCCACCGCGATGTATCGTTCCCGGATGCCTTTGCCTTTGAAGTTCACCGTGCGGCCCTCGACGGTCAGGGTGCCTTCAACCGTTCCTGACCAGTTATAGCCATAGGCGATGCTGTGCGGGGTCAGATAGGAGGGTTTCTCGCGACCGTACCATGTCGGAAACCCGGCGCCCCGGTGAAGGAAATCCGCCTTGATCCCCGTTTCGGGGTCCTCGATGGTGTAGCGCCAGGTCTTGTCGTCCTTGCAGACCACCTGGAACCCGTCGCCGAGGCGCACCACCACCTGCCTCTGGCCTTGCTCGACCGAAAGAGTGCCAGTCGGATAGACCTTCTGTGTCGTTACGCCGACCGGCGGAAAATCGGCGCGCTTGTGGATCGAGCCGGGAATCTGAACGATCTTTCCGGTCTCCCAACTGATTTCCATGTTCCAGATCTCGCGGCCGTCGAGCGGCAGGATCAGTGGCGAGGCGCCGAACCAGTAGATCCGGCCGTCATCGCCTTCGACAACGGCCGAACAAAGCCAGTCGAGGAATGGCGCCTCGTGGGCGTCATCGGGAATGCCATGAGCCTCTATGTCGAGAGTGACTTCGGGATTGTCGACGATCATCTGAATTGTCTCCAGTGAGATGCAGATCGGTTACGAAGAGAGTCAATATGGGAATTTGCCGGCAAGCGCCTGATCAGATTACCTTGTCCGGAGGCGAGGGCTGGCCGGGTTGCTTATCGGTAGACTGGCCAGGGCTGGGGTTGATAGCGCCGTCCCTCCCGGTAAACACGCGGTGGGTAACGCCGATCCCATCCATCCGCCCGGTCGCCGCGGTAGACAACGGCAGGCCGCCGGCTTCCGCCATCATATCGGTCATAGTATCGATAGTTGCCATCGTACGGATCGCTGACGCAACCTGCGAGAAAGAGGCCTGCCAATACGATTGCGAGACGTGAGATCAACGGTCTGATCGTCATTTCGATATTCCCTTTGGTAGTACAAGCGGGTCGCGGATGTAGGATGGCGTGGCCTGGTCGCGGCACCGCCTTCCTATTTCAGGAAGGCGCGGAAGCGCCTGAGCGAGAAAAAGAACAGAACCGAGCCGATCAGGGCGAGTGCCAGGAGTTGCGGCCAGACGACGTCGAGGCCTGCCCCACGGAAGAGGACCGCCTGGGCCAGCATCACGAAATGCGTATCCGGGGCCGCGAGCATGATCGTCTGGACGATTTCCGGCATGCTCTCGCGCGGCGTCATCGCGCCCGACAGGACCTGAAGCGGCATGAGTACCAGGATCATCAGCAAGCCGAACTGCGGCATGGTACCCGCGACCGACGCCAGGAAGATGCCGAGCGAGGTGGATGCGAAGAGCTGTAGCGCCGCACCTGCGAGAAACAGCGCCAAAGAGCCGTAGATCGGAATGCCGAGGATACCCTGCACCACGACGACGATCGAAAAGGTCGCGGCCACGAGAACGACAAACCCCATCGACAGGACCTTGCTGATCATGATCTCCAGCGGCGTGACCGGCATCACCAGAAGATGCTCGATCGTACCGTGTTCCCGCTCGCGGATGAGGGCTGCTCCGGCGAGTATGATCGACAGCATGGTGATATTGTTGATGATGCCCGTAACCCCGGTCATCCATCCCTTGTTGAGTTCGGGGTTGAAGCGGGAGCGTAATGAAAGATCGACCGGCGGCTGGCTCGATGCCCGGTAGTGTTGGAGGAATTCGCTCACCTCGGCGGACACGATGTTCTGGATGTAGCCGCCGCCGGTGAAGGCCTGCGATGTCCGCGTCGCGTCGACGTTGAGCTGGATGACGGGCGATTTACCCGCCAGCAGGTCGCGCTGGAAGTTCGGCGGAATGTCGAGCGCGAAGGTGTCCAGCCCGTTGTCCATGCGCCGGTCCATCTCGGCGATGGTGATCGGTTCGGGGGGCATGAAATAGGGAAGGTAGAAGGATGTCGCGATCCGGCCGGAAAGAGGCGATTGATCCTCGTCGACGATGGCGATGGTCGCACGGTTCAGCGTCTCCGGCGACGAGGTTGCATTGGTGTAGACTCCCATGGTGAAGGAATAGACGATCAGGATGAGCATCACGGGGTCGCGCAACAGGCCCCTCAGTTCCTTGATGCCGAGTTGAATGATGTTGGCGTTCAGCATGGCTCACGTCTCCTGCTTTTTCAGAAGGACCGAGCCGAGCGCGATCAGCGCCGGAACGGTCATGGCGAGCGGGATCAGGGAATCGGCCAGCGCCTCGAACCCGAGCGCCTTGGAGAAGGTGCCGCGGGCGATGGTCGTGAAGTAGGTCGTCGGGTAGATCTTCGAGATGAAGGCGCCGAAGCCTTCGAGCGAGGATACCGGATCGACGAGGCCGGAGAACTGCATGGCCGGAAGGATGGTCACGACCGAGGTCGCGAGAATGGCGGCGATCTGGCTCTTCACGAAAGCGGAGACGACGAGGCCGAGCGCCGTGGCTGCGGTCACATAGAGGAGTGCGGCCAGCAGGAAGACGGCAAAGCTGCCGGTGAACGGTACCTGGAAGACGAAGACCGCGAAAGCTGTCAGCAGGATGAAGTTCAGCATTGCCACGACGATATAGGGAAGCTGCTTGCCGAGCAGGAATTCCAGCCTGGTCACCGGAGTCACGTAAAGGTTTGTGATCGAGCCGAGTTCCTTTTCGCGCACGACGCTCAGTGTCGCCAGCATGGCCGGGATCATCATCAGGAGCAGCGGGATAACGGCGGGCGCCATTGTGACGAGGCTCTTGATGTCGGGATTGTAACGGTAACGCAGCTCGATGCTGAATTCCGGTTCGGTTGCGGTCCGTCCCAATGCTTCACGCGCCCGCGACGACAGCCAGACTGCGTGCATGCCCTGCACATAGCCGCTGACGGTTTCGGCGCGGCTCGGGTTGGAGCCATCGAGCCAGCCGCCAATCTGGACATCCTTGCCGCGCAGCACATCTCGGCCAAAACCCGGCGGTATTTCCAGCGCAAGGTTCAGTTCACCGCTGCGCATGCGACGGTCCATGTCGTCGTAGCTCGCGATCGGCGACTTCTCTACGAAATAGCGCGAACCGGAAATGTCGAGCACGTAGGCACGGCTGATGGTGGAGTCGTCGCGGTCGAGGACGGCGAAGGTCAGATCCTCGACATCGGTGTTGATGCCGTAGCCCATGACGAACATCAGGATCAGTGTGCCGAGCACCGCCATCGTTGCCCGGATCGGATCACGCAGCAGTTCCAGCGTTTCGCGCCATGCATAACTCATCATCCGGCGTGGATCGAATGGAGGGCGGACGGATGAAGCTGCCTTCGGGGGGGCATGGGCTTCATCCGTCCTTGCAGCCTGTGGGGTTGCAGGCCGACGGGGCTGTTCTGCGATCGCTTCCTCAAGGAAGGCGATGAAAGCCTCTTCAAGACTGGTGGCGGACCTGTTCACGATGATGGCCTGAGGCGTGTCGCTGACGAGTACCTTTCCGGCATGCATCAGCGAGATACGATCACAAAGTTCAGCCTCGTTCATGAAATGCGTTGATACGAAGATCGTCACACCGTCCTTGCGCGACAGGTCGGCGAGGATCTGCCAGAAGCCGTCGCGGGCTACAGGATCGACGCCGGAGGTCGGTTCGTCGAGGATGAGGATATCCGGCTTGTGGATCATGGCGACGGCGAGCGACAGGCGCTGGCGGATGCCGAGCGGCAGTGCGGCTGGAAAGGCGCCCATGTCGTCCTTCAGGTTAAACCGTTCTGCCATCTCATCGATGCGCGCCGGAATGTCATTATCGTCAATCTTGAACAGACGCGCATGCAGATCGAGGTTCTGGGCGACGGTCAGTTCGCCGTAGAGCGAGAAGGCCTGGCTCATGTAGCCAACGCGCCGGCGAACCGCCATGTCGTTGGGATCGACCTCCTGGCCGAACAGCTTCGCGGTTCCCTCGGTCGCCGCCAGAAGTCCGGTCAGCATCTTCATGGTGGTGGTCTTGCCGCAACCGTTGGACCCGAGGAATCCGAATATCTCGCCACGCGGGATCTGGAAGCTGACATTATCGACGGCGGTAAAATCGCCGAAACGCATGGTCAGATGTTCGGCCTCGATGGCATAGCTGCCGTTGTTGTCTCCGTCGATCGGCGGAATGTCGACCCTGTGGTGGCCTTTACGGTCTTCTTCCGGAAGAAGCTCGATGAAGGCTGCATCGAGATTGTCGGTTCCGGTTCTTGTCAGAAGTTCTTCTGGCGTGCCGGTGGTGAGGATATTTCCGGCATTCATCGCGACCAGCCAGTCGAACCTTGCTGCCTCCTCCATATAGGCCGTGGCAACGATGACGCTCATGCCTGACCGGTCGGCGCGGATACGGTCGATGAGTTCCCAGAACTGGCGGCGGGAGAGGGGATCGACACCCGTCGTCGGCTCATCGAGGATCAGCAGGTCCGGATCGTGAATGAGAGCGCAGCAAAGGCCGAGTTTCTGCTTCATGCCGCCGGACAGCTTGCCGGCCGGGCGGTCGCGAAAGGGAGCAAGCCCGGTCGCCTCCAGCAGGTCGGCGATGCGCGCGTCGCGCTCGCGGGCGTCCTGACCAAACAGCCTGGCGAAGAAATCGACATTCTCCAAGATCGACAGCGTCGGATAGAGGTTCTTGCCGAGCCCCTGCGGCATATAGGCGATCTTCGGGCAGACCTGCCGCCGATGGGCGGAGGAGCGCATGTCACCGCCGAGCACCTGCAAGGTGCCACCCTGCATGGCGCGGGCGCCGGCGATCAGTGACAGCAGGCTCGACTTGCCGACGCCGTCCGGGCCGATCAGGCCGATCATCCGGCCTGCCGGGATCGACAAGGAGATTCCATCCAATGCGCGGGCTTTTCGGTAAGTGAGCTCGAGCTGATCGAAGGAAACGACGGGGTTTTCGGATTGCTCGCTCATCGCACGAGATTCGCTTCCAGGAAGGCCGGCCACGGTGTTGCCGAATCAAGGCGAACATAGGCCATGCCCGGAAGGCCGGTCTTCACCAGCTGGATGTAGCGCTGCAGTAGGTCGGGCGGGATGCGCGCCCGCACCCGGAACATCAGCTTGAGCCGTTCCTCTTCGGTTTCCACTGTCTTCGGCGTGAACTGCGCGACATCGGAGACAAAGGAGACCGTTGCCGGAATGACGGCTTGCGGGGCGGCATCCATGACGAGGCGGGCCTCAGTGCCAAGTGTGATGCGTCCAGCCTGCTCCGTGGGCAGGAAGAAGGTCATGTAGACATCGGACACATCGATCATGTTGACGACGCGGCCACCACTGGAAAGAACCTCTCCGGGTTGGGCGACGCGATACTGAATACGGCCGTCGCGCGGTGACACAAGAGTGCTGTCGGCAATGTCGGCTTCGAGGCTTTCGATGGCGGCACGGGACGCCTCCACGCTGGCCTCCGCGTCGATCACCTGCGCTTTCGCCGATCCGATCGCCGCATCAGAGGCGGCAAGCGATGCCTTTGCCGCGGCCACGGCGGCTTTCGCGCTTCGCTCCGTTGCACGATCATCATCGAGTGTCTGTTGGGAGATCGTATTGCCGCGAGCGAGCTGTTCGGATCGGGCAAGCTTGCTTTGAGCGCCTTCAAGCTCTGCCTGGCGCTGTTCGACGACGGCTTCAGCCGCCGCACGCTCGGCCTCGCGCTGTGAGACCAGGCTGCCGGCGGTCTCGATGGCGATCTGCGAACGGCGAAGCTGCGCGTCCGCTTCCCTTTTCCGGGCAACGAGCTGGACCGTATCCAACTGCGCCAGAGGCTGACCGGCGTTGACGAATTCGCCCTCGCCGACAAGGATGTCCTTCAGACGGCCCGCCGTCTTTGCCGAAATATCGATCTCGACGGCTTCAAGCCGGCCGTTGCCGCTCGCAATGCCATCAGGAAGGCCGGAGCGCGCCGATGTCAGCCAGGCAAGATAGCCTGTGATCGCTGCGCCCCCCACGATAGCGGCGATAAGCCATGTTCGGCTCGTGAATTTCATACTTACTACCCCCAAGAAACACCCCGGATGCGGCATGGGCGGATAGCCTCGTTGCCGGATCTCTCTTCATGTCGGTCGGGAGCGGGGTTCTTCGGATGCTCATCCTTGCCCCCCGATCTTCCCGGTTTCGGACCACCGGCCAGCGACACGTATGCCGGGACGGCAGCCTCCGGCATTGTGGTCGATCCGGATGTTGCCTTGCGTCCTGTTATGTTGCGAAATGTTCGCGCCATCTGACATTCGTCAGGTTTCCCGTGCTTTCACCAGCAGGCATGTCAGTATTGGTCGTGGACCACGCCGACGATCTCGCCCCTGCGCGAGACGCTCACCAGGAGGTCATCGCCGTCACGCCAGGCCCGGATCAGAAAACGTTCGCCGACATCCCTCACGTCTCTGACACGATAGCCGCGCCGCTCGAGCAGGCGGACCGCATCGCTCGGGCCGAAGTTCGACCAGTTCGGCGACCATTCGCTTCGCCGGTCATGTCGGCGGTTCCAGCGCTGGAGGAAGTCAGCCTCGTCCTGAGAGTCGTCGCCGTAATATCCGGGATACCGGCCCTCTTGAATGACCACCTGGGCGCTCGCGGGCACAGCAAACGCAGCCGTTATGATCATGGCTGCGGTGAGTACAGTCTTGCGTAGTTTCATCGTTCAATCCTTCCATCGCTCAACCGATGAACACCTGTCGGCAATCAGCCGGCAGTTTCCCAATTCTGGCGATTTCCGTTTTGGCCTGTGTGCTTTTTGATTGAGAAATGTTGCGCCGGGAAACGAGGGAAGCGAGCCTGCTTGTTGCCGTTGCCCGCAACCGGTTCCTGCTAAACAATCGCGCTCGCGGAAAAGCTGTCGACGACTGCCGCAACGACATCACAGGCGATCAGCACCTGCAGCAAAAAAATTAGAAACGCCCGACGCGCAGGCAGGTCTGCAACATCACGCTCTGCGCGCTGTTCTGCGGGTCGGTTCCAATGTCTGATCACGAAAATTATAAAGCAGAGTATGTTGAGGATTGCGAACTGCCAGAAACTCGCGAGGAGAATGCAAAGCATCGCGTTTCCGGCCAGGCAGATCAGAAAGTCAGGCGTCTTGCGAGCGAGCAGGAAGCCTATGGCATCTCCGAGCGAGAACGCGGCACCCCTCGATTGCCTGTTGCCGGTCATGGTTTTCTCCGTCGCCGATGGAATCGTCTCCATCTCAGCGCATTTTCGGAAAGCCGGGTGTTCTCTTATGTTGCGGTGGATTGTATTCGATGACGAAGCTTTCGGCGGTTCTCGCACAACAAAACGCAACAAATCAGAACACGCGTTCATACATGCAGTGTCCATAGTTGTTCGATCCGAATCGAGATCGAGTATAAATGACCGCAGCTATGTCGCCTGATCCCCAAGTCGTGATCTGCCTCGAAAACGCGCAAATCTCCGCGCGTATCGAGGCGCTACTCAGGCAGCATGGTGTGATAGCGGTCGGAATCTCTCCATCGGCAGTGTCTACCGGATGGGATCTCCCCCACTGTCGAGTGGTCGTCACTTACACGGCGATGATCGGGTGTGTTCGTGCGCTCATGGACCTGCCGGTCGTCAATTTCGAAACCTTCATCTTCGAGAAAAGCGATGACGCCGGGTCGGCTCGGAAACGACAGTTCGATGCGGCGTCCTTTCTGAAGCGGGTGTTCGACATCATGAACACAAAACATCGCATGCTTGCAGGATGATTTGCCGGTGAGGATATTCACAAGCCGTGATACCGACGCTCGCTCGCAACAAATCTCAACATTTCAGAATAGAAGATGACAAAGTTTCAGCTACTCTGGTAGGAGTATCTTGTCATGAGCGGTGTGAAGACTTCGAAAGCAGGTTCGAAACGGGGTGCAACGCACCCTCATTATCGGAGCTGCCGGTAAGCGGCTGACGATTGTGCCAGAACGCTGGCGTGACACATCAGTGTTCGAGTGAGATGATCGCGTTGACGGGTACCTAACCCATGATCACTCGATGCAACTTGATGGCCATTTGAATGTCGTTACTCGAACGAACCGCGAGCATCCCGAACATCCTTATCGTCGAAGACGATTCCGATATCGCCAGCATGCTGGTCGACCTGATGAAGGCCAACGGGTTCGATGCCCAAGCGGTCGGTAACGGTGCAGAGATGGACCGACAACTCAACCGACGACGGTTCGATCTCATCGTCCTCGACGGCATGCTTCCCGGCGAGGACGGGTTCAATATCTGCATGCGCCTGCGGTCATCGAATGCTATTCCCATTCTCATGCTGACCGCACGCCGCGATGATGTCGACAGGATTCTTGGCCTCGAAATCGGCGCCGATGACTACGTCACCAAGCCGTTCAATTCCCGCGAACTCCTGGCACGGATCAAAAGCATTCTGCGCCGGACTTCCCTGTCCCAACACGCGGATGACGTTTCCGCCACGATGACCTTCTCGGGTTGGCGGATCGATCCCAACAGCCGGCAACTGTTCGATGCGGACGGCGACGAGGTCTCTTTGACTACGGCAGAGTTTGATCTGCTATGGGCGTTCTGCTGCAATCCGAACAAGGTCCTGACTCGCGAACAGCTTTTATCGATGACGCATGCCGGTACCGCGGGTCCGGTCGAGCGAAGTATCGACGCCCATATCAGCCGCATTCGCCAGAAGATTGAGCCCAACCTCAAGGATCCTTCGTTCATCAAGACCGTGCGTCTGGGCGGCTATCTGTTCGCGGCCACTGTCCGGAGGCTATCTTGAACCGTCTTCGCACCGCATCCATCCGCACGCAAATTCTCGCCCTGGCTATCCTTCTGACCCTGCTGGTGTCGGTGGTCGCGGCCACGACCGAACCCTTCATCTATGGCCGGCACGACAAGGGGATGGAGATTGGCTTGCTGGCTGGACATATCGAACGGGTTGTCGATGAGTTTCAGCAAGCACGCTCTGTTGACGAGGCAGAAAATGCCATGCGCGTTGCAGAACGGTTGGGGCTTTCGATCGAGGTAATCTCGACCAAAGATGTCAGGATGATCGACACGATCGAGGCGGAGCCTGCCGTTATTCGGCAACGCATTCGTGAAACCCTGGAAAAGGGCTTCTTTTATATTCTCGGTCATATGTTTGATCGGGAGGCGACGCCAGAGCCACTGGTCGTACGGATCGATGAGGATCGGGCTCTGCTATTTCATTTGCCGAGCTTCCCGCGATCCTTGTGGTTTTTCCCAGCCGTCATTAGTGGAATCCTCAAGATCATCCTTCCTCTTACGGTTCTCGCTTATGCGAGCAGTTGGCTCATCACAAAACCTCTCATTCGTTTTGCTGCCGATGCGAAGAGAGCAAGTACCGATGACAGTCTGGAGATGCCATTTTCCGTGACGGGTTCCTCGGAACTGAGAAGCCTTGCGACGTCACTCAATATCATGCGCGGGCGAATTCTGGAAATGGCGGAAGCTCGTACACGGATGCTGAGTGGCATGAGCCACGACCTTCGCACGCCTCTGACGAGGCTGCGCATGCGCGCGGAGCGCTGCGAGCCGCCCGAATTGCAGAAGAAGATGGTCGCGGATCTGAAGGTCCTAGATGCGATGATCGACGAGGCCCTGGCATTCCTTTCAAACACATTCTACGCCACGCCGTCCCGGAAGGTCGATCTTTCGAGTGTTCTTCAGACGATCGCCACTGACTTCAGCGAAACTGGTGCCAATGTCAGCTTTTCCGGTCCTCGCCGTCTCAAGTATGTTTGCCGGCCACAAGCGATCACGCGCGCTGTCTCCAATCTCGTTGAAAATGCATCGCGCTATGCCACCAAGGTCGAGATCGAGCTCGCCGAAGCCGCCGATGGTGGCGTCGTAATCCGTGTCAGCGACAATGGGCCGGGTCTCAGCGACGAACTGAAGGTCAAGGTTCTGCAACCCTTCTTCAAGGTCGAAACGGCGCGGACGACCGGGGCGGGTGGCGGCTTCGGCCTTGGCTTGCCGACCGCCGAAGGTGTTATCCGAAAAGGCCACGGCGGACGGCTGGTTCTTCTGGATGGCAAACCTCATGGGCTGGTGGCCGAAATCAGGCTTCCGCCATTCGGGTCCGAAGACCATCGAAGCCTGACGGCGATCAGCGGTGCTGACGACGCCCCCAATATTTCCCAACATTAAAGCAAACACTGCAATCTGTGTCTCAATAGAACTTGCTTCTGGTAATGTTTGATACCTAGAGCCTGATTTGACCAGAACCCGTTGCACCACCGCCTTCGCCCTCTTTGCCGTTTCGATCCTTGCAGGATGCACGACTGCCGATCCGAACGTGTATGCCGGTCTTTCTTCGGCCGCGGACCTTCGACCTAATGTGCACGACAAGACCGGGCTCGTTCCCTACAGCTATCGGAGCAACGCCAACTGACGGCAGTATGGCAAAATCATCGTTGACCATGTCACGATCTACCAAGGTCCCGACAACCAGTTCGTCAAGGTGGAAGAAAAGGACAAGTTGGCGCTCGCCAGCTATATGCAGAGCGAGTTCACGGCAAGGCTGAGAACGCGCTTTGCTATCGTCAACGCACCGGGACCGGGAACGCTCAGGATTCATCTTACTCTCACCGGTGCGAAAACAACAATGCCCGTGCTTGGGCCGGTGTCACGCCTCGACATGGCGGGCGGGATTTATAACGGCGTCCAGGCGGTAAGGGGGCGGGAAGGATCCATGTCGGGCTCGGTGAGCTATGCGGTCGAAATCTACGACGCAGAAAACAATCGCCTCCTCCACGCCTACATTACCAAGCAATATCCGAATGCGATGAACGTGGGGGCCACCTTCTCCTCCCTCGAGGCTTCGAAGGTCGGGATACAAAAAGGTGCCGACGCGCTTCTTGCGGAATTCAGATGAGCCAGGCCGGCACTGACGCGAAAAGTGCGCACCAGTCCCGTTTCATGTGACCTGGGCGGGAGGCGGTCATGCCGTCTCTGACCTGACAGCGCGAAACGGCGGCATCGTTGGCAACATGATGGAATATAATACCCGTCTTTCGTCCGGTTTACACCCGATGACCGCCGTCCGTTCAAATCGCGCTGGATAGTTCGCAAATTCGAAGGCAGTTGGGCAACAGTCCAGATCTCCGGCAAGAGGAAGTCTGGGAAGGCCGCTCATTTTGCGTAACGTGAAAAGGCTCAAAGTATCGTAGCGCTGTCTCCAGACATCCCCAGGCTATACCGTTGCAACCTCAACAGCGGCTGGATCACATCCTTAGTGTCGGAAATCACAGCAATGGGAGCTGTTCACTCTATTTCAATGGCTTTGAGCGACGTTTGATTTGCTCAAAGGCATCAAGACCATCGCAAAATGCACGTACGCAGCTATCCAAATTCTCTCTTGCCCGTGCATCGGTCAGCACGGCCTCCCTGTTCATCCAGTCCTGCCAAACGAAGAAGCTCTGGCACATATGCGTACATCCCATCGATTGAAGGACTGGCTTCAGCCGCTATTTCGGTCGGTCACTGCTTCATAGATCACCGCGTTTGTCACGGAGATTGATGATGGCGATTAGCTGTCTGAACTGAGCGACGCTCAGTGGCTCAAGATTGCACCCCTATTGCTTGGCAAGGTTGGTGATCCCAGACGGGGCGCCTAGGACAACCGTCTGTTCATCAATGGCTGGTCGTGGGTTTTGCGGTCCGGCGAGCATTGGCGCGACCTTAGTGTGCACACCTCTTAAGATTGCATACGGCAGCTAAACCAAGCAACAATTTCAGATGCATTCTTTGCACCAATTGATGTCGCCAAGCGAGCTCGATGAGATTCGACGGTACGGCAAGACAAACCAAGTTCTCTTGCAATCTCCTTGCTGGTTTTCCCCTGAGTCATCAGCGTAACGATCTGTGCTTGCCTTGGTGTGAGTAGGCTTGTCCCTTGTCCCACGGGTCTCGGGAGCGGTTGAAAGCAATATATCGCTTGCGCGAAGGGATCAGTCGTATGACGTGTTCTACCGTGCACTTGACACCAAAAGCGCTGTCCGTCGCTCGCCGTCATTACGCGCTCGTCATAGTAGACTTGGCCGCCCGGAAGGTGCGCCTGCCACATCCGTCCAGTGCGTACAAAATCGGCATGTTTGGGATAGAGTCGCGCAAAGCTCCTATCGATCAGATCGGACCTTTGATACTTGAAGAGCCTCGCGAATTCCTCATTACAATTGCGGATAATCCGGTGGGTCGCATACACCATCGGTACCGGCATTTCGCTCAGAGCAAATTGTTCAGTGCCACGATCGGCCGCCATATCTCCCTCCTCGCAAGGTGCAGTATAAATACCGCTAACTTGTCGTGCGGATCAAGTCGTAGTCTTGCCGTAAAGATCATCGTTCGAAGCTTAAAAGCAGGTTGAAACCATGAAGAAACTGCGCGCCACCGCGACAGAAGCGCTTGCAGACGTGTTGACTGACGGCATGACGATCATGTCAGGGGGGTTCGGGCTTTGTGGCATCCCTTCAAATCTGATCGCAGCAATCCAGCTTGCCGGCGTCAAAGATCTCACCGTCATCTCAAACAATGCCGGGGTGGATGGATATGGGTTAGGCGTGCTTTTGGAAACGCGACAGATCAAGAAAATGGTTTCTTCGTATGTTGGCGAAAACAAACTGTTCGCCGAGCAATATCTCACCGGCGTTCTTGACCTCGAATTCAATCCTCAGGGAACTCTCGCTGAGCGTGTCCGCGCCGGCGGCGCTGGCATTCCGGCGTTTTACACTAAAACGGGAGTTGGGACGCTGGTGGCCGAGGGTAAGGAAATCCGACGGTTTGGAGACGACGACTATATCATGGAGACTGGGTTATTCGCAGATCTTGCGCTGATCCACGCCTGGAAGGGCGATACGGAAGGAAATCTGATCTACCGCAAGACGGCGCGGAATTTCAACCCGATCATGGCGACCGCCGCGCGCGTAACGGTTGCTGAAGTCGAGAACCTTGTGTCTGCTGGTGATCTCGACCCTGACGCGATCCACACGCCGGGGATCTTCGTCAAGAGAATGGTCGTCGTCACTGACAGCACAAAGCGGATCGAACAAAGGACCGTTAGAACACAAACGAATGAGGTCGTATGAATGGCTTGGACACGAGAGCAGATGGCCGCGCGCGCCGCACGTGAGTTGGAAGACGGTTTTTACGTCAATCTTGGCATCGGTATTCCGACCCTTGTCGCCAACCATATTCCTGAAAACATCGAGGTCACGCTTCAAAGCGAAAACGGCATGCTGGGAATGGGTCCCTTTCCATTCGAAGGTGAAGAAGATGCCGACTTGATCAACGCGGGCAAGCAGACGATCACACAGTTACCGAAAACCAGTTTCTTCTCGTCAGCGGATAGCTTTGCGATGATCCGCGGGGGGCACATTGATCTATCGATTTTAGGTGCGATGCAAGTTTCGTTGAGCGGGGATCTCGCCAACTGGATGGTCCCCGGTAAAATGGTAAAGGGCATGGGAGGTGCGATGGACCTTGTGGCTGGCGTGAAAAGAGTCGTCGTGGTCATGGAACATATCGCGAAGGGCGAACCCAAATTGCTCAAGGAGTGCTCCCTCCCGCTGACCGGACGGCGGGTCACTGACATGGTCATCACTGATCTCGGTGTGTTCAATGTTGCACGCCACGGAGCGCCCAGATTGACCCTCATCGAATTGGCGGAAAACGTTTCTGTTGATGAAGTACGGTCCAAGACAGAAGCTCCGTTCACTGTGAAACTCACTCAAGGTGCCAGCGCACATGTCTAAGGCCTCCATCGTTATAGCCGGCGCCGGCCGCACGGCGGTGGGCTCGTTCAATGGCGTCTTCGCCACCGTTGCTGCACACGAGCTTGGGGCAGCAGTCGTCAAGGGCGTGCTGGAGCGGGCGAACGTGGATGCCGCCGAGGTCGATGAGGTCATACTTGGTCAGGTGCTACCAGCAGGCGCGGGGCAGAACCCGGCTCGACAAGCGGCGCTAAAGGCCGGCGTGCCGAAGGAGGCAACTGCCTTTGGTATCAACCAACTCTGCGGCTCCGGGCTTCGCGCCGTGGCGCTCGGCATGCAACAGATTGCGCTTGGCGACGCAAAGATCGTCGTCGCCGGTGGCCAGGAGTCGATGTCAATGGCGCCGCATGCCGCGCATCTGCGCGGCGGCACCAAGATGGGCGACATGAAGATGATCGACACTATGATGAAAGACGGGTTGACCGACGCCTTCTACGGCTACCACATGGGCGTCACGGCCGAAAACATCGCGCGTCAGTGGTATCTTTCGCGAGAGGATCAGGATTTGTTTGCCGTGGCTTCGCAAAACAAGGCTGAAGCGGCGCAAAAGGCCGGGCGTTTCGCCGACGAAATCATTGCCTACGTCATCCAGGGTCGCAAGGGCGACGTTACCGTCGATGCTGACGAATACATCCGCCAGGGCGCCACCATGGAGGCAACGGCAAAGCTCCGCCCCGCCTTTGACGAAGAGGGTACGGTGACAGCAGCCAACGCATCCGGGCTCAACGACGGAGCGGCGGCGGCCGTTCTGATGACTGAAGCAGAGGCTTCGCGTCGCGGCATACAGCCGCTGGCGCGCATCGTCTCCTGGGCGACGGCGGGCGTTGATCCACGGATCATGGGCACCGGACCGATCCCAGCCTCGCAAAAGGCGCTCGAGAAGGCCGGTTGGTCGGTCAGAGATCTCGATCTGGTCGAGGCCAACGAAGCCTTCGCGGCGCAGGCCTTGGCCGTCAACCGCGACCTCGGCTGGGATCCCGCCATCGTCAACGTCAACGGAGGGGCGATTGCCGTCGGCCATCCTATCGGGGCGTCCGGTGCCCGCATTCTCAACACGCTGCTGTTCGAGATGAAGCGCCGCTATGCCAGAAAAGGACTTGCGACCTTATGCATCGGCGGTGGTATGGGCATTGCAATGTGCTTCGAGGCTCTGCAATGAGCTTTTGGTGGATATCAACAATGCTGCTGAGCAGATGGTCGCCGGTTTCTTTCCATCTGGCGCCTACTCGCCGTCGTCGCAGATCGGAGCAGCCTCATTCACGAGAGGCGCCAGCACATCTCCAACATGGATTGGTGCCACTTGTCCGGTCTCGTCCTGCAGCATCAAGTGGCCATGCTCATTGACACCGACGCACAGGCCGTTTTTCCTTACAGATCTTTCTGCATCCAACGAAACGGAAAGTGGCTCATTGAGACGCCAAAGCTTAGCGCTGTAGTCCTGGGCAAGAGCCTTAAAGCCATGCGCCAACCAAGTCTCAAACCGTCGAAACCATTCAGCCGTAATCAGGCCCACCAATTCATCGCGGCTGCTCATACAATAACGATCGAGCGATGTCGTGGGGTAGATGGTTGTTTCAGGATGTGTAACGATGTTTACGCCAATGCCGACGAATGCGTTCAAACCGGTGACTTCGATCAAGGTCCCGGAAACCTTGCCGTCATCGATAAGCACGTCGTTCGGCCACTTTATACTGAGTCTGGCCGAGCTGGGAAGAACGGTTTCCAGCACATCACTTATCGCCAAACCAGTCACCAGAGATAATACGGGCGTATCGTAACGGTTTCGCGGAAGGGCTACTGCAATTGTCATGGACAAATTGCCAGCAGGAGAGACCCACTGTCGATCGAACCTCCCCCGGCTCTTGGTCTGGCGGTCGGCTGAGATCACAAACGGTCGCGTCCGCCCGACCGCAAGTTGGCGAGCAGCTTCTGTGTTGGTACTGTCTACTTCCTCTGAGAACAGGACCTGAATGCTGCCGATGCTGTCAGTTTTGCTATTTCTCACAATCGACAACCGCACACATTACTTCAAATGCGCAAGAAGCTAAGATCATAATAATCCGCTTACCAGAAGTGAGAGAGGAATTGTCTATGAACAAATCACACGCCATTCGCAACCACCTTCATGCGTGCTTTGCGACCACTTGTCGATTGAACCAACTGGGCTGCATATCCAAGATTCGCTGAGAACGTATTGGCCTCGGCGCGTATAACCTCCTTCGCGGATGCAACCAATTTCTCGTTGAGTCTGGCCGTGGGTAGAGTTATGCCCACCATAGCATGTACGCGTCCATCCGCCCCCAGAACAGGTGCGGATATCCCGCAGACGCCTTCGCTGAATTCATCTACGCCAAGGCAAACACCTTCCTCAAACGAGGCCTCGATGTCTTTTCGTAATTTTCCAGAGGTCGTTATCGTGCTGGAGGTGAAAGCGACATAGGGAGCCTTGAGCTTCGATATTTTTTCGTCAGTGTCCACCATGAGGTACGCCTTACCCAGAGACGAGCAATGGAGGGGTGTTCGGCTACCAATGGGCGAGAAGGTCTGGATCGACTGTGAACTCTCGCATTTTTCGATGATCACAACATCATTTCCCTCGACGATCGCGAGCACGGAGGTTTCGCCCGTCAAATCGCGAATTTTCTCAAGATGCTGTCGGCTCCACGCCCTGATGTCTAGCCGTTGAAACGCACGGACTCCGATCTCCCACATTTTTGTGGTGATCATATATCGTCCGTTCGGTTCGTCTTGCTGCACGTAGCCAAGTTGGCTCATCGTTTCGAGCATGCGGTAGGCCGTGCTCTTGTTCATCTTCGCAGCGCGCGCCAAGTCGGCCATTCGTACAGGAGCGTCGTAGGTCGACAGCAGTTCCAGAATCTTAAGTGCCTTGTCAACAGTGCCAGACATTCGATCTCTCTAAAACAGGGCGCCCAAAGGCAGTTACGGATAAGTTGAAGACGCCACTATGTGATCGTCCACCCATATCCAGCCGTACACTTTTTTTCAACCTCGACTCTTCGTATCACCCAACTAGACCTAGGCGCTAACATCATTACGGAACAGGCAGTCAGCTCCTTTTCGTTATCTATTCTACCCATATCGCAGTTGACAATAACAGCCATTTTATGAAACAAGGTGTCAAATAATGAAATTATCCACGCAATGATGGGTAATCGGGGAACGAAAGCAAATGCTGTATCACGGTATTTGTGCGAGCTTTTGAAAGTGGTCATGCAAGTCGCGGAGTAGTAATCCGTGATCGTGTCGCTTTTGATCTCTCACAAACCGAGAGATGGCGCCGGCTTTTTTCTACAGGATGCTGCTCCCCCCGAAGCAGCAAAGTGAATGAACTGCAGCACAAGCTGCAGTGAGGACCCACTAACTGAGGAAGGAAGCCACAATGTTCGAGATTTCAAGACGCAATCTCATATCCAGCAGTGCGATCGGCTTGGGAGCGCTTGCCATGCCTTTTGGCGGGTCGGCCCTGGCTGATGATCGCACGAAGATGATGCGCTATGTCACGCCGGGAGCAGTCAACTCCCTCGATCCGGTTGCGTTCACGGCAACGACGGAATCGACGGCAATGAGTGCCGCCGTCTATGACAGGCTGTTTCGGTTTGGAAAGAAGCCGAACGGCGAGACCTTCACGTACGATTTCAACGATGTTCAGGGCGAACTCGCCGAGAAATACGAGATCTCCGACAACGGTCGCACACTGACCATCTACGTTCGACCCAATGCGATGTGGCACGATGGCACCCCGGTCACCGCGGCGGACGTGAAATGGTCGCTGGAACGCGCTGTTACGGCGGAGACAATGTCCAAGGCCCAGATGTCGACGGGTTCACTCACCAAGGATGCAACGATCGAAGCCGTCGACGACAAGATCGTCAAGGTGACGCTGGCGAAGGGCGATCGCCTGGCGATCCCCAACCTGACGACCTTGTACTCGCCGATGTTTAATTCCACCCTGGTCAAGAAGCACACCACCGAAGCCGATCCATGGGGTCTGGAATGGCTCAAGACCAACACGGCGGCGGGCGGTGCCTATACGGTGGAGAGGTTCGTTTCCGGCGAGCAAGTCGTGCTCAAGCGCAATGACAAATGGACCAACGGTCCCCTTCCTTTCATGGAACGGGTCATCCTTCAGACGGTGCCGGCGGCGGCGACGCGTCGGAGCCTGGTTGAGCGCGGCGATGCCGACATAACGATCCAGCTGCAGACGGCCGACGTCGTTGCTCTGGAAAATTCCAAGAACGTCAGGGTCGCGTCCATGCCGATGCCAACCGCGTTTGTCGCGCTGAGCTTCAACACACGCATGGCGCCGTTCGATAACCCGCTCGTGCGCCAGGCCATTGCCGCAGCCACGCCCTACGAGGATCTGTTGTCGACAGCCGCGCTTGGCCGCGGAGTAAAGCTCTTTGGCGGTGATTGGAGCGGTTCCCCTCCGAGCGAGAAATTTCCGCAGCCGATGCCGGAAAAGACCAATATCGAGCTTGCGAAGCAGAAGCTGGCCGAGGCGGGTTTCAAGGACGGTTTTGAGACGACGTTGTCTTACGGCGCCTATCGCGCCGAATGGGCCGACATCGCAGCGCCTCTTATCCAGGAAGCGCTGGGCAAGATCGGCATCAAGGTGAAAATCCAGAAGCTGGCCGATGCACAGTTTACCGAAGCGGTCACCAACAAGACAATGCCGATGATGTTGGAGCGTTCACTGGCATATTTCCCCGTTGCGGACTACTTCTTCAGGGTATTCCTGAGCGGCGAGCAGCGTTGGAACTTTTCCAGCTGGAAGAATGCCCGCGTCGACGAACTCCTGGCCATCGCGAAATACGAGGTCGATCCGGTGAAATACGGCACCATTGCAAAGGAGCTGATCTCGCTTTTCAATGAAGAAAAGCCGATGCTCATGCTTTGGGGTCCCAATTTGGATGTGGCAATGGTGCCGAGCCTTAGCGGCTTTACCATTTGGCCGTCGTATTATCTCGATTCACGCGATCCGGTGCGCAAGTCCTAGTTTTCAACTGGAGTATCAATTGTGTCGTTGGTGACGTTTCACATCATAGGTGCGTTCAAGCGCCTGTTAACCGCCGTACCGGCCTTGCTGGGAATTCTGGTGGTTACCTTCCTCCTGCTGCGCGTACTTCCAGGTGATCCGGCGGGGCTTATGGCCCCGCCATCAGCGAGCAATGACGTTCTAGACGAAATCCGCAAACAGATGGGGCTCGATAAAAGCATACCTGAGCAGCTTGCAATCTATGCTGTTCAGGTGGCTCAAGGCGATCTTGGTCAGTCGCATATGACGGGACAGTCAGTCACTACGGATCTGTGGCGGCGGCTTCCCGCTTCCATCGAGCTCATCACATGCGCCTTGATCGTGGCGCTCATATTTTCCTTGCCGCTTGGTGTAGCTGCGGCCCTGCGGCAAGGATCACTCATCGACCACTTTGTTCGGGTTGTCTGTACATTCGGCGTCGCAATTCCAACATTCGTGTCCGGTTTGCTGCTGATTTACATCTTCTATTATGATCTCGGCTGGGCGCCTGACCCGACCGGCCGCATGGACATCTTTGCCACAGCACCGTCTACCTTTACCGGCTTCTACCTTATCGATTCACTGTTGGTCGGCGATGTCGAGACATTCTGGGCTGCCGCACGTCAGTTGGTCTTGCCGACGCTGACACTTGCTCTGTTCGTTGTGGCACCGTTGACGCGAGTTACTCGGGCCTCAATGTTATCCGTCTTGGAAAGTGATTATATCAGAATGGCAGAGGCCACGGGTCTCAGTCGACCGACGATTATCGTGGTCTACGCCCTAAGAAACGCAATCTTGCCCGTGCTGACGACGCTTGGGCCGGTATTTTCCTCTCTCCTTGGCGCCAACGTGATGGTCGAAAAGGTTTTCGCCTGGCCCGGGATTGCCTCTTATGCCGCCGATGGCCTCGCCTCGAGCGATTTTGCGCCGGTGCAAGGTTTCGTCCTGCTGATGGCAGTCGCCTACGTTGTGCTGAACTGGCTGATCGATGTTCTGTCCAGCTTCGCCGACCCGCGAGTTTCCCTATGACGGCGGCCAAAGTCGCTCAGCCCGCGACCAAAATCAAAACACCCTCCAAAGGTAGAAACGTGCGCATAAATTTCTTGAGCCTGATCGGTATCGGGTTTTTGCTGCTGCTCATCCTGGTGGCGATATTCGCGAACTACATCACCCCTTATGATCCACTCGCAACGAATGCGGCGCGCGCCATGCAGGGCCCAAGCTGGGCACATTGGGCTGGAACCGACCAGCTTGGTCGTGACATCCTTTCGCGCCTCATAATTGCGGCGCAAATTGATCTATTCATTGCGTTCAGTGCCGTATTGTTGTCCTTCAGCTTCGGGACAGTCATTGGTGCCATCAGTGGGTATTTCGTCGGTTGGTTCGATAAAATAGTCGGTCGGCTTGTCGACGTCCTGATGGCGTTTCCTCTTTTCATTCTCGCGATGGCGTTTGTCGCGGCGCTGGGCAACGGGATGGCCAATATCATCTACGCAACGGCACTTATAAACCTGCCGTTTTACATTCGTTTCGCCCGCGCCGAGGTGAATGCGAGACGCCACAGTGGTTGGGTCGAGGCCGCCCGCCTCTCCGGCAATAGTCACTGGCGCATCATCCTGTTTTTCCTCATTCCCAATATTCTGCCGCTGGCAGCCGTCCAGATCAGCCTCAACCTCGGCTGGGCGATCTTGAATGCTGCGGGTCTGTCGTTCCTTGGGCTCGGCGTTCAGCCGCCTGTCCCGGAATGGGGGATGATGGTGTCGGATGGCGCCGGTTACATCTCCAACGGTAACTGGTGGCTCGTGGCCTTCCCCGGCCTGGCACTGATGTTGGCGGTCCTTTCCTTCAATATTGTCGGAGACAGCTTGCGTGATCTCCTGGACCCAAGGGGACGTCGATGACGAGCTCAATTCTCTCTATCAAAAACCTCGAAATCGATTTCAACACCAGTTCCGGTGTATTCTCGGCCATCAAGGGTGTTGATTTCGAAGTCGGTCGTGGCGAGGTCGTGGGCATTGTCGGCGAGAGCGGATCCGGAAAGACCACCGGCGCGCTTGCCGCTATGGGGTTGCTTGCCTCGAATGCTGTGATCAAGGGCGGGCAGATCGTCCTCAACGGGCAAGACATTACGTATGCCTCAAAGCCGCAGTTGCAGACCTTGCGCGGTTCGACGATGTCGATGATTTTCCAGAACCCGCGTGCGGCCCTCAACCCGGTTCGTCCTGTCGGGCAGCAGATCGTCGATGCTATCCGCGCGCATAAGCAGGTTACAGCCAAGCAGGCTCGCGAAGAAGCCCTTGACCTTTTGAAGGCTGTGCAGTTCCGCTCGCCCGAAAAGCACATGGATGCCTATGCCCACCAGCTCTCTGGAGGAATGTGCCAGCGCGCCGTGATCGCCATCGCCATCAGTTGCTCCCCGCAATTGCTCTTCGCAGACGAGCCAACAACGGGACTGGATGCCACCACGCAGCGCACGGTAATGGATCTGCTGGCAGGCCTCATCAAAGATCGCGGCATGTCGATGGTTCTCATCACACATGACCTCGGTCTTGCTGCTGAATATTCCGATCGCATGGTCGTAATGCGGCATGGAGAGGTGATCGAGGCGTCGGATTCACAAACAATTTTCGAACGGCCGCAGCATGATTATACTAAGCGCCTGATCGCTTCGTCTCCGATGCGGACCACGACGATCGGCGATCTGTGCCGCATTTCCGGCGAACCGGGCCCGGCGGACGTCGAGAAATTCCATGCCGGCGGTCAGGTATTACTGGCCGTTCAGGGGCTCTCGAAGAAATTTCACGATTATGACGCGGTCTCCAATGTCTCGTTCACGATCAACCGTGGTCAAAGCGTCGGCCTGGTGGGTGAATCAGGATCGGGCAAAAGCACGTTATCACGCCTTGTTACGCGATTGCTCGATCCGACATCGGGATCCATCATCTTTGACGGCCAGGATGTCGGCAAGATCTCGGCTGATGAGTTCTACGCTTCACCCCTTCGTCGAGCGATCCAGCTTGTCTTCCAGGATCCGACTGACAGTCTCAATCCACGTTACACGGCGTTTCAGTCGATCGCCGATCCGCTGCGCCGCCTTCAGGGGCTTTCCGGCGAGAAGCTTCGCGCACGCGTGACCGAGCTTGCCCAGCAGGTCGGGCTACCGATCGAATTTATCGACAGGCTTCCACATCAGCTGTCGGGGGGCCAGAAAGCCAGAGTCGGCATCGCCAGGGCGTTAGCGGTAGAGCCGCAGCTGCTGGTGCTCGACGAGCCAACTGCTGCACTCGACGTTTCCGTGCAGGCGACGGTTCTGGCGCTTCTCGAGCGGCTGAAGCACGAGCGTGGTTTGAGCTATCTCTTCGTCAGTCATGACCTCAATGTGGTCCGCATGATGTGCGATTACACGCTCGTTCTGAAAACCGGCGTCATGGTGGAACAGGGGCCAAGCCAGGAGGTCTTTGAAAACCCGCAGCACGAGTATACAAAGATGCTTCTGGACGCGATCCCGAAAATGCCATTCGAAATCGCTTCGGTCGCGTAGGTGAACGAATGAACACACCGTCAGGGCTGCTTCCTTCCGTGCCGACAATGATTGCCGACCTGATCAAGGGGGCGAGCTGTATCGATCTTGCTCCGAAGTTGGAAAAGGGCATTCCTCGATACCCTACACACCCCCATCTGATCATCGATCCAACCATTGGACACGAGCGGGATGGTTATTATTGCCAGACAATCAATATGCCCGAACACATCGGTTGTCACTGCGACGCGCCGGCGCATATCCATAAAAATCTGATGCACAAGACGATTGAATCTGCGGCGCCCGACTGCCTTGTCGGGCTTGCCAAGGTCTATGATTTTTCGGATCGTGATTGGAAACCAGGAGAATTGTTGACGCTGGAGGACATTGAGGACTACGAGGCGGCTCATGGCTCACCTGTGTCCGGTGGCGAGATCGCTCTTGTCAATTTCGGCTGGCTTGAACGCTACTGGTCGACCTCTGACAAGACCAACTTCTACGCGTTGAACCAGCCGGGAATGGATGACGCAGCCGCGAAATTCTTTCTCGATCGTGGGGTAAAGGCCGTCGGAGCCGATACAATCGCCTGCGAGATCGCAATGGTGAACGGTGTCTATTACGACAACCCCGGGCACGGGCGCTATTGGCTGCCAAACGATATTCTTATCCTGGAATGCGTGGCAAATCTTGAGAAGGTTCCACGAGAAGTCTTTTTGTTCTCCGCACCTCTACCCATTGCCGGAGGCTCCGGATCACCTCTGCGACCTCTAGCTTTCTTCTGAAGCAATCCCGGGAAACCTTGTGGCGGAACGACGTCTCGTCTCCGTTGACAGCACGCCGCTGCAAGAGATGCCATGGATTTTTGCGCTTAAACTTCCGCCAGACCTTCGCGGGTTGCGTCGGGGATTGGCGCGGGTCGATTGGTTGACAAATCGACGCAGACCCAGACCAGTTGTGCTGTCGCACAATGGGCACCATCGCGTTGCCGGCGCAGCTCAATGCCGAAGGTCAGACTGGTACGTCCGATCGAACCGATACCCACGCTTGCCTCGACAACATCATCGACATCGATCGGGCTATGAAAAACGATCTCGGCTTTTTTGACGTGATAAGCAACGCCGGATGTGGTGTGACGGAAATGTGGTAGGAGCGCTCGGTGTCGAATATAATCAACGACCGCATCCTCACAGTAATCCAGGTAAACGGAGTTGTGGACATGGCCGTAGATGTCGATGTCTCGCATCGAGACCCGAAATGATGATATAGGTGTGCCGTCGAATCCCATGCGTGCTCCTGAATATTGTGGTGGTCTAAATGGAAATTACTGGGGGAGCAATGCAAAGCCAGGCAGTCGTGCACAAATTCGGGCCTGCTTCGGACGTCGTCGTTGTTGAGCGTAACGCCTTGCGGGTACTCGGGCGTGATCAGGTCCGCGTCCACCTGAAGGCGCGAACTATCAATCCCTCCGATATCATCACGATTTCCGGTGCCTACAGCACGCGGACCACCCTGCCCTTCATTCCCGGCTTCGAAGCATTCGGCGTGGTTCATGCCTGCGGAGAGGCAGTCCGCGGCATCGCACCTGGCGTGCGGGTTCTTCCAATCCGCAACGCCGGTGGTTGGCAGGAGTTCAAGGATACAGAACCGACCTGGTGTCTCCGCGTTCCCGATGTCCTGTCCGACATCGAAGCCGCGACGAGTTACGTCAACCCGATGACTGCCTGGCTTATGTTGCACGACCGGGTCAAGGTGCGACCTGGAATGCGTATTGCCATCAACGCGGCGGCTTCCTCGATCGGATCGATCCTGATCAATCTTGCAAATGCCGCTGGCGTGGAGCCGATCGCGATCGTTCGATCGCCAGAATCCGCTGCAAAACTCGAGGGGCGCCTGGAAACGGTCATTCTCGATGACTGTGAACGACCCTCCCATTTAATGGAGGCGCTGTCCAGTCGCAGCGACCTTGATGCGGTTCTCGATTGCGTTGGCGGACCGCAGGCCTCCCTACTTGCTGGCGCGCTACGACCAAAAGGTCATTTCATCCATTACGGGCTGCTTTCTGAAGAAAGCATTCCGGCCTCGTTTTGGGCGCTCCATAAAGAAATCTCATTCGGCTATTTCCACTTGCGGGAATGGGTTCATAAGCAGCCGATGGAGACCGTCCAATCCATCTACGATCAGGTCGCCGCCCTGATCGCATCGGGTGTCATCAAGACGACAATTAGAGATACCATTCCACTTGTCGAGATTCAGACGGCATTGCGTTTGGCCGTCCCCTTCAGGGCCACAGGCAAGACGATTATTGTCTAGACAGACCGCAGATGCCTGTAGTCGAACATGGGCGGGACTAATGGCACATTGTCAATGAGCCTGACACCATCAAGCCATACGGACGCGAGTAGCCGGGCGGGGCGGCCAGCAGTAGCCTCGTCGAGTGTTTCCGCGTCCCGCATCTCCAAATACTCGACTACGAAATCCTCATTTTCGCCCAGCGCGGATCTGGCTCGTGCCAGCACATCCGCCGACGGCTCGCCTAATGCGATACACTCCGCGGCACACATCAGCGCTTCGGAGAGTTTCGCCGCCTTCTGTCTTGCGTCTGCGCTAAGGCGCATATTGCGTGAAGACAGTGCCAGGCCATCGGTAGATCGGATCGTCGGACACGCCACGACATCGATCGGAAGCTTGAGGTCTCTGACAAGGGTCCTCACGACCTGAAGCTGCTGCCAGTCCTTTTCCCCGAAGAAGGCCCGGTCCGGGCTTGTGATGTTGAACAAAATCGTGACGACAGTTGCAACGCCGTCAAAATGCCCCGGCCGATAGACGCCCTCCAGAGGTTTGCTCACACCGGAAACGATCACCGATGTGGCATGATTGTCGGGATAGATGTCCCGTCCGTCTGGAAGGAAAAGGACATCGACGCCAAGCGGCGCAAGTAGCTTTGCGTCGATCTCTTCGGTTCTCGGATACTTCCTGTAGTCGTCTTCATTATTGAATTGCCGCGGGTTGACGAACAGCGTCACGATGACCCTGTCGCAGCTCTGCTTTGCCGCGCGTACCAAGCTCAGGTGGCCCTCGTGAAGTCCACCCATGGTCGGCACTACCCCTATCGTCTGGCCAGCTCTCCGCCACGATTTGATCTGCTCCCGGAGATCGGAAATCGACGCTACGATTGGAACGCTCACTGCTTTACCTCGTCATTGAATACATGCTCATTGCCTGGAAAGGCCTTGCCGCGCACGTCCTCGGCGTACGCCGCAACCGCGGCTCGTATCTGGTTGCCGAGCTCCGCATAGCGTTTTACGAACTTCGGTCGGAACTGGTCAAATAAGCCGATTATGTCGTCGATAACCAGAATCTGACCATCGCAGTCCGCCCCGGCGCCAATGCCAATTGTCGGGACACTGATCGCTTCGGTGATCTGCCTTCCAAGCGCGGCCGGGATCTTCTCCAGCACAACGGAAAACGCACCGGCCTCCGCTATCGCCAAAGCGTCGGCCAGGACCTTTTGACCGTTCTCGCCACGCCCCTGAACCTTATAGCCGCCAAGAGCGTTCACGGATTGTGGCGTCAATCCTACATGACCCATGACAGGGATACCCCGATCAGTCAGAAACCGCACGGTCTCAACCATATGCGCACCGCCTTCGAGCTTGACGCCCTGGCATCCGGTTTCAGCCATCAGCGTCCTGGCATTGTGAAATGCCTGAGCTGGACCTTCTTCATAGCTGCCAAAAGGCATATCGACGATCATGCAGGCTTTCGACAGCCCACGCCTGACGGCACGGCCGTGGAGGACCATCATGTCCATGGTGACCTCGAGTGTCGACGCCATGCCATGGAGAACCATCCCGACGCTGTCTCCTACGAGGACGAGATCGCATGCATCATCCACCAATGTAGCGATCGGTGTCGTGTATGCGGTCAGACAAACGATCGGCACTCCGCCTTTGCGCAGTCGGATCGCTTGTGACGTTATCGTCTGGCCTTTCGGAGCCGATGCGCTCATGTTCAACACTCCAGTGTGGTAGGGCTTTTTTCGAACCGCAGAATCGTCTGCGCTTCATAGCATGGGTCGCATTCGCCGAAACAAGACAGACGGACCAACAATCACATGTTCGGATAGACCGGTCCCTCGCCGCCCTGCGGCGGCACCCAGTTGATGTTCTGGTTGGGATCCTTGATGTCGCAGGTTTTGCAGTGGACGCAGTTCTGGGCGTTGATGACGTAGGTCTCCTCGCCGTCCTTCTCCACCCACTCGTAGACCCCGGCCGGACAGTAGCGGGTCGAGGGGCCGGCGAAGATGTCGTGCTCCGAGGACTTCTGCAGCGCCATGTCTCTCACCTTCAGATGCACTGGTTCGTTTTCCTCGTGATTGGTGTTCGACAGGAACACTGAGGAGAGACGATCGAAGGTCAGCACACCATCGGGCTTCGGGTAGTCTATCTTCTTGTGCTTCGACGCGGGCTCCAGGCTCGCAGCATCCGTCTTGCCGTGGCCAAGGGTGCCGAAGACGGAGAAGCCGAACAACTGGTTGGTCCACATGTCAAGGCCACCGAGGCCGACGCCGATGGCAGTGCCGAACTTTGACCACAGCGGCTTGACGTTGCGCACGCGTTTCAGGTCCTTGCCTATATCGCTCGCGCGCCACTCGGTCTCGATCTCGACGATCTCGTCATTGGCGCGACCAGCCTCGATCGCGGCCGCAACCCGGTCGGCGGCCATCATGCCCGAAAGCACCGCGTTGTGGCTGCCCTTGATACGTGGGACGTTGACGAAGCCAGCCGAACAGCCGATCAGCGCGCCACCGGGGAAGGACAGTTTCGGGACCGACTGGTAGCCACCTTCTGTGATCGCGCGGGCGCCGTACGACAGCCGCTTGCCGCCCTCGAACGTATCGCGGATCGCGGGATGCGTCTTGAACCGCTGGAATTCCTCGAAGGGATAAAGATAGGGGTTCTTGTAGTTGAGGTGGACAACGAAGCCGACGGCGACGAGATTGTCCTCCAGATGATAGAGGAAAGATCCGCCCCCTGTTTTCATGTCGAGCGGCCAGCCGAAGGAGTGCTGGACCAGGCCTTGCTTATGATTTTCCGGCTTGACCTGCCAGAGTTCCTTGATGCCGATACCGAACTTCTGGGGCTGGCGATCCTTGGATAAATCGAACTTGGCGATGAGTTCCTTCGCCAGCGAACCTCGTACACCCTCACCGATCAGGACATATTTTCCGAGCAGTTCCATGCCGCGGGTATAGTTGGGGCCGAGCGCGCCGTTCTTCTCGATGCCCATGTCGCCGGTGGCAACGCCAATTACAGCGCCGGCGTCGTTGTAAAGCACCTCTGCGGCGGCAAATCCCGGATAAATGTCGACGCCGAGGGCTTCTGCCTTTTCGGCCAGCCAGCGACAGACGTTGCCGAGCGGGACGATGTAATTGCCATGATTGTTGAGCAACTTCGGCATCAAAACATTCGGCAACCGGAACGAGCGGGCCGAGCCGAGGATAAGAAACTGGTCGTCCTTGACCTCGGTCTTGAAGGGATGGCCCTCTTCCTCCCGCCAGCCAGGGAGAAGCCTGTCGATGCCGATCGGGTCGACAACCGCACCCGACAGAATATGCGCACCGACCTCGGCGCCTTTTTCAAGCACGACCACCGAAAGCTCCGGATTGACCTGCTTGAGCCGGATCGCCGCGGAGAGACCAGCCGGACCGCCGCCCACGATCACGACGTCGAATTCCATACTTTCGCGTTCGGGCAGCTGCTGCTCAGTCATACGATATCCTGTCGGTTTTTAAACAATCCACGCCAGACGGCGCCGCCTGGCGCCGTGCTTCTCGAAGTGATTTCCGGTGTCGCCCGGTAGACCGGATTTAGGCCGCCGCCGTCTGGACCTTGCGCCAGTCGACCTTGCCGCTGCTCAAGGTCGGCAGGCTTTCGACAAAATCCACGATCCTGGGAACCTTGTAGGCCGACATCTGCGATCGGGCGAAAGCGATGATGTCGTCCGACGTGGTTGTCTCGAAGCCGGTGTGCAAGACGATAACGGCCCGGACAGTTTCGCCGCGATAGCTGTCCGGCGCCGACACGACGCAGCATTCGCGGACTGCGGGATGGGCTTGCAATACGCGTTCGCATTCCGCCGGCCAGACCTTGAAGCCGGACGCGTTGATGACGCGCTTCAAGCGATCGACGATGAAGAAATAGCCGTCAGGGTCCTTATAGCCCAGGTCGCCGGTCCGCAGGAAAATGGCACCGTCGCGCTCTATGAGCGTCTCGGCGGTCGCCTCCGGGCTGTTCCAATAGCCGCGCATCACCTGCGGGCCGGATATGAGCAACTCGCCGATCTCCTGCCCTGCAAGTTCTTCGAGCGTTTCGGGATCCACGATCAAGGCACGCGTCGAATAGATCGGAACACCGATCGAGCCGAGCTTGGGGCTGTCGACGGGGCAGATATGCGTCGCCGAGCAGGTCTCGCTCAGGCCATAACCTTCGCAATAGACAACGCCATATTTTTCGCCAAGCCGGCGTGCCAGTTCCACCGGCATGGGCGCGCCGCCACCGGTGAGGATTTTGAGGCTTTCAAACGCCCCGTCCGTGAAATTATCGCTGTTGACGACATCATTGATCATCGGTGGAGCTGTGCTCCAGAAAGTCGCCTTGTAGCGTGCGAACAGGGAAGCGATTGCGTTGCGGTCCCATCGGGTCAGCGGAACAATCGCGCCACCACAAGCGATCGTCGTTCCAATGCAGATCTGCAGGCCGGTGATATGGAACATCGGCATCGAAACGCCCATGACTAGCGTTTCGTCCAGTCGATACCAGGATGCAGCGGCGCCTTGAATGAAGGTGAGATTCTTGTGCGGATGAATGCAGGCCTTCGGAACGCCGGTCGATCCGGAGGTGTAGCAAAGAAGGGCAATATCATCCGGTCCGGCAGAGATCTCGTCGGGTACGAGGTCCGCCGCTATTGCCACCTGCATGTCGATGAAGCCTGCCGGCACATCCCGCCGCTCTTCCTTAAGGATTGGCGGAAGCGGCTCCACGATCTCATCGATCAGCATGTCCGCGTAGCGTGCCGTGATGACGTGATCGAGATCCTTGCCAACCATGCCGCTGAAAAAGTCGGCCACTTCGATGCCGGCGATCGCACAGCGCGCGCCGCTGTTTTCGACGACACGTCGCAGTTCTGCTTCCCGGTTCATCGGATTTACCGGCACGACAACGGCGTTGGCCCGCAGGATCGCGTAGTAGGCGATGACGAATTGCGGTGAATTCTGCATGTCCAGCAGGACCCGATCGCCGGGCTTGATGCCGCAACGGCTCGTGAGATAGCCGGCGAGCGCGACGCATTGGCCGAGCAGCTCGGAATAGGTTGTGGTCGTTCCGTAATAATGGATCGCAGCCTTGTCAGGCGCGCGTTCGGCAGAGCGCTTCAAGGGCAGAAAAGCATTCTGCATTGCCGGGCCCAGGCCGCCAGCTGCGTTGCTTGAAGGTGCGCTGTCGAGGTGTTTTGACATTAATGTTGTCTCCAAGCCTGTCGATCTGTCGACCAGATCGAAATCTATGTCCCTATCGAAAGCATTGTATTGCCCCGAGAGGATTTGGTTGAGGTAAAGCGACTAGACCATCAGTCCTTGAAAATTTGCCGGACGCCGCTCGAGATGGTGTTGCACGCCTTCCTTGAAATCATCAGTCGTAAAAGCTTCATGCAGAAGCGCAATCGATACATCGACAGAACCCGAATAGCTCTTCTCATGGTCGTTCCAGACTTGCCGCTTGATGATATCCATCGAGCGCGGCGAGCAGTTCTTCGCCATGGAACGAGCGTAGTCAAGCGCGTGGTCGAAAAGTTCGTCATCCTTTAAGACACGCGAAACGAGGCCCATGGACAAGGCTTCCTCGCCACGAACCGCCCGGCCGGACAGCAGGAGATCCATCGCCTTGCTGTGGCCGATGACCTTTGGCAATAGCCAGGATATCCCGTCCTCGGCAACAAGACCGCGGGTCGCAAACGAGGTCATGAACATCGCACTTTCCGACGAAAAGCGGACGTCGGCAAACATGGCGAGCACGAAGCCAAGGCCTACAGCCACGCCGTTGACGGCCGCGATGATGGGTTTACGAATAGCTGGGAGGTAGGACATCGTCATCGTGTCCCCGGACGGGCCGGGAACACCATGTTTTTCATCACCTGCAGTCTTCGTCGCGCTTTCGAGCGCCCTCATATCTGCACCCGCACAGAAGCCGCGACCGGCGCCAGTCAGCAAGATCGCCCTCACCTCCGGATTGCCCTGTGCCTGCATGATTGCATCACGCAGGTCTGCGTAGAGTTCGAAGGTCAGGGCATTGAGCTTGTCGGGACGGTTCAGGGTCAAGACCGCCACATGATCGATGACGTCGTGTAGAAGGAAAGGCGAGGACATCGGATTTACTCCATATACGCAGGTGGCGGGCTTGCCCGGTTTCGAAACGTCGGCCGTTATGCCGGCGGCATGCCGGGAGGCGTCTGGCCGTCGGCGATCATGATCGTCGGATCGCCACCGGTAATCTTGATATCGAGGCCCTGGATCTTTTTGAGCTCAAGACGTGCAAGCTGGTTGCGATGGACTTCATCCGGACCGTCGGCGATGCGCACGGTGCGGCCATAGAGATAGCCGTTCGTGAGGATGAGGTCGGCGAAACCGCCACCGCCGAATGCCTGGATCGCCATGTCGAGAACATTGGCGGCCATGTTCGGAGCGACGATCTTGATCATCGCGATTTCCTGCCGGGCCTGCTTGTTGCCGACGGTGTCCATCATATGCGCCGCCCGAAGGGTCAGAAGACGGGCCTGATCGATCTGGCAGCGCGCTTCGGCGATCCGCTCAGACCAGACGCTCTGGGTGGAGATCTTCTGGCCGAAGGCTTCACGCGACTGCAGACGACGGCACATCCGCTCAAGCGCGCGTTCGGCCACGCCGATGAGGCGCATGCAATGGTGGATACGGCCAGGTCCAAGGCGGGCCTGGGCGATTTCGAATCCCCTGCCCTCGCCGAGAAGCATGTTTTCGGCCGGAACACGAACGTTGTCGAAGACGATCTCGGCATGGCCGTGTGGCGCGTCGTCGAAGCCGAACACATTCAGATGACGCTTGACGGTGATGCCCTTTGTCGGGAACGGCACGACGACCATCGACTGCTGCTTGTACTTGTCGGCATTGTCGGGGTCGGACTTGCCCATGACGATCAGCACCTTGCAGCGGCTGTCGCAAGCATGCGACGTCCACCATTTCGTGCCGTTGATGACATACTCGTCACCATCGCGACGGATCTCCAGCGAGATGTTCGAGGCGTCGGACGAGGCCAGGTTCGGCTCGGTCATGCCGAACGCCGATTTCAGCGTGCCGGCCAGCATCGGCTCGAGATAGGTCTTCTTCATTTCCTCGGTGCCAAAGCGCTCAAGGACTTCCATGTTGCCCGTGTTGGGGGCGTCGCAGTTGAAGATTTCCGGCGCCCAGAAGGACCGGCCCATGATCTCGGCGAGCGGCGCGTATTCGAGGTTCGTCAGGCCGGCGCCGCGCTTGGAATCGGGCAGGAACAGGTTCCAGAGGTCGCGCTTCTGAGCTTCTTTGGCAAGTTCGGTCAAAAGCGGAATATGGTCCCAACGGCTACGTCCCTCGGCGCCGATCGATGCCCACAGTTCCCGCTCGTTCGGATACACGAATTCAGACATGAATTCGGTGACGCGCGCCTGAAGCGCCTTGACCTTGTCAGTATAGTCGAAATTCATTTTCTGTTGTCCTTTGACTTTAATTTCAATCACATAAGTGGAGGCTAGTCGCCGACTGCAGCGGCCATGACGCCGCCATCCACTACGATGGTCTGGCCTGTGACGTAGCGACCAGCATCGGAAGCAAGGAAGAGCGCCGGTCCGGCAACATCATCGACCTCGCCGATCCGGCCAAGAAGAGCGCGTCCGACGGATCCTTGCAGCAATTCGGGGTTTTCCCAGATGACGCGGGAAAAATCAGTCCGGATAAGGCCCGGTGCGATACTGTTTACGCGAACATTGAACGGCCCGAGTTCAACGGCGAGGTTTCGCGCCAGTTGTATTTCAGCCGCCTTCGATATCGCATAGGCGCCGAGCGTTCTCGATCCGGCAAGACCGGAAATGGACGAGATCATGATGATCGCGCCGCCGCCGGCTGCCTGCATGCCCGGCGCTGCAAGGTTCGCAAGCCAGAGGTTCGCCTTCACGTTGACCGACATGGTCTTTTCGAATTTTTCGTCACTCAGGCTGGCCATCGAGCCCACATGCACGTTGAGCGCCGAATTACAGACGAGGATGTCGGGCGGCCCGAAGAACCCCTCACAGGCGGCAAACAGGTTTTTCACCTGATCGTGGGAAGCGATATTGCAGGCGATCGCCTGTGCGGTGCCGCCGGCCGCGCGGATGTCCGCGACCACGGCCTCGCAGTTGTCGAGGTTGCGGCTGGTGACGATCACACGGCATCCGGCCTCGGCGAAACGCTCGGCGATCGCCCGCCCGATACCGCGCGAGGATCCGGTGATGATCGCGGTCTTGCCGGCGAGTGTGAACAGGGGGTACCTCGGTTCCGTCATGGCGCTTCTACAGCTTGCTTGTCTGGGCGATGTGCCAGGCTTTCTTGGCGACATTCCTGTAGCGGGAGCCGACCTCGCGGGCATGGGCATCGGCCGCATTGCCCTGAAGCGCGCGGCTGTAGACGCCGGCCAGGATCGCCGCACTGCGAAAGAGCGCGAATACGAGATAATAAGGCCAGCGTGGAATCTCAGAAATCCCGGCAGTCTTGCAGTAGCGCGCGAGCGCTTCAGTCTCGTTCGGAATTCCCGCGGGCAGAACTTCCAGAGCGAACTGCGGACCGTCCTTGTCGCCCATGTGGTAGAAGTGGCAGGTATAGGCAAAATCCGCCCATGGATGGCCTATTGTCGCCAGCTCCCAATCGAGAACGGCAGCAACCTCGTTTTTGTCTGGGGCATAGATCAAATTGCCGAGACGGTAATCACCATGAACGATCGAAACCGGGCTTTCCAACGGCATCTTTTCGCGTAGCCAGTCCGCGATCTTGCTCATCGGGCCGTCATCTTCGCTCGTTCTGGACGCCTCGTACTGGGCAGTCCATCGCCTGACCTGACGCTCCAGATATCCCTCTGCGCGCCCAAACCCTTCAAGGCCCGCGGCTTTCCAGTCCACGCTGTGCAGCTTTGCAGCAACGTCGACCATTTCGTCATACAGGGTACCGCGCTCATCTGCCGCAACTTCGGGCAACTGAACGTGGTTGAAGGTCCTGCCCGGGATGAAATCCATGAGATAGAAAGCTTCCGGCAGCACAGAAGTGTCGTCGCAATAGCTGATCATGCGCGAGACTGGGATGTCGGAGCCTGCGAGTGCTTGCTGGACGCGGAACTCGCGGTCGACCGCGTGGGCCGACGGCAAGATGACACCCGCAGGACGCTTGCGCAGAACAACCTTGGTTGTGTCGGAGGAGACGAGATAGGTCGGGTTCGACTGGCCACCCTCAAATTTGGTGAAGCTGAAGCTGTCTGCAGGCTTGCCAAGTGTCTTTTCGAGGTAATTACGAAGGGGGACTTGGTCGATCAATTTTCAAAACCTCTTCTGTCTCTTTATCAATGCGTATCATGCCGCTAATTGAAACGCTAGTTCAAATATAGGAACCATTTTGACTGTATCGGTGTTGTGACCGACTTGGTACAAGGCGGCGAATGACCGCTGGCGTCAGTCCCGAACCGACGTCCCGCCGCCAATCCCTCATCGACTGCGAAATTCGGTGGCTGCTTGTGTCGCTCAAGGCAGATTTTGCAGCATGACATAAGCCGCGACAGCGAGGATCAGGACGGCGAGAATCCGGTTGAGAGCATTTTTGTGGGTCGAAAGACGGGACGAAAGTGTCATTCCCACGTATCCGCAGATCGTGCCGCCGACGATAAACGCGAACGTGAGTCTCCAATCGACCATGCCGGCAATCGCATAGTTCAAGCCTGTTGCAAGGCCGAAAGTCCCGACAGAAAGCAGTGACGATGCAATAGCATTGATCGTCGGCATTCCGGTGGCGAAGATCAGAGCCGGGACCACCAGAAAGCCACCACCGATACCAAAAAACCCGGCGGCTATTCCGGTACCCATTGCCGTTGCAGCTGTGCGGAAAATTGTGTGTCCATCCATACCCCGCAGGGCGTTGCCATGGGTGCTTCGCTTAGACAGCATGAAAAGTCCGACGATGAACATGAAAAAGCTGAACAGCAGAAGCAGGCGTTTTCCATCAACGAGCAGTCCAAGTCTCGATCCAAGCAAGGCACCAAGCGTGCCGAATGCAGCAAACCACGCAGCTTGCCGCCAAAGAACATTGCCCTTGCGGGAGTGAGAGAAGAGATTGGCGTAGGCGTTAATCGCTACGGCAAACGCACTGGTACCGATTGCGACATGCGGGCTGGAGACGCCAACGACATAGAGCAGCAACGGTGTCGCAAGGATGGATCCGCCACCACCGACGAGCCCAAGCATGAACCCAACAAGACCGCCGGATCCCAGAGCGCGGATTAGGGAGATGGAGTTCATCGTGTCGGGCGCTCAACAGACGCCAACGTCTCGCACCGTCCTTTGAGTGCCAGCGGCACGTTGGCTTGTTTTTGTGAGTGTCGCCTCCCTCTCTGTTCACGCTGGCGCATCACCACTTGCATCCTTCAAACGCGTCGATCGGAATCTTGAGGTAACGCCGACCGGTGTCGTCGGGCTCGGGCAGGCGGCCGCCGCGGATATTCACCTGTAGCGCATGCAAAATTAGCTTCGGCATGGGGAGGGTGCGATCGCGCGCCTCCCGCAACGAGACATATTGTTCCTCAGTGACACCGGCGACATGCGGATTGGCACGCTTTTGCTCAGCGACAGTACTTTCCCAGCGCGGATGCTGACCGTTCGACGGATAGTCATGGCCGGTAAACAGTCTCGTCTCATCAGGAAGCGCAAGAATGGCATGGATAGATTGCCACAGCTTTCGCGCGTCGCCGCCTGGAAAGTCAGCACGCGCCGATCCGAATTCCGGCGAAAACAACGTGTCATGGATGAAAGCCGCATCGCCGATCACATAGGTGATCGAGGCTAGGGTGTGACCGGGCGAAAATAGGACGCGACCCTCTAGATTACCGATTTTGAAGGTGTCTCCGGCATGGAACAGATTGTCCCACTGGGTTCCGTCCGTTTGGAGATCAGGCCAGTTGTAAAAGGCTTGCCAGAGCTTCTGAACATCCACGACATGGGCGCCGATCGCGGTGGGCGCACCGGTCTTTTGCTTCAGGTAATGCGCGGCCGAGAAATGGTCGGCATGTGGATGTGTGTCGAGGATCCACTCGACACTCAGACCATTGCGACTGATATAGTCGAGGATGGCATCGGCGCTTTTCGTCGAAGTCGATCCCGACTTTTCATCATAGTCGTAGACCGGGTCTATGATGGCGCATCGCGACGTCTCTGGATCCGTAACGACGTATTGGACGCTGAAGGTGCGTGGATCAAAGAAGGCTTCGACGATGGGGCGTCGTGAATTGTGCTGCTCGATCCATTGCTCGGCTGGAGACAGATCGACTTCATGAATGCGGCCCAGCTCGTGTAGTTCGGAGAGTTCGATTTCGCCGTCCAGGACTTTGGCGATAGCGTAGACGATCAAGGCAAGGTCGGGTTCGCGGGCATGCACGACGATCGGACCGTCTGTGTTGGAGACTGACCGCTGCAATGCGCGGATATCTGCCAGAGTGATGCTGCTCGATCGAATGGGGACGAAATCATAAAGCAGACCGGCTGAATTGGCCGCAGCTTTCTCCGTGGCGTTATCGAGTAATGAAGGACGACCGAGGTCCGGGCGCAGGTTCACGATCTTCGTAAAACCTCGCTCAGCGATCAGCTTCAGATCGGCCACTTCAAGCTGTGTTGCAATAGCAAATTCGTCATTGATCTTTACGATCCGCATCGTGGCCTCCGTGCCTGCAAAACGTGTCTGCGGCCGGGCTGAAGCTCCGGCCCATATTTGATTGACTGGAAAATCGGTCTTTCACTGGCGATGAGGGCTACCAGGAAGTAAGCGGGGACGACAAACGCCCCCGCGGAAAAATCAAAACGCGACCTGGCCGGCACCCTTGAGGCCGAGCATGCGGCGTGCGTCTTCAGGTGACGCGACATCCTTGCGAAGACCTTCGATCACGGTGCGGATCATGGTGACCTGTTCGGCATTCGATTCAGCCATCTTGCCTGGGCCGGCATAGAGGCTGTCTTCCAGACCGACGCGGACGTTGCCGCTCATTGTGGCCGCCATTGTCGCCATGTTGAGCTGGTGCCTGCCGCCCGCCAGAACCGACCAGTGATATTCGCCGGCGCCGAACAGCCGATCGGCGGTTTCCTTCATGAACATCAGGTTTTCCGGCCCAGGTCCGATACCGCCAAGCGTACCGACGATCAGCTGCAGGAACATCGGCGACGGCACAAGGCCGCGGTCCTTCATGTGGGCAAGGTTATAGAGGTGGCCAACGTCATAGCATTCGAATTCAAAGCGGGTTCCGCCCGCGCCCATGACACTAAGAATGGTTTCGATATCGGCGAAGGTGTTGCGGAAGATGGCGTTGCGCGACGCCTCCAGATAGTCTTCTTCCCAGTCGAACTTCCACTTGCCGCGGTATTTGTCGATCATCGCATAGGTGCCGAAGTTCATGGAGCCCATGTTGCAGGAGCATAGCTCCGGCGAGGCCTTAGACGGCGCGCTGAGCCGATCCTCGATCGACATGAAAGTCGATCCGCCGGTGGTCATGTTCAAGATCGCATCGCACTCGGAGCGGATCGAACGGAGGATGTGCATCCAAATGTCGAGATCCGGCGTGGGACGATGGGTTTCCGGATCGCGCGCATGAAGGTGAATGACGGCGGCGCCAGCCTTTGCGGCGCCGATTGCCTGCTCAATGATCTGGTCAGGGGTGATCGGCAGGTGTTCCGACATTGTCGGTGTGTGGGTCGCGCCGGTGATCGCGCAAGTGATGATGACGCGATTGCGATCGCCTTTTTCGATAATGCTCATTCGGTGTACTCCAGGCCGCCGCAAATCTGCATCACTTGGCCGCTGATTGGTCGGCCGGAGGGGCCGGTGAGGTAGACGACAAGCGCGGCAATTTCTTCCGGCTCGACCATGGTCTTCATCGAGACGGCGCGAAGCACGGTTGCGGCCATTTCGTCATAGGAAATACCGCGCGTTTTCGCGCGATCGGTGAACACGCGCTTGATACGGTCGCCGGCGACCACGCCAGGAGCAATCGCATTGACGCGAATCTGGTGGGGACCGAGTTCGACCGACATGGAGCGCGCCAGCGCGATGACGGCCGCCTTGGATGCGGCATATGGCGAGCGCAGGCCGAACGCGTATTTTCCGGCGACCGATGCCATGCAGACGATCGATCCGGATGCATTCTGCTTCAGATGCGGAATTGCGGCGCGGGCCATGAAGAACTGACCATTGACGTTGACGGAGAACGAACGCGCCCAGTCTTCGGTTGAAATGTCTTCGACGGCTGCGGCCGGACCGGCGATGCCAGCATTGTTGACGAGGATGTCCAGTCCACCCATGTCGTCGGTCGCTGCCTTGACGAAGGCCTCGCAGGCCGCAGCATCCGATACGTCGCAGACAGTGGTCTTTACGGTCGGCAGCTCTTCCCGGACCTTCGCCAATTCGGCTTCCGCGATATCACAAATCCAGACTTTTGCGCCCAGGTCCGTCATGGCGCGCGCGATCGACAGGCCAATTCCGCTTGCACCCGCGGTAATGATGACCCGTTGTTCGCTCCAATATGTGTCGTTCGTCATTTCTACTCCTGTTTCTCAAAAAGCGGTGGTTCGAACGCGAGGACGTCAGGTGCCTTGCCTTCGTACCGTTCAACAAAAACGATTGTCGTATGCGCCGTGGGCCCTTGGGCCAGCCGCGACGTCGGCGTGTCCATGGTCAGCACGTTGACATTCCCGTGCCGATCGAGACCGTCTTCGTCGAGATCGAGCCATGCGCCCGTCGATATCTGGATCACGCCATCAGCCACATCCTCGCTGACGACGGCTCCAGCCAGACACTCGCCACGAGGTGATCGGACACGAATAACGTCGCCGCTGGAAATTCCGCGCCGTTCGGCCTCGCGACTGTTCAGTCGGGCTGGCTCTCGGTCGGCCACTTTACCGGCCCGCGAGTAACCTCCGACGTCGAGCTGGCTGTGCAGCTTGCGCGAGGGCTGGTTCGAGATCAGATGAAGTCCGTCGGGATGCGCGGCGCCGAGCCACTCGCTAGGTTCGAACCAGCGAGCATAGCCGGGGCAATCATCGTAGCCGAACGAAGCGACCTTGGCCGACCCGATCTCGATCAGTCCCGAAGGTGTCGCAAGCGGATTGGCTGCAGGGTCCTGACGGAAATTCTGCAGGAGTGCCTTCGGCGGCTCGTGCGACTGGAAATAGAAATCTCCTGTTTCCCAGAAGCTATCGAAATCAGGGAGGTTATAGCCATTCTTCCCCGCGACTTCGATGCTGCGGGCATAAAGCTCGCGTATCCACGCCAGTTCGTCGCGCCCTTCGGTAAACTCTTGCCTGATACCGAACTTATCCGCGATCAGGGCCAGGATGTCGTAATCGCTCAAAGCCTTATCCGGCGGAGGCAGGACCTGCTTCATTGCGATCAGATGCGGCTCGCCCTTGGTAATACCGAGATCGTTGCGTTCAAGCGGCATCGTCGCTGGAAGAGCGATGTCGGCGTGGCGCGCGATCGCGTTCCAAAGCGGCTCCTGCACCACGACGAGTTCGGGGTTTTTCCAAACGCGGTGAAGACGGCGCAGATCCTGCTGGTGGTGGAACGGATTACCGCCCGCCCACCAGATCATCTTGATGTCTGGATAGGTATAGCGTTCGCCGTTGTAATCGAATTCTTCGCCAGGAAACTCCAGCATGTCGCCAAGTCGGGCAACCGGGATGAACCGCCGGATCGGATTGCGCAACTGTGGAAACGCCGGCCAAGAGAACGGCAATGACGTGTTGCCCACCCGGTTGGCGGCCGCATAGCCGGTGCCAAATCCACCACCGGGTAATCCGATCTGCCCCAGCATCGCGGCAAGCGTGATGACCATCCACACCGCCTGCTCGCCGTGGTCGGCGCGCTGAAGCGACCAGGCCATTGATATCAGGGTGCGCTTGGCTGCCATGCGCCGGGCAAGCCCGGTGATAATGTCGGCATCGACACCGGTGATCGCGGCGGCCCAGGCGGGATCCTTGGGCTGACCATCATCCGTGCCCAGCAGATAAGGCCGGAACATCTCGTATCCGACCGTAAATTTGTCAAGGAACGGCCGATCGACCAGTCCTTCGGTCTCCAGCACGTAGGCAAGGCCCAACATGAAGGCGACGTCGGTGTTTGGCCGAGGCGCGATCCATTCCGCGCCCAGCTCGGCGTCCACGTCATCGCGCAGCGGGCCGACATTGACGATATGCGTACCGGTAGCCTTGGCCTCACGCAGCTTGTCGGTCACCAGATGCTTGCTCACGCCGCCGGCGCTGACCGCTGCGTTCTTGACCGGTAGGCCACCGAAAGCCACGAACAATTCCGTATGCCCGATAATAAGTTCCCATGACGTCTGATTGTCCGCCAACCCGTCCTGGCTGCCGATCATGTGAGGAAGTACCACCTCGGCTGCGGCATGGCTGTGGGTATTCACCGAGCGTACATAGCCGCCCATGAGGTTCAAGAAACGGTGGATCTGGCTTTGGGCGTGGTGGAAGCGGCCGGCGCTTGCCCAGCCGTAGGATCCGCCAAAGATTGCCTCATTGCCGTGCTCGGCGAGGATGCGCTTCATGTGATCGGCCAACAGGGTCGTTGCGGTCTCCCACGAGACGGGAACGAAACTGTCCTCACCACGGCCCTTGCCACCGTCGCCTTCGAGATAACCCTTGCGCACCATCGGCTGGGTGATCCGCATCGGGCTTGAGATCGCCTCAACGTAGTTTTCGTTGATCGGAGATGGGTTCGGATCACCGGGGTTGGGATCCATCGAGATCAACCGACCGTCCTTGATAACGGGCGACGCAGCGCCCCAATGGGACAGGGTTAGGGACATGGTCAGATAATCTCCGCCACGCCACCATCGAGAACTGGCGCATCGCGCTCAACGGACCTGGCCGCGAACCTCACGCCGCCATCCACGGCCCAGTAGGAAAGAGCCAGTTGTTCGCCCGGAAAGAACGGTCCCGAGAACCGTGCGGCGAACCGTTTCAGGCGAGCCGGGTCGCCGCCGCAGAAACGAAGAACGACATCGTGGCAGACGTAACCAAATGTGTTGGCGCCGTGCATGATCGGTCTGTCGAAGCCGGCCTGCTTTGCAACATCAGGCTTAACGTGCAGCGGATTGAGGTCGCCGAGCAGTCGGAACAGGACGGGGCTGTCGGCACGCGTGGCGACCACCGCGGTCGATGTCGGCGCGGTTTCCGGAAGGCGAACCATTTCGAACGTCTCGCCCTGGCTTCCGCCGAAGCCACCGCCACCCATCACAAAGAGGTTGGAGTATGATGTGAAGACGACATCGTCACCGTCCTTGACGTCGGACTGGTGGAGAACGAAGGCAGGGCGTCCCTCACCCTTGTCGGTCAAACCCGCGATCCGGCTCTGCACTTGCACCGAGCCCCCGACCTTGAAAGGCTTGTGCATCCGAAGATCCAGCCCACCATGTACGACGCGCGGAAGATCGATGCCGCTTTCTTCCATCCAGCTGTCATCGAAGCACAGGTTCTGGCCGAAGCTCGGGATAACCTTCAAATAGTCCTCGTGGACGAAGGTCAGATCACCATCGGCGCCCGCGCCACAGCACAGCGCATAAAGAATGACGTCGCGGTCTTTATAGGACGCCGTTCGCTCTGCGAACTGGTGTTCTGTTATCCGCTTTGTGTTCAGGGGCGTAGCTTGAGTCATTGGGTGAATCCTCGTCTGTCACGAAAAGACCCTTGCATTTTGTTTTACAAATTGCAACATGGTGCCAGATAATGAAACGAATTTTTGCAAAGACGCAACCCCTCAGCCTTGATAGCAGTCTCGGTCTGGGCTGTATGGGATCGTGAAATCCAGATCTAAGAAAGCCACCCATGAACGAAGCCGTGATCGTCAGCGCATGCCGTACCCCCGTTGGAAAGGCCTATCGGGGAGCCCTCAACAACACGTCTCCGCAGCATCTTGCCGGCCATGCCATTCAGGCGGCGCTTGGTAGGGTTGCACCGCTTGACGAAATCGGCGCTTACGTTCGCGACGTCATTCTTGGCTGTGCCCTTCAGCAGGGGGCAACAAGCTTCAACGTCGGGCGTCAGGGCGCGCTTGCCGCTGGTCTTCCCGTTGCCGTTCCAGGGATGACCGTCGATCGGCAATGCTCTTCCGGTCTTATGGCGATTGGCATTGCCACAAACCAGGTTCGCAACGAGGGCGGTGGCATCGTGGTCGCGGGGGGTGTCGAAAGCTGCTCTGTCGTTCAGAACGAACATATGAACCTTTATAGAAGCCAGGATGAGGGCTTGGTCCGCAATCGTCCCGCTCTTTATATGCAGATGATTGAGACCGCCGAGATCGTCGCGTCGCGCTATGGCGTTTCGCGCGAGGTCCAGGACGAGTTTTCGCTTTTGTCGCAGCAGCGGATGGCTGCGGCGCAGCAAGAAGGCAGATTTGATGCTGAAATCGTCGGCATGGCTGTGCGCCAGCTTGTGGCGGACAAGGCCTCCGGCGAGACTTCGATAAAGGACAGGACCATCGATACGGACGAATGCAACCGCCCGACGACGACTCTGGAAGGGCTGTCGGCACTCGAACCGGTCCTCAAGAATGGTCAGAGGCTCGAGAAGGGCCAGGCGATCACGGCGGGTAATTCCAGCCAGCTGTCGGACGGTGCGGCCGCGGTCGTGGTCATGCAGGGTGAAGAAGCTGCCCGACGCGGTCTGAAGCCGCTGGGTGCGATGCGCGGTATCGAAGTTGCCGGCTGTGATCCCGACGAGATGGGCATTGGCCCTGTTTTCGCGATCCCGGCATTGTTGAAGCGGTTCAATCTGAACATCGACGACATCGATCTCTGGGAGATCAACGAAGCGTTCGCTTCACAGGCCGTCTATTGCCGCGATCGACTGGGGATCTCTCCCGACAAGCTCAATGTCGACGGCGGCGCAATCGCGATGGGTCATCCCTACGGAATGTCGGGCGCACGCATGGCGGCCCATATCCTTCACGAGGGAAAACGTCGTGGCGCCAAACTGGGCGTGGTTTCTATGTGCATCGGCGGTGGCATGGGTGCCGCGGGCCTATTCGAGATCTATTGATTGGAGCCGTCTATGACAAAAAGATCCCTGAGCGAGACCGTCTCTGCTGAAACGATTTCGGGCACGCTCGTTCTCCACGTCGATAACCCTCCTCTGAACGTCTTGTCGGCATCGGTTCGTCAGGGGCTTCTGGCTGGCCTTGATGCGGCAGCAGCCGACGGGGACGTCCGCTCCGTCGTGATTGTGTGCGAGGGAAGGACGGGCTTTTCCGGCGCAGATATCAGCGAATTCGGCAAACCGATCGCCGTACCCGATCTGCCGTCACTGATCGCCGCGATCGCGCAATCGCCAAAGCCGGTCGTTGTCGCGCTCAACGGGCGCACGCTTGGTGGTGGGTTCGAGTTGGCATTGGCTGCGAAGGGCCGCGCCGCGTTGGCAAACGCCTCCGTCGGACTACCGGAGATCAAACTTGGGCTGGTTCCAGGTTGCAACGGTGTTGCACAGGTCACCCGTATTGCTGGGGTGGAGACGGCCCTTGATCTGGTCATTTCCGGGCGCGAAGTGGGAGCCTCCGAAGCTCTTTCGATGGGCCTGATAGACATGGTCACCGATGGAAACCTGCTCGAAGTTGCCATTGCTCTGTCCGCCGGCGACAGCCAGCGCGCATCGGCATCTGTAGACACAGACGCCGCAGCAAAAATCGAGAAGTGGAAATCAAAGAATGGATTCCGCCTCAGGGGGCAGACCGCCCCGCTGGAAGCCCTCACGCTGATTGAAGCGGCCGCCACTGACCCAGCGCGCGATATGCGTGACGAGACGCTTGCCGCATTCGAACGCCTCGAAAAAGGCGAGCAGTCTGCCGCACTGCGGCACATTTTCAGCGCGGAGCGCCGTGTGAGGGATCTACCCATCCTTCCTGATGGGGCCTCAGAGCATCCGGTAAGCAAGGTTGGCGTTGTCGGTGCCGGCACGATGGGAAGCGGAATTGCCACGGCCATGCTGACTTCTGGTCTCGCAGTTGCTCTGTTCGACGTCGACCAGCGGGGACTCGAGCGAGGGCGCGGTCTTATCCAGGCCAATCTCGACGGCGCGGTCAAGCGCGGCAAGCTTTCAGACTTCGACAAGGATCAAGCCCTGGACCGCCTCAAGCTGGTGGACAGTCTGGAGATGCTGGGTGATGCAGACCTCATAATCGAAGCGGTTCACGAATCCATGCCGGTGAAGCTTGAAGTATTCCGCGAGCTGGATCGTGTCGCAAAAGACGGCGCTATCCTGGCGACCAATACGTCGTTTCTCGATATCGATGCGATCGCCTCTGCGACCGGCCGGCCCGACCGCGTTATTGGCATGCACTTCTTCTCGCCGGCCAATGTCATGCGGCTTCTCGAAGTGGTCCGCGGAGCCAAGACGTCGCCGGAAACGATCCGGGCGGCAATGACGCTTGGCCAGCGCATAGGCAAGATTTCCGTGTGCGTCGGCAATTGCCACGGATTTGTTGGCAATCGCATTCTCCTGCCACGCCAGACGGCTGCGGTTGAGCTCATGCTCGACGGGGCTTCTCCTTACGATATCGACGCGGCGATGGTCGAGTTCGGATTGCCGATGGGACCATTCCAGATGGCCGATCTCGCCGGTCTCGATGTCGGCTGGGACAAAGCCGGCAGTGCGGGTCGGACGATCGAGGAAGTCTTCTGCGAAGCAGAGCGTTTTGGTCGCAAGAACCTGCTTGGCTATTACGACTATGACACTGCAGGAAAATCACAGCCGTCCGAAGCTGCGCTGAAGCTGATCGCCGAGTTTCGTGAGAAAAGTGGCCGAACGGCTTCGCCAGCCGCGACCCTCGACAAACCCGCTTTGCTTGAGCGCCTCTTGACGCCGATGCTCGAGGAAGTGGGCCGTATCATCGACGAAAAGATCGTCGTTCGCCCCTCCGACATCGATGTGATCTGGGTCCATGGCTACGGATGGCCAGCCTGGCGAGGCGGCCCGTCCTACTACCGCGACCACCGTAGCGCGTGATTTATTCGAAGGAGTCCAAAATGAAAGTTCTTGTCGCGGTCAAGCGCGTACTCGACCACAATGTGAAAGCCAGACTGAAGCCCAACGGCGCCGGCGTCGAGCTTGCAAACGCCAAAATGTCGATGAATCCTTTCGATGAGATCGCCGTTGAGGAGGCCGTTCGACTGAAAGAAAAGGGCATTGCCAGCGAGATCGTCGTTGTATCGATCGGAACCAAGGCAGCCCAGGATACGCTTCGCACCGCTCTGGCCATGGGCGCGGATCGCGCAATCCTTGTCGAGGCGACACAGGATGTACAGGTCGACGTCGAACCACTGGCAGTCGCAAAGCTTCTGGCGACCATTGCGCGCGAGGAAAATGCCGGCCTGCTCATTCTCGGCAAGCAGGCTATCGACAATGATTTCAATGCAACGGGCCAGATGGTTGCTGCGCTCCTGGGCTGGGGGCAAGCGACATTCGTTTCGAACCTCGAAATCTCCGGTGATTGCGCCACGGCGACGCGCGAAGTCGATGCAGGTCTGCAGGTCATAAAAGTTGGGCTTCCGGCAATCATCACGACCGATCTGCGCCTGAATGAACCGCGTTACGCAAGCCTCCCCAACATCATGAAGGCGAAGTCCAAGCCACTTGCCATCAAGGCACCATCCGACCTCGGCGTCGACATTACGCCGCGATTGACGGTGTTGAAGACAATCGAACCTGCCGTCAGGCCGGCTGGGGTCAAAGTGCAGTCCGTCGATGAGTTGATCGCAAAGCTCAAGGAAGGAGCGTAATCTGATGACCATTCTCCTCGCATCTGAAACCTCGGGCGGTGTTGAAGCCCTTGACACTGTCGCCAAATCCCTGACTGCTCTCGGCGCGATAGGCGATGTCCATCTACTCGTCTTCGGCACGGCGGAATCAGCGGCGCAGGCAGCCACACTGTCTGGCGTCAGCAAGGTCCTGCATGCAGCAGACGAATCTTATGTCCATGGATTGGCGGAACCGGCCGCTGCGTTGATCGCCTCGTTGGCGCAGAATTACACCCATATTGCTGCGCCCTCGACGTCGTTTGGCAAGTCGACGCTTCCTCGTGTTGCAGCGCTTCTGGATGTCATGGTGATCTCAGATGTCAGCGCCGTAATCGACCAGGAGACATTTGAACGATCGGTCTACAGCGGTAGCGCCGTGCAGACGGTCAAGTCGGGCGATAGCATCAAGGTGTTCACCCTACGGACCGCCGGTCTTTCGGCGGTAGCCTCCGGTGGGAACGTCGCAATCGAGATTGTCAGCGGACCGGACGTCGCACTGTCCTCCTGGGTCGAAGATCAGGTCGTAAAGTCCGACCGACCGGAATTGACGTCGGCAAAGGTCGTTGTATCCGGTGGCCGTGGGGTTGGGTCGAAGGACAATTTCGCTTTGATCGGATCGCTGGCCGACAAGATGGGCGGCGCCGTTGGCGCTTCGCGAGCGGCAGTCGATTCCGGTTATGCGTCGAGCGAGCAGCAAGTGGGCCAAACCGGCAAGATCGTGGCGCCGGATCTGTATGTCGCCGTCGGCATCTCCGGAGCAATCCAGCATCTGGCCGGTATGAAGGACTCCAAGCTGATCGTCGCCATCAACAAAGACGAAGATGCTCCAATCTTCCAGATCGCGGATATCGGACTTGTGGGCGATCTCAACGAGATCCTTCCGGAACTGACTTCAAAGCTCTAAGGACTGAAGGTCACCTCATCATCTACAGTCGCGGCAGCTGCAATGCCGCGACCCTTGCTTGCATATGATCCTGCTTTGGTAACACCCTCAGGCAAACAACGGCCATATGAAGGAAACGATCACCAGCATCACAAGCCCCCAGGCCGACATCTTTTCCAATGCCGTGTAATCCTGCCATGCGCGCTCCTTGATTTTGAGGGCCTTATCGACGGCCTTGGAGGTCTTGCCGCAGTTCAGCATATCCGGTCCTCGTTTATGGTTTTGGGTTGGATTCGTGTTAGTTCTGCTTTGCGTTCCGCGCTCAAAGCTTCCGAAGCGACACGGTTTCAACCAGATGGTTTTCCGCCTTTTGCAGGATCAGATCGGCGCGCGGACGGGTCGGCAGGATATTTTCTCTCAGGTTCTTCAGGTTGATACCGTGCCAAAGGCGTTCCGCCATCTCGATAGCATCCCGCTCCGGCATGGCGGCGTACTTGTTGAAATAAGAGGAAGGATCGCGAAAGGCTGTCTCACGCAGCCTCTTGAAGCGATGCAGATACCACCGATGAATGTGCTCTTCGGCGGCATCGATATAGATTGAGAAATCGAAGAAATCCGAGACAATCGGAACGATGCGTCCGGTCGCTGGCAGCGCACGGGTTTGCAAGACATTGATGCCCTCGAAGATCAGGATATCTGGCCGATCAATGAGCGTGGTCTCGTTCGGGATCACGTCATAGGTCATGTGCGAGTACCGAGGTGCTCGGACGTCTCTCTGGCCAGCCTTGATCGCGGAAAGAAACCGGAGGATCGCGCCGATGTCGTAGCTTTCCGGGAATCCTTTCTTGTCCATAATGCCATCTCGGTTGAGCACTGCATTCGGCTGGAGAAACCCGTCCGTCGTGATCAGATCAACCTTGGGGCTGGACGGCCAGCGCGAGAGCAGCTCTTTCAGAATTCTGGCAACTGTCGATTTACCGACCGCGACCGACCCCGCAATACCGATGATGAACGGCGTCTTCGCGACGTCGTGAAGGTTTAAGAAACGATCCCGTTGCTTGAAAAGCATTTGCGAGGCTTCGACATGCGCCGACAGTAGACGAGACAATGACAGGTAAATGCGTCGCACTTCATCGAGGTCGATCGGATCTTCAAGGGACCGCAGTCTGCGCACCTCATCTGCTGTCAGCGTCAGCGGGGTATCGGCCCGAAAATCAGCCCACTGGCGTGCTGTGAAGCTGTGATAGGGCGAATAGTGCGACGATGGATCGTAGGGTTCCGCCGGCTCAGCTAAGGCGCTCATGTTCATGACAAGTGTACCTCTCTCCGAAACACAGCATCGTGGTGACGGTGGACCCGCTGGCGCGCGAACCAGGCGCGCGCCAGACAAGGCCCCTCGAAAGCCAGATCAGAACGCGCCGCCTTAGAGCCCCCGCCCCCTGCAAGCGCGATCAGTCGGTCGAGATCCAGACGCCTGAAAACAGTACCCGCGCGACAACGGCGAAGCGCGTTTGAGATCATCCGGGACTAGAAGCCGCCTTACTTGGCCGGCTTGGGCTGTGGCATTTCGACCGCGCCGTCGTTGCTCTTCCATGAGCCGAAACCGCCTTCGATATGTGCGACCGGGCTCAGGCCCATTTCCTGTGCAGTGCGCGTCGCAAGCGCGGAGCGCCAGCCAGAGGCGCAGTAGAAAACGAAGGTCTTGTCTTCCTGAAAAATCGGTTTTGCGTACGGGCTTTCCGGGTCAATCCAGAACTCGAGCATGCCACGCGTGCAGGAAAATGCACCAGGGAGCATGCCTTCGCGCTGCTGCTCGCGCGGATCGCGCAAATCAACGAACACGACGTCTTCACGACCGTGCATCGCTTTAGCTTCCTCGACGCTAACGGTTTTGACGAGGCTGTTAGCCTCGGCAACCATATCCTTGATATGTTTGGATATTTTCTGCGGCATTTCGCTCACTCCTGTTTTTTCTGCCCGATCCAGCCGGCGCCAAAGGGACGGATATCTGACAAATCCATTTAAACACGCATTGACAAGACGTGCAAATTAATAAAACGTGGTGCCGAATAATGAAACAAACATACGACAAGTTTCGACTGGGAAGGGTTTCAATGTCGCTTTCTTTTTCTGAAGATCAGCAAATGGTGGCCGATGGCGTTCGCGCCTTTGTCGAACGTGAGCTGATGCCGCACGAGGCTCTGGTCGAAGAGAACGACCATGTTCCTCCAGACCTATTCGCCGAGTTGAAGCAGAAGGCTATCGCGGCCGGCTACTACGCCATCAACATGCCGGAAGAACACGGCGGCGGCGGTCTGGGGCAGTCCCTGCGCGCAGCGGCTGAGATCGAATTTGGCCGGACCACCCGAGCCCTGTCGGTCATTTGCAATCGGCCAGCGCCGATTTTGAAGAACTGCAGCGGCGACCAGATCGAGACCTATCTCAAGCCAGTGATTTCCGGTGAGCGCTGGGAATGCTTTGGTCTGACGGAGCCGGGTGCCGGCTCCGACGCGCGCCAGATTGCCACAAAAGCTGTCAAGGATGGCGACGACTACATCATCAATGGCGAGAAGATCTTCATCACCATGGCGATGGTGGCGGACTTCATCATCCTCTTTGCCGTGACCGGCGTGGACGACACCCCCAAAGGACCGCAGAAGCGCATCACCTGCTTCCTCGTCGACAAGGACCTCCCGGGCGTTTCGGTCCGGCCGCTGGCCCTGCTCGGCAATCGCGGCTTCAAGTCCTGCTCGATCGCCCTTGAAGATGTCCGCGTTCCGGCGCGCAACATCCTCGGCGAAGAAGGCGGCGGCTTCAACATCGCAAAGAGCTGGATTTTTTCGGGCCGGATCATGCTGGCCGCAAACATGGTTGGTCTCGCAGAGCGCGCCATGGGAATTGCCGCAACTTACGCGAACACCCGTCGCGCCTTCGGCAAGACGATCGGCGAGTTCCAGGGCACGTCCTTCAAGCTGGCCGACATGGCGGTCGATATCCAGGCCACAAGCCTTCTGGTCCTGGACGGCGCCTCCAAGCTGGAAGCTGGGACGATCAGTCAGCGCGAGGCCTCGATCGTCAACCTGTTCGGATCGGAAATGGCCGGTCGCGTGACCGACAATGCCCTGCAGATCCTCGGCGGCATGGGCGTTTCCAAGGAATGGCCGATCGAACGGATGTGGCGTGACGTTCGCGTCGAGCGCATCTGGGAAGGCACGTCTGAAATTCATCGCGACATCATTGCGCGCGACATCCTTCGGGAATTCCGCGTATGAGCCGCATCAAGACGATCGTCAAAGACAAGGTCCTTGAGATCATTGTCGACCACCCGCCGGCCAATGCCTTCGACGAGCAGGCAAGCCGTGATCTCGACGCGGCGCTCACCCGCCTGAATGAGGATCCGACGCTGCGCGTGGGTATCGTCACAGGATCCGGCGAACGCATGTTCTCGGCAGGTTGGGATCTAAAAAGTGTTGCGGCCGGAAATGACGGCGAAGACTTCGGCCCTCACGGGTTCATGTCCCTGAACCGTCACGACATGATCAAGCCAGTCATCTGCGCGGTGAACGGCCTGGCGGTCGGCGGCGGGTTTGAGTTCGCCCTGAACGCGACCCTTGTTATCGCCGTGCCCGAGGCCGAATTCGGTCTGCCGGAGCTGCAGCGCGGTTTCATTCCAGAGGCCGGTGGTCTCTGGCGGGCACATCGTCGGCTACCGATCAACATCGCATCCGAGCTTCTGCTGACCGGTCGCCGGCTGACGGCCGAGGAAGGCCGTCATTACGGCTTCGTCAACAAGATCGTTGCGCGCGAAAAACTGATGGAAACGGCCCACGAGATGGCAGCCCAGATCATATCGGGCGCGCCGCTTGCCGTCGCCGCGCTGCTGGAAGTCACCCGCGAGGTCGAGAGCCTTCCGGATCGGGCTGCGTTCGAGCGCCTGTATGCCGGCCTGCCATGGCGGGACCGCTTGCGCACATCCGATGACTACAAGGAAGGCCCGCGCGCTTTCGCCGAAAAACGCCCACCCAATTGGACAGGGAAGTAAAAAAATGGATTTTGAAATTTCTGACGAACAGCGCCTGATGCGTGACAGCCTTCGCACGTTCCTGACGCGCGAATGCCCGATCGAATATGTTCGCGAATGCGACGAGCAGGAACGTTTTCCGATCGAACTCTACGAGAAGCTCGCGGCCGAAGGCTGGCTCGGCCTGCCGATCCCGGTCGAATACGGCGGCATGGGCGGTAGCTGTACAGATCTGGCCGTGTTCCTCGAAGAATTCGCCCGCCATTTCGAAGCTGGCGCCAACATCTATTACACGACCGTCGTGATCGCCACCGACGCCCTGGTTCATTTCGCCAGCGAAGAGCAGAAGAAGGACCTTCTGCCGAAGCTTGCAAAGGGCGAGATCCGCTTCGCGCTTTCGCTGTCAGAACCCAATTCCGGCTCGGACGCGGCATCGCTTCGCACCAAGGCTGTCCTTGAAGGCGACGAATGGGTGATCAACGGACAAAAGATGTTCTGCTCGGCAGCGCAGGTCGCCGACTACATCCTGTTGATGGCCCGCTCCGACAACGAGGCGCCCAAGCACAAGGGCATCACGATGTTCCTTCTGCCGGCCAAGACGCCGGGCGTCGAGATTCGCAAGCTGAAGAAACTCGGCCTCAAGCCGATGGACCTCAACGAGATCTTCCTCACCGACGTCCGCCTGCCCAAGGACGCGATCATCGGCGAAGCCAATCACGGTTGGACCAATGTTCTCAAGACGCTCGACTACGAGCGTTGCTGCCTGTCTGCCGTCAATGTCGGCGCCGCCCAGCACGTTCTCGATTACGCGCTGGAATATACGGGCCAGCGCGAGCAGTTCGGCCAGAAGATCAGCTCGTTCCAGCAGACGCGCACGAAGCTCGCCGATATCGATATGGAAATCGAGGCGGCCCGCCTGCTGCTTTACAGATCTGCCAACCTCGTCGACCGCGGCATTCCGAACAACAAGGAAAGCGCGATGGCCAATCTCTACTCGTCGGAAATGTATGTGCGCGCCGCGCTGAACGGCATGCGCATGATGGGTGGCTGGGGCTATCTGATGGAATACGACATGCAGCGCCATTTCCGCGATTCCAAGCTCGCCGAAATCGGTGGTGGCACGTCGGAAATCCTGCGCATCATCATCTCGCGTGAGCTGACGCGATGAGCAAGACGCCCGTGCTCCGACTAGGCACGCGTGCGGTCCACGCCGGCCTGACGCCGTCCGAGCATATGGGCGCCGTCACCACTCCGATCTATCAGTCGGCGACCTTCGTGGCCGCCGACACGGATGAACTGATGGCAATCAACACGGGAGCGAAGCGCGGATATGTCTATTCGCGCATTCGCAACCCGACCGTCGTGGCGGCGGAACAGAGGATCGCCTCGCTTGAAGAGTCGGAATCCTGCGTTTTGTTCTCCTCGGGAATGGCCGCGATCGTCGGTGCGCTGGCTCCGTTTCTGAAGACCGGCGACGATGTCGTCGTCCTGCCGGAAATCTACGGCGGTTCGCTTAAATACTTCCGCGACATCCTTCCCGGACAGGGAACGACGGTCACTTGGGCGAAATCGATTTCGCCTGATAACGTCGAAGCTGCAATCACGTCTCGCACGAAAGTCATCTACGCGGAAACGCCGACAAATCCCCTGGTTCGTATTGTCGACCTGCAGGCGCTTGGCAACATCGCCACGAAGCATGGCCTGAAACTAATCGTCGACGGTACGCTTGGCGGCCCCCTGAACCAGCAACCGCTCCAACTGGGCGCCGACCTCGTCGTCCACTCGGCATCGAAATATCTGAACGGTCATGGCGACCTGATTGTTGGCGCGGTTTGTGGTGGCCGGAGCCTCACCCGCGACGTGCGCAGCCATCAGCAGATCACCGGATCTATGGTCGATGCGCATTCAGCATGGCTTCTCATGCGCGGGATCGCCACGTTCGCTTTGCGCATGCGTCAGCACAATACCTCCGGCCTGGCGGTCGCGACGTTTCTCGAGTCTCACCCCAAGATCGATCGGGTCCTTTATCCGGGATTGCAGAGCCATCCGGATCACGCGCTTGCCGTTAAGACGATGCAGGGTTTTGGCGGCCTCATGTCGTTCGAAACCGATAGCCCGGAAACGGCGCGGCAGGTTGTAGACCGCACGCGCCTGTTTGGCATCGGGCCTTCAGTGGGTGGTGTGGAAAGCCTGATATCGCAGCCGGGCAATACTTCGCACTTCGCCGTGGCCGCCGAACAACGACTAGCGATGGGGATCTCCGATCGGCTTGTACGGATTTCTGTTGGCATCGAGGACACGGCCGACCTCATCGAGGACTTGCAACAAGCTCTGGAGAACTGAAATGAACCTCATCGTATCGGGCGGCATGGTCGTCACGCCTGAAGGCAAACGTCTTGCCGACGTCGTCACCGAAGGGGAAAAGATCGTCGCGGTCATGCCAGTCGGCAAAGGCGCGGAGCGATATCCCGATGCGACAATCGTCGATGCGCACGGCAAGATCGTCATTCCGGCCGGCGTCGACCCTCATGTTCATTTGATGGTCAGCTTCATGGGCCAGCGGTCTGTCTACGACTTCGGATCCGGGGGCATCGCGGCCCTGCGCGGTGGCACGACAGCAGTTGTCGATTTTGCCCTCCAGCGCCGAGGCGGATCGATGCTCAAGGGACTGGCGCATCGCCGCAAGCAGGCCGATGCCAATGTCACGCTCGATTACGGGCTGCATGTGATCGTTACGGACGTCAACGCGGACACGCTGAAGGAACTCGCGGAACTCCGCGCCCAAGGCGTGACGACGCTCAAGGTCTACACGGTCTATGAAGACGACGGCCTCAAGCTCGGCGACGGAGAATTGTTCGCGCTGATGCAGGAAGCTGCCAAGCAGGGCCTGTCTATAGTTCTGCACGCCGAAAACGCCGGTATCGTTGAGCGACTGCGGGCAGAAGCGGTAGCGGCAGGAAATCTGGAGCCACGCTTTCATGCCTTGACCCGTCCTCCCATCGTCGAGATCGAGGCGGTCCAGAGGGCTATCGCCTTTTCGCGTGTGACCGGCTGCGGCGTGCATATCTTCCACGTGGCCGCCGCAGACGCGATCGACCTGATCGCCAGCGCCCGCGCCGAAGGCTTGCCTGTCACGGGTGAAACCTGCCCGCACTATCTTGCCCTGACCGATGAGGCACTGTCTCGCGAAAACGGCCACGAGTTCATCCTGTCTCCACCGCTTCGCGATCAAGCGAACCAGGAAAAGCTCTGGAGCGGTCTGCAGTCGGCGGCGTTGTCGTTGATCGCTTCCGACGAGGTCTCCTATTCGGCCCAGGCCAAGGCGATGGGGTTGCCGTCCTTCGCCGATGTCGCCAACGGCGTCACCGGGATCGAAGCGCGCCTGCCGATCCTTTACACGCTCGGCGTCGATCAGGGGCGTATCAGTCTCGAACGCTTCGTCGAACTCTTCTCCACCTGGCCTGCGGAGATTTTCGGCTTCGAAGGCAAAGGTCGTATCTTGGCTGGCTATGATGCCGACCTCGCGATCATCGATCCGGTGAGGCGGAGGACGATGTCCACCGACAGCGACTATGGCGATATCGGTTACAATCCCTATAGCGGGATGGAATTGACCGGTTTTGCCAGCGAAACGATCTATCGTGGAAAGCTTGTCGTTCAGGACGGTGCCTTCCTTGGGGCCGAGGGGCAGGGCCGGTTCGTCTCTCGGGCGGAGCCGAAAAGGCCAACCGTATGAGCTTTCGCGAAGATTTCGAGGCGCTGAAGGAGATTGGTGCAGATAGCGCCGGTGGCTGGTCCCGGCCGGCCTTCTCGGTGGCGGACATCGAAGCGCATGAATGGTTTTTGGGGAAGGGTCGGGAAGCAGGGCTCACCGCGCGTTACGACACGTTCGGCAATGCCATCCTGCGGCTGGAAGGCGACGATCGGCCAGCCATCCTGATCGGGTCCCACCTCGATACGGTTGTCAATGGCGGTGCCTTCGATGGTGCCATCGGTGTTTTGGCGGGGTTGGAAATTCTTCGCCGGCTGCGCCGGGACGGATCGCCGGGTGCTCCGGTCGAAGTCATCGCCTTCCGCGACGAGGAAGGACGGTTCGGGCCGTTTACCGGCAGCCGCGCGATGGCCGGACTTCACACGGAGACTGGGCTGGCGAAGGCACGCGCGGCCGATGGCCAGATGCTGTCGGCGGCCGTCGAGACCGCCGGCTTCGTTCTTGCAAATGCGCCACGGGATTGGTCGCAGGTCGCAGCCTATCTCGAGCTTCACATCGAACAGGGCCCGGTTCTTGAGGGTGCCGGTATCGACCTTGGGATCGTCACAGCGATCGCGGGCCAGGAGCGTTTGTCCCTCAAGTTCACAGGACAGCCGGACCATGCTGGAACGGCACCAATGGATTTGCGGCGCGATGCATTCGCTGGCGCCGCCCGCTTTGCCGAGGCGTTCCGCGCTCTGGTGCGCTCAGAGGGCACGTCGCTGAGAGGTACGATCGGCGTCGTCAAGGTTGAGCCAAATCAAGGTAACGTCGTGCCGGGCGAAGTCACCCTGGGACTTGAGATCCGAGGAACCGATAAGGATCTGCTTGCCAGCACGAGGGACCGTATAGAAGCACTCGCTCAGACGATCGCCGACGACGAAAAGCTCTCACTTCGCACGCGCCGGATCTATTCCGATTCCCCGGTGCCGATGGCCCCTGCCCTCCAGCAGGCCCTACACAAAGCTGCGGCCGACCGGCAACTGAAGACGGTGGAACTGCCGTCGGGTGCAAACCACGATGCCGGCATTATCGGGCGGCTTGTCCCCGGCGCCATGCTGTTCGTGCCGTCGGTCGGCGGGCGCAGCCATTGTCCCGAAGAAGACACCGATCTCGACATGATCGATGCCGCAATCGACGTTCTGGCCGATGCAGTTCAGGCGCTGCGCAACGTGACAGGTTTCAGTGCATGACCGAGGACACAAGCCCGTACAGGCAACATCCGTTTGAGACGGGGCCGCAGTCGCCACTTTGGGTCCGTACCACCCCATCGCGGATCGATGCCCCGCAAGGTAATATCGCTGAGGCGATAAGCCGTTCGGCTGCACGGCATCCCGAGCAGACGGCGATGCACTATTACGGCACGAGCCACACTTATCGCAAGCTTGCCGCGGATGTGGATCGACTGGCTGGTTTCCTGGTGTCGAAGGGTTTGAAGCCCGGTGACCGTGTTTTGCTCGATATGCAGAACTCACCGCAATATGTCATCAGCTTCTATGCGATCCTGAGGGCGAACGGCGTCGTCGTGCCAATCAATCCGATGAATACGGCCGAGGAGATAGACTACTTTCTGGAAGATAGCGGTGCGAGACTGGCGATTGTCGGTAGCGAGCTGGTTACACGCTTCTCGTCCGTGATCGGCTCTCGCCTGGACCACATCGTCAGTGCTCACTATGCCGACATGGCTGTGCCGGATGACGAACTGCCCTTCCCCGCCGTCATGAACGAGGCGCGTTACCCCAGCACGGCGGATGTGACGGACCTTGCAGAAGCGCTCTCCCTACGGATGTCGGCGCCACCCTTGTCGAGAGGCGACGATGATCTCGCCATCTTGCCCTATAGTTCCGGGACCACCGGGCGACCGAAGGCGTGCATGCACAGTCATGCTGCCGCGCAGTTTGTCGCCGAAGCCCAAGCGATATGGTATGGGTTGGATCACAGCTCAGTCATGACCAGCTTCATGCCGTTTTTCCATGTTGCCGGCATGATGGCGTCAATGGCGAGTGGCGTGTCCGTCGGCGCGACGCTCATCATCAAGACGCGCTGGGACCCTAACCTCATTTCAATCCTGTTCAAGCGATATAGGCCCACTTGGTGGTCAGCCGCCCCAACAATGGTGGTCGATGTGCTGGGTAGCGAGAGCTTCTCGGACGATTGTTTCGAGAGCCTCAAGGTCCTCACCGGTGGTGGCTCGTCCATGCCGGCACCAATTGCGCAGCGCCTTGAAGATCGCTGGGGCCTGCGCTTCTGCGAGGCCTACGGTTTGACCGAGACGATATCGGCGACGCATATCAATTCGATCAAACATCCCAAAGCGCAATGCTTGGGTATTCCGATTTCCAATACCCATTCCATCGTCGTCAATCCAGATAGCCTCGAAGTCGTTGAAACCAGCGAGCTAGGCGAGATCCTGATCAGCGGTCCGCAAGTCATGAGTGGCTACTGGCAACGGCCGGAGGCGACCGAGGAGACGTTGATCGAACTCAACGGCCGAACCTGGCTGCGGACCGGCGACCTAGGCTATGTCGACGCCGAAGGCGCCTTCTATCTGGTGGACCGCATCAAGCGGATGATCAACATGTCCGGCTACAAGGTCTGGCCGGCGGAATGCGAAATGCTTTTGTATCGCCATCCCGCCGTCATGGAATGTGCAGTGGTGTCGGCACCTGATCCACGCCGTGGCGAATGCGTCCGCGCAATCATTGCGCTGCACCCGCAGTTTCGCGGAATGGTGACCGAAGACGACATCATCACATTCGCTCGTGGCCTGATGGCCGCTTACAAAATACCCCGCCAGGTCGATTTCCGCGATCAGCTGCCCAGATCGGGCACTCGCAAGATCGACTGGCGCACGCTTCAGACGCAGGTTTGGGCAGAAGCGCAAACCGATTCAACTCACGAGCTTGGCAAGGATATGGGATGACACAGGCAGGAACCGATCAAATCTGGTACGAGGATTTTACCCCTGGCACAGTCCTGGAAAGTCCTACCCGCACGATCGAATTCGATGACATTGACGCCTATGCCAAGCTGACTGGCGAGGATCATCCTGTCCATATGGATGACGAATTCGCCCGCTCGGCAGGCTTTACCGGGCGCATCACCCATGGTCTTTTCAATCTTGCCTTGCTCGAAGGTCTCAAAGCGCGACTGGGCGTGTTCGATCGTTCCGTGACCGCATCCCTCGGCTGGACGGACATCAAATTTTCCGCGCCGCTCTATCCTGGCGAAACCGTTCGTCTCAAACTTGAGTTCGTTGACCGCCGGCGCACATCCAAGCCGGGCCGCGGTCTGGCGACCGAACGCGGCTATCTCATCAAGGATGATGGTACCGAAGTCGTCCGCGGCGACCACTTGATCTTCTTGCTGGATCGGCCGACCGACGTCGAAGCCAGCGAAACGTGAGTTGTAAAGTCTGATCGGATCACATGATTTGCACTCGGGCAGACTTCAATGTAAGGTTCGCATGTTGATATCATATATCGCCATTCAAACCGATTTGTGTGGTTCTCGCTTTCCATTGTGTTGCGTAGCCTTGCTGAGTTTTTGTGTTTACTGACTCATCCGGTTCCATATCGCTTGATTGAATATAACTGTATGACTATTAAGTGTGGGGGTAAGCATGGGAGAGATTTCAAAGTCGTTGCTTCATCAAAGCGAACAGATAGCGTTTCCTTGTATGCTGGACCGAGGAGTTGGCGAGAAGCTTCGAATCGGTATGGCCGCACTAAGTGGGAACCAGACGACCGAGTATGAGTTCCGCAAATTGTTGAATATTGAGGGCGTTGCGTTCTTTGTATCGCGCCTGCCGGATTCAACGATAGTGTCACCTGAAACCTTGAGGGAAACAGAGCAGCATCTTGCGAGCGCCGTGTCGCTTATCCTTCCCGGCCTTCCTCTTGACGTTGTGGCCTTCACCTGCACTTCCGCGACGATCGTCAATGGCGAAGATCGTATCTTCGCGCGCATCCGCGAGGTGCGACCGGGGATCGCGTGTACGACGCCAATCACTGCTGCGATGGCTGCTATGTCGTCGCTGGGTCTGAAGCGGATTGCTCTGCTGACACCGTATGTAGAGTCCATCAACACCATGATGCGGAGCTATATCGAAGAGCGCAATGTTTCGGTGCCCATAATGGGCTCCTTTCTTAATCCAAATGACAGCGAGGTCGCCAGGATTACCGGAGATTCGATCGAGAAAGCGGTGCGGAACCTTGTCGCACGCGGCGGCATTGATGGCGTATTCGTATCATGCGGAAGCCTGCGCATGTGCGAATTCGCAGAAACCCTGGAAGCGGAGATCGGGCTTCCGGTCTTTTCCAGCAACCTTGCAATGGCATGGCATTGCCTGAGACTTGGAAACATCAGAGATGAGATACCGCAGCAAGGGTCTTTGTTTCGCACGCAATTAAGAGACACGTGATCCCGGTGTTTCCTCGAAACGCGACAAAGTCGCGCGATTTTTAACAAGTGTCTAACGTAACACCAATCCTCGCAGTCAAGCCATCTTGGGCAATCGGTCCTTGACCTTTACTATTGCCGTTCGACTGGTAGAAGGTGGATGATAGCCAAGCTCCTCAGACAATTCGAGTGCGGCCTCTGCGACACACGGTCCAAGTTCCTTCAGTCGCGACCCGGACAGCCGATCCACCGGACCGGTGACGCCAAGAGATGCGACCACGCGCCGGTCATGTCCAAAGATCGGCGCAGCGACACCGGAAATGCTGAGCTCCCATTCACCGACACTAATCGCATATCCGTTGCTTCGAATCCTTTCGAGCTCCAGAAGGAGCGTCGCCTTGTCCGTAATGGTATTCTCAGTGAACTTGGTCAGACGCTCGCAAACACGCTCGATCTCCTCTTCAGGCAAATGGGCAAGCAACGCTCTGCCTGTCGAGCCCGAGTGAAGGGGGACCCGACCTCCCATCGGGGTATGCGCACGCACCAGTCGAGGACTATCGATGCGGGCCATGTATACGGCTTCGAGGTTGTCGCAGATTGTCAGGTAGACAGTTTCGCCCGTAAGCTTGACCAACCGCTCCATGTAGCTGCGTGAGAGCGTCATCACGGAACGATCAGCCACGACGCGAGAGCCGAGAGTCCACAACTTCAACGATAGCTCATATTTAGGCGAGTCCATAGAACGGTTGACATAACCATGGCCGATAAGAGCCTCTAGCAGACGATGCGTCGTACCTTTGTCGAGACCGGCAACTGTAGCAAGCTCTGTCAACCCGAACGGCTCGGACCTGCTGGCAAGGACATCAATCAGCTTAAAAACCTTATCTAGGCTCGCCATGCATACACCTCGATCACCTTTTGCTTTGCGATTGCGTTACCGCTTACCAAAACCGTAATCAACCTTAAATAAGTTTCATCAGATTATGGCACTGTCATTTCTTGGGAAATCGAGCAAATAACAAGCGCCTATATCTGACCGCGCGATTGTATCAACTCGGGTGCATTTCTTGCGTCGCTTTCTGAAATCCACACGCATGCTGATCTTTCGACCATGGGACTCTGGTGGTCGGCAAAAAGAACCTTGTGGTTTGATGCCTGTCGCCAGCTAACTTGATATGGGCGATGGACGAAAATGCGGGATCGCGGCAATCAGCTCGCGCGTGTAATCCGTCGCCGGATTGTCGAACAGTGACTGGCTTGCGCTTTCCTCGACGATTTTGCCGTGACGCAGAACTACAACCTGTTCGCACATCATCCTGACGACGTTGAGATCGTGGCTCACAAACAGATAGGTGATCCCGTCCTCCCTTCGAAGCCTGTCGAGAAGCGTCAGGATGATCGCCTGCACGGAAACGTCAAGCGCGGCTGTCGGCTCGTCGAGAACGAGCAGGCGCGGAGACGAGACGAGAGCGCGCGCAATGCCAACCCGCGCCTTCTGGCCACCCGAAAGCTGATGCGGGAAACGGCTCAGAAGCTCGATCGACAGCCCGCAGCGCCGAGCCGCATTCTGGACGCGTGACCGCAATTCATTGCCCGGGCGCAAGCCGTCGAGCGTGCGCAGCGGATGCGCGATGCAATCATATGCAGTGAAACGCGGATTGAGGCTTTCGTTCGGATCCTGAAAAACGATCTGGATATCGCGGCGCTGCGGCGATTTGTGGAAAATATTTGCGGCTATGTCTCCAATCGATTTTCCGTCGAAGAGAATCTCACCGGCCGTTTTGTCGACAAGACGGCAGATCAGCCGCGAAAGCGTACTCTTTCCGCTTCCCGATTCACCGACGAGGCCGAGGCTGCCGCCGGCAGGAATCGCGAAGGAAACATCATCGACCGCCTTCACCGACACGTCGTAATCCTTGCGGAGACCTTTCACTTCCAGCAGCGGGCGCCCGCTTGGGAGGTCTTGTTGCGGCTTTACCACCAGGGGTTCAGGGCTGAGTGGCTCGCCCGCGGTGATCGCCGCCTGGGCGAGATCCGAGATCGTCGAGGATGGCGTGGGCGACGCTCCTATCAAGCGCTGCGTATAGGTATGCCGGGGATTTCGGAACAGTTCGGCCGTCTGCCCGCGCTCCACCAGAAGGCCGCGCTCCATGACCGCGATATTGCCGCAGTACTGGGCTGCCAGCCCCAAATCGTGGGTGATCAGGATGGTTGCCATGCCGCGCCTGGCCGCAACGACCGCAAGCATGTCCATCACCACCTTCTGCGTGGTGACGTCGAGCCCGGTCGTCGGTTCGTCGGCGATCAGCAGATCCGGCTCGCAGGCGATCGCCATCGCGATCATGACCCGCTGGCACATGCCGCCGGAGAGTTCGTGAGGGTAGGCATTCATCCGCTCGGCGGGATTGCGGATCATGACCCCATCCAGCAGGTCGAGCGCCTTGTCGCGCGCCTGTCGCGCCGTCAGCTGTCCATGGGCGCGCAAGGTATCGGCCAGCTGCTGGCCGATCGTGCGGATGGGATTCAGCGCGGCGCGCGGGTTCTGGAATATCATTGACATTGAAGCGCCTCGAACCTCTCGAAGCTCCCTGTCGGATGCCCGGGTGATATCGTGCCCCTGAAACAGAATTCGGCCGTTTGTGATCTTGCCGGCGCGATCCAGCAGTCGGCTGATCGCATAGGCTGTTACCGACTTTCCGCTGCCAGATTCCCCTACCAACCCAAGTGTCTCGCCTTTTGCGAGTGAGAACGACACTCCCGATATCGCCTCGACGGTACCACGTCGCGTCGAGAATGCGACCTTGAGGTCTTCTACCTTCAGGAGATTGTTCATGTCCTCATCCTCGGATCAAGAATGTCGCGCAAGCCGTCACCCAGCAGATTGAAGCAAAGCACTGCAAACATTAGTGCAGCGCCGGGAAAGGCCACCAGCCACCAATGACCAGCATTGATGAACCGGGCCCCCTCGGCGACCATCATGCCCCATTCCGGAGTTGGCGCGGTGATCCCGAGGCCAAGAAACGAAAGCCCTGCGGCATTAAGGATGGCCCAACCGAGGTTCAGAGAGATCTGCACTGCCATGACGGGCAGGATGTTCGGCAGCAGAAAGCGCATGACCACCGCGGTATTTCCTTCACCGCTGGCACGAGCAGCCTCCACCCAACCTAATCCACGGCGAACATTGACTTCGGTACGGGCGAATCGGATGTAGAAAGGCAGATTGATTGCAGCTGTTGCAATGATGACGTTCTCGACGTGATTTCCCAGGGCAGCAACCATGGCCATAGCAAGCACGAAAAGTGGAAATGCCATCAATACATCAACGCAACGGCCGACGACCCGGTCCATCCAACCCATATAATAACCGCATAACGCACCGATTACCGCACCGACAAGGAACGATATGCCAACCGAGGTTATCGCGATAACAAGATCGAGACGTGTCGCCAGAATCAATCTTGACAGGACGTCGCGCCCCAGTTGGTCCGTACCGAACCAGTGCATCGACGAAGGAGGTTGAAGGGCAATCGCAACATTTGTTACGAAAGGATCGTAAGGTGCGATCCAGTCAGCGAGAACGCCAACGATCGCCAGAAGGGCGAAGCCTAAACCAGCCAAGCCCGTGACAACGTTCTCACTGAGAACCCAACCGATATGACGCAACATTGCCTTCATGCGACTGATACCCTTGGATCAACCAAGCCATAGAGCAGGTCAATAATCAGATTAACGACGACGAAAATACATGCCATCAGCAATACGAAACCTTGGACCGGCGCATAGTCCGAAGCCACGAGTGCATCCACGGCATAGGATGCGACCCCTGGCCAAGAGAAAACTTTTTCAACTAGGACATTTGCCCCCAGCATAGAGGAAACGACGATACCCGCGATGGTCAGCACCGGGAGCAGCGCATTGCGCAGGGCATATGTGACGACAATCTTGCCGCGCGGCAGACCGAGCGAGCGGGCTGTTCGAATGAACTCGCTGCCGAGTGCGGCAAGCATCGACGCGCGTGTCATCCGCGTCAGCGGCGCAAGGACGAAGAGCGCCATCGTGCCGGCGGGAAGGACAAGTTGCGTCGCCGCCGACCACCAACTCTCCCAGTCTCCGGCAAGAGCACTGTCGATCAGCAGGAATCCGGTCACCGCCGGAGGCGTCAGGGCGAAGGGATCGATCCGGCCGCTCGGGTCGGGCGCCCAGCCCAGCTTGACGTAAAAGAGGTAGATCAGCATCAGGCCCGAGACGAAGGTCGGGACGCATACGCCGAATGTACAGAGCAGCCGGACCAAGTGATCTATAAACGAGCCGGACCGAAGGGCAGCAATGATGCCCAACGGAATTGCAGTGACCAGTGCGAGGACCAGTGCGGCCACCGTCAGCTCCAGCGAGGCCGGCAGACGCTCGGCCATGTCCGCAACGACCGGTTGCCCAGTCATCACCGAATGCCCGAGGTTCCCCGTCAGAATGTCGCGGAAGTAGAAGCCGAGCTGCATCAGGAGCGGTTTGTCCAATCCGAGTTCTTCCCGCAAATTCTGTATTTCTGCCTCACCCGCATTTGGTCCGGAAGCGAAGAATACAGCCGGATCGCCCGGCAGGACGCGCATCAGCAAGAATGTTACGATAACGACTCCGACAAGCGGAGGGATCGCCGCGAAAAGACGGCTCGTGAGCCGAGTGAAGATCAGAACAGGTCTCGACACAATCATCCTCGCTTAATGTCGCGATAGTCGACCTGACGATGGGGCCAATAGGTAAAGCCGCTCAATTGGCTGTTCATTACGACATCAAGGTTCGGCTGCCAAAGATAGACCATCGGCGTGTCCTTTGCCGACAGTTCGATGAGACGACGGCAACCGACCTCGTAACGTTCCGGATCGGTCTCGAACCTCAGCTTCTGGACAAGCTCAGCTATTTCCTTGTTGTCGTAGCCCGACCAGTTCCAGCGCTGGTCGCCGGTCAGGAAGGTACGGTAAAAATAATCGGTCGAAGGCAGCCAGGCCGTGCCCGATTCCATGAAGAAAGGCATGCGCCGTTCGACTTCGAGCGTCGAGAACTGCGCATCCGGCAGTTTCTGGATGGTGACTTCGATGTTGATCTTGGCCAGCGCCTCCTTGATCAGGGCCGACATGGGATCGGCGATCGGAGCGTAGGCCGTCGGGTAGCTGAAGGTCGTGGCAAACCCGCTGGCAAGCCCGGCCTCCGCCATCAACTGTTTGGCGGCGTCGATATTGAGGTTCTGCGGGAAGGGTTGTGGAAAGGATGCATCCGGCGGCGAGGACCATGTTGCACCGTACAGCGGTCGTCCACGGCCAAAGACGCTTGCCTGGTAGATCGATTCATAGGGAAGCGCGGCAGCGATCGCCTGACGGACTTTCAGATTGTCGAAGGGCGCCAGCCGATTGTTGAACACCAGAGCCTGGAAGGCGTTGGCCAGCGGGATCGAAATGACATTCAACTGGCTTTCATTGGCAATATTGGCGACGTCGATCGCCTGGAGATCAAGGCAGATATCCGCGCCACCGCGCTGGATCAGATTCATTCGGGTGGATACTTCGGGCACCGTCTGTACCACGACGCGCTGGAAGAATGGCATTGCACCGTTTTTCCACGAATCGTTACGGCGCAATGTGACAGAGCGGCTCGACTGAAAACTTTCGACCATGTAGGCCCCGCCGGCGGCTGCGTTGTCCTTGAGCCAGCCGACCGCCCACGGATCGTCCGTCGTCGCGTTGCGCTTTGCTAGCGTTGAGTTGATCATGATCGCATAGGGTACACAGGTGTTGGCCAAGGCCAGACGATCCCCCGTCTCATTCAGAACCTCCACCGAGCGGTTGCCCACGATGCGGAACTGTTCAGGCTTGGTCAGCGAGCCGGTCGCGAGTTGCGCGGTCGCGAGCGTTTTGGCCGAAACATGCCGATCAAGCGACCATTTCACGTCTTCCGCCGTCACAGGAGTTCCATCATGCCATAACGCATCTTCGCGAATATGGAACACAAATCTTTTGTCGTTATCCAGACGCTCGATCTTGTCCGCGAGCTCCCCGGTAATGGAACGGAAATCGTAGAAGGGGTTTCCATCGATTTCCCGCACTTCGAAGCGCGCCAGCCGGTCGTAGACGCCCATGGCAACGCCATAGGCTTCGCGCGTGCTGCCTGGCGTGGTCGGATCGAGAGTGCTGACCGCACCTCCCATAACCTGACGCAAGGTATCTTCGCGGCTCTGGGCGCGAGCAGCACCTAGAAATCCATTGCCCGTCGCTGATGCCAAGATGACAGCCGCCGCGCCTTTAAGTCCCTGTCTCCGAGTAATCATGCCATATTTCCTTGTCGCTATTGGCCGGATCGCGTCCAGCGCCGAAAATAATACATTCGCTGCACTACAGAAATCTGCGTATTACCCCTAGACGACTTCATTTATATTTCAGTTAAGATCAGCATCAATCACATAAACGACATTCTATACTAACCGCCGCGACGGATAGTAGTCTAATACCGATGATTGGCACTCATACTAACTGAGATTTCGATTATTATTAATTGAGGAATGCTTTATTGACATTGTCAAGCCTGTCATTATTTTCATAATACAAACTTGAATTTTGAAATGCAAACCAATTTTTCAACGAGAGTGGGCGGACTATGGGCATTTCAGTCACAAGGGACTTGGGAAACGCGAAGGATGATCTAGCATGCCTCAAGCAGTCAGTTTCAGAGCACCCTCTTCATCGGTTTTTCACACCGCAATCGATCGCGATCATAGGCGCATCCTCGAACCCTGAAAAACTTGGACACGCGGCCGTGAAGGCAATATTATCCGGAGGATACGAAGGCCTGGTCATCCCGGTGAATCCCACTGCGTCCGAAATTTGCGGTTTGCCCTGCATATCGGATGCATCCCTTCTGCCGGACGGCATCGATCTGGCGATCGTGCTTCTGCCTGCCGACCAGGTGCTGGAAACGGTCGAAAAGCTGTCCGCGCGTGGCATCAAGGGGGTCGTCATCCCCGCCGGCGGATTTGCCGAGACCGGCGAAGAAGGCGCCTTGATCGAACAGAAAATCACGGAGATCGCACGGCGCGCCGGAATGCGGATCCTGGGGCCTAACGTTCCCGGTTTCACCAACAATCGCGCCCGCCTCAACGCGACTTTCGTATCGGGTCAGGTGGCATCCGGAAACCTCGCGATCCTGTCGCAGGCCGGATCGATCGCCTACATGATCCAGAGAAACGCACGGCAGGACGGGCTCGAATTCGGCCGGTTCATCTGCTTCGGCAACCAGGTGGATCTCTGCGCCGAGGACCTGCTGGATTACCTGTCATCGGATGACGATATCGGCGCGATCTGCATGTATCTGGAGAGCGTGGTCGATGGTCGCCGGTTCGTCGAAATCGCGAGCAGGGTGACGAAATCGAAGCCGATCGTCGCGATCAAGGGTGGCCGGACTGCCGCCGGCCATGGCGCCATCTTCTCTCATACGGCGAGCATCTCCAGTCCGGAAATGATCTACAGGGCAGCGTTCCGGCGCGCCGGCATCGTCTGGGCCGACGATATGAGGTCCGTCGGCCTGCTTGCGATGGCGCTGAGCGGCCAGGGCGGTGCAAAAGGCCCGCGCGTGGCCATCGTAACCAGCCTTGCTGGCGTGGGTGTCGTGGCCGCGGATGCGTGCGAAGACCAGGGATTGAACGTCGCGGAACCGTCCGCCGCCCTGCGCGCGCGGCTTGCGACGATCGTTCCCGCGAAAGGAAGCACCACAAACCCGGTCGATCTGACCGGTGACGTCAGCCCGGCAATGCTGGCTGCGGTCATCCGTATGATCGCTGAAAGCGGCGAGTTCGATTGCGTGCTGCCGCTTGTCATGGGTGTCCCGAATTCCGAAGCCTTTGGCGATCTGGCTTACGCGGATGCGTGCCTCGAAGCGCTTCGCGAAGCGCGGGCGCAGGGAATGGGATGCGCAGTCCATTGGGTGTTCGACGAAACCGGCGGATCGCAGATCGCCACCGTTCGCGAGCGTCTGGCCACCCTGTCGATCCCGGTCACGACCTATCCCGAGGAAGCGGTTTCGCTGCTCCGGGGCCTCGTCGAGCACGGCCGCATCAAGGTCGGAGCGCAGGAAGCCGCACCGGCCTGCCGGCGCCCCGAGGCGCTGTCGGAGGCGATCGCCGCGCGCAAGGACGTGCTCACCGAGCACGATTCGAAGATGCTGCTTGCGCAGGCCTCCATCCCGGTCGTGCCGTCCATCCTCGTCCGCTCAGGCGCCGAGGCCGTAACCGCGGCGGAGAAGATCGGATATCCGGTCGTTCTCAAGCTGCAATCGGCCGATGCCACGCACAAGTCGGATATTGGCGGCGTCGCGTTGAACATCGAGGATGCTGCGCAGGTCTTGGCCGCATTCGAGCACATGAACGCCAGTTTTTCCAGGCATGTCCCTGATGGCGTCATGGATGGGGTCAGCGTCCAGCCCATGGTGAAGGATGCCGGGATCGAGCTGATCTGCGGCGTTTCCGAAGATCCCCAGTTCGGCAAGTATCTCATGCTCGGCGTCGGCGGAACGGCGGTGGAACTGCTCAAGGACGTGTCGTTGCGGCTGCTGCCGGTCGGCAAGACCGAGCTGCGGGAAATGCTCGACGAACTGAAATGCGCGCCGCTGCTGCACGGTTATCGCGGCAAGCCGGCCGTCGATATGGATGCGCTTGTCGATACGCTGTCGAGAATCGCGGCTTTCGGGGATATGCCCGAAATCGTGGAGGTCGAGCTCAACCCGCTTCTGGCCACCGGGAAAAATGCCCGCGCGCTGGATGCACGGATCAAGCTTCGCCTATAGTCGTCTCCGACGCCGCAACGAGCATCGGTTCACATGCGCTCCCGCCGCGAAAGCCGATCGACGGGGCGCGAACGAAATCGCGGCTTTGGAGCATCCGGATGATGGGCGATACAACTTTCCTGCGGACCGCATCGCATTGGGGAGCCCAGCGGGCAGAAGTCCGGGACGGCAGGCTCGTCGCACTTCATCCCTGGTCCGGCGACAGGTCACCAAGCCCGGTAACCGCGTCAGGCGTCGAAGCGGTCTATGCACCGACGCGGATCACCACGCCTATGGTCCGGGAAGGATGGCTGAAAAATGGCCCTGGCGGACCGACCGGCTGCCGTGGCCGCGAAAGCTTCGTGAGCGTTTCCTGGGACACTGCACTCGATCTTGTGGCAGCCGAAATCAATCGCGTCCGCGACAAACATGGCAACAGAAGCATTTTCGCAGGCTCCTACGGCTGGGGCAGTGCCGGCCGTTTTCACCACGCCAATTTCCAGCTCTACCGCTTCATGAACCTGGCCGGCGGCTTCACGGAAAAGACGGACAGTTACAGTTTCGCCGCCGGCACGGTTCTCATGCCCTATATCCTGGGCGGTTCCGACTATGTGACGGGTCGCGCCACCTCATGGAAATCGATGGTCGGCTCGACGGAACTCATGGTCATGTTCGGCGGCATGCCCCTGAAGAACGTGCAGATGGAGTATGGCGGCATCGGCTCTCATTCCACGGCCGACTGGCTTGGGAAACTGCGGGGTGCCGGGACCGAATTCGTCAATATCAGCCTCCTGAAGGAAGACGCGGCTCCCTTCCTCGAGGCGCAATGGATAGCCCCTCGCCCCAACACCGACACCGCCCTGATGCTTGGGCTGGCCTATACGCTGGTGGCGGAGGGACTGCATGACGGGGAATTCCTCAACAGCCACTGCGTCGGCTTCGCCCGCTTCCTGCCCTATCTGATGGGGGAGACCGACGGTATCCGCAAGGATCCCGACTGGGCCTCCTCGATTACCGGGATCGCCGCGCAGGAGATTGTTGGCCTCGCCCGGCGGATGGCGTCCCGCCGCACCATGATAACGGTCGCCTGGTCGCTGCAGCGCGCAGATCACGGCGAGCAGCCCTACTGGATGGCCGTTACCCTTGCCGCCATGCTGGGCCAGATCGGAACGGGCGGCGGTGGGGTCGGTTTCGGCTACGGGTGCGAAGGCGGAATCGGTTCGCCGCGATATGATATCCGCATGCCTGGCCTGCCCACCGGCAGGAACAAGGCTGAGAGTTCGATCCCGGTCGCGAGGCTGAGCGACATGCTGCTCAATCCGGGCGCTTCCTACGATTACCGCGGCACCGTCCACACCTATCCCGATATCCGGATGATCTACTGGTGCGGCGGCAACCCATTTCACCACCAGCAGGACCTGAACCGCCTCGTACAGGCCTGGCAGCGGCCGGAAACGATCATTGTCCACGAACCCTGGTGGAACGCCCATTCGCGGATGGCCGATATCGTTCTTCCCGCCACAACGTCCCTCGAACGGCGCGACCTCACCTACAGCTCGCGCGACCGCTTCATCATGGCCATGGACCAGGTGATCGCGCCTGTCGGAGAGGCGCGCGACGACCATGCCATCTTTGCCGGACTGGCGGACAAGCTCGGCTTTCGGGAGGCTTTCACGGAAGGCCGCAATACGGACGAGTGGTTGCGGGAGCTCTATCGTGTCGTCCGCGCGAATGCGGAAACGCGCGATATCCGGTTGCCCGATTTCGATAGTTTCTGGAGCGCCGGTATCGTCGAGATCCCGGAGCCGGACCATCCTGAAATCATGCTGGAAAGCTTCCGCAGGGATCCGGTCGCCTCTCCGTTGAAGACGCCCTCCGGTCGCATCGAAATCTATTCGGAGACGATTGCGGGTTTCGGCTACGACGATTGCCCGGGACATCCGACCTGGCTGCCGCCGGGCGAATGGCTCGGGGCCCTAGCGGCACGCAATTTTCCGCTCCATCTGATCTCGAACCAGCCTCGGGAACGGTTGCATGGCCAGATGGACAATTTCGGCGTCAGCCGCAGCGCCAAGATCGCCGGTCGAGAACCCATACTTATCAATTCTGCCGATGCGGTATCAAGGGGGATCGGAAGCGGGGATATCGTCCGGGTCTTCAATGATCGCGGCAGTGTTCTTGCCGGCGCCATCATATCCGATGAAATCAGGCCAGGCGTCGTATGCCTGTCGACGGGCGCTACCTACGATCCCGAAAAGATGGGTGTTGCCGGTAGCCTTGACAAGCATGGTAACGTCAACGTCCTGACTGCCGACAAGGGAACGTCTAAACTCGCCCAGGCCTGCTCAGCGCAGAGCGCGCTCGTCGAAATATCCCTTTTCACGGATCCTCTGCCCGATGTCAGCGCTTTCGACATCCCAACTACTATCAGGCGCGGTGAATCGAAGGGCGAATGTTGAAGTAAGGACAGCTTACTTCGCCGATCCGTATCATGGCTTCGGGGCGGTCGCAATCATTGAGCTGACGACATCCGATTAACGCTTGATCCCTTGGGGAGGAGCAAAGCTAGTGTGTAGCATCGTTAAGGAACAGAGGTATTTTCGCTAATGCTATTCGAGCTGTATGACTGGATTTTATCGCCCATTTTCGTCCCTGTTTTTACAGATGTGAAGTCGGAACCTTGACGCGAGGCGGGGTCCCGAGAGGGAAAGCAGGAACGACTAATCTGTAAAGGGTGATGGATGGGCCAAAAAGCCCGCCTTTCGTCCAAGCAATGTTCGGCCTTTTGAAAGCCGATACAGCACGCTCGTTGCTCGTAGCCATGAGTGCAGATAGATCGTTGAACCCTCGGAAACCACTAGCTCTGCGAATTACAGACTTGACCCTAGGATTGCATATGGCAGCTAAACCAGGCAACAATCTCAGATGCATTCTTTGCACCAATTGATGTCGCCAAGCGAGCTCGATGAGATTCGACGGTACGGCAGGACAAACCAAGTTCTCTCGCAATCTCCTTGCTGGTTTTGCCCTGCGTCATCAGCGTAACGATCTGGGCTCGCCTTGGTGTGAGCAGGCTTGTCCCTTGTCCCACGGGTCTCGGCAGCGGTTGAAAGCAATATATCGCTTGCGCGAAGGGATCAGTGGCGTGACGTGTTCTACCGTGTACTTGACACCAAAAGCGCTGTCCGTCGCTAGCCGTCATTACGCGCTCGTCGTAATAGACTTGGCCGCCGGGAAGGTGCGCCTGCCACATCCGTCCAGTGCGTACAAAATCGGCATGTTTGGGATAGAGTCGCGCAAAGCTCCTATCGATCAGATCGAACCTTTGATACTTGAAGAGCCTCGCGAATTCCTCATTACAATTGCGGATAATCCGGTGGGTCGCATACACCATCGGTACCGGCATTTCGCTCAAAGCGAATTGTTCAGCGCCACGATCGGCCGCCATATCTCTCTCCTCGCAAGGTGCAGTATAAATACTGCTAACTTGTCGCGCGGATCAAGTCGTAGTCTTGCCGTAAAGATCATCGTTCGAAGCTTAAAAGCAGGTTGAAACCATGAAGAAACTGCGCGCCACCGCGACAGAAGCGCTTGCAGACGTGTTGACTGACGGCATGACGATCATGTCAGGGGGGTTTGGGCTTTGTGGCATCCCTTCAAATCTGATCGAAGCAATCCAGCTTGCCGGCGTCAAAGAACTTACCGTCATCTCAAACAACGCCGGGGTGGACGGATATGGGCTAGGCGTGCTTTTGGAAACGCGACAGATCAAGAAGATGGTTTCTTCGTATGTTGGCGAAAACAAACTGTTCGCTGAGCAATATCTAACCGGCGTTCTTGACCTCGAATTCAATCCCCAGGGAACTCTCGCTGAGCGTATCCGCGCAGGCGGCGCGGGCATTCCGGCGTTTTACACTAAAACGGGAGTTGGGACGCTGGTGGCCGAGAGCAAGGAAATTCGGCGGTTTGGAAACGACGACTACATCATGGAGACGGGGCTATTCGCAGATCTTGCGCTGATCCATGCGTGGAAGGGCGATACGGAAGGAAATCTGATCTACCGCAAGACGGCGCGGAATTTCAA